>DHVS01000028.1:93157-96298 GCA_002412795.1 bacterium UBP2_UBA5202 | reverse complement strand
GTACACACCGCCCGTCACGTCATGGGAGCCGGTAATACCTAAAGTCGTTTGCCTAACCGCAAGGAGGGCGGCGCCTAAGGTAGGATTGGTGACTAGGACGAAGTCGTAACAAGGTAGCCGTACCGGAAGGTGTGGCTGGATCACCTCCTTTCTAGAGAACCCGCAGGACCTCCCAAGACTTATTGGGACCGGGGTCCTGCACATTAATCCATGTTACTCAAATTGTATGGCCTGTGCTCTGCTTTTCGGTTTTTTAGGAAAAGGTTATGGGTTATAGGTAATAAACTTATAATCTGTAGCCTTTTTTCTTTGGGCCCATAGCTCAGTTGGTTAGAGCGCGTCCCTGATAAGGACGAGGTCAGAAGTTCGACTCTTCTTGGGCCCACCATTATATATTGTTTTAAGACACTTATTACTACTGCTTGCATTTTTGGGGGCAGTTTTATTTATTTGGTAAGAGCGTCCCTCCAAAGGCGGGAAGGTCAGAAGTTCTCCGCCAGTAATCAGGCAATGAAGTCGGGCGGCGGCGGACACCGTCGGCCAAAGCCGGCAATTCATGGCGCCGCCTGTGACGTCGGACGATTCGCCGTCGCTTTACTGCCATAATATTCTGCCGGCGAAGACTCTTCTTGGGCCCACCATTATGGCTCAGTGGAAGTCACTAGTCCGCCTTTGGCGGGCACCATTTTTACCTGCATGTTTGTGCAGGTTTTTTTATTCAAAAATAATCCCTGGGGAATACCATTTCAAAACTTTTATAAGTTCTGACAGGGACTTAAAATGTTGTAGATTTTATGATATTCTTGTGGTAAAATACCAACAAGCAAAATATTACCAACTCATTTGAGGAATTATGAAGAATATACTCGCCATTATAACCGGTCTGCTGGTCATTTCGGTATTTTCCGGAGAGGTTTGTGCCACAGCTTCCAGGAAAGAAAGCCTGCCAGGCATATCGGCCTTCATGATCGATGACCGGGACGTTTTCAACCAGCCTTCGCTTCTTCCATTCTACTACCGGGCGGCCATAGTGGACCTGAGCGGGGACAGCAGCCAGATCACCGGGCAAAGCTCGGTGCTTTTGACCTATGCCGACCGGGAACAGACATTTGGGGTCATAGGGTTGGCGGTCAATTACCGCTCGGATGCCGCTCAGTCTATGATCAGCTACATCAATCCCTTTGTGGACACTCTGGGCATTGGCATAAACCTGATAGACAAGATCAGGGACAATGGTTTGGGGCTGAACTTGCCGCTGATCCCGGAACTGGGGTCAGCATACAATCTGATCTACGCCCGCAAATTCGGCGACCGGACCGCCGGGATAAGGCTGGAGCATTCCCTGGGCCAAAGCAGTTATTCCTATTCCAACGTGGAAAACCAGGCTTCCTGCGCGGCCACCGGCCTGACCCTGGGCCTGGGCTACGACCCCAGCGATGCGGTCCGGGTGGATGCCGGGCTTAGTTACGGCAAGCTGTTCTTTGAAAGCAGCTATACTCTTTCCCTGCTGGATTCAACCGAATCAATGAATTCCAAAGGCCTGGGTTATCTGGCATTTTCTAGCCGGGCGTTCTTGAATCTGACCGAAGAAATGGTGCTGGTTCCCGCGGTCAATTTCAATTATTTTGACCTGGGCTACGATTACGCCAAGAACTATACCCTGGTTACCGCCGGGGGAACAAATCAAAGCACCGGCCTATTCCTGGGATGCGGCTGGCAGTTCCGGCCGGATAACAGAATGACCCTGCTGGCCGGGTTGGGTTACGGGTATCATAGCATGAAAATAAACGACTCGCTGGTCTATCACTCCCGGCAGGAAAAAACAACGGCCAGTTATCCTTCCATCACCGCCGGGGTGGAGGCCAATCTGACCGGCTGGCTGATGGTACGGCTGGGCGCTGAAAAGAAGATATTATCCCAAAGCGTTACCAAGGATTTTTTTGACAACACCACGCTGGTGGAAAAAACCATCACCCAGCCTTATGAACTGAACTTAGGCCTGGCCCTGAAAATGCGGGGATTTACGATGGACCTGATGTTAAACCCCAAGCTGATCTATTCCGGGGGAAACATTGCCAGCGGCAGCAAGAACTGGCCGTTCACCAGGGCCTCGCTGGTATATAGATTCTAACCAGGCAAAGCCAGGATTTACATGATTTTGTTTTAATTTAAATCATAGTAATCATGTTAATCAGGTCCATTTCGGAAAGGGTTTGTTGGTCAATTATAGTACAAGGTTCTCGCGACTTTTCCCGGGTAAAGAAGGAAAACATGATCCGCGTGTATCCGTGAAAATCTGCGTCCTAAACGGGCCAATCCGCAATTAGGCCATAAATAGGGCTTGAAATTTCAGTCAAAATTGATTATAATTATAGACTGCAAAAATCTGCATTGACATAGTCGCTTTTATAAATATATAATGCTTTGCCTTGCAAGGTGTTATATATTTTTATTGGTAGCCGTGTAATAACAGAAAATCAAATATCAACCATTAAGCACTAGGAGGGTTTAAAACTTATGTCTACCTTATCCAATATCAAGCCGCTGGGCGATCGGGTGTTGGTAAAACCGTCGGAAGTCAAAGAGACCAAAAAGGGCGGGATCATAATCCCTGACACGGTCAAGGAAAAACCCATGGAGGGCTCAGTTGTGGCCGCAGGCCCGGGCAAGATCTCCGACAGCGGAACCCGCATGGCCATGGACCTCAAGGCCGGCGACAAGGTGCTTTACGGAAAATATTCCGGCACCGAGGTCAAGATCGACGATGTGGAGTATTTGATTATGAACGCCGATGACATTCTGGCGGTGATAGGCTGAAATCCTAAATCTAATTTATTTGCCACCAAGGCACTAAGACACAAAAACAAGAATTGTATATGCCTTATTGCGAAATATTGGTGTCTTAGTGTCTTTGTGGCGGAATTACTAAAAGCAATAAATATTTTTAATAAGCAAGGAGAAACGTCATGGCAAACGGCAAGATGATCGAATACGACGTCAAGGCCCGCGAGGCTTTAAAGCGCGGGGTGGACAAATTAGCCAATGCGGTCAAGGTGACCCTGGGGCCCAAGGGCCGTAATGTGGTGCTGGAGAAGAAATTCGGCTCGCCCATAGTGACCAAGGACGGCGTGACCGTGGCCA
>DHVS01000028.1:0-93133 GCA_002412795.1 bacterium UBP2_UBA5202 | reverse complement strand
ACGGCACCACCACCGCCACCGTGCTGGCCCAGTCCATATATAAGGAAGGCCTGAAGAACGTCACCGCCGGGGCCAACCCCATGGACCTCAAGCGGGGCATTGACCTGGCAGTGGAATCGGTGATCGCCGACATCAAGAAGATCTCCAAGCCCACCAAGGGCAAGGCCGAGATCTCCAACATCGCCACCATATCCGCCAACAACGACCGGACCATCGGCGACCTGATAGCCGACGCCATGGAGAAGGTGGGCAAGGACGGAGTGATCACGGTGGAAGAGGCCAAGGGCATGGAGACCACCCTGGAGACCGTCGAGGGCATGCAGTTCGACCGGGGCTACATCTCGCCCTACTTCGTCACCAATTCCGAGCGGATGGAATCCGTGATGGAGGACGCCTATATCCTGATTCACGACAAGAAAATATCGGCCATGAAGGAACTTCTGCCGGTGCTGGAAAAAGTGGCCCAGCTGGGCAAGCCCCTGGTCATCATCTGCGAAGACCTGGACGGCGAGGCCCTGGCCACCCTGGTGGTCAACAAACTGCGCGGCACCCTGCAGGTCTGCGCCGTCAAGGCCCCCGGTTTCGGCGACCGCCGCAAGGAAATGCTGACCGACATCGAGATCCTGACCGGAGGCAAGGTGATCTCCGAGGAGACCGGATTTAAATTAGAGAACACCCAGTTGAGCGACCTGGGCAAGGCCAAGCGGGTCACTGTCGATAAGGACAACACCACCATCATCGAAGGCGCCGGCAAGGAAAAGGACATCAAGGCCCGCATCGCCCAGATCCGGGCCCAGGTGGAGGAGACCAAGAGCGACTACGACAAGGAAAAACTGCAGGAACGCCTGGCCAAGCTGGCCGGCGGAGTGGCAGTGATCAACGTCGGCGCCGCCACCGAGACCGCCATGAAGGAAAAGAAGGCCCGGGTCGAGGACGCCCTGCACGCCACCAGGGCTGCAGTGGAAGAGGGAGTGATCCCCGGCGGCGGAGTGGCCTTCATCCGGGCCATTGCCTCGCTGGAAGCCATCAAGTGCTCGGGCGACTCCAAGATCGGGGTGTCCATCATCCGCCGGGCCCTGGAAGAGCCCCTGCGCCAGATCTGCACCAACGCCGGAGTGGAGGGCGCGGTGATAGTGGACGAGATCAAGAAGGCCGCCAATCCCAGCATGGGCTACAATGCCGACACCGACAAGGTGGAGGATCTGGTGGCGGCCGGAGTGATAGATCCCACCAAGGTGGCCCGGATCGCCCTGCAGAACGCGGCCTCCATCGCCGGCCTGCTGCTGACCACCGAGTGCGTGATCGCCGAGAAGCCCAAGGAAGAGAAGCCGATGCCGATGCCCCAGGGCGGCGGTTACGGCGGAGACATGTATTAATACCGGAAGGCTGAATACAGAATATTGAAGACAGAAGAACCCCGCCGTCATTTGACGGCGGGGTTCTTGGTCGTTGCTAAAAAAAGCGCCCCTTAATCTAATAAGGGGCGCTTTTGTCAGTTAATTATTTTAGTACCAGATCTTGGTGGTGGAAACGGTAAAGGTTTTTCCGTAACCGTAGGCATCCGTCCCGGAAAAGGTCACAGAATATGACCTTCCAGCGCCCATGGGAACGATGGTGGGAAAAAAAGTATAGGCTAAAATGCCTTCGGCATTGATGAATCCGCTGGTGTTGTAGCTTTCCGATACTGGCGCAGTATTGACGGTATCGGTATAAGTAATCACCCGTTTGGTCAACAAGGCATCTACGTGGTTCATGTTTTTAAAGGTAACCGTTACACCATTGGCCGGATCGATTCCCCCTGGAGGGGTAACATCGGTAATGATAATTTCGGGATCCGGGGTAATGGCGCTGCAGCCGATGAATACCAGGGCAATTAAGGCTGCCGCCAGGGTCAGACCGATCAAAGGTTTCTTTTGCATGACTAAACCTCCCTTAAAATTTTTTATTAATTTTCAGTAAGTTAGGGTGTTACTTAAAAACGTCCATACAATATACTATTGTATTGCAGGTTAGCCGTTCTGTCAAGAGAAAAATTTATTTTTTTTATTTTTTTTTATTTTTCTCTTGACAAACTGCCTGTAATTATAATAAAATGGCAAAGAGGACGTCAACGTATAATCATATATAGTTAATCATAGCTCACTCATCTTATCGAGGGACATATGCCGGTATCACCAAAAGATATAGATTCCGCCAAGCTTTACACCGTTACTGAAACCGCCCGCATTTTGGCCGTCACCGACCAGACCGTGCGCAAGCACCTTTGCCAAAAAGGCCTGATCGGCAAAAAGGTCGGGCAACGCTGGCTTATCAAGGGCACCGAGATCCAAAAATTCATCGGCGAATAAATTTTATAATATAATGGGTTCCTTAAATGAACACATTAAATAAGAGGGATAGTTAAATGTTCTTCGGTAAAAAAGCAGCCACCCTGGGCCTGGACATAGGAAGCAACCAGATAAAGTTCGTCGAGATCCAAAAGACCGGCAAGGGCATTACCCTGACGAACTATGGTTCCGCTCCCCTCCTGCCCGAGGCCATTGTGGAAGGCGAGATCATGGACCGGACACTGGTGATCGACACCATCAAGGGCCTTTTTGAGACCCACAAGATAAAAGGCAACGAGGTGGTGGCCGCCGTTTCCGGACGCGGGGTCATCGTCAAGCGGATCACCATGGACAAACTCAAGGAGTCGGAAGCCAGGGACCGCATCAAATGGGAGGCCGAGCAGCACGTGCCGTTCGAGATCTCCGACGTGGTGCTGGACTTCCAGATACTGAACCCCGACCTGGGCAACAATCAGATGGAAGTGCTGCTGATCGCCGTCAAGAACGATACCATCAATCCCCAGCTTGATCTTTTAAGCGGGGCCGGGCTTTATCCGGTGATCATGGATTACGGGGCTTTCGCCGTCCAGAACGCCTTCGAGGCCAATTACGACATCGCGGCGGAAGAGATGGTGGCCCTGGTGCACATCGGCGCCGACGGCACCAACATCAACTTCATAAAGAACAAAATACCGTTTTTTACCCGCGACCTGCCGATGGGCGGCAACGCCTGTCTGCAGCTGGTGCAGAAGAACCTGGGGCTTTCCTATGATCAGGCCTCCGAGCTGACCAAGGGCGAGAACGTGGCCGATGTCAGCCAGGAATCGGCCAACGAGGTCTTTGCCAGCTTTGCCTCTGACTTTGCCGGGTCGATCGAGCGAACCCTTTCCTTTCTGGCCATGTCCGGCGGCAGCGACAAAATGAGCAGGATCTTCCTTTCCGGGGGCGGGGCGTTGATTCCCTCGCTTCAGGACAATCTAAAGGAGAAGTTCGGGATACCGGTGGAGATCGTCAACCCTCTGCAGAAAATATCATACGACCCCAACCTGTTCGGGGCCACCGGGGCCGAACGGATAGCCCCCATGTTGACTTTGGCGGTGGGCTTGGGTTTAAGGGAGGTAAAGTAAATGATACAGATTAATCTGATCCACGACCAGAAGATCGCCAAGGTGGCTGCTCCCCGTTCCTCGGGCGGCGGTTTCAAGTTCGCCCTGCCCCGGCTGCCGTTCAACGTGGGGATGGTGGCGGCCGCGCTGCTCTTTATAGTGGTAATAGTGGCTTCAATCGTGGCCTACACCTGGCAGCAGGCTGATTTCAAAATCACCAACAAAAAGATCAAAACAGACAGTCTGAAGATAGACAGTTTAAGGATACTCAACACCAAGGTCCAGGAATTGAAAAGGACCAAGGATGAGGTTGAGGCCAAGTTGAACGAGGTCAACCTCATCAACCAGGGGCGGTTCTATGAGGCCCGGCTGTTGGAAGTTGTCAATCGCTGCCTGCCCGATTATCTCTGGCTGACCCTGCTTTCCGAAGATGCCGGCAAGGTTGTCTTAGAGGGTTCCACTTTCTCCAATCTGATAGTGGTGGAACTGATGGATAATCTGAAATCATCCCGCTGCTTCAGCGGAATTGAACTGACCCAGACCTCCAAAATGGAGATCGAAGGCCGGGAGATGGTTAAATTTGCCTTAAACGGGAACTATAACCCGGAAGTCACCAAACCATCGCCTTCATCCGCCGAATTCCGGGATTCCCAGCGTCCGGACAAACCGACTTTAAACTGGAGCCGGGTCAGCCCGGCCACCAATTACAACATTCACGTCTCGGCCAGCGATTCGTTCAACAATCTGATAGTAAATCAGCAGTTGGGCGACACCACCAGTTTCACGGTCAACGCAGGGCTGGAAGAGGGCAAAAAATATTTCTGGCGGGTGCAGGCTTATAATAGTTATATTTCAGCCGGCTCCGACTGGTCCAACCCGATGCCGCTATTAATAGGCGGAGGAAAGGGGAATAAATGAACATCGATATCAAAGACATAAAAACCCAGATCACCATCGGCTTGGTGGCGCTTAGCCTGGTACTGGCCTCACTGTTCTACTTTTTGTCGTTCAAACCGTCAGGGGAGAAGTTGAGCCAGCGCAAAGTTAAGCTGGACGGGCTGGAGTCCGAGATCAGGCTTTTAGATGCCGCTGTCAGCGAATCCACCAAGTTCAATATGGAATTGAAGAACATGAGCAAAAAACTCCGCCAGGCCGAGAAGCTTTTGCCTGACGAAAAGGACATTCCCAGCCTGCTCCGTCAGATCACCCAGGCCGGCATAAAGACCGGAATCCGTTTTACCACCTTTAAACCAGGTGTCTTATCGGCTGCTCCGAATGCAAAATTGTCTTCGGTGTTGCCGGTGGATGTCAGCGTCACCGGCTCATACAGCCAGTTGGGTGATTTTATGGCCAATCTGGGAGTGTTAAACAGAATAATCGTTCCAGCCAAGCTCAAGGTGACCACTCTTAAAGATAAAGATGACAAAAACAAAACAGTAAAAGCAGATTTTGTGGTAAAAGCTTTTGTATTTAATAAAGCAGGAGGCGTAAAATCAGATGCTAAAGATACAGGTAAACCCAGGAGGTCCAGCTAGTCTTAATTTACTGGCGTTAGCGACAGCCCTGGCCTTGGCCTGCGGCTGCCAACCCGGTAATAAGACAGCCAGCCAGGCAACTCCGGCTCCAATTCAAAGGACGCCGGTGGCTTCGGCCAATTTGCCGCCGGCTGGAGACACCCTTTTAAAGAGCGAAACCTATGAATACTCGTTGAAAGGCAGCCGGGACCCGTTTAAATCGGTCATTCAAAAGCGGGGCGAAGGCAGCGGCGAGAACAGCATTGGGACGCTGGATATTTCCAACATTTCCCTGACCGGCGTCATAGAAGGACCCAACGGGCGTTTGGCCCTGGTCCACGACAATCAGGGGGTGGGATATGTGGTGCAGGAAGGTGACCAGCTGATCGGCGGCCGGGTGGTGGCCATCAAAGACACCAGCATAGTTTTCCGGCAGGAGGTGGACAAGGGAAAATCCATAGATTTTTCCCTGCCGCTGAAACGGGAGAGCCAGGATTTGCAAATCAACTAAATAAATGATATAAAGTCTATAAAAAGGCGAAGCAAATGAGTAAATCCAAAATCGGAATCAGGCTGGCTCTGGTTGCCGGGGCCGTGCTGGCCTTAAGCCAAGTGGTTTGGGCCGTCAAGATCAACGACATTGTGGTCAGAAAATTCGAAGGCGTTACCGAGGTGGTCATCAGCTGCGATGACGTGCCGGATGCCAAGGATTTTACCCTGACCAAGCCGGACCGTCTGGTGCTGGACATCAAGGGCGCCACCATCGGGTTCGGCAACAAGACACTGAACCTGAACCGGGGGGGCATCAACAACATCAGCACCAGCCATTTCGACCGGGAGGGCGGGATCGCCCGGGTGGTGATCGAAATGTCCTCATCGCCTTCTTACATTCTGATGACCGAGGAAAGCGATATCGTCATCAAACTGACCACCAAGGAGACAACCCAGTTTGCCGAGTGGAAGGCCACTACTGCCGAAATGCAGGTGGCTTCAGCCGCTCCGGCAACGCCTGCCGCTCCGGTATCTCCCAGCGTTCCCCCGGTAGTGGAAGAAAGCCCGGCTGCCCCGGCGGTGCCGGTTGCCCCGGCTCCTTCAGCTCCGTCGGCTCCGGCCCCGGTGGTGGAACAGCCGGTCGCTCCGTACTACCCGCCGGCGGCCACGCCCAGGACGCCGTCCACCCCGCCACCGGTGGTGGAGGAAATGCCGTCTGCTCCGATGGCCCCGGCGGCTCCTCCCCAGTATCAGGCCCTGCCGGTCACTCCCATCCAGCCGTCCCAGCCGGTTTATGTGGCCGCCAAGGCGCCCACCTATCCGGCCAGGGCCAAAAGAGGCCTGTCCGGCAAGAAAGTTTCCCTGAACCTGGAGAACTCCGACATCGTAGCAGTCTTAAGGGGAATGGCCCAGCTGGCCAACTGCAACCTGATCATAGGCGGCGACGTCAAGGGCAACATCAGCATGCGCCTGAAGGACGTTCCCTGGGTGCTGGCCTTCAACGAAATGGTCAAATCGGCCGCCATGATAGTGGATTGGGGCGAAGATTCAACCATCATCAGGGTGGGGACCCCGGCCAAAATGCAGGCTGAAGTGCTCGGGCGTAGCATGGGGGTGGAACTGAAAACCATGGTTTACCCCATCCAGTATGCCGTGGCCGGCGAACTTTCCGGCTCCATTCAGAAGATCCTAAGCGGCCGGGGCGGCATCCAGGTCGACAAGCGGACCAATGCCCTGGTGATCACCGACGTGGCCGACAAGCAGGCTGAAGCCAGAAACCTGATAGTTCAACTTGACACCCCCACCCAGCAGGTGGAGATCATCGCCCGGATCATAGATGTGGACATGGACGCCACCAAGGACCTGGGGATCAACTGGTCCCTGAGCAATATGGCCAGCTATGCCAACAACATCCAAAGCCCGGGGGCATTGACTGGCGGGCCCGGTGTCAGCGTACCTCAGCTTCTGCCCACCGGAGATCGTCCCAGCGTCAATGTCGGGACAATCCATTCCTTTGCCCAGCTTAATGCCACCATTTCGGCTTTGGAGTCCAACCGCAAGGCCAACACCATCTCCAATCCCAGGATCTCGGCCACCAACAACAAGGAAGCCAAAATAGTCGGCGGCAAGAAGATCCCGATCTCGCTG
The DNA here is from genome assembly GCA_002412795.1 of bacterium UBP2_UBA5202. Taxonomy (GTDB): domain Bacteria; phylum Edwardsbacteria; class AC1; order AC1; family EtOH8; genus UBA5202. The sequence goes on along the minus strand of DHVS01000028.1, from coordinate 86,047 downwards.
CGGGACGAAAGCGGCAATACCGTAACATCAATGTACACCATCGGCATGGTGCTGACGGTCACCCCGCACATCAACTCGGCCCAGAACATCACCATGGACGTCAAGACCGAGATCTCGGACCTGGACCCCACCGCCACCATCCTGGGCGGGGTGGTCATCCTGACCAACGAAGCCACCACCCAGATAATGATCAATGACGGCGAAACCGCGGTCATCGGCGGCCTGCTTCAGACCAAGGGCGGAAAATCGGTCCGGGGCGTTCCGATCCTGATGAACATACCGGTGATAGGGGCCTTGTTCCGCTCCACCGCCACTTCCACGGCCAAACGCGAGATATTGATATTCCTGACCCCCAATATCATCAAATAACAGCAGCGTTGCAAAACAAAAAAGAATCGTCCCGAGCTTGGCCGGGACGATTCTTTTATGGTATAATTAGGACAATGATTTCAGGGAATAGGGTTAGACTTTCTTGGCGGCCCTGGCCAGGCGGGATTTCATCCGGGCGGCGGTATTCTTGTGCAGCACGCCCTTCTTGGCGGCCTTGTCTATCTGGGAATAGGCCGCAGGCAGCTGTTCCCCCATCGGCCGGCTCAGGGCATCGCCGGTTTTCACCGCGGTGGCCTTTTTAATGGTGCCGCGCAGCTTGCTTTTTACCGCCATTCTTGCGGTTCTTCGCTTGATGGCCTGACGGGCCCGTTTTACCGAAGAATTTATTTTTTTCTTGGTATTCCTTTTTTTAGTCTCTGCCAACTTGCTTTCCTCCAAATAAATTTTGTTGATTATTGATTAGTCGTTAGTTTTCTCTTTACAAAGCATATAAAAATATCATATCATACCATTAAAGTCAAGCTATATTTTACTGATAGCTATCCGGAATTAACCACATAAAGCACATAAATCACAAAAAGCAAGTTCATATAGGCGGATTCGCCTATGGAGTGAGCGGCTGAATATCTAAATTTATCCAATAATAAACCCGACACCGTTTGATAAGGAATTGCTTATGGACCGCACCGAAGCCAAGAGGATAATCGAAGCCCTGCTGTTTGCCACCGACATCCCCCTGCCCGTCTCCAAGATCAAGTCCACCCTGGGCGAGATAGACATAAAGATTTTGCGGCAGCTGCTGCACGAGCTTAAGGACGAATACGAACGTGACGGACACAGCTTTTCCCTGGTGGAGCTGGCCGGGGGATTCCAGATATACACCAGGCCGGAATATTCCAAGTGGGTGGGCGAGCTGTTCCGGGGCAGAAGGGTGTCCCGGCTGACCGCCGCCTCCCTGGAGACCCTGGGCATCGTGGCCTACAAACAGCCCATCATCAAGGCCGATATGGAGAGCATCCGCGGGGTGAACGTGGACGGGGTGACGGCCACCCTGCTGGAGCGCAACCTGATCACCGCCGTGGGACACGACAACCGGCCCGGCAAGCCGGTGCTGTACGGGACCACTCCGGAGTTTTTGCGCTATTTCGGACTGAGCTCGCTGTCCGACCTGCCCCGGATAGAGGAATTGGAGGAGTACCTGAAATCCAAGCAGGCGGAAAAGGAAAAAATGGACGCCGAGATCGACGCCGAGCTGGGATTAAAAAGGCTTTCGGGTTACGGCACGCAGGAGGAGGTTCCCTTCGAGTCTTCAGGGAACATTGGGGAAGAAGAACCGGGCGGGGTCAAGCCGGAAGGCGTTGATGAAGAAAGCCCGGCTCAGGAGCCTGAGGCCGGGTCTGCTGGAGACGGGGAAGAAAAAGAACAGTTGTAAAGAAACTAATGCCTTTTATAAGGGAACCAGCCTGTCCGCCATAGTGAAACGTAGGCGGGGAATGCAGGAATTATTTTCTGATTTCGTGGATTTCTAATAAAGGATATGGTTGATTGGAAATACCAATGATTTGTTCTCTTCCATGGCTTGGATCCGGCAGAGCCAGAAATTTCAACTAAAAAAGGTATTGACTCAGTCTATGAAGTTAATGTTAATAATGAAATATTGCTGTTTTATAATAATGTCTGCTATTTTGATAGCATGTACACTGAGAGCGGAAGATTCTATACCTTCAAAAGATACGGGCTTGTGTGGAATAGAATTTAGTATTGGTGGGGTAGGCTGTATAAAAAGTGGTCTTTTAGGAACAGAAGAAAATTTGAGACTTATTCAGCGGGGAAATTGGCAAGGACAAGTTGAACTCAGTTACACATATAAAAGAGCATGTATATCTCTGTATGGCCAGGGCTTATTATCTTCTGAATTAGCACCGGAAGGTGATTTTGAAAAAGGAGATACAATCATTATAAAAAGTAGTTGGCGTAAAATTGGTAATGATGGTATAAATATTAAATGGAGATTGTTTGATTTTTCAGGCATCACAGTACAACCTCTTGTAGGGTTTCGCAATTATTATGTAGAAGCAAACATCAATGCCAGACTAAAAAGCACTGGCGATACTTTTAGACTTGTTGACGGCTTTCGTAAAAGTAGCAGCCAATGTGGATTTGAAGCCCATATTCCTATATGGGATGTAAGGAAAGGTGGAAAAAATCGTTGGGGGATTCAATTTAGTTTAGATCCCAAATATTACTATAGTTTCAACGCACATAAGGTTAGTATGTATGGGGGGCGTCTATACTTGAATCTTAATAAAGGAATTTCTCCAGATACAGAGCATATGGGAATATTCCTGAATTTCTTCATTGAGAAAGGCGTTAATTTGCATTTTCGCCACCTCTTGTTAGGATTGCAAGGACAGTTACCACCTAAAAAGTATTTTTCGAAAAGATAATTTAAAGCAGTAGCATTTGCGACGGCAGGTGGCTTCTTGAACCGGGTGATACTATACAGCATGTAAATATTTATTTTTTGCCGGGGGTTACTTTTACTTTGTATATCTTGCTGGCTGTGCCTTCGGTGACCGTGAATTCCATTCCCTGAAGCCTGAATGTTTCTCCGGGTAGCGGGATGCGCTGCAGTTCTTCGAACAGGAACCCGGCCAGGCTGTGGGCCTTGGAATCGGTTTTTAACTTAAACTGCCCGGTAAATTTATCCAGCGGCATCCGGGCATCTGCCAAAAACGACCGGTTATCCAGCTGCTGTATATATTGATATTCCCGGTCCAGTTCGTCCTCCATCTGCCCCACGATCTCTTCTATCAGATCCTCGCTGGTGATCAGGCCGGAGGGCGCGCCGTATTCATCGATGGCCAGGGCTATGGAGATCCTTTTCTTGCGGAACTCGGACAGGGCCTGGGAAACCTTGATGGTCTGGGGCAGGAACACCGGCAGCCGGATGAACTCCACCGCCCGCAGGCTGCCGGCTTTTTTGCGCCACAGCCGCAGGACCTCCTTGACGTGGATTATCCCGATGATGTTGTCGGGGGTCTTTTCGTAAACCGGGAAACGGGAATGCCCGGACTTCAGGCAGAGATCGATTATCTGGTCCACCTTGGCCGAGGCCTCAAGGGATGAGACCTGGGGCAGGGGGATCATCACCTCCCAGATCGGGGTCCGGGACATCGACAGTATCCGCTGCATCATATGCCCCTCCTCCCGGGTGACCGCATTCTGGGACACGGCCTGGGATATCAGTTGCTGCAGTTCCTGGGAGGTCAGCTTATCGGGTCTTTTTAACTTTAGCTTTGCCAGAAGTTCTTTTATCGGAAGCATCAGGTTGGTCCAATGAGTTGGTGATGGTTAGGTTGGGGGGGAAGACCATTCCGCCGGAGACTATAAGCTTGATGGCTTCCTCCACCGACATCTTTACCCGCAGCAGCCGCCGGGGCGGCACCAGCATTATCCGGCCGCCGGTGGGGTTGGGGGTGTTGGGCAGATAAACAGTATGGACCGTGGTTCCGTTTTCCATCTCCCAGGTTTTATCTGTGGTCAGGAATCCCAGGGCGTAAGTGCCGGGGCGGGGATATTCCACCGCCACCACCTGGCGGAAGGCGAAGCGGTTGCTGAAGAAATTATCGGTGAACTGCTTGGTGGTGCCGTAGACCAGCCGGGCCAGGGGCACCCGGGAGATGAACCCGTCCCAGACCTGCAGCAGCCGCCGGCCGATCAGGTGCGAGGCCAAAAAACCGACCACATAAATGACCAGCACCAGCAGCACAAAACCCACCAGCAGCCTGACAGTCCGGGGGATGTCCTGCAGATAGGGGACATAGACCAGCAGCTGGCCGAATATCTGCCCGCTCCAGGTGAACAGGAACCAAAGCAGATAGGCGGTCAGCAGTATCGGCAGCATTACCACCAGGCCGGTCAAAAAGTATTTCTTCACCGGTCTCCCTGTGAACTCATGTTTTTTTGTGAATTCCATAATAGTTAAAATTAAATAACAGCTCAGGCCACAAAGACACTAAGGCTCCAAACCAGTTCGTGAATTGTAAATTGTGAATCGTAATTTTGTGTCTTGGTGCCTTAGTGGCTGAATGGTTACTAAAATTAACACAAATTGCCTGCCGCGTCAAGATTATTTATTTTTTAAATTGATGAAACTGTACCTCAGACTGATATCGCACATCAAACCCTACTGGAAGCAGTTCGGGCTGGCGGTCATTTGCATGTGGCTGCTGGCTCTTTTCTCCGGGGTTTCGCTGGGGATGATAGCCCCGTTCATCAAAGTGCTGTTCAGCCGGACCCAGGAAAATGCGGCCCTGTCCGCTCCGGCGATCCAGGGGTTCAGCCCTGCCCAGATCAAGGACCTGGCCTTTTGGTGGCTGTTGAAGGACGGCCGGCTGGCCGGCCTGGTCAAGCTCTGCTGGCTGATAGTGGGGATATTCTTCCTGAAGAACCTTTTCATGTACCTGCAGAGGATTTTGACGGTATTCATCGAGCAGAAGGTGACGGCCGACCTGCGGGAGAAAATGTACGCCCATCTGCACAAACTATCCCTGTCGTATTTTCACCAAAACAAGGCCGGCAATACGGTTTCCCGGCTGACCAACGACGTGGGGCTGGTGCGGGGGGCCGTTACCGAGGGCACCATCTCCATCGTCCGCCAGAGCAGCCTGATCCTGGTCTACCTGGGGCTGGCTGTGATCGCGGCCCCCCGGCTGGCCTTGACCGCTTTGCTGGTGCTGCCTTTGAGCATCGGGGTCATCTCCGTCATCGGCCGCCGCTTAAGGCGGCGGGGCAAAAGGCTGCAGGAGAAGCTGGGGGACGTGACCGCGGTTTTGACCGAGACCATCTCCGGCATAAGGGTGGTAAAGACCTTTGCCATGGAGGAGCACGAGAAGGCCAAATTCTCCCGTTACAACCGGGACTATTTCCGGGCGGTGTTCCGGTTCGAGACCCTGGCCGGACTGACCCCGCCCCTGACCGAGTTCCTGGGGGCCGTGGCCGGGGTGGCGATAATCTGGCTGGCCCGGGACCAGGTGGCAGGCCAGGGGGCCATCAGCCCGGAAAGGTTCTTCGTCTTCCTGGCCGGGGCCTTTTCCATGCTCCAGCCGCTTAACGGGCTTTCCAACGTCACCCCGGTGGTGCAGCAGGGGCTGGCCGCGGCCGAGCGCATCTTCGGACTGATAGACCTGGAGCCCGAGGTCAGGGATGTACCGAATGCCTTTCCCATCAGTGATTTCAGGGATTCCCTTAACTTCCGGGATGTTTCCTTCAGCTATAAAAGCCGGGGACAGGGCGGGGCCGGGCCAAACGACGAGGACTTCGTCCTTCAGGACATCAACCTGGATGTCAAAAGAGGCGAGATGCTGGCCCTGGTCGGCCCCTCCGGGGCCGGAAAGTCCACTTTGGCCGACCTGATCCCCAGGTTCTACGACTGCACCAAGGGCAGGATAGAGATAGACGGCAGGGACATCCGGGAGCTGGAGTCCAAATCGCTCAGGAGGCTGCTGGGGGTGGTGGGGCAGGAAACCATCCTCTTCCATGACACGGTGTTCAATAACATCGCCTACGGGCGTCCAGGGGCCTCCCAGGCCCAGGTGGAGGAGGCCGCCAGGGCCGCCAACGCCCACCAGTTCATTGCCGAGATGCCGGACGGCTACCAGACTGTGATCGGCGAGCGGGGTTTGAAGATCTCGGGCGGCCAAAGACAGAGGATGTCCATTGCCCGGGCCATCCTCAAGAACCCGGCCATCCTGATCCTGGATGAGGCCACCTCGGCCCTGGACACCGAGTCCGAACAGCTGGTCCAGCAGGCCATCAACAACCTGATGAACAACCGCACCGCCATCGTCATCGCCCACCGGCTGTCCACCATTCAGCGGGCCGATAGGATCATAGTGCTTGAGGACGGAAGGATAACCGAGACCGGGAAGCATTCGGAGCTTTTGGCCAAAGGCGGGACATATGCCAGGCTGTATAATTTGCAGTTTGCCAAGAACAAAGCGTAAGCTTCAACCGAGGCCTAAACATATAAGGAAACCAGGAATGCAGGAAAATACTGTGGTTTCCATCGTTAAGTATGCATAGTTTCCTTATTTAAAAACCGTTTTTGATAAATTAAAGTTATCAGTTGCTATGCGCTTCAAACCGGCGGAAAAGATATTCAAGAAGGCCCTGATCGGCCTTTTCTCTGCCTTCCTGCCCGACGTGCTTTACTCTCCGGACCAGGTGGAGCTTGGTTCGGTCAAAAGCATCCTGGTGATCCGCCAGCACGACCAGCTGGGCGACCTGATCCTGACCACGCCGGTCTACCGGGCCTTAAGGCAAAGATTCCCCCAGGCTAAAATAACCGTCCTGGCCCGCTATTATACCAACTCCGTGCTGCAGAACAACCCCAACATCGACCGGGTGCTGGTCTATCCGGAAAAGCTTAAATTAGCCACGCCTAAAAGGCTGTTCCAATTGTTCCAGGGCCTGCGGCAGCCCTATGACCTGTGCATCGTGCTGAACACTGTATCCCATTCGCTCTCCAGCGATGTCTTATGTCTGCTGTCCGGGGCCCGCTACCGGCTGGGGACGGCTGAAATGCCGTTCTACAATTTCCGGCCCAATCTTTTTTACAATGTGCTGTCCGCTCCGTCAGTCTCGCCCATCCACGAAACCAAGCGCAGCCTTTTGATCCTGGAGCACCTGGGGATCACCACCGGCGACCTGTCGGAAGAGGTCTGCCTGACTCCGGAGGAACAGGAGCAGGGGAAGAAGGTACTGTGGGACCATCACCTGATCCCGGAGAAGACCATCGGCCTGAACCTGGGCGCCTACAACACGCCGAACCGGTGGCCTTACCAGAAGTACGCGGCCCTGGCCGACTGGCTGGCCGGAGAACTGGGATTCCAGGTGGCCGTGTTCTGGGGGCCGCGCGAGGACGACCTGGGCGAGCGGTTCCTGGGGGCGGTCAACGCCAAGGTGACACCCCTGCCCGGCCTGGACATCCGGCAGCTGGCCGGGGTCATCAGCCAGCTGCGGCTGGTGGTGTGCAACAATACCGGCATCATGCACCTGGCGGCGGCGGTGGGAGCGCCCACCTTCGCCATCTTTGGCCTGTACGACCCCGAGCTGTGGCGGCCGTTGAACAGGAACTTCTACGGCGTCCGGGGGCTGGACAAGACCTGCACTTCGGCCGAGCTGGAGGTGGTGCAGTCGGGGATAAAGAGGATGCTGGAGAGACAGAAATAAATGGGAAATGGCTAAGTGGGAAATGGGAAGTGACTGAGTGGGAAATGGGAAGTGGATAAATGGGAAATGGGAAGAAGTTAAACGGGAAATGGCGAAGTGGGAGATGGGAAGTGAAACCAAGGGCAGTGGTTCCTATTTCCCATTTTTTTGTTACTTCCTATTTGGGAACGGCCCAAACTTGTTGACAAAACCACAGTCCTCTGTTAAAATCAATATTGGGCCGGGCCCGATGGAAGTGATGTTTGCCAACCCCGCCAGGACCGGAAGGTAGCAACGGTAAGCACGACCTCTCCTTGTTATCGGATAAGCCTGGCCCTTTTCTTTTTAAATCAAAATGCAAATTGCAAAATCATAAATCAAGAAGTAGTGTTTAGTATTTACTGTCTTTAGCAAGGATTCTTCGGTTTGTCAGGCAAAGCTGCCAGGCTCAGAATGACCGGATTGTTACCTTTGCCAAAGCCCAGAGTTTAGATATTAGACATTGGAAGCGTTATGTCATATTTAGTCTTAGCCCGCAAGTGGCGGCCCCAGAATTTCGAACAGCTGATCGGCCAGCAGCACGTGACCACCACCCTGCGCAATGCCATCAAATCAAAGCGCATCGCCCATGCCTACCTGTTCTCCGGGGCCCGGGGGGTGGGCAAGACCTCGGCCGCCCGGGTGCTGGCCAAGGCCTTGAACTGCGCCGAAGGCCCCACCGAGACCCCCTGCAACAAATGCCCCTCCTGCGTGGAGATCACCGGTTCCCGCAGCATCGACGTGCTGGAGATCGACGGCGCTTCCAACCGCGGCATTGACGAGATAAGGGACCTGAGGGAGAACGTCAAGTACACCCCCACCCAGGGCAAGTACAAGATCTACATCATAGACGAAGTCCACATGCTGACCAAGGAGGCCTTCAACGCCCTGCTGAAGACGCTGGAGGAGCCCCCGGCCCACGCCATCTTCATCTTTGCCACCACCGAGATCCACAAGGTGCCCATCACCATCCTGTCCCGCTGCCAGCGTTTCGACTTCCGCAAGGTGGAGGTCTCGGTGGTGGTGGATTACGTCAAAAGAATGCTGGAGGGCGAGGAGGTCCAGGCCACGGACGACTGCCTGTACTTAGTGGCCCAGAAATCCGAAGGCTCGATGCGCGACGCCATCAGCCTGCTGGACCAGCTGATCTCCTACGGCGGCCAGAAGCTTACGGCCGAGGATGCCCGGCAGGTGCTGGGCCTGGTGGACGAGGCATTGTTCTTCAAGACCGTGGATATGATCCGGAGCAGGGACCAGGCCGGCCTGCTGGAATTAGTGGAACAGGTGTCCTCCGGCGGCTACGACCTGCAGGAATTCGCCCTGGGCCTTTTGGGCCACTTCCGCAAGCTGATGGTGATAGCGGCCGGCCAGCCCGGCATAGCGCTGTCCGACGTCCCGGCCGATGCCCGCGACCGCTACCTGAAACAGGCCGGCGGCATCCAGGGCCGCGACCTGTTGCGGATGGTCCGGGTGCTGGTGGAAACAGAGACCACCATGAAGCGGAGCAACCAGTCACGTTTGGTGCTGGAGGCCGCCTGCTTAAGGCTTTCCGACCTGGACGAGACCGTTAAAATAGAAGAACTGATAAACGGTTTGGGAGGGGATAGCGGCCCGGAATCAAACCCCAGGCCGGCGCAGAACAGCGGCAGAGATGAGGTAAAACCAACCGGCTTAAAAAGCGCGGCGGTTGCTCCCCCCTCGGTCCGCCAGCCCCCGGCTGCGGTCTATGCCGCTCCTCCGGTCAGGGAAGAGGCCAAAGCTTCGCCCGCGGTCCTGAACGGGGATTTTGAAAGCCTGTGGAAGGACCTGGTGTCGTCTATCAAGAACCGCAACATGCTGCTGGGGACCTGTCTGGAAGCGGCCCGGCCGGTGGGCATCAGCGACGGACGGCTGGCAGTGATCTACGGCGTCAACTCCAAATTCTTCACCGATTCCCTGGAGAACAAGACCAACCAGACCATGCTGGACGAGGAAACTTTCCGGCTGTGGGGCCAGAAGTTAAAGCTGTCCTGCCAGGTGTCACAGGAACCGGGCCCGGCGGCCGGCGGCCAGCCGGCCCGGGCCAGCTTAAAGGACGAGACCGAACGCCGCAAAAACCAGGCAATGGGCTCGGCCAAGATCAAGGGCTTTTTGGACCAGGTGGAAGGCGAAGTCCTGTGAATTACTGCCCACGAAAAGGCACTAAAATATTTACAAATGATGCCCCAAGTATTTTCGTGTTTTTAGTGGGCAATCGTAAATAGAGCTCAAATCGTACTAAGGATTGAATATGGCTAAAGGAATGGGGGATATTTTAAAGCAGGCCCAGATGATGCAGTCCAGGATGGAGAGCATCCAGAAGGAACTGGGGAACAAGAGGGTGGAGGCTTCGGTGGGCGGGGGCATGGTCAAAGTCACTGCCGACGGCCAGCAGAACATACTGGACATCAGGATCTCCCCGGAGATAGTAAAGTCTGATGAAACTGATATGCTGCAGGAACTGGTGCTAAGCGGGGTGCAGCAGGCCTTAAAGCAGTCGCGGGAGCTGGCGGCCAGGGAGATGTCTGTTTTGACCGGCGGGATGAGCGGTTCGGCAAGCTCACCGTTTCACCTGCCGGGGATGTTTTAACCTCTCCCTAAATCCCTCCCCTCGAGGGGAGGGACAAGGGTGGGGTAGAAGGAATCTATGAATTACGGATCGGAAATACTCAACCGCACCGTGGACGAACTGATGAAACTGCCGGGCATCGGGCGCAAGACCGCCCAGCGTCTGGCCTTTTATCTGTTGAAGTCCTCGCCGGACGACGCCGAGGCCCTGGCCAACGCCATCCTGGAGCTCAAACAGAAAGTGCGGTTCTGCAAACAGTGCTTTAACGCCTCGGAGCAGGACCTGTGCAACCTGTGCCGGGATGCCGGCCGGGACGACTCCATCTTCTGCGTGGTGGAGGAGGTCAACGACCTTTTGGCCCTGGAGAAGACCGCCGACTTCAAGGGCCGGTACCACGTGCTGCAGGGGCACTTGTCGCCGCTGGACGGCATCGGGCCGGACGACCTGAGGGTGCGGGAGCTGATGGAGCGGCTGGAGAAAATAGATGTCAAAGAGATCATCATGGCCACCAACCCCAACGCCGAGGGCGAGGCCACCGCGCTCTATCTGATGAAGCTGATAAAACCGCTGGGCATAAAGATCACCCGCATTGCCCGGGGACTGCCGGTGGGCAGCGACCTGGAGTTCTCGGACGAAGTGACCCTAAGCCGGGCCTTGGAAGGCCGCCAGGAGATGTAAGGGCAGAAAACCAATAACTATTCGCTTGACAAGCCAGCCGTTATTCAGGCATATGCCTAAACACTTTGTTCATTTTTTTTATTGATAAAAAACACCAATAGTGCTAAAATGTAACATTATGGAAGATATAAACAAATCCGGCACCGGCGGAGAAATATTAGATTGGATAGCAAACAATTGTTCCAAAATAGTAATTCTCATTGTTCTGTATGTTGCTTTCGAAGCAGTAGCAGTATTGTTCGTGGCTTACATTGTCCAATTAGTGGGGTGCCGGGGAATTGCCAGACACTTATATGAACCTATCATAAAAATGGTAGGTTTGATGCAAAAAAATTGGGTTGTTCTGCTAATTCCTGCGGTGATTCTGTTCTATCGTACATTAAACAATTTGATAAGCCGAATCAAATCTGTAGGTAAAGAGGGTGTTGATTTCGAAAAGGAGGAAGGACCCTCGGGGCCGATAAAGAAAGTGAAACGTCAGCCCCCAAAAAACGAGACATAAATGCAACAGAAAGAATCGGAATAATTAAAATGCAAACCCCAGATGTATTTATATTAGAAAGCCAAAATTCAGCATACATACCATTTGACTTTCGAGCAAAAAGGCCACAAATAGACTATGTTGTTGAAGCAGATGGTAGAATCCAGATTTATTGGACAGATGAAGAAGGGCAGGCTGCATATGAAGCTGGCCAGCCTTTCCAAAGTCATTGTCCAGCATATGCTAAATACAAGCATGGTGGAAGAATTAATTTACCGTACCCAAACACTTGGTATTTAATTGTTTACAATCCAAACAATGAACGAATAGCTGTTACTTATAAAGTTTATGTCTGATATGTTTTAAAACAACTCCCAAGTAGGCATAGGTACTGAGACAAGTTGATAAGCATTTTCAGGTATTATCAAAGAAGAAAGCAGTAACCATTTAGTAACAAAAGGCACAGAGGGCACAAAATATTTAACCCTAAAAAGGAGCGACCCATGATAACTGAACTGGGCAAGGAGGAACTGATAGTCATCGGTTCAAGGTTCTCGGGCAGCGGTTTGGTGGAGCAGGGCGGCTACACGCTGGGCATCGCTACGGCACAGGGTAAAGGCGTCACAAACCTGCTACCGCCGAAGTATGTGGAAGAGGTGACGGCGGTAAGGGAAGAGGTGCGGGAGGCGGCCAAGGACAAGGAGGCCACCGCCCAGGAATCCAAGTTTGCCACCTCGGCGCAGAACGAGGCCATCCGAAAAGCCAAGGTCTGGATGCGCAGGGTGGTAAAGCGTTCCAAACGGGCCATGCACATGGGCAAGCAGGTGCCGGATACCCTGCTGCACATGGTCTCCAACGCCAAACTCAAGGAATTCTCCCAGGCCATAGACCTGATGGTGAAGGATTTCGAGAAATATGCATCCAACATACCTGGCAGCGACAATGCCGCTCTTTTGGCCGAGGGCAAAACCCTGGCCTCGGCCCTGCTGAGCGCGGACGCCGACCAGGAGATCAAAAAAATGAGCCAACTGCCCCAGAAGGTGCGGGATTATTATTACAAGAAGGGGTTGTTGTACAAGGGCCTGAAGGTGATAAACGAGGCGGGCCGGGAATTGTTCGTCAACGAGCCGGGGGTGGCCGAGACTTTTAATTTCAAGATACTATACCGCCATATCAACAGCCATAAGGAAGAAGCCCCAAAGGAAGAAAATAAGGCTTAGGAACAGGATAGAGACTAAAAAACGGGCTAAACCGCCACAGGTTTAGCCCGTTTTTGGAAGTTGTGTTGGAAGTTGTTGCAAAAGAGGCATTTAGCATCTTGCGCTTACCGAAATGCCCCCTGCTCGCACCGAAATGCTCACCAAGGGTGCCGAAATGCCCCTTGCTCGCACCGAAATGGCGGTTGCTCTTACCGGAATGCACACCAAGGGTGCCGAAATGCTCCTTGCTCGCACCGAAATGGCAGTTGCTCTGATCGAAATGCCCTCCGCTCTCATTGAAATGCCAACTGCTCGCACTGAAATGCTCGCCAACGCTGCTGAAATGCTCCTTGCTCGCACCGAAATGCTCGCCACGGGCGTTGGAATGCCCTCTGCTCTTGCTGAAATGCCGCCTGCTCTGGCTGAAATGCTTATCACGGGTGCCGCGAAGTCCGCCGCAGGCGTGGAAATGCTGTTTACAGGTGGTGCGAAGCCCGCCGTAGGCGTGGAAATGCTGCTCACAGGTCCCGAAATGCTCTTCACAGGTGCCGTGCATATTTCATTTGACAATCCACCAATCAAAGCGGTATAGTTAATACTATAAAGTATGATAAACTGTTTTTTAGTAACATTATGACTCCCCAAGCCAACGAAAGAACCTTTCAGGGTATTTTATTCAACTTGATAAATGAAATTATCAGGGAAGATAAAAATATCTTGTTTACAAACATTACCCAGGAAGAGCAAGTGGGCAAGGAAAACAGCCGATTTGCCGATGGTAAGCTATATTCCAGTAAGGATGCCGGGAATATTGTTTCCTTTGAATTAAAGAATTCCAAATGGGACGCTACTGATGAAGCCTTGGTCATGGACGCCATGAACAAGGCTTTTACTAATGGCTTTGAATATTTCGTTACCGGCACTCCAAGGCAGTTGGCAATATTCAAAACATTTACGCCGCATACGACAATATATGAACGTAAGGTTAAAGTTTATACCATCTCAAATCTGCGCAATGACGATGAGGTTTTAACACAAAATTACAAAACAGCATTAAAACCTGAATTGAAAAGGTTTTTAACCGACCTTTCAAATATAGTACATAAAGTCAAGGAAATACACTGGGATTCAATAGATAAATACTTTGTAAACAAGTTGTCGTCTTATATGCTTGAAGCTACGGCAGACATGTTTGAGGTAATGCAGCCTAAAATTAACGCAGAAGCAAAACTAAAAGAAAAGATAAAAGATTATTTAAAAAGCCAGGAAATATTTAACGTAACTATAAATTTTGGATCAGAAGACATATATAATATTTGCCAATTGGCCAATTATCTGCTATTCCTAAAAATAATGTTTTATACCTATTTGCAACGTGATGTAAAGGAACTTAATCTAAAAAAGCTGGAAATACCGGAGGACATTGGTCTGTTAAATAAAACTCTAAGACAACGATTTGATGATGTTTTAAAGCACGATTACGAATTGATATTTACGAAGACGATCTTGGATGATTTTGAATTCAGCCCTAAATATTTGCCTGAATTAAAGAGAAATATTGTAGAAATACACCACCTCAATTTCAAGGAATTAAATACCGAGATCATCGGCTCCATATACAATACTATGATTGACAACCAGGAGCAGCATGACCGAGGCCAGCATTTTACAAATGTAGATGAAGTTGATATCGTAAATGCCTTTTGTATAAATGCGAATACCGATAAAGTATTGGACAGCGGATGCGGCGCGGGTACCTTTTTGGTAAGGGCATACAAATATTTAAAGCATTACAACGCCAATTTAAAGCATACTGAACTATTGGAACGCTTATGGGGCATTGAAATCGCGCCCTTTCCGGCTTTCTTAGCTACAATGAACCTGTCCTTGCTTGATATAAAAACGTTGGATAATTACCCAGTAATTATTGAAAGCGATTTTTCCAATATTAACGGAAAATCGCATCCAAAGTTGATTTTCTTGAACAAGAGCCACAATTTTAAAGTTAAAAAACTTGATGGAAAACATAGTGAAGTTGAAGTGCCAGTATTTGATGCCTGTATCGGCAATCCACCCTATATACGCCAAGAGAAGATTGAACACAAAGATAAATGGAACGAGTTAGCCCAAAAGGAATGGAATTTAGAAAAAATAAATCAGCAGTCCGACCTGTATGTTTATTATTTGATGCATACAGCTTCTTTTTTGAAAGATGGCGGCAGGTTGGGTTATGTAATTTCCAGCAGTTGGCTGGATGTGAGTTATGGCGGGGGGTTGCAGAAATATTTGTTGGATAATTTTAGGATTATTGCAATAATTGACAACCAAATAAAAAGGAGTTTTGAAACTGCCTCCGTAAATACTGTTATTTTGATTTTGGAAAAGAACAACGATTGTACCAAACGCGACAATAATAAAGTAAAATTTGTCAGGGTATTTAAGGAATACACAAATATTATTGGTAATAGTGATGACCCTGCAAGAATTGACAATGTGCTTGATTTTGTTAAAAATATTGAAAGCATTGATGGCACTGTAATAACAAAGGAATATACCGCCTTTGCCGTTAAACAAAGCGATCTAAAAACTGATGGCATTATAGATGGTAAATATAAAAATAGCTTCTGGGGCGCTAAATATCTAAGGGCGCCGGACATATATTATAAAATTATCGGCAAATCAAAAAATATTATGGTGCCGCTATCTACCGTTGCCGATGTAAAATACGGCATTAAAACAGGAGCCAACGAGTTCTTTTACGTTTTGGACGATACTAAACTAGTAGAGGCCATGAGTGATGAAGAGTATAAACTAAATTTTGGCGAAAGCAGAAGCAAACATAAAGTAAATTGGAATTCTTGCGGATGGTATTATTCGGAGCTTACAAAAAGGCATTATATTTTGGAAAGGCGTTTCTTTAAGCCGCTATACAAATCGCAACGGGAAGCTAAGAACTTAGGTGTGGATTTAAAACAACTACATTATCATGTATTGCTTTGCAGTGAGACCAAAGCAAATCTTAAGAAATATAACAATAAAATATTAGGCTATATACTTGAAGCGGAATCTAAAAAATATGAAATACACAAAATACCAACATGCATGGGCCGAGTGGGCAAGAATAAAGAATGGTATGATCTCAGCGATGCTGTTACTATTGGGGCGTTTATATTTCCTTCCAAAATTGGAGAACGATATCGTCTTATAGACAACAGAACTGCTGGTGTCTGCGCCGATAAAGTTAATTACAATATTATTGTAAAAGACCCAAAGCAGGCGGACGCGTTATTTCTAATACTTAATAGCATTGTTTTCAGGTATTTCATAGATTTGTTTTCAAGACAAATGGTGGTTAAAGTCAGCGATGTAGATGTGAATTTAGTCGAAAGAACCTTAATATTAAACCCCGATTTGATAAATAATAGATGGGATGAGTTAAAGCCAATTTATAAATCATTAAGGGCGCGCGAGCAAGGCACGATATTTGAAGAAGTAACCCAAGAAGACAGAAAAAAATTAGACACTATAATATTTGAAGAACTGGGCTTAAAGGCAAAAGATGTTGATGAATTATACAAAGCGGCTTGCGATTATGTAAGCGAGAGAAAAGAAAAGTCAGAATCTGTAAAAACCATCAAGTATAAAAAAGCACTATCTTACGATGATGCTTTAGCCCTGGTTAAGGAAAGATTCCCGGAAATAAACAGCTATAATGATCTCATTAAGGGCTTTGAAACAAAGCGCGTAAACGTGCCTGCCGGGAAGCCGAAATATCCAAGCGATGTTAAATCTGGTACCTCTAATCTTTTCGGGCATTATGAGGTTTATTTTAAAGACGGCACCAACACTCAAACAATATTGAAATTAGATAATGTCAAACAATTACAGCTTTTAAAATGGCTGCACGATTTGTTTGATATACAGGGCACAATTAATCTGCCAAAAGATGAAAAAGCATGTAATGATACATTAAAGGTATTAACCAAAGATTTAGACAAAAACATAAAACAAATAGAAAGCTTTTTAAAGTTGAACCGTTGCAAAGCCCCAGGAATAAGTATTTATAAAGATTTATTGTTTTAGGTGGGCCGTTAATTTCTGCCGTAAAGGTAATTGACGAACTGACGTTTAGGTTTCATGAGTTAACAGAGGAAGAAATAAGGTTGGTGGAGGGGGAACAATCAAACTTATAGAGCAGATAACATTTATGTAGAAAGCGAATATTTATGAGTGAAGTTAATACATTACAAAGATATTTCCAAAATTATTTCGCACAAGAAAAAATCAAGACAGGTATAAGCGAAGAGCATATTACTTTCCTTAAAATATTGTGGTATGGTTTTAATGACATTGTGCCCAAAAATAAAAACCAGAGAAAAATTTATATACTTGAGCAAATAGAAAATTATTTAACAGATACTAATTATCGCGATAAAATTAATTCTCTTGAATTACCTGATCTGAATGAAGTTATAGCACCACAAAATGAAGCGACAACAAGGGTAAAATTAAAAGAAATTAATTTAGTTAATTTCAAAGGCTTTCAAGCAAATGATTCAGGCCTTGGGCGCAAGATTGATTTTAATGAGAAGGCAACCCTTTTTTTTGCACCAAATGGAGGTGGTAAAACAAGCCTTTGTGAAGCTTTGGAGTGGGCCCTCACAGGTGATTCAACGGAACGCAACAAAAGGAAAGCTGAATCTGCCGGTTTCTACTTTCAGAATAACGACAAAGACAGTCCAAGCTTTAATGCATCGAAGTTAACTTTAACTGTCGAAGGCTTAACTATACCAGATCCTATTTATGACCGTTGCTTTTTGGAAAAAAATCGGATTGAGAAATTCGCAAAACTGGCAATTCAACCAAGTAGCGATTTTCAAGAAGTAATGGGTGAACTTTTTGGGTTTACGGATGTTGTTGATTTCTTCAAAGAATTTGGGCAGGATATTTCCCCGACAGAAACCGAAAAAAATCGACCAGAACGAGAAAATTGGAGAATATGGTTAGACTGGAATAGTAGGAAAACAGAACAGGAAAAGGCAGTTGAAGATGCTAAAAATGAGGAAAGTGATGCAAGTGATAAATTAAATAATTTAGCTGGCAATAAAAAATACGATGAAAAAAAGTATGAAATCGAGCTGGTTTTAGAAAAACAACGCAAAGAGCTTGAAGCAATAGAAATAAATTACGGTATTATATTTTCAGCTAATGAATTTATTGATAAAATAAGAATATTTATTAAAATAATAGATGATTGGGAGTTGCTGTACAAAAATATTGCTGATAGTGCACAAAAGCTTGATTTTGAAAATCTGTATCAATCGGCCACTATTGTATTTCGGTCATATAAAGACAGCAAATGCCCCCTTTGTGATACGCCTTTTAAACAAACTGGCAGAATATTTATGCGTGCAGGAGTTGTTACAGATCCACGTGAAAAAGCTAAAAGAGAATTAGTAAAACTAAAACAATTAACTACTTGGAAAAACGAAATAAATAATATTGAAATAGAGCTGCGTGGCGCAAAATTCAGACTTATTAGAGATGAATGGCAGAAAATACAACTTAATCTTAAAGAAGAAAATTGGTTTGGTATTGCCGGACAAAAAGAAAAACCCAAAATACCCACCATAGATTTTACCTTATTGGAATCAAAGCTTGAGGATGATACAAAATCATTTATTGAAACATGCAAGTGTTCATTTAGTGCGGACTTTACTCATCTTACCGATTTAGAAAATATCGTTGTGAATTATGTAAAGAATAGGGATGATTTATTAAAGGCAAAGCCCGAAAAGGAAAAAGAAATACAAAATATAAAGACTGAATATGCAAAGCTCCAAGAACATATAAATATACTTACATCGAAATGCCAAATAAGGAAAACAATTGAGGATAAATTAAAAACAATAATAGTTCAAGCTGAAAATTCCGGCAAATATAAAAATATATTAAATGTTTACTCTGGTATCTACGCATCTATGCAGGCATACCAAGCGAGTTCAATCTTAAAAGAAGGGGCGGATATTGACGTCTATGTTACGGGGTTTTACCGAGCCTTGAATTTATATGATCATGAAGGTGAAAAAGTAAAAGAAATAATTTTGCCAAAGAGCAAGCAAGATAAATTTTGTTTTAAATATTCAAAAGATGAAAGTAAGGTTTGTAATGCTTTACATTTATTAAGCGAAGGCCATTTAAGGACTTTAGGTTTATCCACACTATTAGCACGTGCTGTAAAATATTCTATGCCTATTTTAATATTTGATGACGCAATAAATGCGATAGATTCTGACCATAGAGATAATATCGCATATTTATTATCGGGTAATATTTCTAACGAAAACGGTACTGTGGCATTTGGTGATAAATGGGATCAAGTAAAAGCATATCTAAATGATTGCCAATTTATAATTACATCACATGACAGATTTTTTGATGAAAAAATCGCCAATCTATTTAAAAAAGAAAATCAGAAAAGGTATGTATTATACTCCGGTAAAACAGGTATAGATTTCTGTGAAAGGGGTAACCCAGCTAATTTTGAAGCAAAAATTAATAACTTTTTAGCACCTGAAACACAAGATATACGTTCAGCAATCTTTTATTGTCGTATTTTGTTAGAAGAAGTATGTTTAAAAATATCAGCTCTTAATAAATTAAAATTTAAAGATAGTAGGGTAGATGAAAAATTAAAACAAATAAAACAACCGGCTTTAGAAATAATATTGAGAGTTATTAAAGAAGAATTGTCTAAACCAGCTTGTTCAGAAGAACAAAAGAATATTGCAAAAATAGCGGAAGAAATATTGAATGAAAAAGGTAATTACCTTTGGTTTTTTGAGGTGTTAAATCAAGAAAGTCATAACCGTAGATTTGATCATGTTGATGTTTCTAATGCACCAACGAGTCAAGAAGTTGTGAAAATATTTAAGAAGATACAAGAAATATATCAACTTAGTACGCCAGCCAGTTGAAGGATATGAATCGACAACATTTAGAAAAATCCATACAAGCGACAATTGATAATGGCATGCGTCTTTTGGATGAGGCAGAATTATTAAAAGATTGGGAGAAATACCCAACAGCGCTTGCGCTGTCTATATTAGCACAAGAGGAATTCTCAAAAGCGTTTCTGATTTATTTGGTTAAAGAAAAAATGGTACCCTGGTCAGTCGAAATTAGAAGAGCTCTAACTGATCATATCTGCAAACAACTGTTGGGGTTGATATTAGGCTATATTACACCTTCTGATGAAGATTTTAAAAAAATAATCGAACGGCTGAAGAAGAAGAATTACAGCAACAGGGAATTAGAGAGAAGGGTTGCTGATGCAATAAATGTATTTCGTCATGAAAAAATTAGAAGATGGGAGGATCAAAAATGGTGGTGGGATGAAGACCCACAATATGAGATAAATGTGAAAAAAATATTTCATGGTTCCCTTGAAAAACGTAAGCAAAACGCTATTTATGTGCGTGTAAACAAACAAGGCCAAGTCAGTAGTCGCCCAGTTCAGATTTCAAAGGATACTGTTGATATTGAACTTGCAAAAGCGAGCAATTTCAATTATGCTGTTAAAAATATTATTGTTTCTGATAAAAATAAGGATACTAATATAAGTGAAATATTGGCGTTAATTAAAATAGCATTTGAGAAAAATGGTTTTATTACTGAAAATTTTTAACTGCAACATTACATCTTACCTCTTCTTGCCTCTACAACTTCACCCAATGTCCCCACAGCCCTATCGTGCCCTTCAGAAAAACCTCTAAAACACATTCAGCCTAAACAACCCCCCAAAGCCATCCTGCCGGATGGCTTTGGGGTTCTAATCACAAACCATTTCAATTCTTATTGCTTTTACCCAAAATATTGACTATAATATTCCATAACCCGCGACTTTAATTGAGGTTCATTTTGCAAAAAACCATAGACTGCAAACATTTTAACGGTTACAAGCCATGCCATCCCGGCTGGCTATGCCGGGGCTGCAAGAAGCGCGAGCCCCGGGGCACCAGGATCCTGATCATCAACTTAGACGCCTTGGGAGCAGTGCTGATGACCACGGCCCTGCTGCCGGCCATCAAACGCCAGGATCCCAAAAGCACCATCCACTGGGTGACCCTGCCTATGGCAGTGCCCCTGCTGCAGAACAATCCCTACATCGACAAGATCTGGCCCTACGACTTTGAAACTGTCTCTATCCTCCAGGCCATGAGCTTTGACAAGATCTATTCCATAGACAAGGCCCACCGTTCGGATGCCCTGGCCATTTTGGTCAAGTCAAAAGAAAAACTGGGATTTGCCCTGGACCGGAACGGGGCCATCACCTATTTCAACCCCGAGGCCGAATACGGCTACCGGCTGGGGATCGACGACGAACTGAAGTTCAAGCAGAACAAGGTCACCGGGATAAAGTACCTGGCTAAGGCCATGAAACTGGATTACCGGAACGAGGACTATGTCCTTTGCCTGACGGACGGGGAAAAACAGGCGGCCAAAGACTACCGGCTGAAACAGGGGATAAAGGGGACCGAGCTGGTTATAGGTTTCAACACCGGATGCTCCGATCTTTTCCCCAATAAAAAGATGACCATTGAACAGCATGTCCGGCTGATAAAACAATTCCGTAAAAAATTTCCCAAGGCAAAGATCATGCTGCTGGGCGGCAGGGCCGAGGCCGGGCGCAACGCCGAGATCCGGAAAAAGGCCGGGGCCTTCGTCATCAACAGCCCCACGGATGAGGGCATCCGCCGGGGCATGGTCTACATCGAGGCCTGCGATATCGTCATCACCGGGGACACCTCGGCCCTGCACATGGCGGTGGCCCTTAAAAAATGGGTGGTGGCCTGGTTCGGGCTTTCCTGCGGCACCGAGATAGAGCTGTTCGGGAGGGGCGAGAAGATATTCTCGGAGCTGGACTGCAGCCCCTGCTGGAAGAAATCATGCGACCACCTTTCCTGCATCAAGCAGCTGGACCTGGAAGCGATAACGCTGGCGGTCAGGCATGGCTTGGAAAAACTGTCCAGGGGGCCCAAGAACAAAAAGTGAGCAGAAGGGGCTTTGTGGGACCGAAAGGGTTTAAAAACATACTGGTGGTCCGAAATGACAGGCTGGGCGATCTGGTGCTGGCCCTGCCCGTGGCAACTGCTCTAAAACGCCGGTTCCCGGAAGCCAGGGTAACTTACCTGGTCTCAAAAAACACGGCGGCCCTGGTCCCGTTGGCTCAGGATATTGCTGAAGTTTTGACAGATCCCGGAAAGGGCGTTTTTGAATTGGCGGGTATGTTGCGGACTTACCGGTTTGACGCTACAGTACTTCTGCACCCCACCCTTCGTCTGGCGGCGGCCCTTTGGCTGGCCGGGATCCCGGTCAGAGCAGGCACGGCCTACCGGGGGTACAGCCTGCTTTTCAACCGCCGGGTAAAACAGCACCGGAAGCAAAATGCAAAGCATGAACTGGAATATAACCTGGATCTGGTCTATCAGGGTCTGGGGTTCCAGCCGGTAGCCGGCGAGCGCTATCTGCCGCCGGTTCTGACGGTGCCGGATGACCTGAAAGAAAAACTGGCCAAGGAATACGGAAAGGATTTCACCCTGATCCATCCCGGCTGCAGCGGGTCATCCAAGCCCTGGCCCCTGGCATCGTTCGCCAGGCTGGCGGACAGGATCATGGGCACAGGCGGCAGGGTCGTCATCAGCCTGGGGCCCCAGGAAGTGGATCATAAGGCAAGGTTGAAAAACATCCTGAAGACTGATGCCGGCTGGGCGGAAAACCTGCCGTTGGCCGATCTGGTGGCCCTGATATCCCTGGCCAAAGTGCTGGTCACCAACAACACCGGTCCCCTGCACGTGGCCGTGGCCGTTAACACCAAAGCCGTAGGACTGTATTGCCCCACCTGCGCTATAAAACGCTGGGGGCCCTACGGGACGGGGCATGAGGTCATCAGGCCCCCGGCCGGTCATTGCCGGGAATGTCCCGGCCAGAAGTGCCCGGAATACGACTGCATGGAGAAGGTCACGGTGGAAGAGGTCCTGGCCAAGGTAACCGGGGCGAACAAAACAGCAATAGTTATTAACCAGAGCACTTAATTAATTGCATAACGGACGAAGACAAATGAATTTATTTTATAAGGAAGCTCTGCCTTCGCTGCGGCTGCGGCGGACAAGCAGGAACGCAGGAATCGATAGGGTTTTTACAGTTAAGGGTTCATAGTTCGGCACTTCGACAGGCTCAGCACAATGCACACTCACTACAGGTGGTTTCATGGATTCCTAATAAACATGCTACTTATATACTGACCCCATTAATAACAACGGTTCAAAAAATCGATGAACAATACCAAACGGAACATTCTCTGTCTTTTAGCCGGGCTGGCCGCGGGCCTGTCTGGGGCAGCGCCGGGCGCCGCCGAACCTTTCCGGAAGTTCAACCGGGGCGAGAAGATGACCTATACCATAGAATATGCCGGCATCACGGCGGGTTATTCATACATGCGGGTGGACAGCGAGCTGACCTATGTGGGCCAGCGCCGGGCCTATCACATCGTCAACGAGACCTGGTCCAACCCGTTCTTCTCAAAAATCTACCAGGTGCACGACCGGTTCGAGGCTTTCACCGATTACCAGCACCTTTATTCCCTGCGTTACCAAAAGAAGCAGCGGGAAGGCAGCTACCGCCACGAAGAGTCGCTGGATTTTGACCAGGAGCAGAACAAGGTCACCTACAACACCGGGCAGGTGATAGCCACCACCCCCCAGGCCCGGGACATTTTGACCTCGCTGTACTATGCCCGGACCTTTTCCCTGGAATCGGGAAAGTCGCTGTACATCGACAATCATACCGACAAGAACAATTACCCGCTGGAGGTCAAGCTCCTCAGGAAGGAAAAGGTCAAGACCATCTTCGGCAAGGTGGAATGCCTGGTGGTGGAGCCGGTGCTGCGCTATCCCGGGCTTTTCCAGAACAAGGGACGGCTTTTGGTCTGGCTGACCAACGACAGCCGCCGGATCCCGGTGCTGATGAAAAGCAAGATACTGGTGGGATCCATCAACGCGGTGCTCAACGAATATAACCAGGGAATAGACGGCCCCAATTACCTGGTCCCTTAAAAATATGAGGCGGATGAAACCCATGAACAGGCACAAGGAAATAGATATCTCCAGGGTCAAAAGCTATTCCATCAGGGACCGCCGGAGCAAGGTGGACCTGGGCCAGCTGGCCCAGGCCGTAAAGCCGGGATCTTCGCTGGCGCAATTCTTTGATTCCCTGCCCAAGATACTTAAGGTCAATGACCTGTTTTCCCTGGCCCGGGCGGTGCGTAAAGCCCGGAGCCGGGGACGGCCGGTGATCGTGATGACGGGGGCCCACCCCATAAAATGCGGGCTTTCCCCGGTGCTGATTGACCTGATAGAGCAGGGCTATGTCACCCACCTGGCCACCAACGGGGCCGGGGCCATCCACGACTTTGAAATGGCCTTTTGGGGAAAGACCTCCGAGGACGTGGCCGCAGGCCTGGAAGACGGCAGTTTCGGCATGGCCCGGGAGACCGCCGACGGAATCAACGGCGTCATCAAGGCCGCCAGCCTCTGCAAAATGGGCTACGGCCAGGCGCTGGGGCAGTACCTGACCGGGATCAGGGCCAAATACCAGAAGTTCAGCCTGATGGCGGCCTGCAGCCGGAACGAAATACCAGCCACGGTCCATGTGGCGGTGGGCACCGACATCATCAACCAGCATCCCAGTTACGACGGGGCCGCCGCCGGGGACTGCAGCGCCCGGGATTTCCGGATCCTGGCCCGGTCGGTCACCAAGCTGCCGGGCGGGGTGGTGATCAACATCGGCTCCACCGTGATCATGCCGGAGGTCTTTCTAAAAGCTTTGACCGTGGCCCGCAACCTGGGGCACCAGGTCAAAAATTTCACCACCGCCAATTTTGACATGATCCAGCACTATCGGCCCAATGTCAACGTGGTCAGCCGCCCGACGCTGTCCGGCGGCCGGGGATACAGTTTTACCGGGCATCATGAGATAATGTTGCCTTTGCTGGCGGCCCTGATAAAACAGCAGGATAAAAAGACGACCAAGTGATGATCCCGGCAGTTTTTTAAAATACGGGAAATAAAAAAGCCCCGCAACCAGCGGGGCTTTTTTGTCTTTAAACCCGGGTGATCCGTTTTATCAAAACCACTCCGGCTTCCCAGCTGCCCAGAAACCTCTGGCTTACCTTGTCGCCTACCAGATTCAGCAGGGTGCCCACCGAATGGGACTTTTCCTCCCTGATCTGCAAGGCCAGGGACAGGGTAAATATCCGGGCCAGCGAGGAAAAGGCAAAGAGCAGGTGGAAGTTGATCAGGGTGTGTCCCAGCAGCACGAATTTAAAATCATGCAGGGCGTTGGCCAGCCAGCCTCCGGCCAGGGATGCCAGGAATACGGCGAATCCATTGGTCACCGTATAGATGGAAAGATAGGAGGTCCGGTTCTGCTCGGGAGCGGTCAAAAGCAGCAGGTTGAAGCCGGCCAGGGTGAAACCCGGCCAGAAAAAACCGGTCAAAAAGGCATCCACCCAGATGGGCAGGTAAAATGAAGGAGTGGCGAACAGCCAGAACAGCGGCAGCAGGAAGATGCCTACCAGGTTGAAGATCAGCACCGGGCGGTTCCCCAGTTTGTCAATTATTTTCCCCCACAAAGGCTGGGTGGAAAGGTTCAGTATCCCGGCGATGATGGAATAGAGGGCGATCACCGAGTAAGGCATCTTCAGGTTCTTGATCATATGGGCCCCGAAGAACGGCCCGGCGATGGCAGTGGATAGGGACCAGCAGATGAAGAAGGTCAGCAGTTTTTTAAAATTGGGATCGGCGAAGGGCAGTTTTACTATTTCGTAGATGGAGAGGGACTTTTCCCCCTTCAACGGCGGCTCCCACTGGCGGTTCAGGATCAGCCCGGCGATCACGGCAAAAAGAGCGGCCAGCCCGAAGACCAGGGCAAATCCCTGGTCCTGCAGCCCGGCCGCTTTCATCCGGTCAAAGCCCCAGCCGGCCCCGTAATTGGTGAGCATGGTCACCGCCCCCAGGATGGCGCTGCGCTTGCCGAAATAGGCGCCCCGCTTTTCCATCGGCACCAGGTCGGTCATCCAGGAAAGCCAGGCGGTGTTGGCGGCGCTGAGGATGGTGTTCCCCAGAAACATCACGGCAAAGAACAGGGCCAGCTTAAGGCCGGGCATCATTTTGATGAATGGCAGGATGCAGAGCAGCGCCCACAGTGCTCTTCCGATAGTAGCGCCCCAGACGGTCAGTTTCTTGCGGCTGCCCAGACGCCCCAGGATCTGGGCGCTGATGACCGAGCCCACGGTGGAGAGGGCATTGAGGGCCGCCAGCAGGCCCAGGTGGAAATCGTTGGCCCCCAGCATCAGGGCGTATCCGGTGACCAGGGCTCCCAGACTGACGGTGATGTGGACCGTGGCAAAACTGCCTTCGATGATGGATATCTTAAGGCTGCGGTCCGGCTCGATGCTACCGGCAGCCGGAGTATGAATGGTGTTTTTGGCCATAGGGCAGTAAGCATATACTATTTCACCGCAAAATGCAAGACTTGAGATATGCCTTGAAATTTTAAGCGTTTAGGAATATAATCAAAGGATGTTTCCCCGTCCTGAAAATAACAGGGCGGTTTATTTTGAGATCTATCATGAACGCAATAAAGATAAAAATCAACGGCATCGTCCAGGGGGTGGGCTTCCGGCCCTTCATTTACCGGCTGGCCAAAAAGCACGGCCTGGCCGGCTGGGTGCTTAATTCCAGCCAGGGAGTGGAGATCCATGCCCAGGGCAGTACCGAAGGCATCGACCTTTTCTTGTCCCAGGTCAAAAGCGAACTGCCGCCCCTGGCCACGATCGATGCCATGGCCGTTTTCCCGGCCGAACCCGGCGATCACAGGGATTTTGTCATCAGGGAGAGCTTGACCGGCGGCGGAGCCACCAGGATCTCACCCGATATCGCCCTGTGCTCCGACTGCCTGAATGAGATGCTGGATGCGAATGACCGGCGATATTTGTATCCTTTCATAAACTGCACCAACTGCGGGCCGCGGTTCTCCATCATTCAAAACACACCGTATGACAGGCCTTTGACATCCATGGCGGGCTTTGCCATGTGTTCCGACTGCCAAAGGGAATACGACGATCCTGAGAACCGCAGATTCCACGCCCAGCCCAACGCCTGCCCGGTCTGCGGTCCCAAGATCTGGCTCTGCGGAGGGGACGGAAAAATAAAGGCCGAAAGATCAGGTGCGATAACCAAGGCCGCAGAACTGCTGTTGACTGGCGGGATCCTGGCCTTCAAGGGCATCGGGGGATTTCACCTGGCCTGCGATGCCGGCAATGATGCCGCGGTCAAAAAGCTTCGCGCCAGAAAGAACCGGCCGGACAAGCCGCTGGCCCTGATGGGCGGATCGCTGGAGGATGTCAGGGACATCTGCCAGGTAAGTTGCCAGGAAGAGAAACTGCTGTGTTCCAGCCAGGCGCCGATCGTGCTGTTAAATAAATTGGAAAACGGAAAAACCTGTCCTGAGAAAGGCCGGCTTGCCCCACAGGCGAATGGATGGGAAATTGGAAGGCTTTCAGAATTTGTAGCGCCGGGGAACAACTATCTAGGAGTGATGCTGCCCTATGCGCCGGTGCATCATCTTTTGTTTAGGGAACTAAAAAAAATAAATCCCGGACTCAAGGCCCTGGTGATGACCTCGGGCAATGTCCAGGATGAACCGGTGACGGCCGGCAACCGGGAGGCCTTGAACCGGCTGGCGGACTTGGCCGATCATTTTCTGCTGAACGACCGGGATATTGAGAACCGCAATGACGATTCGATAGTATTTGTAAGCGATGCAATAAATATCAAATCAGAAAGCAGAAAGCGGAATAATGAGGAAACACTGTCAAACGAGAATCAGCAGATCGTTCAGATAGTCCGCCACTCCCGGGGCTATGCGCCCAATCCGATAATGCTCCCGGTTTCGGTACCGCCGACGCTGGCGGTGGGAGGGGAGATGAAGAACGTTTTCTGTCTGGCGGAAGGCAACAGGGCCTATCTCAGCCAATACATCGGCGAGATGGATAACCTGGCCACCCTGGAATTTTTCAAAGAAACGGTTGAGAAATACCAGAAGTGGTTCCGGATAAAGCCGGAGATCATGGTCCACGATCTGCATCCAGATTACTTGAGCACCCGATGGGCCAAGGAACAAATTGGGGTGGACCTGCGCGCCGCCCAGCATCACCAAGCCCACATCCTGAGCGCCCTGGCCGATAACGGCAAAATGGTACCGGCCATCGGGGTGGCTTTCGACGGCACCGGCTACGGCGAAGACGGCAAGATCTGGGGCGGGGAGTTCTTCCTGTTCGACGGCAAAACGATGGACCGGGCCGGGCACCTGGAATACCTGCCGCTGCCGGGAGGCGAAACCTCCATCAAAAAGCCCTACCGGATAGCCGCCGGCTACAGCAAGTATCTTTTGAACGAACTGCCCACAGGCATTATCCCCGAAAAATACCAATCTGAGCTGGAACTGATATCCAAACAATTGGACAGCGGGTTCAACCTGGCCTGGACCTCCAGCCTGGGGCGGCTGTTCGACGCAGTCAGCGCTTTGCTGGGGGTATGTTCCTCCATCACCTTTGAGGCCCAGGCGGCCATCGCGCTGGAGAATTGCGTTGATCCCTGCACCGCCGGCAGTTACGATCATCAGATAATTCAATCAGACGGGCAGTCAATGGTCTTGTTAGAAGAGATGTGGAGGCAGTTGACTGATGATGTTAAAAACGGCGTTAATCCAGGCGTTTGTTCGGCCAAATTCCACAATACAATCGTTGACTTTACCCTGGCAATGTGCGATAATTTAAAGTTGCGATCGGGGATAAAAACCGTGGCCCTTTCCGGGGGCGTGTTCCAAAACAGGACTCTGTTGGCCCGTGTCCGGCAAGGATTATTGAAAAAAGATTACCAGGTACTGATCCACAGACAGGTACCGTCGAATGACGGCGGAATAGCCCTGGGACAGTTGGTGTCAAGCATTTTAGGGAAGTAAGAAGATGTGTTTAGCCATACCGGCAAAGATCGAGACCATCGAGGGGAACAAGGCCGAGGTGGACATCCGGGGCCTTAAACGCAGCATCGGTCTGCATATGATGCCCGACGCCAAGGTGGGCGAGTTCGTGCTGATCCACGCCGGCTTTGCCATCCAGCGGATAGATCCCCAGGAGGCCGAGGACACCTACAAGTTATTAGAAGAAACCGGCATCACCATCACCTGACGGCCAGCCAGCATGATCGATCTTGATAAATTCCGCGACCCGGTGGTGGCCGCAAAACTGGTCAAAAGGATAGAGAGCCTGTGCGACGGCCCGTATTCCTTCATGGAGGTCTGCGGCAGCCACACCATGGCCATATCCCAGTTCGGCATCCGGGGGCTGATCCCCAGGTCGATAAAACTTTTATCCGGGCCGGGCTGTCCGGTCTGCGTCACTTCGCTTTATGACATCGACCGGATGATAGCCATTGCCGGGCTGAAGGACGTGATATTCACCACCTTCGGCGACATGGTCCGTGTCCCCGGTTCGCATTCCAGTCTAAGGGAAGCCAGATCCCAGGGGGCCGATGTCAGGATACTGTATTCCCCGCTGGATGCCCTGCAGATCGCCGCCGGGAACCCGCAAAAACAGGTGGTCTTTGCCGGGGTGGGTTTCGAGACCACCTCGCCCACCATCATCGCCACGGTGCTGGAGGCCAAAGAGAAGGGTCTTGATAACTTCTCGGTCTATCCTGCCTTCAAGACCGTGCCCCATGCCCTGAAAGCCATTCTGGAGTCCGGCCGGACCAGGATAGACGGGTTCCTCTGTCCGGGCCATGTCTCGGCCATCATCGGCAGTGCGCCGTATCAATTCATCCCGGCTGAATATCAGATCCCCTGCGTTATTGCCGGGTTCGAGCCGCTGGACATTCTGGAGTCAATAGTGATGCTGCTGGAACAGCTCCGAAGCCATAAAAAGGACGGGCTGGCCTTCAGCGTGCAGACCGAGTACCGGAGGGGAGTGCCGGATGCCGGGAACCCGAATGCTTTGGCCATGCTGGATAAGGTGACCGAGCCCTGCACCGCCGAATGGCGGGCCATTGGCAGCATACCGGAGACTGGGCTTTGCTTCAGGCCTGAATATAAGAATTATGATGCCGCCAGCCGGTTTAATGTCGAAGTCCCTCCGGCCATAGAGCCCCAGGGGTGCATCTGCGGCCAGGTGATGATGGGGCTTCATCAGCCTGATGAATGTCCGATGTTCGGGAAAAAATGCACGCCGGAAAGCCCGGTGGGGCCGTGCATGGTGTCATCAGAAGGGGCCTGCGCTGCTTGGTACAAATATCAAAATTGACAAGTGATCAATATGGTTAAAAACAGCTTGTTCATCATTTTAATTATTCTATCTGCCGCAAACGTAGCAAAGGGGGAAATCCTGTTTGAGCCGAATCCGTTATGTTTGCCGTTATTGGCAAACGGCCCTGCAGTACAAGGTGGATTATATTATAGCGGGCACAGCTTCATGGATGGAAGCCTTGCTTTTTCATTAAATAAACGAGTACGTATTTTTGCCGACTATTTCAAAAATGATGATGAGTATACAGAAAATACTGCGATATTCAACGATTTAAAACATTATGCTGTCAGTTCTTGGTATGGCGAAATGGGAATCGGATGCAGGATAGGAAAGGTTGACCAGAAGCAAACAGTTACTGACGTTTTTTGTGGTACCGGGAAGGGGTATGTTTTTCAAAAAGAATATTTCCCAAACGTGGCTGACGCCCCGACCGAGAATGAAGGTAAATATAACAAGATATTTTTACAGATAAATCACGGCCGTGAAAAATCAGGATTTAATCTGGTTTTTGGGGGCAGGGTAATGTATATTTGGTACCCATATTGTCAAAGCATTTATTATTACAACTTGGGGACTTCATATGCTAGTGCTGATACAGTTGAACATAAGAACGTATCATTTATTAATATTGAACCGGCCCTGCAATTGGAGGTTGGACCAAAATGGTTAAAGGGTTTTGCCCAGTTTGGAATATCCACTTGTGTAAGGCCTTATAAAACAAGTTATAGCAACGGTGGTATATTTATATATGAGGAGACCAAAATAGGAGGTGCATTTTATAAGGTTGGTCTAACGAGCACAATTGATCTATCCTTTGGTAAACGGGATGAATAACAACAGGTCAGTAATATTGGCTCACGGCTCCGGCGGGCGGATTTCCCACGAGTTGATAGAAAAGGTATTCAAGACTCGTTTTTCAAACGCTCTGCTAAACCAGGGGGACGACGCGGCTGAATGCAAAATTCAAAATTCAAAATTCAAAATTGCGTTCACCACGGATAGCTATGTGGTCAAGCCGCTGTTCTTCCCGGGCGGGGACATCGGGCGGCTGGCGGTCTGCGGGACGGTCAACGATCTGGCCATGAAGGGCGCTAAGGCGTTGTATCTCTCGGCCGGCTTCATCATCGAGGAAGGCTTCTCGCTTGAGACGCTGGAGAAGGTGGCTGATTCCATGGCGGCGGCCGCCAAAGAAGCGGGCGTGTTCATAGTCACCGGGGATACCAAAGTGGTGGACAAGGGGGCCTGCGACGGCCTGTTCATAAATACCTCCGGAGTGGGTGTGATCCCGGAAGGGGTCAATGTCTCAGGTTCCCTGGCGGTTCCGGGGGATGCGGTTATCCTCAGCGGCACCGTAGGCGACCACGGGGCGGCGGTGATCAATGCCCGGAACAATTTCGGTTTAAGCGGAAGCCTGTTCAGCGATGCGGCCCCGCTCAACGGACTGGCCGGAGCAATGCTGAAGGCGGGGATGATCCACGTTCTGCGCGACCCCACCCGGGGCGGGCTGGCCACCACGCTCAACGAGATCGCGCTGCAGTCAAAGGTCACCATCAACATCGAGGAAGAAAAGATACCGGTCAAACAGGAAGTAAAAGGCGCCTGCGAGATGCTGGGCCTGGATCCCTTGTATGTGGCCAACGAGGGCAAGCTGATAGCTATTGTTCCCCAAGAAGATTCGGAAAAGATACTGAGTGTCATGCGCCAGTACCCGCTGGGCAAAGCTGCGGCCATCATAGGAAAAGTAGAAGCCGGCCAGCCGCGGGTGCTGCTGACCACGTTCCTGGGCAGCAAACGGCCGCTGATGATGCTGGAGGGCGAGGCCCTGCCGCGGATCTGTTAAAACAAAACCAACACAATAAGGCGACAGAGATGAAGATAAACGAAATACTGGAGCGTAACTGCATCAAGGTCCCGCTTAACGGGGCCACCAAGGAGGAGATCATCTCGGAACTGGTGGCCTTGATGGCCGGGGCCGGGCTGATAGAGAACCAGCCGGACCTGCTCCGTTCGGCCATGGAGCGGGAGGGTCTGATGTCCACCGGGATCGGAAAGGGCGTGGCCATTCCCCACGGCCGCACCAAAGAGCTGAAGAAAATGGCCGGGGCCTTCGGCATCAGCCGCCAGCCGGTGGATTTCGGTTCGCTGGACGACCAGCCGGTGCAGATCTTCTTTTTTGTGGCCACCCCCCAGAACTTCATCGCCGACCATGTCAAGGCTTTGGCCCTGGTCTCCCGCCTATTGAACCGGGACCAGATCCGGGAACAGCTGGTGAAGGCGGCCAACGCCGATGAAGTGCTTAAAATATTCAGCCAGGTGGAATAAGAACGTAATGCGGAAGAAAATATTGATCTGGGGACCGTTGGCCGCCTGGCTGGTCTTGATGATAACGGCCACCTCCATCCCCAACTTAAAAACCCCACCAGAATATCCCCACGCCGACAGGGTGTTCCACATAGCGGTGTATCTGGTGCTGGCGGTGTTGGCAGCCCGTGCCGTTTTTATGTCAGGATACCGTCAAAAGGGGCTGTGGGCGGTCCTGCTGGGTCTGGGCCTGGGCTTTGCCGCTCTGGATGAATATCACGAGGTATTGGTGCCGGGCCGGACGGTCTCGTTGCTGGATTTTTCAATGAACGTGATAGGTTTTACGGCGGGCACCGGTCTTTCCAAACTATGCTACAAGAACAAGGACGAAGACAAATGAAGTTTCAAGCCAGCAAGGGCACCTACGACGTGATGCCGGACCAGGTCCATCTCTGGCAGCACATAGAATCGGTGATCCGGGAGCAGTCCCGGATCTACGGGTTCAAGGAGATCCGGACCCCGGTCTTTGAGGACACCGCGCTGTTCGTCAAGGGCACCGGGGACACCACCGACATCGTCCAGAAGGAGATGTACACCTTCACCGACAAGGGCCAGCGCTCCATCACTCTGCGGCCCGAGGGGACGCCGCCGGTCTTAAGGGCCCTGATAGAGCACAACACACTCAAGGAACAGCCCTGCGCCAAGGTCTTCTACCTGGCGCCCATGTTCCGCTACGAGCGGCCCCAGGCCGGCCGGATGCGCCAGCACACCCAGTTCGGGGCCGAGGTGCTGGGAAGCCACAGCCCCCTGGCCGATGTGGAGGCGATCTCGCTGTTGTTCTTCACCCTTCAGAAGCTGGGCCTGGGAGGCTTAAGCCTACGGCTCAACAGCCTGGGCTGCGCCCAGTGCCGGCCGCCCTACCGCCAGAAGCTGACGGACCATTTCAAACCCATGCTGCCTGAGCTCTGCGACAACTGCCAGGACCGCTATAACCGTAATCCCCTGAGGATACTGGACTGCAAGATAGACCAGGCAAAGTTCAAGGATGTCCCGGAGATGAAGGACTTTTTGTGCGGGGACTGTAAGACGCATTTTCAGGCAGTGCAGGACAGATTAAAAGACATTGAGATCCCGTTCACCCTGGACAAGAACCTGGTCCGCGGACTGGACTACTATACCCGCACAGCTTTCGAAGTTATTTCACAACATCTGGGGGCCCAGGATGCGCTGGGCGGAGGCGGGCGCTACGACGGCCTGATGGAGGATCTGGGGGGCAGCCCCGCCCCGGGGGTGGGCTTTGGTTCGGGTCTGGAGAGATATGTTCTGGCTCTCAAAAATCAGGGAGTGAACCTGCCGCCGGAGAAGAGGCCCGATGTCTATATCGCCACCC
This sequence comes from bacterium UBP2_UBA5202, assembly GCA_002412795.1. Classification (GTDB taxonomy): domain Bacteria; phylum Edwardsbacteria; class AC1; order AC1; family EtOH8; genus UBA5202. Next base: position 52,405 of record DHVS01000028.1, on the reverse strand, counting down.
TGGGCGATGAGGCGGTGAAGAAGGGCAGCCTGCTTTGCTCCCAGCTGCGGCAAAAGGGCCTGGCCTGCGAGCAGGAGCTTCTGGGCCGCAGTTTAAAGGCCCAGATGCGCGAGGCCGGGCGGCTCAACGCCCGCTACGTGGCATTGATCGGCGAGGACGAGATCAGGAAGGGCTTGGTGACGCTGAAGGACATGGACCAGCACCAGCAGGCCGAAGTGGCCTTTGACGAACTGGTGGTCAATGTGCCGAAGTACTGCCAGTGCGAGTAGGGAAACATTGCTGGCTGAAAAACTCAACCCCTTGAACCCCTTCTCTTGTGAAGAGAAGGGGACTGGGGATGAGTTCAGAAGTTTAGAGTATGAGCCTTAATATAAAATCCAAACTAGTTCTTGTGGCTAAAGCCCGATGCCGGGAGTTGCGTAAAAACCAGACAAAGGCCGAAGTCATATTTTGGAATAAAGTTAGGAACAGGCAGTTCCGAGGACTTAAATTCTACCGTCAATATCCATTGTTTTTTGATTTGCTGGGCAAAGAAACATTTTACATTGCCGACTTTTATTGCCATGAAAAAAGGTTGGTGGTTGAATTAGATGGCGGTATCCATGAAAAGCAGAAAAAACAGGATAAATTGCGGGATAATATGATAGATTGTCTTGGGATAAAAGTATTAAGAATTGGCAACAAAGATGTATTTGAGAATATTGATAAAGTTGTAAAGCGGGTTAACGCTGTCCTAACGTAAAATCAGACTCAACCCACTTCGGATCTTCACTTCGGCATACTAAGTGTGGCACTCAGCACAAGCCCAAGAGAAGGGGACTGGGGATGAATTCAGCAATCAACAAGCTGGCCTTGCATACATACAGGAGAAGTTATGTCTGACAAAATCAAAGAATTCAATGCCTACCGCACCAAGATGAATGACCGGATACTGGCGGCGGAGCATACCGGCATCAAACGGTTCTTCAACCTGGACACCGCCGCCTACCAGGACGGGGCCTTGCCGGGCAAGATCAAGGAGATGCTGGGGCTTTGCGCCTCGGTGGTGCTGCGCTGCAACGACTGCATCAGCTATCATGTCATCCAGTGCAAGAAGCTGGGGGTAAGCCAGGCCGAGTTCGATGAGATCATGAACATATCGCTGGTGGTGGGAGGGTCCATTACCATACCGCATTTGCGCAAGGCGTATGAGATATGGGACGAACAGGCTTGCTGATCCATAACCCAGGCCTTAAGGCCTGGGCTATGGAAAAAATAAAAATACAACATTAAACATAACAAGCATCATGAAACTCGAAACCTTGGGCGCCTGGCAGCGCAGTCACACCTGCGGGGAACTGCGTTCCTCCAATAACAACCAGGAGGTCACCCTCTGCGGGTGGGTGCACCGCAGCCGCAACCACGGGGGGCTGATATTCATCAACCTGCGGGACCGCTACGGCATCACCCAGATCGTCTTCGACCCGGCCCAGAACGCAGAACTGACAGCCTCCGCCAGTGAACTGAAGTCCGAATACGTGGTCGCGGTCAAAGGCTTGGTACGGGCCCGGCCCCAGGGCCAGGCCAATTCAGAGATGCCGACCGGGGAGGTGGAAGTGCTGGCGGCGGAGGTCAAACTGCTCAACTCTTCCGCCGTGCCGCCCTTCGTGATAGAGGACAACACCACGGCCTCCGAGGAACTGCGGCTGAAGCACCGCTACCTGGACCTGCGGCGGCCGGCCCTGGCCAAAAACATCATCCTGCGGCACAAGTTCGTGCTGGCGATCCGCAATTACCTCAGCGCCCAGGACTTTCTGGAGATAGAGACGCCGCTTTTGACCCGCAGCACGCCCGAAGGCGCCCGGGATTATCTTGTTCCCTGCCGGGTGCATCCCGGAAAATTCTACGCCCTGCCCCAGTCGCCCCATCTACAAGCAGATCCTGATGGTGGCGGGGTTTGACAAGTATTTCCAGATCGCCCGCTGTCTGCGCGACGAGGACCTGCGGGCCGACCGCCAGCCGGAGCACACCCAGATAGATATCGAGATGAGCTTTGCCACCCAGGACAAAGTATTTTCCCTGGCCGAGGGCATGTTCAAGGAGGTCTTCTCCAAAGTCGCCGGGATGGATATCCAGACGCCGTTCCCGCGGCTGGCCCATGCCGAGGCCATGCGGCGCTTCGGATCGGACAAACCGGATATGCGTTTTGGCATGGAATTGTGCGATACCGCACCGGTTGCCTTGAAATCTGATTTCTCGGTCTTTAAACAGGCCCTCGAGAACAAGGGCCAGGTGAAGGGCATCTGCGTGCCGGGCGGGGGCAGGTGGTCCCGCAAGGACATCGACGGGCTGACCGAATTTGTGAAGATATACGGCGCCAGGGGCCTGGCCTGGGCCAAAGTCTCCGGGGAATCATTGGAAGGCTCGATCGCAAAATTCTTCGCGGGCGACCTGGGCAAAGAACTTATGCAGACCCTGTCCGCCAGGGAAGGTGACATCATGCTGTTCGTGGCCGACAAGCCATCCGTCGTCGCGGCCGCCCTGGGGGCGCTGAGGGTCGAGTGCGCCCGCCGGATGGAGATGATCCCCAAAAACAAATTTGCTTTTGCCTGGATTACGGATTTTCCGCTGTTCCATTACAATGAGGAGGACAAGCGCTGGGAGGCCGAGCATCATATGTTCAGCATGCCCAAAGAGGAGCATCTGGAATATCTCGAAACAGATCCCGGTAAAGTACTTGGCCAGTTGTACGATCTGGTGGCCAACGGCTCCGAACTGGCCTCGGGCTCAATAAGGATCCACCGCCGGGACATTCAGGAAAAGGTGATGAAGGTGGTGGGGCTTTCCCCCCAAGAGGTCCAGAAGAAGTTCGGCTTTTTGCTGGAGGCCTTCGAGTACGGGGCCCCGCCCCACGGCGGCCTCGCCCCCGGGGTGGACCGGATCCTGACCATGATCACCGGCGGAGACAGCATCCGCGATGTGATCGCCTTCCCCAAGACCACCTCGGGCAGCGGCCTGATGGAGGGCAGCCCCTCGGAAGTGGACGAGAAGCAGTTGAAGGAACTGAAGATCAAATTAACGGATTGAGCCTTAATTATGAGCTGTCCCGAAGAGGAGATAATAAAAGCCAGGCATGACCTGCAGGAGGCCGAGGCCCAAACCGGCCCCGAAGATCCGTCGCTGGCTCCGCTGTTGCTGAAGCTGGCCGGGTGCCTGCAGCAGAAAGGCAGTCTGGACCAGGCCGAGCCTTTTTACCAGAGGCATCTGGACATCGTGGCCGCAGCCCACGGCCCGGAGAGCATCGAGACGGCCGGGGCGGTGAACGCTTTGGCAATCAATCTCAGCATACAGCACCGCTACCGGGAAGCGGCCCCGCTGTACCAGCGGGCACTGGAGATCAGGCGGCTTAGACTGGGCCACGACCATCCCGAGGTGGCCAAACTGCTGAACAACCTGGGCGGGTTGATGACCCGGACCGGGGAATATGCCGAGGCCGAGGGATATTTGGACCGGGCCCTGGAGATCTACCGGAAGCAGGGGCTGGGGGAAAGCGCCTCGGCCGTCAAGTGTCTGGGAAACCTGATGGGGGTTTACAAGGAGACCGGCCGCCTGGACCTGTCCCAGCAGACCGCCGAAATGGCTTTGGCCCTGGCCCAAAAACTTTTCAACGAGGACGATCCCGTTTATACCACCCTGCTCAACAACCTGGCGGCGGTCTGTTCGGCCAACCAAAAAGCCCCCCGGGCGGTGGAACTGCTGTTAAAAGGGATTGACCTGAAGCAGAAGCATCACGGACCGGAGCACCCGGACCTGATTATCTACCTCAACAATCTGGCGGATGCCTACGCGGTCCAGCATATGTACAGCCAGGCCGAAAGCACCTTCCGGAGGGCCCTGTCCATCGGAGAGCGCCGGCTGGGGGCCAGACACCCCTTTACCGGGATCAGCCACCTGGGTCTGGGGGTCCTGTTCACCCAGCAGGGAGAGGCCGTTAAGGCCGGCCGGGAGCTGGAGCAGGCCCTGGAGATACTGAGGACGGCCTGGGGCGAATGGCATCCGGATGTGGGGACCGCCTATTACAAATACGGCGACCTGCAACTCGGCGAGAACCGGCTGCCGCAGGCAGAGGAAGCGTACCAGTCGGCTGTCAAGATATTCCAGCAAACGGCGGGGGAACACCATCCCTGGGTCCGCGACATTTACAAGAAACTTTCCCGGATATGCTTTGCCCAGGAGCGGGGAGCCGAGGGCGAGCTTTTCCTGAAAAAATCCCTGAAAAAAAGCAGTTAGGGCCAACTGTTCCAATGCCATGCAATTTTAAGGATCGCCAGTGCTTGCCAAACCAACCATACCTGTCCCCCTGCAGCTGGAAGCGGCTGAAAAAGCCTTAACCAATGCGCTGGCCAGCCCCGATATACTGAAAAGGCTGACAGAGGCAGGCTATACCGAGGCCAGGATCATCCAGGGGCAAAAGCTTTTCCTAGAAGCCAGGCAGGCGGCCCAGATCTACAATGACCTGATAGGGGCCAGGCGGGACCGGGAGGACTCATCCGGCAAGATCACCAGGAACGCCCGGGAAGCCTACCGGTCTTTGGCCGATGTGGTCAGGAAGATCTGGCCCGATGACCGGGAACAGATGCAGGCGCTGGGGATCCCTGTCCAAATGCCCGGGGAGCCGGACCTGTTCCTGAAAGCGGCCGATGTCCTGTTCCAGGCCCCTCTTAAAGACCCTGAATTCATGGATATCCTGGCCGGCCTGGGATATCCCAGGCCGCTGCTGGACACGGAGAGGGCCAAGATAGACTCTTTGGATAAAATGATCCGGGACGGGGAGAATTCCGAAAAGGAGATCCGGTCCGCCGGCCAGGAGCAGCAACTGGCATTGAAGAAGCTGAATGACTGGATGGAAAGGTTCATAAAAAAAACCAGGGTGGCTTTGCAGAATAAAAAGGATTATCTGGACAAGATGGGGCTGTTGGACCGCAGCCCCAAGACGGAGGCCCCCAGAAGCGCCCAGGGCCCCAGGCAGGCCAAGCGGGGGTAGTGTCCCAAATATCTGACCGGCCTGAGACATGGTCGAATTTCCGGCGGGGTTGACTTTTACGGTCTAAAGTGGTAGAATACATTATATTCAATAATGCTCTATTGTATTCATATTTATGGAGAAGCGCCATGTCTACCACCATTACCCTGCGGCTGGACGACAAGACCTACAATATTTTCCGCACTCTATCCCAGCGCGACAACCGGACGCTGTCCAATTTCATAGAAACTGCTGCCCTGCGCTACATTGAGGACTCAAGTCTGATTGATGAGGCCGAGATGACAGCGATCCGGTCGGACAAACCTCTGGAAGCCAGCCTCAAGCGCGGCCGGAGCGATGCCAAGGCCCGGAAGGGCCGCTTTGCCTGAGTTCCGTATCTTTGAAACCGCCGAGTTCCTGTCCCGCCTGAAGCGGATGGAGCCGGTCAGGAGGGAATTTCTGGAGCGGAAGATCAAAGCGTACGTCTATCCCAGGTTAAGGCAGGAACCCTGCTTTGGCCCCCAGATCAGGAAATTGCGGGGTTATTCGCCGGACACCTGGCGGTACCGGATCGGAGACCACCGGCTTTTTTATGCCATAGATCAAAAGGAAAAGATAGTTTACCTGCTGACCATTGACGACCGGAAGGACGCGTATCGCTGAAGAACCCCCGAACCTCCGGTTTCCCGGAGGTTTTTTGCTGCCTTTTGGGGCATGAAACATCGGGGATTATTTATATTTTGCCTTTTTAACCTCTCTTTTCCCGATAATTCTTATCTTGAAAATCAGTTCCATCTGTGCTACAATCAGAGTTTGTCGTTTTTCCGGACATCTGTCTGCTTGAGATCACTAAAATCTTCATATACATCCAAAGGAGAAAGATACCATGCCTAAGTTCGTGTATTTCTTCGGGGGCAAGGCCGCCGAAGGCGGAGCCAAGGACAAGAATCTGCTGGGCGGCAAGGGCGCCAACCTGGCCGAGATGTGCCATCTGGGCATCCCGGTGCCGGCCGGTTTCACCATCACCACGGAACTATGCACCGTCTTCTACCAGAACAACAAGAAATATCCCAAGGAGCTGAACAAGCAGGTCAACGACGCCCTGGCCCGGGTGGAAAAGGTGATGGGCATGAAGTTCGGCGACGCCAACGATCCCCTGCTTTTATCGGTGCGCTCCGGGGCCCGCAGCTCCATGCCCGGGATGATGGAGACCGTGCTCAACGTGGGACTGTGCTCCAAGACCATACCCGGGATGATCAAGAAGACCCAAAACCCCCGCTTCGTCTACGACGCCTACCGCCGCCTGATAATGATGTACTCCGACGTGGTGATGGAGAAGGCCGCCGGGATCGAGCCCGAGGAGGGCCAGGGCATCCGCAAGCAGCTGGACGACATGCTGGGAGCGGTCAAGAAGCAGAAAGGCTATAAGACCGACGCCGACATCCCCGAGGCCGACCTGAAAGACCTGTGCGACCGGTTCAAGGCCAAGGTCAAAGAGGTGATAGGCAGGGATTTCCCCGATAACGCCGCCGACCAGCTGTGGGGCGGGATCGGCGCGGTGTTCTCCTCCTGGAACGGCCGCCGGGCCATCTCCTACCGCCGGATCGAGGGCATCCCCGACGAGTGGGGAACCGCGGTCAACGTCCAGGCCATGGTCTTCGGCAACATGGGCGACAGCTCTGCCACCGGGGTGGCCTTCTCCCGCAACCCGGCCAACGGCGACAACCATTTCTACGGGGAATGGCTGGTCAACGCCCAGGGCGAGGACGTGGTGGCCGGGATCCGGACCCCCAGCCCGCTGAACGAGTCAACCAAGAACGAACAGAATAAGTCACTGCCGTCGCTGGAGACCGCCATGCCGGCCCTGTATAAGGAACTGGACGGCTACCGCAGCCGGCTGGAAAAGCACTACCGCGACATGCAGGACATAGAGTTCACCATTCAGGATGGGCGGCTGTGGATGCTGCAGTGCCGGGTGGGCAAGCGCACCGGAACCGCCGCCCTGAACATGGCCATGGACATGGTGGAGGAGAATCTGATCGCCAAATCGGACGCGGTGATGCGGGTCTCACCGGCCCAGCTGGACGAGCTGCTGCACCCCATCGTCGATCCCAGTGCCGAGAAGAACGCCCAGGTGCTGGCCAAGGGCCTGCCGGCCGGACCGGGCGGAGCCTTTGGACAGATCGTGTTCACCGCCAATGACGCGGTGGAATGGCTGAAGCAGGGCAAAAAGGTGATCCTGGTCCGCGAAGAGACCAACCCCGAGGACGTGGAAGGGATGCGGGCGGCGGCCGGGATCCTGACCGCCCGTGGCGGCATGACCTCCCACGCGGCTTTGGTGGCCCGGGGCTGGGGCAAGTGCTGCATCGTGGGCGCCGGCAGCCTGCACATAGACGTTCACACCAAGACCATGAAAGCCGGGGACAAGATCTTCCGGGAAGGCGACCTCATCACCCTCAACGGCACCCGGGGCTACATCTACGCCGGCCAGCTGGCCATGATGGACGCCACCGAGAATCCCCGCTTTTTAACCTTCATGAAATACGCCGACTCCTTCCGCCAGCTCAAGGTCCGCACCAACGCCGATACCCCGGAGGACGCCGCCAAGGCCAGGGGTTTCGGGGCCGAGGGCATCGGGCTGTTCCGGACCGAGCACATGTTCTACGGCAAGAACTCCGAGGAGCCGCTGTTCCGCCTGCGCAAGATGATCGTCTCCAAGGACCAGGCCGAGCGCCGGGCGGCCCTGAACGAGCTGTACCCCTTCGTCAAGAAGGACATCAAGGCCACTTTGGAGGTGATGGACGGACTGCCGGTGACCATCAGACTGCTGGATCCGCCGCTGCACGAGTTCGTGCCCACCCGCCAGGACGAGCGCAACAAGCTGGCCCAGTCTTTGGGCATCACCCCCGAGGAGCTTAACAAGCGGGCCGACGGGCTGCACGAATCCAACCCCATGATGGGACACCGCGGGGTCAGATTGGGCGTGACCTTCCCCGAGATAACCGAGATGCAGGTACGGGCCATCCTGGAATCCACCGCGGAGCTGATCAAGGAAGGCAAGAAGATACTGCCGGAGATCATGGTCCCGGTGGTGGGGATGAAGAACGAGCTGGCCGACCAGAAGGCCATAGTTGACCGGATATACACCGAGGTCTGCGCCCAGCAGGGCGTCAGGAAGATAGACTACCTGTACGGCACCATGATCGAGATCCCGCGGGCCGCGCTGACCGCAGGCCGGATCGCCGAGACCGCCGAGTTCTTTTCCTTCGGCACCAACGACCTGACCCAGATGACCTTCGGCTTCTCCCGCGACGACATCGGGGGCTTTGTGCCGGACTACGTGGAAAAGAAGATCCTGCCGGCCGACCCCTTCCAGCTGCTGGACCAGGAGGGCGTGGGCGAGCTGATCGAAATGGGCATCAAGCGGGGCCGGACCACCCGCCCGCACCTGAAGGTGGGAATTTGCGGGGAACATGGCGGGGAGCCGTCCTCGGTGGAATTCTGCCACCGGGCCGGAATGAACTACGTTTCCTGCTCGCCGTTTAGGGTGCCCATCGCCAGGTTGGCGCTGGCCCAGGCGGCTATTAAGGACATCAAAGCAGGGAAGCCAGGCAAAGAAAATGGGAAATCGGGAAATGGGAAGAAAAAAATTAAAGCTACGCCGAAGAAGGCAGTTAAGAAGACCGTGAAGAAACCTGCCTACGCCAAGGCTTTGGCGGGTAAAGCTACCAAGAAAAAAGGCAAGAAGTAATCTGGTATCAAAAAAGCCCCGAAGCATAATGCTTCGGGGCTTTTGGCTGTTAGTAAACCCGTGGATCACCAACCCATATATCTTATAAAATTACCAAGGGCAATTTGTTTTATCTCATCTTTGGCAAATCCCCGTTCCTCCAATATTCCCAGCAGGTCCGGGATCCTGTCCGGGCCCTCCAAACCCTTGGGCACTTGATCTATCCCGTCGAAATCAGAGCCCAGGGCCAGGCACTCCACCCCGGCCAGCTTCCTCATATGTTCAAACTGATCGGCCACGGAATTTATGTCGGCAGGTTTCCGCTTTTCCCCCAGGAAGCCGGGATAAAAATTGACCCCGATCAGTCCCCCGGCCCGGGCCAGGGCCTTTATCTGGTCATCGCTCAGGTTCCGGAACTGAAACTTCTTGTTTAAAGCCCTGGCGCAGGAGTGGGAGGCCAGGGGCGGGCGCTTGGCTGCTTTCAGCACATCCCAAAAGGTCTTTTCGGAAGAATGCGAAAGGTCTATCATCACTCCCAGCGAGTCGGCTAATTTTACCAGCTTTAAGCCTTCAGCTGTCAGCCCTAAGTCCTTTTTAGTTTTGCCGGCGCTCATCCCCGAGGCGGCGAATTTGTTGGAGTTGTTCCAGGTCAGGGTCAGGATCCTTACTCCCAGGGCGTGGAACATTTTCAGGTTCTCGGCTTTCTCGCCCAAGGCGTGTCCGCCTTCGATGCCCAGCAGGACGCCGGTCTTCTTTTCCTTCAGGCATTCCTGCCAAGAAGCCTTGTCGGTTACGATCATCAGATCATTTGGAAATTTGGCGATCTCCGATTTCGTTTTGGCTATCATGGCCAAGGTATAATCTATTGCTTTTTGGCGGCGGTAAGTGGGAGGGACCCAGCAGGCGAAGACCTGCAAGGCAACCCGGCCTTTCTTCAGTTTACTTATCGTTACATGACTGGTTCTGTCGGTCAGTGTTTTTCCCTTGACGATCTTCATGGGTGCGTCGCAGTGAAGGTCGGCGGCAAGGCAGGAGGCGTCTGTTTTGGACATGGTATCGGCCTTTATAGTGGTGTTAAGAATGACCAGAAATGAGCATATGATGGCGGAAAACGTCAGGGCATAACTATACTACAAAAATCAGGGGCTTCGCAAGTAAATTTTTACTTGACAAAAAGCTTAACTTGTTATAATGTTATGTATTAGGAAACTTGTTGGGCTACCGACCTAACCCCTCCCCCTTCCCCGCAAGGGAAGGGAATACGGTTTCCCCCTCCTTGCGGGAGGGGGATTGAGGGGGCGGTCAAACAGCTTTAAATTTAATTCCCAATATCCTTTAAAACTAAAGGAGCACTAACATGAAACGGTTTTCCCAATTCGGTGCCAGGTTCTTTCTGGTAATGGCGGCAGTCCTGTTGATCGTGATGGCGGGCTGCTCCAAACGGGAAAAATACCCCCTGGGCGAGGCCGGGGGAACGCTGACCATCGGTTCGCTCAACGAGCCTCTTTCGCTGAACCCTCTGCTGCTGTCGTTCACCGCGCCCAGCGACATCCAGGAAAAACTTTTCCTGAGCCTGCACCGCTTTGACAAATCGATGAACATAGTGCCCGAGCTGGCCGAAAGTTGGAAGTTCTCCGAGGATTTCAGGGAGGTCACCTATCACCTGCGCCAGGACGTCAAATGGAGCGACGGGCAGCAGGTGACGGCCGAGGACGTCAAATACACCTTTGACCTGATGACCGACCCCAAGGTCAATTATTCCCGGGCCGGCTATTTGCAGTTCGTGGAGAAGGTGGAGGTGATCGGCACCTACACCGTGCGCTTCAAATTCAACCGGCTTTATTCCGATGAACTGTTCGACACCGGGATCATCGTCCTTCCCAAGCATTCCCTGGAAACTCAGGCCAGCCTGGCCTCCGGTGAATTCGACGCCAACCCGGTGACCGACGGCCCTTACAAGGTGGAACAGTGGATCCGGGGCGACCGACTGGTGCTGGCCGCCAACCCCGAATTCTACAAGGGCAAGCCGGCCCTGGAGCAGATCGTGATCCGGTTCTTCGGCGACGAGGCCGCCCTGGCCGCCGCCCTGCAGAACGGAGAGGTGGACATGACCGAAGACCTGTCTCCCCAAACCATCCTGAAACTGCAGGGAGACCCCAACCTGGTCACCATCGACTATCCCGGAAGGTCTTACACTTATCTGGGCTGGAATTTAAAGAGCCCGATGTTCGCCTCGGCCGAAATGCGCAAGGCCTTTGCCATGGCAATAGATCCTTCGGAAATGATCCAGAACGTACTGCTGGGCAAGGGCCAGGCGGCGTCCGGTCCCATCCTGCCAAGTTCCTGGGCCTATGACGAAAATCTGAAACCGATGCCCTACGACCCCGAGATGGTCAAGACCGCCCTTTCGGACTTGGGCTGGAAGACCATGAACCGGGACGGATTCCTGGCCAAGAACCCCCGCCAGGTGCTGCAGATAAACCTGCTTTTGGCCCAGGGCCAGCCGGTGCTGGAGGCCTCGGCCGCCATCATCCAGAAACAGCTGAAGGCGGTGGGGGTCAAGGTCAACATTCAGTCGGCCGACGCCAGGACCTTCATCCAGAAGATCCGCACCGGGGCCTACGATGTGATGATGTTCTCCTGGAAGAACGACCAGAAGGTGGATCCCACCGCAGTCTGGCATACCAGGATCGAAAGCAAGGGCAAGTTCAACCTGCTGGATTATTCCAATCCCCAGGTGGACAGCCTGATAGAACAGGGCCTGGGAACTTTAAGCCGTCGCAAGGCCAAGGATATCTGGGTCAGGTTCCAGCAGGTGGTCTTCCAGGAACAGCCCACCACCTATTTGTTCGTGCCCAATGCGGTGGCCATGGTCTACAAGGGGGTGAAGGGGGCGGAAAGCGACGCCCGCGGCCCCCTGGCTTCATTGGACGAATGGTGGATACCTTCGGCCGAACGGCGCGGCGCCCAGATAGCGTCAGTTACTCCGCCGGCCCCGGAAACTCCCTCTTCCGTAGCCGCTCCCGCGCCTGAAACAAAGACCCCGGCTCCGGTCAATAACAAACCGGTTCCGGCAACTGCCAAGCCTGCCGCGGAAACACCCAAGCCGGTTGCCTCCAAGCCAACCCCCAAGGCGGTCAACCCGCAGGACATCCTGGTAGCCGAAACGCCCACCCCGGCGCCCACCCCCACCCCGGCCGTAGCTGCTCCCGAGCCGGTGGCCGAGATCCCGCCCACCGACCCCGAACCCACCAATATCGGCAAGGCTGAATATCCCGACCTAGCCAGGAAGGCCGGTATTACCGGCAGGGTTTTTGTTAAGGTGATGGTGGGCCCAGACGGCAAGGTCAAGAGCGCCGAAGTACTGAGGGGCATCGGAGGAGGCTGTGACGAGGCGGCTTTGGAAGCGTCCAAGAAATCCAACTTCAAGCCGGGCACGGTCAACGGCCAGCCGGCCGAGCGGCCGTTCACCATACCGTATTCGTTCCGGTAATTTGATATTTTGCCGTAGGGGTAATTCATCCTACTACGCCACCTTTAGCGGCTGCGTCGGACGCGTGAATTACCTTTGTAAATTGAGTCAAAGAAAAAAGACGCCATCAGAAATGATGGCGTCTTTTTTTGTCTGAGGTTCATTTATTTATTGGGATTGCTGCCGTGCTTGGCCAGGGGTATTCCCTGCTTGCACAGCGGACAATCGGCCGGGTCAAAGGTCTCCACCTTTTCCCCGTAGATCCCCAAAAACGGCACGCCGAAATCCGGGGCCTTGGAACTGCGGTCGATGAACACCGCCACGCCCATCAATTGCGCTCCGGCCCGCTTGACCGCCTCGATGGTCTCGATCACCGAGCCGCCGGTGGTCATCACATCGTCCACCACCAGCACTTTTTCGCCTGGGGTCAGGGACATTCCCCTTAAGAAACCCCGGCCCTCCGGGGTCCGCTCGGCGTAGATAGCCTTTTTGTTCATCTGCCGGGCCACTTCGGAGGCGATGATGATGCCGCCGGTGGTGGGGCCGGCCACGGTCTGAATTCCGGCATCCTTGAAATGCTCGGCGATCATCCCGCAAAAGGCCTGGCTGTCCCGGGGATACTGCAGGATCCTGAATTTCTCGAAATAATACCGGCTGTGTTTTCCCGAGGTCAGCAAAAAGTGGCCGTCCAGCAGCACCTGCCGGTTGACCAGAACGTCTTTGATCTCCTGTTTATCTAATGGCATCTTGGATCTCCTTTTGGATGTTTTGGGCGGCGGCGTTCCTGTCTTTGGCGCCGGTGATGGGCCGGCCCACCACCAGGTAATCGGCTCCCAGGGCAATGGCCTGGCCGGGAGTCAATATCCTCTTCTGATCGCCAACCTCGGCGTCCAGCGGCCTGATCCCCGGGGTCAGGATCACAAAATCTTCGGGCATGTTCTTCCTCAGCAGTTCTATCTCCTGGGGCGAGGCCACCACGCCGTCCAGCCCGGCGCTCTTGGTCAGCCGGGCCAGGTGCAGCACCTGTTCCGGGATGCCCCGGCCGGGAGCGCCCAGCACATCACTGAAGGTGGCTTCATCAAAACTGGTCAGCACGGTCACCCCCAGGATCACCGGCTTGGGTTTCTTGAACCTGGCGCAGGCCTCCAGGGCGGCATTGGCCGCTTCTTCCATCATCTCAAATCCGCCCATGGAGTGGAGGTTGAACATGTCCACTCCAAGTTCCACCGCCGACACGGCGGCCTTGCCAACGGTATTTGGGATGTCATGGAATTTAAGGTCCAGAAATATCTTTCCGCCCTGTGCTTTTATCAACTCCACTATTTTGGGACCGCAGGCGGTGAACAGCTGGCTGCCGACCTTGAAGTATTTTACCGGGCCGGAGATATCCTTGATCAACTTCTCGGCTTCGGAGTAGGAGGGTACGTCCAGGGCTACGATCAGGCGTTCATTTTTGGGGATTTGCATTAGTCTCCTATTGATAGGTGTAAGTATGTTAATGCTTCATATCCACTGATGAAAATCTATTTTTCAAATACATATTTATCTCTCCGGCCAACAGGAAAACCTAATATAGCACCGGTTGCGCACCCAATCCCTCCCAAAACCGTGAAAGATATCAGTATTTTTTGTTGTTTTGAAACTAAAATATCGTTGCTTTCAAATAAAGCGAAAAGTAAGCCTGCCGATGCAAAACTTAGATAACCGATTTTAGCACCATCATACATCCCAAGTTTTTTATTTATAATGGTAATATCACTAATGTCTGTAGTTTTAAATATCCTTGAGGTATCCCCAAAAACGGTGATTGTGTCAGAAGTGATAAATATCCCCTTGCTGGACAAGCTATTGCCGTTTTTGAAATTTACCACCAATTTGTTGTTTTCAGACTTTTTGTTTATTTTTTCCAAAACGGAAAGGGGACAATCTTTTGAAACGGTGTGCATATGAGCGCATCCCAAAAAGATGGTAGCACCCAAAAGGATAGTTAAAATCTTTTCCATTATTTATGGCCTCTGAAAATATTATTTGTCCGTTTGCTGGATTATCTCCAGCCGGACCGGTTCCACTCCTTCTATCCCGATCTTTCTGGCGGCGCCCTGGGACAGGTCAATTATCCTGCCATCCACGAAAGGCCCGCGGTCGTTGATCTTGACCATCACTCTCTGACCGGTCTTAATATTGGTGACCCGGACCATGGTGCCGAAGGGCAGGGTGCGGTGGGCGGCGGTCATGGCCTCCATGTCAAAGGTCTCGCCGTTGGCGGTCTTGCGCCCGTGGAATTCCCGGCCGTAATAGCTGGCCAATCCCTGCTGGACTGCCAGCGGCCAGGGTTCGGTTTTGGCCGGGGGCTGTACTTTCTGCTCCGCCGCAGTTTCCCTGACAGGGCTGGTGCCTGCCGTCCCGCTCCTATAGATGGGGGCGGGGGCGCAGCCCAAAAGCCCGGACAGGAGGGCCAATGACCAGGGGGTTATTTTCATAGCGCAAGTTTTCCCGTGATCTGTGAAACTTTTGAGTATCCCTTTTTAAGACAATAATCCTTCAGTCCGTTCACGATTTCTTTTACCGTGCCGGGATTTACAAAGGAGGCGGTGCCGATCTGGACCGCTGCCGCCCCGGCCAGCAGGAACTCCACCGCATCAGCAGAGTTCATGATGCCGCCCAGGCCGATCACCGGGATCTTTACCGCCCGCCCGGCCTTGAATACGTTGTAGAGGGCCACCGGTTTGACAGCCGGTCCGGAAAGACCGCCGGTGACGTTGCCCAGCACCGGCTTCTGTTTTTCGATGTCCACGGCCATGCCGTAAAGGGTGTTGATCAGCGAGATGGCGTCGGCCCCGGCCTGTTCCACCGCCCGGGCGATGGCCGCGATGTCCGCCACGTTGGGGCTTAGCTTGACGATCAGCGGCTGGTCAATCGCCTTTTTAACCAGGGCGGTCAGCCTGGCGGCCTGGACGGGATCGGAACCGAAGGCCACTCCCCCCTGCCTGACGTTGGGGCAGGAGATATTCAGTTCGATCCCGGAGATGCCAGGCCGGCCTTTGAGCAACCCGGCCAGTTCAACGTATTCCTCCATGGTATTGCCGGCGATGTTGACGATCACCACCGGGTGGCGGGATAGCAGCTCGGGCAGTTTTTCCGCCAAAAATTTTTTCGCCCCCACGTTGGCCAGGCCGATTGAATTAAGCATTCCGCCGGGGGTCTCATAGATCCGGGGCGGCTTGTTTCCGGCCCGGGGCAGCAGGGTGATGGTTTTGGTGATCACGGCCCCGAACAGGGCGGGGGAAACCAGTGGAAGATATTCCGTCCCGTAGCCGAAGGTGCCGGAGGCGGCCAGCACCGGATTCCTCATTTTGATCCCGGCGATCTCCACCGAGACGTCCACGTTCTTTGTCCTGATGTCTTTCATAGTCCGGACTCCTGCTCCCAGTCTATCTCCCGGCTGTCGAACACCGGTCCCTGGCGGCAGACGGTGACGTATTCCTTAACCCCCTTGACCACGCATCCCTGGCAGGCGCCCACTCCGCAGGCCATGAATGCCTCCAGGGAGACCTGGCAGTCGATGTGGTGCTGACGGCAGATCAGCGCCGTGCGCCTGAGCATCGGCCAGGGGCCGCAGGCATAGACCACCGGTTTTTTGAACTTGTCAATCCGGGAAAGAAAGGCATCTGTCACAAATCCCTTGTGTCCGCAGCTGCCGTCATCGGTGGCGATGACCTTGCCGGGAGTTGGGCAGGGCAAAAGTTCTTTTTTACAGGAGCATCCGTAAAAAAACCGTGACTCCAGCTTCATGGCCTTCAACCGGCCGGCCAGGAACTGCATCGGGGCCAGGCCCATGCCCCCGGCCAGAAGCACATGCTCTTGGTATTTCCGGCTGATCTCAAATCCGTTTCCCAACGGCCCCAGCACATCAATCTCCGTCCCCTTGGGCAGGGAAGAGATGAGGGAGGTGCCCCGGCCCACCACCCGGTACATGATGAATATGTTCTTTCCCTCCACCCGGTTGATGCTGAACGGCCGTCTTAACAACAGGGGGCCTGGCGCGGACGGTTTTAAATGGACGAACTGCCCTGGACTGGCCTGGGCGGCCATCTGCGGCGAAGCAAAGGCCATCAGGAATACCCGGGGGGCTATCTTCTGGTGGGAGGTGATAGTTGCTTTTTGCTCTAACATCATCTGTCTATCGATTTTAGTTTATCATCGCCCGGCGGCCCCGGGATGGCCGGCGCCGGAATGTCCCGGGGACCTGGCTCTGACTGTAATTCATCCGGCGGCGCCGCGGTATCGGGCTTGGCCGGGGCCGCCCTGGGTTTAAGCTTGAATTCTATGGTGGGCTCGCTGTCGCTGACCGCCAGGTCGGGCGGCAATCCCATCTCCATCCGGGCGGCGTTGGCGTAGCGGGTATAGGGGTACTTCTCCACCAGTTGAAGGCGGTAGTTATTAACCTGGACGGAATCCCGGTGATATTTGTCCAGGGTCCAGGCTGCGGCGTAAAGCGATTTGGCGGCGATGGGCAAAGTGGGGTAGCCGGAAGCCAGCTTGAGATACACCGAGACTGCCGAGTCCGGCTGGTTCAGTCCGAATAAATAATGCTCAGCCATCAGGAACAGCAGCTGGGCGTTCTGTTCGGCCTCCGCGGAATCAAGCTGCTGGCGGTATCCGCCCAACAGGGAGATGTTCTCCATCTTTTTGAGGGCCAGGGCCCGGATGCCGGCAAAGTCCGGGTAATCGAAATCGTAGCTTGTTCCCCGGCTGGACAGGGTAAACAGGGCCTTGGCGCTGTCCAGATTTTGGGCGGCTTCCTGCAGTTCTCCCATCCGGCAGTAGGCCACCGAGGCCGCCAGGCTTTGGGGGTGCTTCTGAACCAGTTGGGCGTACAACTGGTTGGCTGATGAGTCTGCGGTCTGCCGGGCTTTTATCTGGCAGATCAAAAGATCCAGTAAAGCCGACTGGGGCGTGTTGGGGAGGTATTTTTTTTGCAACGACTGATAGATTCCCAGGGCCTTTTCCGTTTCGCCCGAGGTCTGATAGCTTTGGGCCAAAAGCATTTTCACCTGGTAGCCTGTCTTCTGGGGAAGCCGCTTTCCGGCCAGCATCTCCAACTCCAGCCCGGCCTGGCGGTGTTGCCCCAGGGCCAGCAGACACTGGGCATATTTGAACCTGGCGTCAACCGTAAAATCGCCCTTGGGATGGTTGAACAGGAACCTCTGCCAGAGGATGGCCGCCTGGGTATAGTCGCCGGAGACCTGGGCGATCTCGGCCTCCAGAAAAGAGATCCGCCGGTGGATCTTCTGATCGGTTCCGGACCTTAATAGCTGGATGTCGGTCAGGGCGGCGGGGTAATCTCCCAGTTTGTAATTCAATATCGCCGAATTAAGCCGGGCCAGCGGGGCATGTTTACCCTGCCCATGGAACTGCCAGACCTCCTGATACTTGCGGAGGGCTTTTTCGTTCTGCCCGGTAAAGAAAAAACAGTTGCCCATGTAATACAGGCTGGGGGCCGCCCAGCGGCTGCCGGGATATTTTCCTGCCACTCCGGCAAACTTGTCGGCGGCCTGCTGCAGGGCGGAGGCATGAGCCCCGGCGGCGGCCAGGGTATCGGGGAACCCCCGGCGGCTGCGGGTCCCTGAATCGTACAGCTTCTTGGCGTTATAGTAGCTGTTGAAATAAGCGCAGCCGCCGGCTGCTGAGACCAGCAGGGCCGCCGCCAGGAACCGGGGCATCAGCCTGGAGATATTTTTCATAACGTTATTCAAATTCACCCGCCTAAAACAACAGGTCAGATTAAACTGACCCGTTGCTCAATTATTATTTTCAGGAAACCCCGATCTGCACTTTCTGGAAGCGGGCCGGGGCCACCCCGTGGCCCACGTGGGCGCTTTGGCCCGGCTGTCCCTTACCGCAGTTGGGCACCCCCCACAGGTGCCACGACCTTTTGTCGCAGACCGCGTCGCAGTTGTTCCAGAAGGCCGGGGTGATCCCGGTGTAGGTGGCGTTCTTGAATACCCGGCCGGTCAGTTTCCCGTGCTTGATCTCCCAGGCGATCTCGGTGGCGAACTGAAAGTTAAGGCGCTTGTCGTCGATGCTCCAGGTCTTGGTGGTGTCGAACAGCACTGCGTCTTTGGTGTCGGCGACCAGGTCTTCGTAATTCCACCTGCCCGGCTCCAGGTTGATGTTGGTCATCCGGATGAGGGGGATCCGGTTCCAGCCGTCGGCCCGCATGGCGCCGCCCGAGGCCAAACCAAGCCGGGGGGCGGTCTCCCGCGAGGTCAGGTATCCCACGAACTTTCCCCTCCGGATGATGGACACTTTCTGGGCCGGCACGCCCTCGTCATCCCAGCCGAAGGTACCCAGGCCGCCGGGGGTGGTGGCGTCGGCCGTGACGTTGACGATGTCGGAGCCGTATTTCAGTTTGTTCAGCTTGTCGGTGGTCAAAAAACTGGTGCCGGCGTAGCTGGCCTCGGTGCCGTAGACCCGGTCCAGCTCTATGGGATGCCCGATGGACTCGTGGACCTGCAGGGCCAGCTGGTTGGTGGCGATGATGATGGTGGAAATTTTGGCGGGGCAGGGGGGGGCGGTCAGCAGCATGGCGGCTTCGCAGGCGGTGCGCTCGGCGTTTCCGGCCAGGTCCATCTGCTCGATGAACTCATAGCCGGCCTGGCGGGTGTCGCCGCTCATGTTGGGGTAGCTGCGGGTCTGGACCTGGGAACCCTCAATGGCGAAGGCGCTGATCTCGCCGCCGGATTCGGTGCGGTGCTCGCTGACCATAGTGCCCTGGGTGGAGGCGAAGACCTTTTCCCCCTTAAGGAACCACAGCCCGCCCTTGGCCATCTTGACCTTCCTGTTCCGGCGCATGATGGCGTCGGCCTTTAACAGCAGGTCTATCTTTCTTTCCAGCGGAACCTGGAAGGGGTCGATTCTGACCGGGGTTTTATAACTGCCCTTCTGGGGCTTCAGACTGGACATCTCCACCTTTTCCACACTGGTCAGGCCGCTGGCTTTGGCGATCTCGATGGCGTCTTTTACCACTTTCCGGATCTCGGCCGCTTCCAGCCGGGAGCTGGAAGCGAAGCCCCAGGCGCCGTTGACCAGCACCCGGAGCCCGAAACCGGAATCGGAGCTCTTGGTGACAGCCTCCACGCTGCCGTTCTTGGTGGAAATGTTCTCGCTGGTCTGGCCGGTCACCCGGACATCGGCATAATCCAAACCTTTGGAAGGAAGGGCCGCCAGGACTTTTTGGGCAAAGTTTTTCATGGGATAGTGATTCTCCCGTGAATTATTGGTTGATTTTCGTAACCATTCGGAGCCGCTAAGACACCAAGTCTCAAAGGATGAACTATATACGTGCGTTTATTCTATAGTGGAATTGCCCAGTATCTTAGTGCCTTTGTGACCCTTTCGTTCTACTCACTCAGGGCATGCTTTGTGGCTGAACAATAACAAATATCCAAATATTCAGTATAACATAACCGCTATCAATTATCAAGATTATTTGGCGGATGAAAGCGATATTTTTATTGCATGTAAAAGTTTAAAGTGGTATATTTAAAAGTCAGAATGGTATCTCAATACCCTCAAACATCAAATTTGTTCAAGCCTTGCATAAACACCCGCTTAAAATATTATGGTTTGAAGTGCCGAGAGGCTCAAGCTCCTTCCACCCCCACCAGGTACTGATCAAAAAAGGAGAGGTGCTGGAGCTGACCGGCCAATGGGATGCGGCCGGGGCGCTGTTTGCCGCCGGATTGGATACGGCCGATAAGGCCCAAAACAAGGAGGCCATGGCCGAGTGCCGGACCAAGCTGGGCTGGATGCTTCACAAAAAGGGCGACGATGTCCGGCCGCTGGAGCTGTTGTCCCAGGCCCGGGACCATTTCCTCCGAACCGGCCAGGAGGGGAAGCTGGGCGCGGTGCTGAATAAAATCGGCAACATCCACAGCCGGCAGGGGAAATACCCGCAGGCTCTGGAATGCTTCGAAAGGTCGCTGGAACTGGGGAGGAAGCAGAACAGCCGGTATGACATTTCAATAGCCCTGAACAACCTGGGCAACCTTTACGGCGACATGGGCAATAATGAAAGGGCGCTGGAGCGCTATCAGGAGGGCCTGGCCCTGGATCAGGCGGCCGGTGACCATCTCAACGCCAGCATCAGCATGGGGAACATCGGCTGGATATACAACTCGCAGGGGGAACCCCAAAAGGCCGCCGAGTGCTGGAACCGCCAGGCCGAATGGGCGGAACTGATAGGCGACAAATATGTCCTGAGCGTGGCCCTGGGCAACATGGCGGTCATTTATCTGGAGCAGAAGGATTACAGCAAAAGCCGGGAGATAATAGAACAGCGGCTGGCCATAGCCCGGGAACTGGGCGATAAAAAGGGGCTGAGCATCAGCCTGAGCCACCTGGCCAACCTACAACGGATCACCGAGGACCTCCGGCAGGCCAGGGAGAGCTTTGAACGGTCAGTGGCTCTGGCCCGGGAGATCAACCTGAAATACTATCTGGCGATATTCCTGGAGGAGCAGGCCGAGCTGCTTTACCAGATGGGACTTTACCCCGAGTCAGATACCAGCTGCCGCCAGGCGCATGAGACCGCCCGGGCCCTGGGGAAAAGCGACACCGTCTTCAAATGCCGCATGCTGCAGGCCAAACTGGCTTCGGTTGAAGATAAGCCGGAAGGAGTCAGGCAAATGGAAGGCCTGCTGGACGAATACCGGCTGCCCAAAGATCAGGCCCGGATCATCTATGAACTTTTCAAACTGACCGGGAACGAAGTCCGCAAACAAGCGGCCCTGGAGCTCTACCGGGAACTGTGCCGGACTGCTCCCAATTCTGACAACCGGGAAAAGTTGGAGGAACTGGAAGGTTATCCGGCTACCCACGAAAAACACTAAACCATTTTCAAAAAAATCACTATATTTTATTCCCTTTCGTGGTTTTAGTGGGAGAGGTATATAAGAAAATCCGTGTTAATCCGTGTCCCATTATGCCTTTGTCCGGTCTATGCCCCGGGGTATCCCCATACATAAGCAAAAAGTATTTGACTTTTACCATTTTTTGAGCTATACTAACTATTTACTTTGGCATTTTTAGCCTGGGGGCATTTTTTTATCCCTCTGCAATTTATAGGAGTTATCAATATAAAATGATCGAGATCAGATGGCATGGACGGGGCGGTCAGGGAGCCAAGACCGCGGCCCTGTTACTGGCCGACGCCGCATTGTCGGCCGGCAAGTATGTACAGGCCTTTCCCGAGTACGGACCGGAGCGGATGGGCGCCCCGGTGCAATCATTCAACCGCATCGATGAACAGCCCATCCTGATGCACTGCCCGGTCAAATCACCCAAGGTGGTGGTGGTGCTGGATCCCACCCTGATGGCTTCGGTCAACGTCACCGCGGGCCTGGGGCCGGACGGAATGCTGATCATCAACACCGGCCTGGATGCGGTGGAGATCAAGAAATCCGTCAAGTTCGACGGAAAAATATTCACAGTGGACGCCTCCAAAATATCCGAGGAGACCATCGGCAAGAACATCCCCAACACCCCCATGCTGGCGGCCCTGGTGAAGATCACCGGGGTGCTGGATTTCAAGAGCATGATGGAGGACACCGAAAAGAAGCTGGCCAAGAAATTCGCCCACCGGCCGGAGGTGATAGAGGGCAACATCCAATCCATGAAGCGGGCGGCAGAGGAGGTAAAGTCGGCATGAGCGAATTGAAAAAATACAAAGAACTGGCCCTGGGCGGCAATATAGAAAAAAGCGGCACCGCCGTGGATTTCAAGACCGGGGACTGGAGAAGCTCCCGGCCGGTGTATCATCCCGAGAACTGCATCCAGTGCCTGTTCTGCTGGGTCTACTGCCCAGATTCCGCCGTCATCCTAAAGGACGGCCAGGTGACAGGCTTTAACCTGGACCACTGCAAGGGCTGCGGTATATGCGCCCACGAGTGTCCGGGCAAGAAGAAGGTCAAGGCCATCGTCATGGAAGAGGAGGTCAAATAGCATGCAGAAGACAATACTGGCCAAGACCGGCAACGAAGCCATGGCCCTGGCCATGAAGCAGATCAATCCCGACGTGGTGGCCGCCTATCCCATCACCCCGGCCACCGAGATAGTCCAGATATTTTCCCAGTACGTGGCCGACGGCGAGGTCAAGACCGAGTTCGTGGCGGTGGAGTCCGAGCATTCGGCCATGTCGGCCTGCATCGGCTCCTGCGCGGCCGGGGCCCGGACCATGACCGGCACCAGCTCCCAGGGCCTGGCCCTGATGTACGAGATGATCTACATCGCCGCCGGGCTGCGCCTGCCCATCGTGATGGCCGACGTCAACCGGGCGCTGGCGGCCCCCATCAACATCCACTGCGACCACTCCGACACCATGGGCTGCCGCGACGCTGGCTGGATCCACATCTTCTCCGAGAACGCCCAGGAGGCCTATGACAGCATGATCCAGGCCATGCGGATAGCCGAACACAGGGACGTCCGCCTGCCGGTGATGGTCACCACCGACGGCTTCATCATCTCCCACGGCATGGAGCGGATAGACACCCTGCCCGATGCCGAGGTCCAGAGCTTCATCGGCAAGTACGATCCCATGATGCATCTTTTAGACATCAAGAAGCCCTACACCGTGGGGGCCATCAACCTGACCGACTACTATTTTGAGCATCGCCGGGCCATGGTGGACGCCCAGAACAACGCCCTCAAGGTCATCAAGGAAGTGGGCGCCGAGTTCGGGAAGAAATTCGACACCAATTACGGTCTGATCGAGAAATACCAGCTGGACGACGCCGAATTGGCCATCGTGGCTTTGGGCTCCACCTGCGGCACCGCCAAGGTGGTCATCGATAAGCTGCGCAAGCAGGGGGTCAAGGCCGGACTGCTGAAGATCCGCGTCTTCCGTCCCTTCCCGGCCGAGGAGATCGCCAGGGCCCTGGAGAACATCCAGACGGTGGCGGTGCTGGACCGCTCCGACTCCATCGGCGGCTTCGGTGGCCCGGTGTTCACCGAGGTCCGCTCGGCCCTTTACGGCTCGGCCAAGAAGCCCCGGATCGCTGGCGTGATCTACGGCCTGGGCGGGCGGGAGATAGACATGGAGCAGATCGAGGGCCTGTTCATGGACCTGAAGGCCGGCCAGGTCAAGGCCGATTCGGTCAGCTACCTGGGGGTCCGGGACTAAATACAAAAAGCAGAAGACAGGATTTTGTATTCTGTATTCTGAATTTAGAATTTTATTACAAGGATAATATAAACATGGCAAATCTTAAAGAACTGGCTGCCCGGGGCGACAAGTTCACCGGCGGGCACCGGGCCTGCGCCGGGTGCGGGGCCACTATCGTGGCCCGCCAGGCATTGCTGGCCGCCGGCGACAAGCCGGTGGTGGCCACCTGCGCCACCGGCTGTCTGGAAGTGGTCTCCACCATCTTCCCCTACACCGCCTGGGATGTGCCCTTCATCCACAGCGCCTTCGAGAACTCGGCGGCCACCATCTCCGGGGTGGAAGCGGCCTACAAGTCGCTGAAGCGCCAGGGCACGGTGAAAGAGGACATCCGTTTCATGGCCTTTGGCGGCGACGGCGGCACCTACGACATCGGGCTGCAGGCCCTGTCCGGCGCCATGGAGCGCGGGCACAACATGCTCTACATCTGCTACGATAACCAGGCCTACATGAACACCGGCATCCAGCGCTCCTCGGCCACCCCCAAGGGCAGCGCCACCACCACCAGCCCCAACGGCAAAAAGATACCCGGCAAGGTCCAGTTCCGCAAGAACCTGACCGAGATCATAGCAGCCCACGGAATTCCCTATGTGGCCCAGAGCGTGGTGGGCAACTGGTCCGATTTCACCAAAAAAGTGGAAAAGGCTTTGGCCAAGGGCGGCCCGGCCTTCATCGCGGTACTGCAGCCCTGCCGGCTGGGCTGGGGCTATCCCCCGGAGCTGACCGCCGAAATGGGGCGGCTGGCGGTGGATACCAATTTCTGGCCGCTGTACGAGGTGGAGGACGGCAAGTACAAGATCAACTACACCCCCAAGGAGAGAAAACCAATCACCGAATGGCTGTTCCAGCAGGAGCGGTTCCGGCACCTGAAGCGTCCGGAGAATCAGGCCATCTTAGAAGAGATCCAGAAGGACATCGACCTGCGCTGGGAGAACCTGGGCAAAAAGTGCAGCCAGTAGCTTAGGGAATAGATAACTTGGAAATTAGGTAAATGGGAAATAGATAAATGGGAAAAGGGATCAGGGGCAGAGACTTGGGATCAGATAACGGGGACTGACCTTGGGTCATGGGAACAGATATTTGGGATTAGATCACTGTAGGGGAGAGGCGCGCCTCGCCCGGGTCTCTTAACCAGAAGAAATTTTAAGAGGTGAATTAAAGTGCCGGTGGAAAATTTAAACGTATTCGAGGACGATTTTTGGTCTATTAACGAGCTGTTGAACCAGCTCCTTAAGAACACCAATTCCCTGGCGGTGCTGCTGATAGACAAGGCCGGACAGCTGATCACCACGGCCGGGGACATCAGCCAGCTGGACACCACCTCGTTCGCCTCGCTCTCGGCCGCCGATTTCGCGGCTACCAGCCAGCTGGCCATGCTGGTGGGGGAGAAGGAATTCTCCACCCTGTTCCATCAGGGCGAAAAGCAGAACATCTACGTGGCCTCCATAGAATCCCGGGTGATGCTGGCGGTGATCTTCGACCAGCGCACCACTTTGGGCCTGGTGCGGGTCCGCACCAAGCAGACGGTGGCCGAGCTGATCAAGATGTTCCAGGCCATCTTCGCCAAACTGGAGGAATCGCCCCAGCCCCCGCCGCTGTCGGGTTCAAATTTCGGCTCCGATTTCGCCTCCGAGGCCGAGTCCGAGCTGGACAACCTTTTTAAGTAGCCGGGAGCGCCAAAAGTGTCTTTAATAAATTATTCATCGCGCGAGATCAACTGCAAGATCGTCTACTACGGCTGCGGCCTTTGCGGCAAGACCACCAATATCAAGCACATTTACACCAAGGTGGCGCCCGAGGCCAAAGGCAAGCTGATCTCCCTGGCCACCGAGCTGGACCGGACCCTGTTCTTCGACTTTCTGCCCCTGGACCTGGGTTCCATCAAGGGCTTTAAGACCAGGTTCCACCTCTATACCGTCCCGGGCCAGGTGTTCTACAACGCCAGCCGCAAGCTGATCCTGCGGGGCGTGGACGGGGTGGTGTTCGTGGCCGATTCCCAGGTGGAGCGGCTGGAGGCCAACATGGAATCCATGGCCAACCTCCAGGACAACATGGCGGAATACGGACTGAACATCCAGACCATACCCTTCCTGATCCAATACAACAAGCGGGATCTGCCCAACATCGCCTCGGTGGAGGAGATGAGGGGGCAGCTTAACAAGTTCAACTCCCCGGAAATGGAGGCGGTGGCCCACCAGGGTTACGGGGTGTTCGAGACCCTGAAGTCGGTGGCCAAGATGGTGCTGAAGAACCTCAGCTGAGAACCATTTGCCACCAAGATACTGAACAGTCATTGCGAAATTGCATCGTGCCGCACAAAGGAAGCAATCGCTAATTGACCACAGAAAGCACAGAAGGCACAAAAAACTATTTCCATTTCCCATTTTTTATTTTGGCTTAATTGCGGCTATCAACGTTCAATATAACAATATAACAAGGCCATGTCCACCTACGATATCCTGCTGCTGGTATTCTACTGCCTGATGATGCTGGTGCTCTCGGTCTATTCTTTCCACGCCTATCTGATGGTCTATCTTTACCGCAAGAACAAGGTCAACCGCCAAAAGCTCCGCTGCCAGATCGCCGAATGGCCCATGGTCACCGTTCAGCTTCCCATCTACAACGAACAGTACGTGGTGGAGCGGCTGATCGCCTCGGCGGCCGCCCTGGACTATCCCAAGGACAGGCTGGAGATCCAGGTGCTGGACGACTCCACCGACGAGACCAGGGAGCACGCTGCCCGGCTGGCCGAGCAGTACCGGAAACAGGGGATCAACATGGTCCACCTGCACCGCACCGACCGCAGCGGCTTCAAGGCCGGGGCGCTCAAGGCCGGGCTGGCCGCGGCTAAGGGAGAGTTCCTGGCCATCTTCGACGCCGACTTCGTGCCCCCGGTTGACTTCCTGAAAAACATGATGCCCTACTTCTCCTCGCCCCAGATCGGCCTGGTGCAGGCCCGCTGGGGCCACATCAACGGACAGGCTTCGCTTTTAACCAAGGGCCAGGCCATCGGGCTGGACGCCCATTTCGTGATCGAACACGGGGCCCGCAATTCATCCGGCATCTTCATGAACTTCAACGGCACCGCCGGGGTCTGGCGGAAGGAGGCCATCATTGGCGCCGGCGACTGGCAGCAAGACACCCTGACCGAGGACATGGACCTTTCCTACCGGGCCCAGCTGGCCGGATGGGAGTTCGTCTACGTCAACGACATCGTCTGTCCGGCCGAGGTGCCGGAGGAGGTCCACGGCTACAAAGCCCAGCAGTACCGCTGGGCCAAGGGAGCCATTCAGACCGCCAAAAAACTTCTGCCCCGGATCTGGCGCGATCCCAGGCTTTCCGCCCTGCGCAAATGGGAGGCCACCATCCACCTGACCAACCACATAATCTTCCCGGTGATGCTGGCGGTGACCCTGCTGTCCTTTCCCATGATGATCCTCAAGGTCTCCCAGGCCGCCTCCCGGGGCTTCTTCATCGGGGCCACGGTTTTCACTGTCAGCGCCTTCAGCTATCCCATCTTCTACATCTACGCCCAGAAGGAGATCTATCCCGACTGGCGCCGCCGCGTCTGCTTTCTGCCCATATTGATGGCCGGGGCCATCGGCCTGTCGGTGATCAACACCAAGGCGGTGTTCAGCGCCCTGTTCAACCGCCAGAGCGCGTTTGCCCGCACCCCCAAGTATAACCTGACCCTGGGCAAGCCCAAGGGCTGGTTCGGCAAAAAATACAAGGCCAAGTTCGAACTGACGGTGGTGCTGGAACTGCTTTTGGTGGCCTACACCTCGGCGGCCTTGTGGTACGCCTTTGACCACATGCAGCTGGCCTCGGTGCCGTTTCTGCTGCTGTACTGGCTGGGTTTTCTGTTCGTGGGAAGTTTGTCGGTGATGCATAGTTTTAGAAGCTGATCTCACCAATTCAATCCCCTCTCCTGATAGCCCAGGAGAGGGGATTATGTTTTTGCACGAAGTATCAGGACCAAGCATTAGGAATGTTAAAATTTAGGGGGCATTATGAAAAACATCCAGAAGGTTGCATTCATCGGCAACTACCTCCCCCGTCAATGCGGAATCGCCACCTTCACCACGGACATCTGTGAATCCTTCTCGTCCATCAACCCCGGGGTCCAGTGTTTCGCCGTTCCCATCACCGATATTGAGGAGGGCTATCAGTACCCGGAACGGGTCCGGTTCGAAATCAAGGAGCAGGTGCTGGATTCTTACAAGGCGGCCGCCGACTTTTTGAACCTCAACGACGTCGACATCGTCTGTCTCCAGCACGAATACGGGATATTCGGCGGAATAGCGGGCGGTCACATCCTGTCATTGCTGCGCAACCTGAAAATGCCGGTGGTGACCACGCTTCACACCATCCTGGAAAATCCCAGCGTTCAGCAGCGCCGGGTGATGGATGAGCTGCTGGCCATATCTGATTATGTAGTAGTGATGTCCCGGAAGGGGGTCGAGATACTCAGCCACGTGTACAAGACCCCCACGGAAAAGGTCCGCCTGATACTCCACGGTATACCCGATGTGCCCTTCATCGATCCCAGCTTCTATAAGGATAAATACGGGGTCGAAGGCAAGACGGTACTTTTGACCTTCGGCTTGCTGGCGCCCAACAAGGGCATCGAATTCGCGCTTAGGGCGCTGCCGGATATAATAAAAAAATATCCCGACACCGTATACCTGGTGGCTGGGGTCACCCATCCCAACCTGCTCCGGCATGAGGGTGAGAAATACCGGCTGTCGCTGCAGCTTTTAGCCAACGAACTGGGGGTGGCGGGGAATGTCATCTTTCACAACAAGTTCGTCTCCATAGAAGAGTTGAAGGAACTGATAGTCCTGGCCGACATTTACCTTACCCCGTATCTGGTGGAATCGCAGATCACCTCGGGAACGCTGGCCTATTCCTTCGGCTCGGGCAAGGCGGTGATATCAACGCCTTTCTGGCATGCTAAGGAATTGCTGGAGGAGGGGAGGGGGATGCTGGTACCGTTCGGAGATTCGGAAGCCATTGCCCGGTCAACCATTGGGCTTTTGGGTAACGAGGTCGAACGGCATTCCATGCGCAAGAGCGCCTATCTGCTGGGGCGGGAAATGACCTGGGACAAGGTGGCCCGGAGTTACGGCAGCCTGTTCGAGGAAGCCCGCCAGAAACGCCCGGCGGTGATGCAAAACAAGAACCCGATGCGGCCGCTGAACGAGCAGCCGGCCATTCTGCCGGAGATCAAACTGGACCATCTGGTGCGGATGACAGATTTCATCGGGATATTTCAGCATGCCCGGCACAACGTTCCCAACTTTTCCGAAGGGTACTGCACCGACGATAATTCCCGGGCCTTGATCCTGACCGTGATGCTGGAGAATCTGGGCACCATCAATCCGCTCCGGCTGGGCGACCTGACCAGCCGCTTCCTGGGTTTTGTCCGCTACTCCTGGGATGCAAAAAAATTAAGATTCCGCAACTTCCTGAGCTTTCAGCGGAACTGGGTGGATCCCGGTTTTTCCGAGGACAACCACGGGCGGGCGGTCTGGGCCCTGGGAACCTGCATCGGCCGGTCCCGAAACCAGGGCTTCTCCCAGATGGCGGCGGAGATCTTTGAACAGGCCCTGACCCCGGTCTCTACCTTTTCCTCGCCCCGGGCCTGGGCCTTTGCCCTGATCGGAGCGGACGAATACCAGCAGCGGTTCCCGGGCGACCTAGGCGCCCGTAACCGGGTGGAGACGCTGGCCGCCGACCTGATGAGACTTTATGAGGAGAACAGCAGCGTTGAATGGAACTGGTTTGAGCAGAGCTTAAGCTACGATAACGCCATGCTGCCCCACGCCCTGATGGTAGCCGGCCGGGCTTTGGCCAATGAGAATATGCTCCAGAGCGGGATCGAGGCCCTGCAGTGGCTGACTGCGGTGCAGACCTCTCCCCGGGGCCATTTCCAGCCGGTGGGCACGGACCGGATATTCGAACGCGGCCAATCCAAACCGGTCTTTGACCAGCAGCCGATCGAGGCCTATTCCACCATCTCCGCCTGCCTGGAAGCATACCGGATCACCAAGGACCAGCATTGGTATGACGAAGCTGCCAAGGCCTTCCAATGGTTCCTGGGGGCCAACGACCTGGGGATCCCGCTGTACGAGCCGGCCAACGGCGGCTGTTATGACGGGCTTCATGTGGACCGGGTCAACCGCAACCAGGGCGCCGAGTCTACCCTGGCCTTTATGCTGTCCCTGGCCGAGATGACCGACATCACCAACATCATCGAAAGTTTCAAGGAACCACTGCCGTCCTGATAAATCTAATTACAATGCCACGACCTAAAGGTCGTGGCAATAAAGTATTGCCACAAAGATAACTCTTAATATGACGGGATGAACACCTATGCTGGTCAAAGTTACTGGGATCCTGCTGACCCCCGATAACCGGAGGGTCATAGCCCGTTCTCATATACCGTTCAACGAGGACCGGTCCGGGCGGATCATAGCCCGGGCGCTGGCTCTGGAAGAGGGGGAGGCCCAAAAGGAACTGAAGGACGTTTTGGCCAAATTCGGAGGCCGGCACCGCGATTTCGAATCCCTGCTGGAGCGGCAGTACCGGATGGTCCGGCGTCACCTGCCTTCCGATGTAGAGCTTTCACCGGAACGAAAAAAACTGATCGGCTCGCTGTTCCTAGCCGAATACACCTTTGAGGCCGCCGCCCTGTTCAATCCTTCGATCGTTCCCCATCCCGACCAGTCGGGCCTCTCCGAAGGTTCCCTCCGCTTCATCCTGTCCCTAAGGGCCACCGGCGAAGGGCATATCTCATCTCTGACCTTCCGGTCCGGGGTCATCGATGCCGGCCAGACCATCACTATGGATCCGCCCCGGGATTTTGGCTCCACCGCCGAAATGAAAGTGAACTATCTTTACAACAAGCCCAGTTTCGTCAAGAAACTCCGGGAAATGGAGATAACCGGAAATCTGCCCGATTCGGTCACCGGGGGGCTGGCGGATGAATTCACTTTTCACGACCTGATGGAAATGTTGAAATACCATGTTGTTGAGTATAAGCCGCTGACCCAGTCCGACCGGCTGGCCGTCGAGAAGATCCAATGGCTGGCCCTCTGCAATTACGAGGCCCAGTTCGATCCTTCCGTTTCCCTTTCGGAACGGGTGATTTTCCCCATCTCGCCCAGCGAACAGAACGGTATTGAGGATGCCCGGTTCGTGCTGTTCACCGACGGGGACGGAAGCAAGAGATACTACGCCACCTATACCGCCTATGACGGCAAGGCCGTTCTGCCCCAGTTGATGGAGACCGAAGATTTCAATCATTTCAAGATGATCACCCTGAACGGGCCGGCCGCGGTGAACAAGGGGATGGCGCTTTTCCCCAGAAAGATCAAGGGAAGGTACGCCATGATCTCGCGCCAGGACAACGAGAACCTGTTCCTGATGTACTCCGACAACATCCATTTCTGGCATGAATCCCTGCCTCTGATGAAGCCTTTGCATCCCTGGGAATTTGTGCAGATCGGCAACTGCGGCTCGCCGCTGGAGACCGAACGGGGCTGGCTGCTCTTGACCCACGGGGTGGGGCCGTTCCGGCAGTATTCCATCGGTGCGGCCCTGCTGGACCGGGAGGACCCACAAAAGGTCATCGGGCGTTTGAAAGAGCCGCTGATCATCTGGACCGAGGCCAGTCGTTCGGGGTATGTGCCGAACGTGGTCTACACCTGCGGGGCGATGATCCACAACGGGACGCTGGTTTTGCCCTATGCCATGTCCGACCGGCAGACCGCCATTGCGCTGGTGGAGCTGGGGCCGCTGGTTGAGAGATTGCTGCAGGGGTGACCAGGCCTGACCCTTATCCAACACTTCGTTTGGCATAACACTACTCATCTCAGTGCTTGCCTCTCCGCTGCGGAGAGGGACTGTTAGTAGCTTAAAGCCCTCTTTTGTTAAAGCACAAAAGAGGGCTTTTTGTCTCCCCTAAGAAGGGGAGATCAAGAACCTGTCCTGAGGCCTGCCCTGAGCTTTGTCGAAGGGCCTGCCAGCATAATGGCTAACGAAGGAGGGGTGTCTTTAGCTGCCTTGGTTCCAACCTCCCCACTTCGTATGTCAATCAAGTCCGCCAACTCAGTGCATCGCCTAATCCCCCTCCGTTGCGGAGGGGGAGGTAACCATCCCTCTCCACAGTGGAGAGAGCCTGCGCTGAGGTGGGCCACATATGATTGCGAACGAAAGTGGGGAGGCTTGATTTCACCCTCCTGGAGCCTGTCCTGAGTTAGGATTTTATGAGACTGGCGAAAGGAGGGGGATTAAGGGTGAGGTCAAAAAAACAATTGAGCCTTGCCCAAAAATAAGGTATAATCTAACCCATGAGCAAAACCCTTAAATCCATAGCCGGGATGTCCTTGGGCACCCTGTTCTCCCGCCTGACCGGGTTTGTAAAACTGGCCCTGATGAGCGCGGTGCTGGGCTTTACCCCGCTGGCCGACGCCTACAACCTGGCCCATGTGCTGCCCACCATGATCTATGAGCTGATCCTGGGAGGGATCCTGTCGGCGGTGTTCATCCCGGTGATAGTGGAGCAGCTTTCGGAACACCAGCCCAAGCAGGCCTGGCTCAATATCAGCCAGGTGATCAACGCCGGAATGCTGGTGATGGCCGCCACCACTATCATCTGCTTTGCCGCCTCGCCCTTCCTGGTCTACATCCAGACCCTGAAGGCCCAGACCGCCACCCGGGAACAGGTGCTGTTCTTCTTCTGGTTCTTCATTCCCCAGATATTCTTCTACGGGCTTTCGGCCATCGGCGGAGGGGTGCTTAACGCCCGGGGAAAGTTCGCGGCGGTGGCCTACGCACCGGTGGCCAATAACCTGGTGGTAATCGCCACGCTTTTCGCCTACAAACTATTTCCCTGGTTCGGCCCGGCCGGGCTGGCCCTGGGCACCACCTTCGGGGTGCTGGCCCAGGTGCTGTTCCTTCTTCCCGGCCTTAAGGCCTGTGGCTTTAAATACCACTTCACCGTCAACTTCAAACATCCGGCGGTGGTCAAGACCTTCAAACTTTCCCTGCCGGTGATTTTATACGTGGCCTTCAACCAGCTTAACCTGACCGTCCAGAACAACCTGGCCATCGGCATTCAGGGCGGGGTCTCGGCCCTGCAGTACGCCTTTGCCTTTTACATCCTGCCCCACGGCCTGCTGGCGGTGTCCATCGGGACCGTGCTGCTGCCGGGGCTGTCCCATCTGGCGGTGAAAAAGGAATGGGAAAGTTTCGCCGGCGCCGTCCGTAAGGGGATCAGCTGGAGCGCCCTCTGCATCATCCCGTCGATGGCGGTGCTGATCACCTGCAGTTTTCCCATCGTCCAGTCGCTGATGCAGCACGGGCACTTCCACGCCGCCGACAGTTTTATGCTGGCCCGGGTGCTGTCCCTGTATTCGCTGGGGCTGTTCTCCTTTACCCTGTACCTGTTCCTCAACCGGGTCTTTTATTCCCTGCAGGACACCAGAACCCCAATGGTGCTGAACTTCATCGGCAACGCCTTCAACTCGGGCTTCAACCTGTGGGTGATCGGCAAACTGGGAGTGGACGGGCTGGCCCTGGGCCACGCCGCGGCCTATACCCTGATCGCGCTTTTAAGCCTGGGACTGATAAGTTCCCGGGTCAGGGAGCTAAGGCTGCGTCTGCTGCTGCCGGTGTTCCTGAAGACTGCGGCGGCCTCGATCCTGGTCGGTCTGTTGGGCTGGGGCCTGAGCCTTGGCTGGCAGCGCTGGGTGGACGGCGGGCATTTGGGTCCCAAGATATTCTATCTGGCGGCCATGATGCTGGGGCTGG
Organism: bacterium UBP2_UBA5202; assembly: GCA_002412795.1. Taxonomy (GTDB): domain Bacteria; phylum Edwardsbacteria; class AC1; order AC1; family EtOH8; genus UBA5202. The sequence goes on along the minus strand of DHVS01000028.1, from coordinate 19,164 downwards.
GGGCGGCCTACCTGGGGCTGGCCCGGCTGTTTAGGATAGCCGAACTGATGGAGATGTTCAAGATGCTGCGTCCTGCCGGAGCTAAACCCGAGAAACTATAAGGAAACCATGAAGGCAGGAAAATATCTCAAACCCCAGAAGCCACGGAAACCATACGGAAATTTTAAACCAAATAATCATTCCTGTGATTCCTGGATTCCTTATTGAAAATATCAGATGAATAAAAAAGTAGACCTGAGATCAAAGGTCAAGGAATTCATAATTTCCCGGAAGCTGATCAGCTCCGGGGACCAAGTGCTGGCGGCCTTTTCCGGCGGCCCGGATTCGCTGTGCCTGCTCCATGTCTTGAACGAACTGTCCGGAGAACTGGGGTTCAAACTGAACGCCTGCCACATCGACCACCACCTGAGGGGGAAGGCCTCGCAAGCCGATGCCGCCTGGGCCCTGGGCCTGGCCCGCAAGTGGGGCATCAAGCTGATCACAGTGAATGTGGATGTCAAAACACACTCCCGGAAGCACAAGCTCTCCCTGGAAACTTCGGCCCGGGAACTAAGGCGGGCGGCCCTGCTGGAAACGGCCCGGCTCCACAATTGCAACAAGATCGCCACCGGCCACAACCTGGACGACCAGGCCGAGACCGTGCTGATGCACCTGATCCGGGGCTCGGGCTTAAGCGGCCTGGCCGGGATCCCCTTGACCAATGGTCCATACATCAGGCCTCTTCTGGGCTGCAGCCGGGACAGGATAGAAGCCTATCTGAAACAACACAAACTGGCCGGAAGAAAGGACGCTTCCAACAGTTCCCCAAAGTTCTTCCGCAACCGGATCCGTCATCAGTTGATGCCCCTGCTGGAAACCTACAATCCCCAAATAAAGAAGGCCTTGTCCCAGTTGGCGGGGAATGTGGAACACGACCTGGAGATCATAAATGAACAGGTTGAAAGGGCATTTTACTCGTGCACAAAATGCGATAAATCCAAAATAGCTATTGATTTATCAAAATTTAAGTTATATAATAAAGGGTTACAGCATAATATATTACGACACTGCTCGGAGCTGCTTTTAGGCAGGGGGGCGGTGCCGGATTTGTTGCATGTCTCCAGCGCCATTGATCTGATTCTCAATGGAAGGACAGGAGCCCAGGTCAATTTATCCGGCGGTATCCGGATCGAGAAATCATACGGGCGGGCGGTGCTGACTACCTTAAAAACAAAGGCAGAAAACGAAAAACAAATATTGGCGCTGAAAACCTCAGCGCTGGCCATACCCGGAACCACCAGGGCCGGAGCGTATTCCATCAAAGCCTGGCTGGCAGAAAAGCGGGATGTCAGGAATATCACCAAATGTCCGCCGGATCTGGCCTGCTTCGATGCTGCCATATTGGACGGCAGTCCTCTGCAGGTCACGGGCAAAAAGGATGGAGACCGGATGATCCCCTTCGGACATAAGACGGAAAAGAAGATCAAGGATATTTTCATAGAAATCAAGATACCGCAGGCACAAAGGGCAAACTGGCCGCTGATAATAAAGGGAACCACGGTGGTCTGGCTTTGCGGGATCAGGAGATCAAATGCATACCCGGTCACTGCCAAGACAAAGAAAGTGTTATGCCTGGAGTTTCTAACCATAAAATAACGGAAACTATAAGGAATCCAGGAAAACAGGAAAACTCGGGGCGTCATGGTTCCTAAAAGGGCCAAGAAGAACGATAACTTTAAGAAATCTATTTAAAAACGATAAACTCCTGGCTTCCTGGTTTCCTTATAAAAATAGCCCGGGTAATGATTCCGTTTACCCCTCCAAGGCCTGTCCTGATTATGGCTGGCGGGTTATACTAACGAAGGGTTTGTGAATAATTTCATCTGCTAAAGTGAATAAAAAATTGAAAACCAACAAGGTGCTGATCTCCAAAACCCGGATCCAGGCCAAAGTGAAACAGCTGGCCCGGAAGATTTCGGCCGACTATAAGGGAAAGGACCCGATCCTGGTGGGCGTACTCCGGGGTTCTTTCATCTTCATGGCCGACCTGCTGCGGGAGATCTCGATCCCGGTGGAGGCGGATTTCATAGCGGTGGCCAGCTATAACGGGGGCACCAAATCTTCGGGCGTGGTGCGGCTTAACCAGGATCTGTCCACAGGCATCACCGGCCGGCACGTGATCTTAGTGGAGGACATCGTGGACAGCGGACTGACCCTGTCCTATCTCCTGAATAACTTAAAGACCCGGCGCCCCGCTTCCCTGGAGGTCTGCACCCTGCTGGACAAGAAGGACCGGCGGCGGGCCCAGGTGCCGGTAAAATACAAGGGGTTTAACATTCCCGATAAATTTGTGGTGGGTTACGGGCTGGATCACAAACAGCTCTACCGCAACCTGCCATATGTAAGCTGGATTGAGGAGGAATAATGGCGGAAGGAAATAAAGGCGGCAAGGGACTTAAGAGGATCACCGGCCCCAAGGGTTTTAACGATGGGATCAGGTCGGTGCTGATCTGGGTGATACTGGTGATGCTGGCCATATCGCTGTACAACCTGTTTTCCAAGCCCAGGGACCGGCAAATGGACATCATCTACAGCCAGTTCCGGGAGGAGCTCAACGCCGGGAACATCAGCCAGGTGATCTTTACCGGGCGGGAGGTCAAGGGTAATTTCAAGTCGCCCAAGATGGAGGTCAAGTCCGGGGTCAGGCTGGAATACCCCAAGTTCAAGACCTTTCTGCCGATCGAAGACCCGAACCTGATCGCCGAACTGGAGGCCCGGGGCGTTAAGATCAAGGCCCTGTCCACCGAGCCCAGCGGCCTGGCGGCCTTTCTGATGAACTACGGATTTTTGATCGTGCTGGGCGTGCTGTGGTTCCTGTTCATGCGCCAGATGCAGGGCGGACAGAAGGGGGTCTTTAATTTCGGTAAAAGCAAGGCCAAGCTTTCCCAGGACAAGATCAGGGTCACCTTCAGCGACGTGGCCGGGGCCGACGAGGCCAAGACCGACCTGCGGGAGATCATTGAATTCTTAAAGGAGCCCAAAAAATTCACCAAGCTGGGCGGCAAGATCCCCAAGGGCGCATTGCTTTTAGGCTCGCCGGGAACGGGCAAGACCCTGCTGGCCCGGGCGGTGGCCGGGGAGGCCGGGGTGCCGTTCTTCTCCATCTCCGGCTCGGACTTCGTGGAGATGTTCGTGGGAGTCGGCGCGGCCCGGGTGCGGGACCTCTTTGAACAGGGCAAGCGCAGCGCCCCCTGCATCATCTTCATCGACGAGATAGACGCGGTGGGCCGCCACCGGGGAGCCGGGATGGGCGGGGGCCACGACGAGCGGGAACAGACCCTGAACGCCCTGCTGGTGGAGATGGACGGCTTTGCCGGCAACGAGGGGGTGATCATTTTGGCGGCCACCAACCGGCCCGACGTGCTGGATCCTGCCCTGATGCGGCCGGGCAGGTTCGACCGGGTGATAGTGGTGGACCGTCCCGACGTGGTGGGCCGGGAGGGGATACTGAAGGTCCATACCAAGAACAAACCGCTGGCTCCGGACGTGGACCTGAAGATACTGGCCCGGGGCACCCCGGGATTTTCCGGGGCCGACATCGCCAACATGGTCAACGAGGCCGCCCTGCTGGCGGCCCGCAAGAACCACGACAAGGTCTATATGCAGGACATGGAGGAGGCCAAGGACAAGGTGCTGATGGGGGCCGAGCGCAAGAGCATGGTGATCACCGACGACGAGAAGAAGATGACCGCCTACCACGAGGCCGGGCACACCCTGGTCAGCCGGCTGACCAGGGACACCGACCCCATTCACAAGGTGACCATCATCCCCCGGGGGCGGGCCATGGGGGTGACGGTCAGCCTGCCCACCGACGAAAAACACAACTACTCCCGGACCTGGTGCCTTAACCGGATGGCCATCATGCTGGGCGGCCGGGCGGCCGAGATGCTGATATTCAAGGACCTTTCCACCGGATCGGGCAACGACATCGAGCAGGCCACCCAGCTCTCCCGCAAGATGGTCTGCGAATGGGGCATGAGCTCCAAGCTGGGCCCGGTGACCTTCGGCAAGAAGGACGAGGAAATTTTCCTGGGCCGGGACTTCGGCCACATCAAAAATTATTCCGAACATACCGCCGAACTGATAGACAGCGAGATCCGGACCCTGGTGGACGGCGCCAACCAAAAGGCCTCCAAACTTCTCAAGGACAACCGGAATATCCTGGAGAACCTGGCCGCCGCCCTGCTGGAGCGGGAATGCCTGGACGGCGAGCAGGTGGAGCTGATCATCAAAGGCCAGGCCCTGCCGGCCCGGGAAGCAAAAACGTAACTATTCAGCCACAAAGGCACAAAGACACCAAGCCAAATTAAAAAAATAGGATCCAACTACACCAAGTCTTCGTCAAATAAAAATGGGAAATCGTGTTTTGTGCCTTGGTGTCTTGGTGGCCTGAACTGTTATGAAAAACCCAACGACAAGAACGGGGAAGAAAAGAAGCAGAATGGCAAAGCCCAAAGTTAAGATCAAGGCCCCCGACGGGCCGAAGATAGAGCAGGCGGTCAGGGAACTGCTGCTGGCCATCGGAGAAGACCCCCGCCGGGAGGGCCTGCTGGACACGCCCTGCCGGGTGGCCCGGATGTACGAGGAGGTCCTGTCGGGCATGGCGGCCGACCCCATCGACGAGCTGAAGGTCTACACCGCCAAGAACGAGGACGAGATGATCCTGGTCAAGGACATCACCTTCCATTCGCTCTGCGAGCATCACCTGCTGCCGTTCTTCGGCCGGGTTCACATCGCCTATATCCCGCGCCACAACAAGATCACCGGGTTCTCCAGTCTGGTGAAGGTGGTGGAGGCCATGTCCAAGAGGCTGCAGCTGCAGGAGCGGCTGGCCGCGGATATAGCCGACCTGCTGATGAAGAAACTGAAACCTCTGGGCGTGCTGGTGGTAGTTGAAGCTGAGCATCTGTGCCTGACCATGCGGGGGGTGAAGAAGCCGGGGTCTTCCGTGGTCACCTCGGCCATCCGGGGCGGGATGAAGCGGGAGTCGACCAGGCTGGAAGCGCTGTCGCTGATCAAGGGGCGGTAAGGGCTTTTAATTAACCACATAAAGCACAAGATTCACAAAAGTAAAAAAGGAGCCAGCTATGACCAGAAGAATGTTTACCATCCTGCTGACAGCGGTTGTGTGTTGTTTGGCGGCGGTAACTGCCTTGGCCCAGCCAAAATTAACTGATTTTCCCATAGCGGTTGGTGACTCCAGCGCAATATCATTTTCCGGGGCTTATGATGGCGTAAATTATTTGGTGGGCATTGAAGGCAGCACGGTGTCTGAAAATCACATTACGGCGCAGTTGGTGTCTCCCAGCGGCAGTTTGGTCGGTTCCAGGATTACGGTGGGCAGAACCGGTGGGGCACCTTGTGTGGCATTTGACGGGACAAACTATCTTATGACCTGGACTGATGATGAACATGGAATTGACAACGCCAACGTTTACGGGCAATTCGTAAGTGTATCGGGCAGTTTAGTGGGACCGGCTTTTCCCATAGTTGCGTTATCTGGCGCTGAACATGCCAGGGGCATAACTTTTGGCGATACTACTTATCTGCTGGTTTATCATGTTAACGACATTCTTTTCGGGCAGCGCCTCAGCAAGGCCGGAAATCTGATCGGAGGGGAAGTACAGATCAGCAGCACAACTGCGCGTGATCCTGGCATAGCTTTTGACGGCATAAACTTTCTGGCTGCATGGTGCGATGAAGGCAATGGCAGGGATATTTACGGGCAGTTTATAAGTCCGTCAGGGGTCTTGGTGGGCACCAACTTCTTAATAGATGGCGGTCCTTATCGCAGTGACAACCCGGTGTCACTTGCTTTTGACGGTTTAAGGTATCTGGTGGCTTTTCACGATCAGGCCAATAATATTGACAGCACAGGGTGGAATCTCTTAGGCTGCTTTGTTACGACTGCCGGGGTCGTTGAAGATAAGTTTACCATTTGCGATTCCACTAAAAATCCGCAGTTCCCCATGATTGCCTTTGACGGCGCAAGCTATCTGATAGCCTGGGACAATTATACAACTGCCTATGATACGGGATATTGTGCGGGAAGGTTTTTCAATACCACGGGTTCTCCGCTGGATACCACATTTACCATTTTCATCCCGTCGGGCGATAACCTCCCGTTCTATGGAGGTCTTATCTATGGAGGAAATCAATTCTTATCCTTTAACAATAGCATAGATGCGGCTTTTACTATTAGTTATGTCTACGGGGCCTTTATCCCCAAATACACCGGGGTGGCTGGCAACCCGGTTGACCCGGTTAACGTTTCCAGTTTCAAATTAGGGCAGAACGCGCCCAACCCAATCAATCAATCAACGATGATCAATTACCAATTGACAAAACCCGGCCTGGTAAATTTAACGGTCTACAACACGGCGGGGCAGTTGGTAAAAACGCTGGTCAATGCATACCGCCAGCCCGGCAGCTATACCGTTAATTGGAACTGCACAGGAAACGATAGCCGCAAAGTGGCCAATGGGGTATATATGGCAAGAATGGAGTCTGAAGGCCGGGCGGTTACCAATAAGATGGTGGTAGTGAGGTAGGGCCTGTTAAATTTAACAGCATCCATCTGCTTCCAATATTGGCCACAGAAAGCATAAAAATCACAAATATTTTTTACTGGACAAAAAATTAAATTTATGGATCTCTTTGTGTAATTTGTGCCTTTTGTGGTTAAATAATTCCAAATGTAAACAATGATCTGGCAGTGCGGTAAATACAAACTGGACGTAAGTCACAAGCCCTTGTTGATGGGCATCCTCAACGTTACGCCGGATTCCTTCTCCGACGGCGGCAGATACCTTGATCCCAAGACCGCGGTGGAACAGGGCCTGCGGATGGCCGAGGAGGGGGCCGACATCATAGACATCGGCGGGGAGTCCACCAGGCCGGGGGCCCAAAAGGTCTCTTTGGACCAGGAACTGCAGAGGGTGCTGCCGGTGATAGAACGACTGGCGTCAAAACTAAAACTGCCGGTCTCGATAGACACCTACAAATCCAAAGTGGCTGAAAAGGCCCTGCAAGCCGGAGCCTCCATAGTCAACGACATCTCCGGCCTCAACTTCGACCCCGAAATGGCGGGCACGGTCTCCGCTTACAAAGCAGGCCTGGTGCTGATGCACATCAAGGGCACGCCGGAGAACATGCAGACAGCCCCGAAGTATGATGATCTTCTGGATGAGGTGGGCTCATACCTGAAATCCTCGATCAAGTCCGCGGCGGAAGCCGGGATCAAGCATGATATTATGGCCCTTGACCCGGGGATCGGTTTTGGCAAGACCGTGGAACAGAACCTGAGCTTGATCAGGAACCTGGAATATTTTAAAAAATTCAACTGCCCGCTGGTGGTGGGCGTTTCCCGGAAATCGTTCATCGGCAAACTGAACAATGACATCCCGGCCGGGGAGCGCCTGCCGGGAAGCCTGGCGGCCGCCCTGCTGGCCGTGCAGAACGGGGCTTCGGTCATCCGCTGCCACGACGTCCGGGAAACGATCCAGGCCTTGACAGTCTATCAGGCAGTCAAAACAGGGAATTTTTCACCACCCTTCTATACATCAGGGTAAACTCCGACACTAAGCCTGCCCTGAGTGCCACGCTGAGTATGCCGAAGTGCCGAGCCGAAGGGGCACAAATTATTTCCCATTTCCAATTTCCCGTTTATTTAGTTTTCTCTGTATCTTTGTATCTTAGTGGCATAGACCAATTCTAAAAAGCATATGATCGAAAGATTCAATTTCACCTACCATCTGCCGGGGGCCCTGTCTTTCCTGACAGTGCGGCCCCTGGACATCCTGGACATCCTGCTGGTATCCTACATCATCTACCGGATCTTCCACCTGATGAAGGGCACCCGGGCCATCCAGATGCTGTTCGGAATAATGGTGCTGGTGGTGATAGGGATAGCGGCCCAGCTTTACAGCCTGCCCGGCACCGGCTGGTTCATGGACTCATTGAAGTCCCTGTGGGTGGTGGCCTTCGTCATCCTGTTCCAGCCCGAGATCCGCAACGCCCTGACCCAGCTGGGGCGCAACCGTTTTCTGGGGATCTTCCTGAAAGGCGAGGCCAAGGCCATCGACGAAGTGACCCGGGCCTGCAAAACCATTTCCCAGCGCGGTTTCGGGGCCATCATCGTCTTCGAGAAGAACGACGGCCTTAAAAATTACAGCGACACCGGCACCGAGATCGGGGCCAAGGTCTCCGAGCCCCTGCTGATGTCGCTGTTCGTTCCCGGCGGGCCCCTGCACGACGGGGCGGTGATCATCCGGGGCGACATGATCATCTCGGCCGGCTGCACCCTGCCGGTGTCCCAGGACCCCGAGATAACCGCCAGCTACGGGATGCGGCACCGGGCGGCCCACGGCCTGACCCTGGAGACCGATGCGGTGGCGGTGGTGGTGTCGGAGGAGAAACAGGCCATCTCGCTCTGCCGCTACGGCCGTCTGGCAAAACTGGCCGATGCCGCCGAGCTGAAAAAAGCGCTGACCCGGGCCCTGCACGCCAAGGTGGAGGCCGTTCCCGAGCAGCCGGCCCAGAGCTACCAGGGAACATGATCATCCAAGAAGCCTACACCAAAACCACCGGAACGCTGATTATGCTGATCATTGCCGATTTCCGCAGATATATCGAAAAAATCCGTGTAAATCCGTGTCCTATAAAAAATAAAATAATACGGTCTAATATTACAGCAAGGAGCATCAGTTAAATGCAAAAGGAAACCAAGATCAGGCTGCTAACCGGTCTGGGCGTGTTTTTGACGGCCTTCATCATCTACGTCAAGACCATGGCCGCCACCACCTCGTTCTGGGACTGCGGGGAGTTCATCGCCATCTCCAACATCCTGGGCATCCCCCATCCTCCGGGATACCCGCTCTACGCAGTGATCGGCCGGACCACCATCCTGATGTTCCAGTTCCTGCCCGAGATCGCAGCCCGGATCAACCTGCTCTCGCCGCTGTTCTCGGCCGCCACGGTGGCCTTCGTCTATCTTTTGACGGTCAAACTGATAGTGCTGTGGCGGGGAGACCCCAAGGACGAGTTGGAAAGGCTGATGCTGCACTTAAGCGGGGCGGTGGGCGCCATCTTCCTGGCCTTCGCCCCCACCTGGTGGGACAATTCAGTGGAAGCCGAGGTTTACGGCCTGGCCATGTTCACCCTGACCCTGACGGTCTGGCTGGCCATGCGCTGGCGGGATAATATGGGGCAGGTGGGCAACCGCAAGGTCATCCTGCTTTTGGCCTTTCTGTTCGGGCTGGGCTGGGCCAGCCACATGGCCACCCTGCTGGCGGCCCTGCCGATCCTGATCTTCATCCTGCTGATAGACTGGAAGGCCCTGATGGACTGGAAGATCTGGCTGATAGGGGCGGTGCTGTTCTTCCTGGCCCTGACCATCAACGCCTATCTCCTGGTGCGGTCCAACCTCAATCCGGCCATCAACGAGTGCGCCCCCCGGGACTGGGATTCCCTGATGTACGTGCTGCAGCGCAAGCAATACGAGCCCTTCAATTTCTTCGAACGCAAGGCCGACTTCATGTACCAGTTCAACCATATGTTCTTCCGCTATTTCAAGTGGCAGTTCAACGTGGTATCAATGGCTTTGGGCATCTTCGGGGCCCTGATGCACCTGTGGGAGGGCGAGGACAAGAAACTGTCCACCGCAGCAGTGGTACTTCTGGTGGGCGGGATCCTATTGGGAGTCTTCCAGGGCAGCGCCATGTCGGCCATCCTGATAGCTTTGGCCATCGTCTTTGGATTCTTCCACCTGCTCAAGCGCCGGGATAAAAGCTTTTCCCTGGTGGGGCCGGCCTTTTTGATCACCGGACTGGGCCTGGTGGTCTACCTGAACATGGGCAATCCCCAGCCCCGCGACCGGGACTACATCTATGCCCCCTGCTACCTGTTCTTCGCCATCTGGATCGGAATGGGCACCTGGCGGCTGATGCATCTGGTTCGCGAGCTGATGGCCAAATATGCTAAAGAATGGACCCGCTACGCCATCATTGCTTTGGGTGTGATCCTGCTGGGGGTGGGCCTGTTCAACGTCAAAAAGTATTATCACGAGAAGGACCGCTCCAACAACTGGATCCCGGCGGATTACGGCTACAACATCCTGCAGTCGGCCCTGCCCGGCGGCATCATCTTCACCAACGGCGACAACGACACCTTCCCGGTCTGGTTCGTGCAGGAGGTCTGGAGATCGCGCAAGGACGTCAAGATAGTCAACCTTTCCCTGGGCAACACCAACTGGTACCTCAAACAGATGAAGCAGAGCGGCGTGCCGATGGACATCTCGGAATACCAGATAGACCAGCTCCAGCCGCTGCGGACCCCGGATGGGCAGATATTCAAGGTCTCCGACATCGCGGTCCGGCTGATCATTGCGGCCAACGCCGGCAAAAAGCTTTCCTTTGCCCAGTTGCTGGCCCCGCCCAGGGAATTCGCCGCCCTGGTGTTCGGGAAGGATTACCGGGAAAAGTATCCCATTTACTTCGCGGCCACGGTCTCGGACGACAACCTGACCGGGCTGGAGAACTATCTCTCCTTTGAGGGCATGCTTTACCGGATACTGCCGGACAGCACCTCCAAGAAACAGCCCAACATCCAGGTCACCCGGAACAACCTCAACAATGTTTACAAGATGCGGGGCCTGACCGACCCCAAGGTGTTCAAGGACGAGAACACCCAGCGTTTGCTGGGGAATTATGCGGTGACCTACTGGAACCTGGGGATGGCTTTGCGCCGCCAGGCTGAGCAGGCCCGCCAGAAGAACCGTCTTCAGGAATCCAGGGAACTGCAGCTGCAGGCGGTCCAGCAGTTTGAACAGGCCCACCAGATCATGCCCGAGGAATCGGCCGGCCTGAACTGGCTGGGGGTGACCTACGCCGAACTGGGTGAGTTCCCCAAGGCTTTGGGTTATTTCCGCCAGGTGATGCAGAAGGACCCGGCCAACCCCTACATCCTGATGCAGCTGGGGATGTCGTTCCAGCAGGCCGGGATGCCGGACTCGGCCGAGTACTATTACAAGAAAGGCATCCAGATCAATCCCAATTTCGGCGAGGGATACGGCCGGCTGTACACCTTCTATCTGGCCCAAAACAACGCCGCCCAGGCCATCGCCACCCTGGAAGAATGGCTGGCCCGCAATCCCGGCGACGCCAACGCCCGGGAAGAACTCAACAAGCTCAAAAAGACCCGCTGATGCACGAACTGGCCATCACCCAGAGCCTTTTCAAGATAGTGCTGGAGCAGGCCCAAAAAGCCGGGGCGGTAAAGGTCTCCCGGATAAATCTGAAGATCGGACGGCTGACCGGCTACGCGCCCGAGGCGGTGGAGATGAATTTCAACCTGCTGGCCTCCGGCACCATGGCCGAGGGGGCCGGGCTGAATATAGAGTGGGTGCCGGTCAAAGTTTTATGCAGGGAATGCCAGAAGGAATCCGAACAGCAGGATCTGGGACTGGGCTGCGTTCACTGCGGCTCGCTTAACGTTCAAATAGCCGGGGGCCGGGAGATGTACATCGACAGCATGGAAGTGGACAATGGCTGAGATCAAGATACTAAAGAACATCATGGACGAGAACCTGTCCCAGGCCGCAAAAAACCGGCAGTGGTTCAGGTCCCGGAAGATACTGGCGCTGAACCTGATCGCCTCGCCCGGGGCCGGCAAGACCACTTTTCTGGAGCAGACCATCAAGGGCCTGTTCCCGAAATTCAAGCTGGCGGTGATCGAGGGGGACATCACCGGGGACCACGATGCCAGGAGGATAGAGGCCCTGGGAGTGCCGGTGGTCCAGATCAACACCGAGGGCGGCTGCCACCTGGATGCCCACATGATAGACTCGGTCTTAAGCAGTCTGGACCTGACGGGCTTGAAATATCTGTTCATCGAGAACGTGGGCAACCTGGTCTGTCCGGCCGAGTTCGACCTGGGCGAAGAACTGAAAGTGGTGGTGCTGTCCACCCCCGAGGGCCACGACAAGCCGGCCAAGTACCCGCTGATCTTTTCCGAGGCCCAGGCGGTGATCATCAACAAGACAGACCTGCTGCAGGCGGTGGACTTTGACATTGACAAGGCCGAGCATGACATCAGGAGGCTCAACCCAAACGTTCCGATCTTCAGACTTTCCTGCAAGACCGGGGAAGGCTTGGACAAATGGCTTCAGTGGCTCACATCACAGGGAACTGAGAACAGCTGACAGGGGACGGAAAACAACCCTTCGACAAACTCAGGGCAAGAGGCGGAAAGCAGAAAACAAATCACGATCACGATTTCCGGTTTACGGCTTATAGCATACAGCATACAGCTAAGAGCTTAGAGGTAATGTCAAAAAAAGAAATATCAATAATAGGCGGCGGGGCCTCGGGGATGATGGCGGCCATTGCCGCCGCCCGGGGCGGGGCCAAAGTGCGGCTATGGGAGAAGGACCACTCCCTGGGCCGCAAACTTTTAGCCACCGGCAACGGACGCTGCAATTTCACCAACCGCGACCTGGCCCCAAAACACTTCTACGCCCAGGTTCCGGCGGTGACTGACATGGTCCTGGCCCAGTTTGAACTGAAGCAGACCCTGGAATTTTTCAATGAACTGGGGATAGAATATTACTGCGACGCCCGGGGCCGCTATTTCCCGAAATCAAACGAAGCTCCATCCGTCCTCCTGGCCCTGGAGAGGGAATTGGAGCGTTTGTCAGTGGAGGTCAACCTGCATACCGAGATAGTGGGGCTCAAGAAAAACAAGGGCGGCTTTTTATTGCACCAGAGGGGGGAATCGCACCAGGCCCGGGCCGTGATCCTGACCTGCGGCGGGGCGGCCGCGCCCCAACTGGGGGGCGGGGAGGGCGGGTACCTGCTGGCCGGGCAGCTGGGGCACAATATCACCCCCTTAAGGCCGGCCCTGGCCTCTTTGGAACTGGAGGGCAACTGGTTCCAAAAACTTCAGGGCATCCGGCTGGACATGGACCTAAGCGTTTGGGAAGGTTCAAAAAAGATGCTGCAGCTGACCGACGAAGGATTGTTCACCAAGTACGGCCTTTCCGGGCCGCTGGCCTTGAAGAGCAGCCGGCTGCTGGGGCAAGGATGCCAGCTGTGCTTCCTGAACTTTGTGCCGGGGCAGACCGACCCGGAGATGATCTCCTTCCTGTCAAAGCGGACCAGGAGCATCAGTTCCCGGCCGGCCCAGGAATTGTTCAACGGCCTGCTGCCCCAGAAGATCGGCCAGATGCTGGTCCGGGAGTCTAAAATAGACCCGGAAAAAGATACTGCCCGTCTTTTGGAAACCGAGATAAAAAAACTGGCCTCAAACCTTACCGCCTGGCCGGTGAAGGTAAAAGCTGTCCGGCCGTTCAAGGAAGCCCAGGTGACAGTGGGCGGGGTGGATCTGCACGAGGTCATCCCCGGGACGTTGGAGTCAAAAAAGATCCCCGGGCTTTACTTTGCCGGGGAGTTGTTGGACGTGGACGGAGACACCGGAGGGTACAATCTTCAGTGGGCCTGGAGTTCGGGGCAGGTGGCGGGAAAGAGCGCGGCGGCAGGTGATGTTTGAGAATAAAAGTTAAAGCCCTGAAGGGGCAATAGAACATAGCCTGTGGCTTTAGCCACTGGCTGTAAAAGGGATGAATCGTCCGCCCTGAAGGGGCGGAAAAAAAAGAGGTTTTATGGGAAGCACATTGACGCACCTCGTTTATCACATTGTGTTCTCAACCAAAGGACGTCAGAATATCATTACCCCGGCATTGCGCGAAACCTTGTACCCGTACATCGGCGGAATCATTCGCGGTGAAAAGGGAGCGATGCTCAAAATCGGCGGCCCGATGGATCACATCCATATTCTTGCGTCTTTGCCGCCAACGCTGTCTGTTTCTGAGGCCTTGCAATGCATCAAAGGGAGCTCCTCAAGATGGGTGAACGAAGGTGGAAGCCTAAAGGCTCATTTTGAATGGCAAAGGGGCTATGGCGCATTCACTGTAAGCGAATCAATGGTCGGAACGGTCTCTCGGTATATCGAAAACCAGGAAGAGCATCATAGGGTAAAAAGTTTTAAAGAGGAATATCTGCTTCTACTGCAAAAGCATGGGATCAAATATGACGAACGTTACATTTGGGACTAGGTTCCCTGCGCCCCGTCAGGGCGCTTGAGGGGCGTTACTGCCATTGCCGGAGGCTGAAGCCACCGTCTTTATTCCGGCACGCTTTTAGCGTGAAAATTCAAACCCGGCGGCGGCTGGTAGTCCGCAACCATAAACGCTGCCGCCGGCAGAAAACAATAATAAATCCGATTATGAAAAGAAACTTATTGCTGCTCATAATCTTCTGCGCCATGGCCGCCTCCCTGGCGGCCCAGCCCCGGATAGACCTGGTCTATCCCCGGGAAGGCGACAACATCGGTCCGGTGGCCAATTCCTTCATCATCGGCTCGGTCACTCCCGGCAGCCAGCTGTGGGTGAACGGACAGAAAGTGGAAGTGAGTAACAACGGTGCTTTCCTGGCTTACATCCCGTTCTCAGCCGGACCATTCCAGATCAAACTGCTGGCCCAGAAGCACGGCCAGAGCGACAGCCTGACCCGAAATGTCAAGGTGGCACCCCGTAGCATAATGATCCGCCCTGACAGCCTGGCCATAGTGCATGGCACCATCACTCCCGGACAGGAGCTGGGGGTCCGGACCGGCGACCGCATCGCGGTAACTTTCAGGGGCACGCCGGGACGCAAGGCCAGCTTTTCCATCGGCCGGGGGCAGGGCATTGCCATGGAGGAACGGAACGGCCGGCTAGAGCCGGATGAAAAGGCGCTGGCTTTCTCCGATTCCATCGCGCCCGACACCCTGACCCTGCCAGGCACTTACATGGGAAGCTATCTGGTATCCGGCCGCGACCAATGGTACTCCGAAAAAATATACCTGTACCTGGTGGACACTTTGGGAATGATGGCGGTGGATTCATCAGAAGCCCGGGTCAGCGCCTGGCCGGAAAGCCTGATGGTCTGGGCGGTAACCAAGGATTCGGTGACGGTGCTGAAGACCGGGCCCGATCTGGGATACGAGATATTCCTTCCCCCGGGGGTGAACCTGGAGCTGACCGGCAGCGCCGGGGAAAATTACCGGGTCAAATTGACCAGCGATAAGGATGCCTGGGTCAAAAAAACATCCGTCGCCGTAAAACCCTGGCCGGGGCCGATGGTCAGCGCCAAGCTGGCGGTGGGGCGCACGTTCAAAAAAGAGGAGAAGGCCCTGGTCAGGTTCTCGCTTTCCCGGGCCTGCGTCTACAGCGCCAAAACCTCGGCCGACGGAATGTCGCTAAAACTTCTGGTCTTCGGGGCCCAGGCCGACATGGACTGGGTGCGCTACGATCCCCTGGACAAGCTGGTAAAGGACATCCGCTGGCGGCAGGTGCAGAACGGCGAGGTGGAGCTGGAGATCTTTTTGAGCCAGCCTTTGTGGGGATTTGACACCCGGTATCAGCAGAACAACCTGGAGATAGAGATAAAGCCGCGGCCCAGGGTACAAAAAAACCGGCCTCTGGCCGGGATCAAAATAGCGGTGGATGCCGGGCATTCGCCGGAGAGCGGCGCGGTGGGGCCGTTAAGGACCAAGGAGAAGGACGTGAACTGGCAGATCACCAAAAGGCTGGGCGCTTTACTGAAGAATGCCGGGGCCAAGGTTTATTATCCCCGGGAAGGCGACCAGCCGGTGGGCATCTATCAGCGGCCGTCCCGGGCGGCGGCCTGGGGGGCGGATATTTTGGTCAGCATCCATAACAACGCCTCGCCCGACGGGGTGAATCCCCTGGAGGACAGCGGCTTTTCCACTTATTATTACCAGCCGTTCAGCCGGGACCTGGCATTTGCGGTCCACCGCCAATTCCAAAAGACATTGCAGGTGCCCGATCACGGGTTCTACTACGGCAACCTGGTGCTGTGCCGGGCCACCCAGATGCCGTCCTTCCTGGTCGAACCGACCTTCATCATAGTCCCCAGGGAGGAGGCCCTGCTGTTGACCGCCGAGTTCCAAGAGAAGATAGCCCGGGCGGTGTTCGCCGGGATCAGGGAATATATGACATCCCTGGCAGGAAAGTAACTATTGACTTGGTGCCGCCAACCTGTCCCTGCGATTGTAAGGCAGGCTGTTTTTCACTTCGATATACTCAGTACAACGCTCAGGGCCGGCTATTGCGAGTTGGACAGCATAATGTACTTACGAAGCAATCCAAAACGTGCCTTTTGATAGACTGCTTCGCATGTGAATCAAGGAGGATTTCTCGCAGTGACTACCTGGGCTCCCCTCAGGATGACGGGGGGTCAGGCTTTGAGTCCTGACTCCGCCTTCAATTGCCCGCAGGCCGCCTTGATGTCCTGGCCCTTGCTGGCCCGGAAGGTCACCGCCACGCCCAGCTGGCAAAGCTTGTCGTAAAAGGCGCGCCGGGCTTCCACCGACGAAGGCTGCAGGTTCTCTTCCCGGCCCCCCGGGTTATAGGTGATCAGGTTGACCTTGCCGGGGATGTTCTTTAAAAGCCGGGACAGGTTCTCCGCGTCCTCCAGGCTGTCGTTTATGCCCTCCAGCAGGATGTATTCAAAGAAGACCAGCTTGCCCTTCTTATTGCTGTACTTTTTTACCGCCTCCAGCATCGTCTTTAGGGGATACTTTTTGTTGATGGGCATCAGGCGGCTGCGAACCTTGTCATCAGCGGCGTTCAGCGAAATGGCCAGCTTGAACTGCTCCGGCTCTTCCATCATCCTCAGGATCCCCGGGACCAGCCCGGAGGTGGAGATGGTGATGTGACGGGCCCCCAGGTTGAACCCCTGATGGGAGTTGATGATCCGGGCGGCCTTTAGCGCCTGGTCGTAGTTCTCCATCGGCTCGCCCATCCCCATGAAGACTACATTGGTGATCCTGTGCTCCGGCGAAAGCTCCTGCAGCAGGCACAGCTGGTCCACTATCTCGGAGGCCGTCAGGTTGCGGACCAGTCCCATCCTGCCGGTGGCGCAGAAGGCGCAGGCCAGCCGGCAGCCGGCCTGGGAGGAGATGCAGGCGGTCAGACGGCCGGGGGCGGTGATGACCACGGATTCCACCTGCTGGCCGTCGCCGGCCTGCAGCAGCAGTTTGGTGGTGCCGTCCCGGGAGGAGGCTTTTCTGGCGATGGACAGTTCGTGCAGGCTGAACTCTTTATCCAGCTTATCCCGGAGGGCCTGGGACAGATCGGTCATGGCCGAAAAACCAGAGACGTTCTTCCGGTAGATCCAGGTCATCAGCTGCTTCACCTGAAAGGCTTTGAAACCCAGCGGGGCCAGCAGTTCCTGCAGTTCCTGAGCTGAACGCCCGGACAATGATGTTTTTGTTTTCATGAAAGTATGTCAGTGCTTATTCGATGGATGATTTTATAAGGAATGCAGGAAACCAGGAAATATATTCCTGCCATTTATGGATTCCTTATAGATAGTTCCGGGGTGCCTGGGTTATTGATTTTTCCTGCCTTCATGGTTTCCTTATAGTAAAGGGTTTTCCGGTAAGAGGATATTAGGGATTCCACAAGGCATTAATGATTGTTCATTATGTATGATGAATGATAAATGACCTTGATATAAAAGTCAAGCAATAAACGATGATAGACAGTTTCATAAAATACCTTAAGACCGAGCGCAATCTGGCGGATAACACCCTGGAGGCTTACCGCCGGGATGTCAGCCAGCTGTTCATCTTCCTTAAGCACCAGGATCCCCAAAAGGTGGAGCGCAATCACATCCGCCGGTACCTGGGCTGGCTGCAGCAACAAGGGATGGACAAGCGAACCCTGGGGCGGAAACTTTCGGCCATCAAGGCTTTCTTCAAATATGCCTTAAGGGAGTCGGCCGTCACGGCCAACCCGCTGCTGGGCCTGCGTTCGCCCAAGCAGGACAAGAAACTGCCGGGCTTCCTGTCCCAGTCCCAGGCCGTCCAGGCCGTGGAATCCAATCAGGGTGATCCCGACGATAAGGTCCGCGACGATGCCATCATGGAACTGCTGTATGGCAGCGGCCTGCGCTCCTCGGAACTGCTGGGCCTGACGCCCAGGGATCTTGACCTGTCAAGCCTGCAGGTCAAGGTAAAAGGCAAGGGGGGCAAGGAGCGGATAGTGCCCCTGACCAGGGCTTCGGTGGCGGTCATCAAACAACTGCTGGCCGGTCGGGAAGACGAAAGTTTTGTGTTCCTGGGCAAGAACGGAAAACAACTGACCAGGCGGCAGTTGCAGCGGATAGTGAAAGCCCGGATCCGTCTTTCCGATTATGGCGGCAAGGCCAGCCCCCATGCCCTGCGCCATTCTTTTGCCACCCACTTATTGGACCGGGGGGCGGACCTGAAGGCGGTCAAGGAACTGCTGGGCCACGCCAGCCTTTCCACCACCCAGATATACACTCATGTGACGGTGGACCGGCTGAAGAAGGTCTACAAGCAGGCGCATCCCAGGGCGGAGGACGAGGATTGAGGGGAAAAGTGTTTTGGTTTTTGTCTCCGGACGAATGTTACTGCGGGTAATGATGATGGCCCCATTTCAATTCTTGTTGCGTTTACCCAAAAAATTGATTATAATAATCCATGGACCACATATTACATCTACCGCCCAGGGTAACGGCATAGCCATTAGCCAAACCGCAAAGCGGTAATAAGGAGCAACAAAATGTCCGAAGACGATGTAAAATTTGTCAAGGTCATCCGCCAGGACCTGGGGCGGCTGTTTCAGGACCTGGGACAGCTGGCCCATCCCTCGTACCACCTGAACGATCAGGCGGCCTGGCAGCCCTATGCCGACGTCTACGAGACCGAGCAGGAGTTCGTGATCAAGCTGGAACTGGCCGGGGTGGCCAAAGGCGACATCGCCATCACCCTGATCAACGACAGCCTCTGCATCCGGGGCTTGCGGCGGGAGCTGGCCCACGGGGACGGGAAACGATGGTATCACAAAATGGAGATCATCCAGGGCCAGTTCGAGAAGATGGTGTCCCTGCCCCAGGGGATCGCATCCGACCAGATCAAATCCAGTTTCAGCAACGGGATCCTGGACATCAGACTGCCCAAGGATATCAAGCGGACGGTGGAGGTCCCGGTGGAATAACGACGAGGGCAATTAAATAAATACTGAACTTTGGCAAAATC
>DHVS01000012.1 GCA_002412795.1 bacterium UBP2_UBA5202 | reverse complement strand
CCCGTTACCATATAAGAAGGGGAAGGATAGGGGTTGAGTTTAAGCATATTTACCGATAACCCAAAAATACCGCCCCCAAGCCCATTTTATGCTTGACATAGCCGAAAGCTATATTATATTATTAGTAGTTACGCGGCATTGCTGGTTTCCGCCTTTATCTGGTTACCCCGCCGTTGGCCGAGTGGCCGGCATTTCGATACGTTTACACTACTCAATGTCCGGCTGTATCGAGGCCAGGCGGGGACAGAATCATCCCCTAAAACCACTTGGGAGCTCATCCAAAACAATGCACATCACCGAATACCTCCAGAACCGCAAAAAGACCCTGGTCTCCCTGGAGATCACCCCGCCCGAAAAGGGCCACAGCATCCAGAGCATCTACCAGGCGGTGGACCTGCTTAAACCATACGACCCCTCCTTCATCAACGTCACCTACCACCAGCAGAGCATAGTCTACGAGGAGGTGGACGAGGTCATAAAGAAGATCCCCCGCCGCAAGAAACCCGGCACCGTGGGCATCTGCGCGGCCCTGGCCAACAAGTACCAGATCGAGACCGTGCCCCACCTGATCTGCGGCGGGTTCAACAAGTACGAGACCGAGGACGCCCTGATAGACTTTCACTATCTTGGCTTTACCAACCTGTTCGCGCTGCGGGGCGATCCCCCGCCGGGCTTCGGCGAGTTCGAGCCGGAGAAGGACGGCCACCGCTACGCCTCGGAGCTGGTGGAGCAGGCTTCCAACCTGAACAAGGGGAAATACCTGGAGGAGCTGGACGTGGCCGATCCCACCAACTTCTGCGTGGGGGTGGCCGGTTATCCCGAAAAGCACTACGAGGCCCCCAACCTGGACGAGGACATCAAGCACTTGAAGGAGAAGATCGCCGCCGGGGCCGGCTACATCATCACCCAAATGGTCTTTTCCGCCGAAATATTCAAGAACTATGTGGACCGGGTGCGGGCCGAGGGCATCGACGTTCCCATCATCCCCGGCATCAAGGTCATCACCAGCCTCCGCCAATTGACGGCCATACCAAGAGACTTCCACGTCAACCTGCCCCAGGGACTAGTGGAGAGAATCTTGGGCGCCAAGGACCCGGGCGCCGCCCGCCAGGCCGGAGTGGATTTCGCCACCGGACTCTGCGCCGGGTTGTATGAACAGAAGGTCCCCTGCCTCCACTTCTACACCATGGGCCGGGGCCAGGCCGTGGCCGAGGTGCTTTCCAACCTGAAACAAAAAGGGATAATATGATGAACGACCGGGAAGGTATCTTGAACATCTCCCGCCAAAAGATCCTGATAATGGACGGCGGCATGGGCAGCCAGCTTTTTGCGGCCGGATTGAACGACGGGGATTACGGCGGCCATCCCGGCTGTCACGAGTTCCTGTGCCTCTCCCGGCCCGATGTCATCCAGAAGATACACCAGGACTACCTTACCGCCGGGGCCCAGATCATCGAGACCGACAGCTTTGGCGGGGCCAGACACATCCTGGCCGAACACGGCCTGGCCGATAGATGTTTTGAGATCAACCAGCAGGCGGCCCGGCTGGCCAAACAGGCGGCAGAACAATTCTCCCAGCCCGATGATCCCAGATACGCGGCCGGTTCCATGGGCCCGGGCTCAAAACTGCCCGGCCTGGGACAAATCTCATTTGACGAGCTGGTGCAGAGCTACCTGCCCCAGGCCCAGGGTCTGCTGGCCGGCGGGGTTGACTGCTTTATAGTGGAGACCTGCCAGGACCTGCTGCAGCTGAAGGCCGCGGTCATCGCCATTGACCGGGCCATGAAGGAGCAGAACCAGCCAAAGCCCGTCATCGGCTCGGTAACCATAGATCAGAGCGGCCGGACCCTGCTGGGCAGCGACATCGCCGCGGTGCTGGCCGCGCTGGAGCCCCTGCCGCTGGCCGCCATCGGCCTCAACTGCAGTCTGGGGCCAAAGGGCTTAACCGAGGCTGTCTACTACCTGGCCCGGCATTCATCAAAACCATTGTTCCTGATGCCCAACGCCGGCCTGCCCAAATTAGCGGACGGCCGGACGGTCTACGACCTGGATCCCAAGGATTTTGCCGGGCAGATGAAAAGTTTTGCCTCCGCGGTGGGCCTGAACATCGCCGGAGGCTGCTGCGGAACCACGCCGGAGCACATCCGGGAGCTGGCTTCGGCCTTAAAGGACATTCCGGCCCGCAAGCCCCTGGAAACCAGGACGGCCCGGATCTCCTCGCTCTACCAATCCCAGGACATCAGCACCGAACCCAAACCGCTGATCATCGGGGAGCGGACCAACGTCACCGGCAGCAAGCTTTTTAGGGAATGCCTGCAAAAGGACGACTACGAAGGCATGATGAAGGTGGCCCTGGACCAGCAGGCCGAGCAGTCCCACGCCATAGACCTTTCCCTGGCGGCGGCCGGACGGCAGGAGGTTTTGGATTACCAGGTCTTCTGCTCCATGCTCAACACCCGCCTCCAGCTGCCGGTGATGATAGACTCCACCAGCCCCCAAGTGGTGGAAGAGGCGTTAAAGCGCCTGGCCGGGCGCTGCATCGTCAACTCGGTCAACCTGGAGGACGGAGGAAAAAGAGCCAGGGAAACCTTTGAGCTTTGCCGGCAGTACGGCGCGGCCGTGGTCTGTCTGACCATTGACGAGCAGGGCCTGGCCGACACCGCTGACAGGAAGATCGCCGTGGCCCAAAGACTCCATGCTATAGCCCTGGAATGCGGACTAGCGGAACAGGACCTGCTGTTTGACTTCCTGACCTTCAGCCTGGGCAGCGGGGACGAATCGCTGAAGAACGCCGGTAGGGAGACTCTTGACGCCATATCAAAGATCAAGTCCCTGTTCCCAAATTCCCACACAGTCCTGGGCGTCAGCAACATCTCTTACGGCCTGGCGCCCCAGGCCCGTAAGGCTTTGAACTCGGTGTTCCTGCGCCGGGCGGTGGAAAGGGGTTTGGACGCGGCTATCATGCACGCCGGGCGGATAATGCCCCTGCACCTGGTGCCGCCCCAGTTGGTGAAACTGTGCGACGACCTGATACTCAATAGACAGACTGGCTCCAAGCCGCCGCTGGAGGCCCTGCTGGCCTTCTTCTCCCATCACAAGCTCGGGGAGGAAAGCGTGGCCCACCGGAACTTCGTGGCCCCGGCCCAGCGGCTGGAACAGCACGTGCTGTCCGGCGACAGCCAGGGCCTGGAGCAGACCCTGAAGGCCCTGTTAAAGGAGGAAACTCCCCTGTTCATCATCCGGGAGGACCTGCTGCCGGCCATGGACAAGGTGGGAAAACTTTTCGGCCAGGGCAAGCTGCAGCTGCCCTTTGTGCTGCGCTCGGCCGAGGTGATGCGCAGCGCTTCTGACTTTTTGAAGCCGATGCTGGGAAAGAAGAAGGCAGAAGACCGCGGCTCAATAGTATTGGCCACTGTCCGTGGCGACATCCACGACATCGGCAAGAACCTGGTGGCCATGATCCTGGAGGCCAACGGATTCAAGGTGATCAACCTGGGGGTCAAGCAGAGCGCCGAGCAGATCATCACCGCCGTCCGGGAAAATAAGCCCGACGCGGTGGGCCTCTCCGGCCTGTTGGTGGAATCGGTGAAGGCCATGACCGAATACCTGGAGGTGTTCAAGGCCCAGGGCCTGGACCTGCCGGTGATCTGCGGCGGCGCGGCACTTAGCGCAGAGTACCTGGAAAAGACGATGATCCCGGTTTACCCGGCCGTCCGCTACGCCAGGGACGCCATGGACGGGCTTAAAGTGATGCAGCAGCTGACCGCCCCGGCCAAGCCTGCGGCCCCAATACCAGTCACCAAGGACAACCGAAGATCAGAAGGCTCAGAAGATAAGAAGGTCCGTATTACACCGGTCAAGGCTAAACCGGAAACTAAACCGGAGGGTCTAAAGGTTCGGGCCTCGCAGAAAAAAATAAGACTTCCCTTTGAGGGCAGCCAGGTGGAGAAAAAGATCCCCCTCTATCTCCTGCTGGAGCACCTGAACCGCCGGTCGCTGTACCAGTCCCGCTGGCAGATGGTCTCCGCCAAAGCAGACCAGGCCAAGGCCGGACAGCAGGCCGCCGCGGCCGATACCGCCTTCAACGAGATGTGGGAGATGGCCATCAAGAAGGAAGTCTTTAAGCCCAGGGCAGTTTACGGGTTCTACCGGGCCAGGTGGAAGGGTTACCAGCTGGTGGTCTTGAAACCAAAGTCCCAGAAAGAATGGCTGACCCTTACCTTTTCGGAAAAGATCCGCGGCAGCATCCCGGCCGGCTCCCGGGAGGAACTGACGATGGCCCTGCAGCTGGTGACCCTGGGCAGAAGGGTCAGCAAGCGCTGCCGCAAACTGAACCAGGAGGGAAAAGTGCAGAAGGAATTTTTGCTGCACGGTCTGGCCGCCGAGCTGACCGAGGCCCTGGCCAAGTGGAACAACGCCCGGATCAACAAACTGGCCGGCTGGGAGAACAGTGTGCGGCTCAGCCCCGGATATCCGGTCTGGCCCAAGCTGTCCCAGCAGGAAAAGGTGTTCACCGTGCTCAAGCCCGCCCGGATAAAGGTGGCATTAAGCGAATCGCACCAGATGGACCCGGAATTCAGCACCAGCGCCATCATCTTTTGCAAGGATTAGGCCTGTAAAAAGGAAACAGAAAAGCCGCCCCAGCCATGGGGCGGCTTTTTATTTACTGAACATCTTTCATAAGGAAACCAGGAAAGCAGGAGAATTTTCTATTTGTCTCCAGATCTCCAATAAATAATCCATCAGATCAGCGTTGATCTGCGTCCGGTTTTCTTCGGGCTCTCAAACCTGGTCGGCGGCGATCTCGCTTATCCCCCGCAAAATGCAGCTTTCCACCCATTTGCTTCCCTCCTGCTGCATCTTCACCAGGTACTCCTCGGCGTAGGGCCAGACGTGCTTAAGCATCGACGTTTCCGAGTTCTGGGGCACGAACTGCTGCAGCACCCATTTTTTGGCCCCCTTGATGCTTTTGCCCATCTGCCTGACGTTCTCCAGACCGTGGAACAACGGCACCAACGTGGTCCGGAACTCGTAGTCCGTTTTGCCTGTCATCAGTATCTCTATCGAGCGCCTGATGTCGTCCAGGTTCACCTTGGTCCCGGCCGCCTGGCTGTAGATGGTATCCAGGGTAGCCTTCAGGTCCATGGCCACGTAGTCCACCAGTTTTTTGTCAATCAGCGACTGCAGCATTTCGGGATTGGCCCCGTTGGTGTCCAGCTTTATCAGCAGGCCCATCTCCCGCAGCGACCCGATGAACTCCGGCAGGTCCTGGTGCACGGTGGGCTCGCCCCCGGTGATAACCACCCCGTCGATCCAGCCCTTCTTGCCTTTAAGAAAACCGCTGACCCTCTGCCAGGGAACGGTCTCCACCTTCTGCGGCTCCTTCCACAACTGGTGGTTGTGGCAGAAAGGGCAGCGGAAATTGCAGCCGGGCAAAAAAAAGACTGAGACCAGCTTGCCGTCCCAGTCGATCAGCGATGTCTCTATGAACCCTTTTATTTCCATTGTATCCTTCACTTTGAACAACGGTGTCATCCTGAGGTTGGCTTCGTGCCGAACTAATCGAAGGATCTACTATTATAGTGCAGATTCTTCGGCTTGCCAGGCGGATTGCCCGGCTCAGAATGACACTCGGGGATCAATCCTCCTCTTCCGGACCGGCCGCGCCCTTGAAGGCCTTGTCCAGGTGGGGCTTCAGTTCTTTGGATAGCGGCGGACGCTTGACCCAGCGGTCCAGTTCCTCCTTCTTGTATTCCAGCACCACGGTGGGAATGTCGGAGACCTCGTAAAAAGCCCCCTCGGCCAGGCCATCCATGGTGTCCATATCAAAATAGTTGACCGGCACCTGTTCGGTGTATTTCCACTTGTCCAGAAAATAGCCTATCTTTTCTATGGCCTGCTTGCAGACCTGGCAGCTGGGCCGCCCGAATACTTTTATTTCCATTATCTCGTTTCTCTTTTCTTTTGTCTGGTTTGCTCCCCTTCCCTCGCGGGGAAGGGGCAGGGGGTTAGGTGCTACTTGACCTGCGATTTATACCGGTCCCGCAGTTCCCCGATCTTGCCCTTGTTCCAGCCTTCCACGATGGTGAAGTATCCGGTGACCCGGGTGATGTGGTTGACGTCGCGCCCGGCCACGGTCTGGGCTTTGATGGTGTTCCAGTCGTGTTTCTCTACCGCCTCGTAGCTGGCGTGGATCTTGGTGTCGTAGCGCTTATTGCGGATGTAGATTCCTCCGTCCTCTTCGTTGAATTCAAAGGACTGTTTTTCCGAGGTCAGTTTGTCTTTCAGTTCCTGCAGTTCCATGGTTGTCTCCTCCTGTTGGGGCAATTCATCCCACTACGCCGCCATTAAAGCCTTCGTCGGACGGGTGAATTGCGCTTACTTTAGTTATTTGTATTTTTATCATTAATAATTACCTTAGTTTAGATGCCGGAAAAGGGGAAAGGATTCGTCTGGTTTTGGGAACTCATCCCTTGATCCCTTCTTGCAAAAGTAAAGCCGGGAACCTGTCCTGAGTTTACCTATATGGACCAATGAGGGGTTGAGTTTTTTGCTGCTGTACGGTCTAGCGGTTGCCGACGGCAGCTACTTGATCCTCTTTATCCCCTCGTACGTCTTCCTACTGCAGTTGGGGCACTCGTCCTTTAGACCCCGGTAAACCTTGCCGCAGCTGTTGCAGGTGGTGAATTCCGGCGAAAAAGCGATCTGGGCGTTGCGGGTCTGGCGGAACGACTTGACCACGAAATTGGCGATGGAGCTGGCCCTGGGGTGTGAATCCGCCAGCCAGATGTGGGTCAGGGCCCCGGCCTCGATCATGTCGTGGAACTTGCCCTCCTGCTTCACCCGGTCGATCGGGTTCATCTGGTAAGCCACGTTCAGGTAGGTGGAGTTGGTGTAGTAGACCGTGCCGTCCTTGGCGCTGCCCTTGACCACCTTCTCGGCATCCTTGGTGAACTGCTGCATGTCCAGCTTGGCAAAGCGGAAGGCGGTGCTCTCGGCCGGGGTCTGCTCCAGCACGAACTTCATCCCGTATTCCTTGGCCAGCTCCTTGATCTTGAGGTGCATGTAGGCGATCATCTTTAAGCCGAACTTGTAGGCCTCCTCGCTCTCGTGCATCTCCTGGCCCATGTGGTGCTGCACCATTTCGTTCAGCCCCAGCATCCCTATCAGGAAGGTGACCCGGCCCATTCTAAGATACGGCTCTCCGTCCTTCTCCATGGCCAGCAGGGCCAGCGGTCCCTGGTCCTTCAGGTTCATCAGTTTTTCTATGAACTTGCGCTTCTGCTGGTGGCCCTTGACGGTCAGGTGCAGGAACTCGTCTATCTTCTTGTAAAGCTGGTTGGTGTCGCCCTTGGCCAGGTAGGCTATCCGGGGCAGGTTGACGGTGATGTTCTGCAGGGCCGAATAGCGCATCTTCCAGGGGGTGTTGGCGTCCATCAGGTCCCGGTCGTCCAGCTTGAAGGCCAGGCGGCAGCACTCGGAGATCTTGGCGGTCTCGCCCCGGTCGAACACGAAATAGGTGTTGCCTTTGTCGGCGGCCACCGAGCAGATCAATTCAAGATATTCCTGGTGCCCCGGGGTCAGAAAGAATTTTTCGGTGATGTGGGCCTGGGGCTTGGGGAAGAAGAACGGCCGGCCGGTGCCGTCGCCGCCCTTGTAGACCTCGAACAGGGCCCAGGCGAAGCGCTGGGATTCCTTAAGATAATCGCCGTACTTCTTGCCGGTATACTCGCCGCCCGGCCCGATGGCCGGAACGTTCTCAAAATGCTTGGGGGTCTCCCAGTAGATGTTGAGGTCGGAGAAGATGGCCTGGCCGCCCCGGGCCACCGACTGCTGGCTGTATTCAAAGATCATCATCTGGGCCAGCTGGGAGATCTCCCGGTCGGACATCCCCACCAGGAAGGGGGCGAAGAAGACGTTGACCGCGTCCCAGCCGATGGCCCCGGCAAAGTGCCCCTGCAGGGCGGCCGACATCTTGACCATGTGGGCCAGCAGGGTGTCCGGATGCTTGGCCGGCTTGGCTATGGACAGGGCGTTGGGCAGGCTCAGGCCGAATTTCTTGACGTATTCCAGGCTCTGTCCCGAGCAGTAGGGCCGGTTGATGAACCCCAGGTCGTGAAGGTGGATGTCGCCCCGGCTGTGGGCGTCGGCCACGTCGGTGGAGAAGACCCGGGCCAGCGCAAACTGCTTGTTGATGGTCTCGGCCAGGGTCATGTTGGTGGCTTCCGGGTTGTGGGGAATGTTGGCGTTCTCCCGGTTGCGGTCGGTCAGCACCTTCTCCACATCGTACAGCGGCATACCCAGCCGGGAGTGCCTTTTGCGGGCCTCCTCCAGGCCGTATTCTATCAGCTTGGCGTCCACCAGCTCGCGCACCAGGGACGAGGTCAGGCGCTTGACCTTGGCGTCCAGGATCTGCTGTTCCACCTCGGCCGCTATCTTCTGGGCGGTGTCCTCGGCCACCCCGGCCTCCTTTTTGAGGGCCTTGACGATCTTCTCCCGGTCCCACTGGGCCACGTTGTCCTCGGAGGTCTGGATGAACAGGGCCAGGTCGGTGGCGTCGTTGTCCCGCACCACCTCGCCCATCTGGACCTGGCGGATGTTGAAGTTCTGGCGGCGGACCTTGGAGCGCTGGTCGCGGTACAGGATGAAGGCCTTGGCGGTCTTGGCGTGGCCCCGCTCGATCAGGATCTTCTCCACCGCGTCCTGGATCTCCTCTACATTGGGCAGGTGCTGGCCTCCCTTGGCAGAGTGAAGCAGCAGCTCCACCTGCTCGGCCAGGGCCTCGGCCAGCAGATGATCGGCCCCACCCACCGCCTGGGCCGCCTTGAAGATGGCCTCGGCTATCTTGCGCCGGTCAAAGTTGACTATCTCCCCGCTGCGCTTCTGCACCACGTTGAAGGGCATTAACGGGTCGGCGTTGATCTGCTTGTCCTTGGCGCTCTCCACCATCAGGAACCGGGGGGCTTCGGGGGGATCCTGGGACGGCTGGCCTTTGGCGATCATTTCGGCATCGGGCGGGTTCATGGTGCTCCTTAATGTGAAAATATTTTCTATTGGCTTGATTAATTTCGAAACGGAATAGACAGGAGTGCCTTCGCTAAAGCTATGGGCACTTGAAGATGGCAAGCAGGCAGCGTAAGCGAATTAACATGATTTCCTAATACGGGGAATAAATTAGTCCGGGGTTAAGTGAATCATGTAAATCCTGTCAAAAACCCCGGACGGACTATTTTTTGGGTTCGTTCTTCTGGGCAAAGCTCTTGGCTGCCTCGGCGAAATCCGCGGCCTCCCGGAACGAACGGTAGACCGAGGCGAACCGGACATAGGCCACCCCGTCCAGTTTCTGCAGGGCGTTCATCACCATCTCGCCGATCAGCGGGGCCTGGACCTCGCTGTGCCCCTGGGCCTGGATCTCGTTCTCGATGTTGTCCACCAGGCGCTCCAGCAAGTCGATGCCGATGGGCCGCTTCTCGCAGGCCTTGCGCAGCCCGGACATGATCTTCTGGCGGTCAAAGGGCTCGCGCCGCCCGTCCTTCTTCACGATCATCAGCGAGGACTCGATGTACTCGTAGGTGGTGTAGCGGCGGCGGCATTGCAGGCACTCACGGCGGCGCCGGATGGCCTGACCGTCCTTGGAGAGGCGTGAATCTATTACCTTGTCTTTGGGAAAACCGCAGGCTGGACATTTCATTAAGGAATATCCTCTATTTTGTAGAAGGGGCCTAATTATGCCACTATATATGGGTGTTTGTCAAGGAAAAAATCATACAAGACAAAACATTTTTATTGCGATTTTTAAGCCTTTAGATGGCATCAAGGTATGCTAGTTGCATAATGTGATAAAATGTTATAATTTTTGTTAATTTTTCAGACTAACTTCTTGTATGGCAATATGTTTTCAACTGTTGATGATGCTTTGGTTGCAGTCTTGATTTTATGAATGTTTTATGCAAAATTCGCTTTGGGTTTGAGTGAAAAGCAAAAAGGAAGCGTTATACGCTTCCTTTGAAACCCAGCATTTCCTATCAGTATTCAAAATAATTATAAACCCTTTGTGTCTTCTGTGCCTTTTGTGGTTAAATAATAATTTACGCTACCCGGTAAACCGCCATCCATCTGGAAACAATACTATCCCAGCTGAAATTGGTTTTAAGATGCTCATCCGCGCCCTCAACCAATCTTTGCCTTAACTTCTCATCCTCCAATATTCTTTCTATGGCCCTGGCCAAAGCCAGAGTATCCTTCTGCGGCACCAGCAGCCCGGTCTTTTCGTTTATGATGATATCGGTGATCCCGCCCAGGTCGCTGCCCACCACCGGCACCCCATAGTGCATGGCCTCCAGCAGAACCACCCCCAGCATCTCGGTGTCGCCCCGGGAATCCATGATGCCCGGCTGGACATAGACCGCAGCCCGACGGTAGTGCTCGATCAGCTCGGCCTCAGAAACTTTTCCGGCAAAATGCACCCGGGCCGCTACCCCAAGATCCTTAGCCTGTTCCTTCAACTCCGGCAGCAGCGGCCCGCCGCCCACCACCTCCAGCCTGGCCTGCGGCAGATGCTGCATGGCCTCGATCAGGTATCTGACCCCCTTGCGCTCCACCATCCGCCCGACTGTCAAAATCTCCGGGATCTTCGATTTTGCAATTTGCATTTTGCAATTTGCATTTTCGGGGAACCCTATGGTATACGGTATCACCTCCACCGGGACATCCAAAATGCTCCTGACCTCGTTAGCGGTAAAAGTGGAGATGGCCGCCACCCGGTCGGAGATCCTGATGGACCAGCGCAAAAACCATTTCATGAACGGCAGGGAGTTCTTCACCCAGCGCAGCTCGGCGCCGTAGAAGGTGGTCACCAGTTTTGCTTTGCAGGCCTGCTTGGCCGCCCAGCCGAACACGGCGTGCGGCATCGGCCAGTGAACGTGGATCACGTCGTACTTGTTCTTGCGGCAAAGCTTGAGCACCTCCAAGATCCCGCCTATCAGGTAGAAGCCCGGAAGCAGTTTGTACAGCGGGGAACGGGTCATGCGGTCCACTGCCATTTCCTCGTGAGTCAGGTTCTCCCAGCGTGAACAGAAATAGCGGAAACGGTGCACCGGAATGCCCCACAGCACCTGGTCCCCCAGGCCCTGGTAGGACGAAGTGAACACCTCCACCTCCACCTCCTGGGCTTTGAGCTTTTTCAGCATTTCCACCAGCCAGGGGGTGATCACATCCTGCTCGTGCCGGGGAAAGGCGGTGACTATATGCAATATTCGCATGTTGATAAGTATAAATTAGTGGCTACAAATATCTAGAATAATTCTCATGAGCAATCAAATGAAGAATCATGTTTTTCTTTATGCTGTAACTACTATTAAAATAAATGCTGTCCCATATATTACAACTTGAAAAACGAAATTAAGAATTTTATTTTTAAACAATGGTTTTTCCTCTTTCCGAACAATCACATTTTCAGGATAAGAGACAAATTGGGTAGTATCTTTCCAATGATCAAAAGAAAAACTATTGATAGATATTCTAAGTAACTCTTTTATATTTTTCGAAACATTCGGGGCATCATCCATTAGAAAGATCAGAGAAGTTTCATAACACAATACTGGCATACTGTCTTGAATTGTATAAAACAATATGTCCGATGTTACTTTGTTTTTAACTTTTAATGGTACCCTAAATGCATTAAAAGAATAAGAAACATTAAAGTCCCGAAATTCCATAACTATTGGTGTTTGCCCTTCTTGTTTTGGAAGAACAGAATTATAGTATTCAAGTATTTCTTTGGAAAAGCCCTTCTCAAATTTCGCTATGCGTTTTGTTTCCCAAGTCGGGTCTTGGGCAAAACCAATATTTGATGTATCGGGTCTGGAATCAATGACATCTTGAATGTAAAATTTTCTGTTTGGGGAAAGTAACGTGTCGGGTTTTAAAGAAATGAATACTTCTTTTGCAAAAGCATTGGAAACAAAAGAAATGATCAGTAATATTACGGCGCTCTTGAATGTATATTTGCGCATTGTTAAGACCAATATATTTATCGTTGTTTGTTTATTGGACTACCGTTCCATCGCGCCGCACCGGACTATGGCCCCCTTGCCCAGCTTCTTCCTGACCCGGTCCACCGCCTTTTCCAGGTTCTCGGTTTTGGCGGATTGGGCTCCGTCCCCGCTGAACAGCCCCATCTGTTCCGGTTTTTCATCGAAATTGGAGACCGATATTCCAATCAGCCTTATGGCATCCTTTGGCCGCCAGTTATCCAGGAAAAGTCTCTTGGCCGCCTGGAAGATCTCGCCTGCCGCCGCCGGCAGTTTGGAATGGGTGCGGCTGTAGGTGTGGGTCTCGAAATTTGAATAACGGAGTTTTAAGGTGATGGTCCTTCCTTGTGACTGGCTGTCTCTCAAACTTCCGGCCACGTCATCGCACAGGGAGAGCAAAGTGGAAAGCAGCACCTCCTTGTCGGCGGTGTCCTCGTCAAAGGTGTTCTCCCGCCCGATGGACTTGGCCTCGTGCCCGTCGCAGACCGGGTCGTCGTCCACCCCGTTGGCCCGCTGGTGCAGGTATTCACCCATCAAACCGAGTTCCTTGGTCAGCAAGTTTTCCGGGATGGCCGCCAGCTGTCCGATGGTCTCGGCCTTAAAGGACGATTTGATCCTCTGTTCCGTCTTGGGTCCTATGCCCCACAGTTTTCGCAGCGGCAGGGGGCTTAGAAATTCCGCCTCCCGTCCGGCTGGAACTATCACCAGTCCGTCCGGTTTTTTCAGGTCGGAGGCTATCTTGGCTATCAGCTTGTTGGAGCCCATCCCCACCGAGGCGCTCAGGCCGGTCTGCTGTTTGATGGCCTGCTTTATCCTTTTCCCCATCTGTTCGGCGGAGCCGAAGATCCTTTGGCAGCCGGTCAGGTCAAGAAAGGCCTCGTCCACCGAGATCTGCTGCATCTGGGGGGAAAAACTTAAAAGTACTTCCATGACCTGTTGAGAAACCTCGCCGTATCTCTGCATACGCCCCGGCAAAAATACTCCATTGGGGCAAAGCCTGAAGGCCTGCGAGATGGGCATGGCCGAATGGACCCCGAATTTCCGGGCTTCGTAGGATGAGGCCGAGACCACGCCCCGGCCTTTTCCCCCTTTGGGGTCGGACCCCACGATCACCGGCCGGCCTGCAAGACCCGGGTTGTCCAAAACCTCCACCGCTGCGTAAAAGCAGTCCATGTCCACATGGGCGATCAGGCGTTCCATCTGAAAACTGCCATTGCTATTTCCCGGCCTTAGCGGGCGGGTTTTTGGCCACTGCCATGCTGTCTAATTTGAAGGGTTGGATGGTCCGCTCCGGCTTGCCGTCATCGTTCCCGCCCCAATCAAGGGTAAAGTCGTCCATGGTGGAGGAAATGCTGATCTCGCCGGTTTGCCCCTCTCCGGTTTCTATGGTATATTGCGCCTCCTTCACCTGGAGATGGTTCCAGACCCTGAGGGTCAGCGACAGCCTGCCGGCGGCGGTCTGGCTGATCTTCATCAATATTTCATCCCCGCCCTTGAATGAAGCCGACTTCTTTTCGGCGGAGGATTTGAACTGCAGATTTGGTATGCCCCGGTTGATGTAGAACTCGGCGGCGCTGCCGGTCAGGAGGATCCGCTGCTTCTGGGCCTCCAGGCTGGCTTTCTCCTGTTCGTGCAGTTCCGGCTGGGCCAGGATGTTTTCCAATATGGGAAGATATTCCTCCTTGGTGGCCGGCCCGGTGTGGCGGTCGGTCTCATCATAAAAATCAAGCCGGGCGTCCCCCAAAATTTCCAGCGAAAATCCGAACTGGACGCCGGCCGGGACGGGGATCACCCTGGCGCTGTCGGCTTTGGCCTCCGTGCTGTCGGCTTTAAGACTGACGGTTTTTGGGGTCTTGTTCTTGAAATCATCCCTGGGCTGCGCCCGGCAGCCCAATAAGGACAGGATTGCACAAAACAGGAAGACAGAAAACTTGTATTTCAGGTTCATGGCCGTTCCTCCTATATGTTCTTAGATTTGCTGTAATGGGGATACTTGCATTGGATATTCAGGCAGCACCGTCCGCAATCCGGCCGGCGGGGGTGGCAGGTCTGCCGGCCGTGGGCGATCAGGTTCACATGCAGGTTGAATACCTGTTCCGGGGGAATGAAGAGCCCTACCCGTTCCTGAAAGTTTTCAGCGCTTTCTTTTGGCGCCGCCCACCCCAGCCGTTGGCAGACCCGGTAGACATGGGTATCCACCGGAAAAACCGGCATCCCTGCCCCGAACAGCAGGGTGCAGGCGGCCGTCTTGGGCCCCACCCCGTCGTAAGACAATAATTTGTGATATGCACGTTCCGGAGATAGTTTCTTGAGATATTCCAGCGAGATCAGCTTCCGCTCCCGTGCTATCAGGTTCAGCAGTTTTGATATCCGTAAGGATTTAATTTGAGCCAGGCCGCCGGTCCTGATGGCTGCCTCAATGGCCCGGGGCCGGGCTGCCGCCGCCGCCCTCCATCCGGGAAAACGTTTTCTCAGCGAAAGATAGGCCCGGTGGCTGTTGCTGTCGCTGGTATTCTGGGAAAGGACGGTCTCCACCAGGGCATCCAGCACCCGGGGATATTTTTTGGGGGCGGGTATTCCATGGCATTTCAACAATGCCTGATGGACCCGGTTGATATTTAAGGTAATGCTATCTTTTCCCAAGTTCCCCGGCCATCATGGTCTTGAACGCTGCCATTACCTGTTCCACGGTGATCCCGGTCATGCACTTGGGATCCGGACAGCTGGTCTTGTTGCACTCCAGGCAGGACAAGCTTTCATTCCTTAGTATCAGGTGGGGCACTCCCCAGGGGCCCTGTCCCAGCGGGCGGGTGGGGCCGTGAAAGTTTATCACCGGAACTTTGAAGGCGGTGGCTATCTGCACCGGACCGCAGTTATTTCCTATTACCAGGTCACAGCCAGACAGCAGGGCCGCCATCTGGCGCAGGCTGGTCTTGGGTATTATCAGGACCTTGTCCTCATAACCTTTGGCTATCCTCTGGGCGCTTTCCAGCTCTGCGGGCAGTCCCCAGAATATCACGACCCGGATGTTTTTCATCGCCGACAGATCCCGGGCCAGCCGGGAAAAATTTTGCTCCGGCCAGCGGCGGCAGGAACAGCCGCTGGTGGCGGCCAGGCCCACCACCTTCTCTTCCGCTTTGATGCCCCACCCGCCCCAGGCCCGGTCCTTGAAGGCGGTTTCCTCCGGCCTCAGGTTAAGGACCAATTCCTTTGACTGGACCGGGATCCCCAAAGCTTTGAGCGGAAAAAGATGGAACTCCACCTCGTGGCCCTGGTTGGCTTCTTTGGATGAAAGCACTTTGGTATAAAACAGCCGGCGGTATCCGAAATCAAAGCCGATCCTGGTTCCTGACCCGCTGGCCAGCGACAGAAAAGCGGTGCGGGGCGAACCAAAAAGATCTATCACCAGGTCAAACTTCCGGCGTCTCAGGTCCCTGATGAAATTGAGCTGGCTCCGGAGGCTGCCGGGATCAAAGGAAATGACCTCGTCCAGGTCGGGATTGCTGGCCAGGACCGGGGCGCAAAAGGTCCGGCAAAGGAATGAAATTTTGGCCCCGGGGAATCCCCGGCGCAGGTTGCCCAGCAGGGGCGTGGTCCAGACCACGTCGCCCACCCCCAGCATCTTGATCACCAGGATGTTGTGAAATCCTTTTCCTGTCATTGGCTCCGGCCTTCGATGTTTTCCAGTTCCCACAACTTCAGGTTCTTCACCAGGACATAGTGAGCAGAAAATACGCTCAGGATAAAGCCTTCTACGCCGTCTAAAAATCCCAGCTTTAACAGGTACATTTTGACAAAGGCCGCCGCCGGGGAGAATACCATTTTGAAAGGGGAAAATCGTCTGCCCTTTTTGAAAAGCTCCCCTGCCGCGATCCCGGTATAGGAGTTAAATCGTTCAAAATATGCTTCCAGCGAGGGGTAGGTATAATGGAGCATGTGGTTTTTGAAACTGCCTGCCACACCGTCAATCATTACCTTGTCGTGGGGATTCATGCCTCCGAAACGCCCCTTGTCCTTTTTAAAAAGCCGCAGGTGTCGGTCCGGATACCACCCGCCGTGTTTGATCCATTTGCCCAGGAACATCGACAGCCGGGGGAAATAGTAACCGTCCCGGCCGCCAAACCCTCCCTGCTTGGCCTTAAGGATCTCCTCTCTCAGTTCCGTTGTGATCTCCTCGTCAGCGTCCAATGAAAGTATCCAGTCACCAGTGGTCTGTTCGATGGCGAAGTTCTTCTGCTGGATGTGCCCCTGCCAAGGGTTGATGATGACTCTGGCGCTATTTGCCTCGGCCAGCCGGACCGTCTGGTCGCTGCTTTGAGAATCTACCACTACTATCTCATCGGTAAAAGCCAGCGAACGCAGACAGCGGACTATGTTGTCCTGCTCGTTCCTGGTGATCACCGTAGCCGAGATCTTTGTCATTGACTCCCCTTTCGGGCTGCCCCGGAAAGTTTCTGCTGTTGGTACATTTTAGCCCAAACTGAATATTTATACATGGAGGATAAAGCAGCCAGGATAAATCCCCTCATCCCGTCGAGACAACCACCCTGCCAAATATATAGCTTGAGGAACTCGTTGGTAGGGCTGAACACGAATTTTAGCACCGAGAACATTTCCCCCGCTGCTGTCTTTTGCCCGGCCTCCAGGGTGGTGTAAAGGTTCTGCTTTTCCAGGTACTTTTGGAGGGTGGGCACAGTATGGTGCAGAATGGAACCGGTCGGCCAGTTTTTTGTTGCGCCCTTGATCTCCACTCCTTCATGAACCTGGCGGTCCGTGATGAATGCTTTCTCTTTTAAAAACAGCCTTAACTG
This sequence comes from bacterium UBP2_UBA5202, assembly GCA_002412795.1. Classification (GTDB taxonomy): domain Bacteria; phylum Edwardsbacteria; class AC1; order AC1; family EtOH8; genus UBA5202. The sequence goes on along the minus strand of DHVS01000012.1, from coordinate 33,603 downwards.
CCGGTCCCTGTCCCATCGCCCGTGCTTAAGCCTTTTACCCAGGAAATAGTTAGTCCTTTTAAGATAATAGCCAGAAACACCGGTTTCTGGCTCAAAGCCCAGCAGCCCCGATCTCATTTCCCCGTCCAATTCCTCGTCTGCATCCAGGAACAGGCACCATTCGTTCTTGGCCAGGCTCAGGGCCCGGCGGCGCTGTTCTGCGAATCCAGGCCAGTCGGTGGGGGACACCCGGGCCCCTGCTTCTCGGGCAATGGCCGGGGTATTGTCGCTGCTGCCGGAATCCAGCACCAGCACTTCGTCCAGGCCCTCCAGGCTCTTGACGGCCCTGGCTATCGACAATTTCTCGTTTTTGGCTATGATAAGTGCTGAAATTCTCATCATCGTTTTCCCGCCAGGTCATTGACGATCCACAGGGCGGCGCCCAGCAGGTTTTGAGCCAGGCAGTCCACCCTGGTCTTTTTAACCCAGGCCTCCCGGCCGTTTGACTTGCCGCTGAGCACCAGGATTTTTTTGGCCCCCAGGTTGCGGGCAAATTCCATGTCGCTTTGGCTGTCCCCGATCATGTAAGAACGGGAAAGATCAATGCCGAATTCTTTGCTGGCCGCCAGGGCCATTCCGATACCGGGCTTGCGGCAGGTGTGTTTCTCTTCGGGATGGTAGGGGCAGTAATAAATGGCATCCAGACTGGCCCCCTGCCGATTTAAGAGAACTTTCAGCCGGCGGTGGATCAACTCCAAGGTTTTAAGGGTCAGATATCCCCGGGCCACTCCGGACTGGTTGCTGGCTACCACTGTCAAAATATTATTCTGGTTCAGCAGTTGGATTCCCTCGGCCGCTCCGGGCAATAGTTTTAACTGGTCCGGATGGTTGACATAATTGGTGTCGTAGTTGATGGTCCCGTCCCGGTCAACAAACACCGCCGGACGGAGGCTTTTCCCGATTGATTTAGTGGCTTTTACGGCTTTCATCTTTTCAACTTTACAAAATTCCTTTTGCCCACCTTAAGGACGGCACCATCCCTGATATCCACCTCGGCGTCAACGCTGGTGATCTTTTCCCCGTCCAGATGGACCCCGCCCTGCTCGATCAGGCGGCGGGCCTCGGAACTGTTCTTGGCGCAGCCGGCCCCGGTGACCAATTTTACGATCCAGACCTTGCCGGCTCCGGGGTTGTGTTCTGGCAGGTTCTCCGGCAGCCCGCCGTTCCGGAACATCTGGTCGAATTCGGCCGAGGCCGCCTCGGCCTTGGCCGTTCCGTGGTAGATGGCCGCGATGTCCCGGGCGATCTGGGCCTTTATGTTCCGGGGATTTTCCCCGGTTTCCATGCGGTCTTTTGTCTTCTTCAACTGTTCGTCACCGTAAAAGGCCGCCAGCTGGGCATAGGTTAAAATGGCGGTATCAGGTATGGACATGGTTTTGCCAAACATCTCTTTTGGTGAATCCTTGATGGCGATGTAATTGCCCAGCGACTTGCTCATCTTGTTGACGCCGTCCGTCCCCACCAGGATCGGCATGGTCAGGACCGCCTGGGGCTCCATCCCCAGTTCCTGCATCAGCTCCCGCCCGGCCAGGAAGTTGAACAGCTGGTCGTTGCCCCCGGCCTCCACATCGGCCTTGAGATGGACCGAGTCATATGAGACCATCACCGGGTACAGGAACTCGTGGACCCCTATCGAGGCCTGGTTTTTATGCCGTTTGCTGAAGTCGTCGCGCTCCAACATCCGGGCCACGGTGAACTTGGAGCTGAGATTGATGACGTCGCTCAGGGTAAGCTTTGACAGCCATTCGTCATTGTAGGCCACTACGGTCCTGTCCCGGTCCAGCAGCAGGTACACCTGCTCCATGTATGTGGCGGCGTTATTTTGGACCTGTTCCCGGGTCAGCGGCTTGCGGGTCTCGGACCGCCCGGTGGGGTCGCCGATCATGGCAGTAAAATCGCCGATCACGAAGATGATCCGGTGCCCCAGGTCCTGGAATTCCTTCAGTTTCTTGAAACAGACCGCGTGTCCCAGGTGCAGATCCGGAGCCGAGGGATCGGCCCCGTATTTTATGTTCAGTGGCCGGGATTCCTTGGCGGCCTTTTCCAGCTTTGACAACAGGGCCTCTTCCGGCATCAGGTGGAGGGTTCCCCGTTTTATGATCTGCAGTTGTTCTTTGGCGTTCATGGTTTTTATGCTCGCTATATTAATTTGATCCGCCAGTTTAAGCCTGTGTTTACTTTGACATTTTATCATACTAACTTTTTGCTTGCAAGCATAAAACATAACAAAGCGCCGCCCGGTAGGCAGCGCTTTGTGGGAAGATCCCCGGGGAAACCGTGGTCAAAGCTTAAAACTGCAACCCACCCGGTGGGTGCTGCCCAACAGGTGGGGTGTATAGGCATAATCGAACCTCAGCCGCCAGACCTTCATTCCCCCTCCCCAGACCAGTTCCTTTTGATCCCGGCCCAGTCTGGCCGACAATAAATTACGATAGTCAACCTCTACCCCCAGCCGGCCTTTTTGATAGCTTTGGCTTGAAGCCTCGGCTGACAATATTACCTGGCTGCGCCAGGGATAAACCGGCTGGGTGTATGCTATTCCGGCCTGGTATCCGGACGGCCTGACATCGCGGTGCTGGCTGGACGTGTTCCACGAGATGCTGGTCCCTCCTATATCCTGGGCGACCAGGCTCAAGCCAATGGTTCCCCAGTTGGAACGCCCCACCACGGCCGGCTCCATCCCCACTATCACCTGGTTGGCCGATCTGACAGCCAGCCACTCCGCCAGCCAAAGCTTGACCTGCAGCCCGAAATCAAGCCCCAGCCCGCTGGCCTGGCGGTCATCCAGCTTGTTGTATATTATCTTGACGCTTCCGCCGGCCGAAAGTTTTAAGGGTTTGCTCCAGGGGGCGGTTTCCCTTTGAAACGCAGCCGATAGGTAGACGGCATTTTCATTGTCGCCAAAACTTCCGGTTGACACGGTCCCCACATCATAAGAAAAACGGGGAATATTGTCCACCCCCAGCCGTATCCAGCCCAGTCCCAGGCTCAGCCGCTTGCTCAATGGCCAGGCCAGGCCCAGGAAATCATGGTTGGCCAAACCGCCAAAGAGCTGGGTATGGCAGAACATTACTTCCGGACGGACCAGGCCGGAAAGCCCGGCCGGATTCCAGTAAATGGCGCTGGCATCATCGGCCAAAGGCCCGTACGCCCCTCCCAGGCCCTGGGCCCTGGCGCCCACTCCCAGGTTCAAAAACTCCCCGCCGTAATTTTCTGCCTTGACCGTGGCGGCCGTGATCAGCAGCAAGGCTGTGATAAATAATCTTTTCATATTCGTTCTCCTCATCGTAACACCGCCAGTTTTTCGGTCTTTTTCTGCTGTTTGCCCCCGTTCCAAACCTGTAGTGTGTAAAAATATACACCGTTGGCCACCTTTTGCCCCGAACTGTCGTCAACATCCCAGCGCAGGGTCTTGACTCCGGAGGCATACCCGCCATTGAATGTCTTGATTAGCCTTCCGGCCACGGTGTATATCTTCAACTCGTACCGCTCGGCATGATCGCCCACAAAAAAGTAAAAAGTGGCAAAGTTCCCGTCGACAGGAGTGGGATAACAGGCCAGCTCATACAGTCCGAACTCGGCGGCTACCGTCAGCTGCACCGAGACTGCCGAACTGTTGCCCAGATTATCGCAGGCTCCGAATTCCAAATTATGCGGTCCGTCGGTCAGATACGGGGCATAAGCCAGGGGCACGCTGGTATGGTCCTGGGGCTGAGTCGGTAAATTATACTCAGTGCGGGGAACCAGCGCCCCGTCTTTTTTCACCCAGACCGAATCCAGATTGATGCCGTTGGGATCTTCCATCAACACCGAATACTGAGGCCGGGATACCCTTACTTCGTTCCCCCAGCCAACAGCCTGTTGTTCCAGCCTGGCGGTGATCAGAGGCGCCGTAGTGTCGGTTCCGATCAGAGGCATGAAGGTGCCCAGCGAATCCGAATAGCCCCAGACGCTTAGGGTATCGGCGCCTCCGGGAACCTTTTGCCATAAACTTTGACGGGTATTGAAGCGGTACAGGTTTACCAGGTTCAGGTCTTCAACTTCGTCCAGCTGAGGCCAGCCTAGGCTGACCCATAATTTCTTTCCATTAGACAAGCCCCGGGTTGAATCGGTAAGATTCACAAAATACGCATCCCGGAACACTCCCCCGATCATTTTCAGTCCGGGCTGGCGGGCCGGGTTAAGCGGAGAGTATTGGTCAAATGGTAAAACTCCCACTATTGAAACGGCGCTGTCATTTAGGCTGGAGTCGGGAAGGTAATATTTTAACCGGGGTTCCGCCCATTTTAACACAGTCACAGTATCGGCGCTGCCTGATCTGTCCAATTGACGGTAAACCATTCCGTCCCGGGGTATGTCAACTAAACCGTCTAAATAAAAATGGTTGTTGCCGGTGTCCTGTTCCGGCGGTATAGATTTGGCATACGGATCTATGGATATTTTGATTGTATCCGACTCTTTTCTTTGGTCCAGTGTCCAAGGGATCGAAACAATATTCTTAGTCCCTGGTGAAATTGAATCCAGCATCACCTTGGCAGTGTCCGCTGGAAAAGGAATGGTGTCGTTGTAGCGAGAATAAAACACATGCAAGGGTACAGTATCCGACCAGGTTTCCCCGTAATTGTATATATCCGCATACAGGGTCAGCCGCCTTTTCCCGCCAAAATAGACATTATCGGCGCCGCTAATCTTCTTGGTCGGGGTTAGGTCGGACCTGGTCAAAAGGTGGTGATGGTTCCATTTGCCCGCTTCTTTGGGGTTAACAGTATCGGCAAGGCATATCCGGTAATTTAGCACCGTATCAGAAGGCCCGGCATTGATGATCTTGGTTTTCAATCTATAGAAACCAGGAGAGGCACTGTCCATCAATGTTATATTAAAACCACCGGTGTCGCTCCTGCTGGACGAAGTGCGCCATTCGCACCACACGCTGTTTATTCCATCAAGGCTGGAAGCTCCGGCAACGATATCAACGCTGTCCACCAGGTTGACCGGACGGGCCGGAGTGGCGGTTATGCCGTAGATGACCGGTTGGTTCAGGCCCACCTCACTGCAGGCTGTCCAGCTGCTGTCAGCATCCTTTAAAAACGCCCTCATCCTGGCTTTTCCCCAGGACACCGAGTCCGGGATCCGGATCCGGGACGAAAACCTCCCGGCTGAATCGGAATACAGCGCATAATTGGCGGCCGGCTGGCCGGAGGAATCGCTCAACGAAAGCAATGTGATGCTGCCGGCCTTGAAACCGCCGGTCAGGCTGGCCGTGGTCGAATCCCCGGGCATCAGGGAAGCCGGGTTCAACGAAAGCTCCAGTTCCCGGCTGGAAACCGCCAGGCGCATTCCGGGATCGCCCAGCAGGTTATAGCTGGATATCATTTCTCCGGCGTGACCGGAAACGGACCCGTAGCCTATGGCCAGGCCGAATTTAGTGCTGACCAGAATGTCGCCGAAACGTATCAGGCCCAGGTCGTCCACTGCCCCGAAGAAGGCCTGCTCGATGACATTGCCCCAGGACGGGCCGGAATTGGCATAGACCCCGATGGCCCCGCCATAGGTTTTCAACAGCAGGGCCTGGGACAGCGAGATCGTATCCGGGATGTCAAAGGCCCCGCTGTAGCAGGTGAAGGAGCCCACGAACGGCCAGCGGCCCCAGTTGTTAAGCCGGGCCACGTCGTCGATCCTGAAAAAACTGTCGTGCCCCCAGACCTGACCCCCTCCGTGCCCGTAATAGCCGGCCATCACCGAGCCTTCGTTGAACTGGTCTATCAGGTCCTGGGTGGTGGCGGGATGGGTGCGGTAAACCTTGGAAGTGGTGAAAGCCGGGTCCAGGGAAGCGGCCAGGTCGTCGGTGGGACCGTAAAACGGTATGTAATCACGATGGGTCGGCGGCAACTCAGCATCGGCGATCAGCAGAAAATCCCGCTGCCACTGGTCCCGGAAAGGATGCTGCTCGTAGGAGGCCTGCTTGCTGGCCCAGATCTGATAGTCATTGGCGTTAAATACCGGGATCCGCCCCACCGCGATGTCGGGCATGGAGGAAAAGATGTCATCATCCAGAATGTCTGCATAGTAATTGTCATCGGCGGCGGGGCCAAAGCTGCTGGTCAGGGTCAGATGGACCGGGATCTTGTCGGTGGAGGAATGGCGCAGCAGGTTGCGGGGATCCCAGCTGCCGCCGCCCAGCAGCAGCACATACTCCGGCGGGACCTGCCAGTTTAAAAATGCTTGCTTTAAGAATTCCTTGATCGGGCGGTCCTGGGGTATTCCGTAGTTAAAGGCATCGTAAATGTCTCCGGCCGTGACCACCTTGGCCCCGTTGTACTGGCTTGCCCGGATGGCGGCCAGGCTGGCCGCTTGGGGCAGGAATTCCTCGGTGGTTATTATCAGATACTGGGCCGCCTGCAGGGGGCTGGCCAGCGAAAGAGACGGGATGCTGTTGGCCAGAATGGATACCGGCTTCATTTTATGCGGCCCGTTGTTCTCCACGGCAAAATAGCGGGTCTGGTCCGAAGCCCGGTCCTCAAAGGACAGCGTGTAGGTAATCCCGTTAATATCGCGCTCGGTTTTGGCCCCGGTGATCTTGCTGACCCCCAGTTTGTAAAGATCGATGTCCTGGCTTTCAAACCCGCTTATTTGATACCGGTACAGACTGTCCGAAACGCTGTCCGGAGCAGTAAAGGCCAGGAGGCCTCCGCTGGCGGCATAACGCCTGGGATAATCCACTTCCATCCAGTTTAAAAAATAACTGTCGATTGAGCCCAGCGGCCCGTGCTTGAGCACCAGCCGGTTGGCCCCCTCGGCCAGTTCCGCCGCCGCCACTTTGGCCTGAAATATACGCGGGGCCTGGCCGTCCCATCTTACTTCGTTGCTCAGGGACCTGCCGTTCAGGGTGATGATTGCCCAATGATCATTGCCGCTGATATCCAGGTCGGTATATCCGTGAAGGGCAATGGTCAGGTCTGCGCTGTCGGCCGCCCCGGCCTCGTGTCCCGGCAGGGAAAAATGATAGACCATGCTGTCGCTCTCGTCGATCCTCCGCCAGAACCAGCGGTCGGTTTGGTCGCTGTTGGCGCCGTTCAGCCGGTAGAACAGGCTGTCTTTTTCCAGGTGGACCCGGTGGCGGCAGTACCCGGCAGGGATATGACCCGGTCTGTCCGGACTACCGTCTTCTTCTATCATTCTGGCCCCGAAAACGCCCCCCACCCCCAGCCAGTAAACATTATATCGGGAATAGGGATGGTAGTAGCTGCTGTCGCCTTTAAGCCTTTGCCCGTAGAATTCAAGATAATCGTCCGGGTCAAAGATTCCGTCGGCCTGCCCTTTAAAATAAACCGGGACCTCCCGGCCCAGGTTGTACAGTTTATAACTGCGGGGGTCATAATTTGCGGGGTTTAGCCCGGCCTGCAGCAGGTCATAATACCCGACCCGGTAGATTCCCTCCTCTTCGGTAAGTATTTTAAAGGGCAGGGTGTCGGCCCAAACGGCCGCTTTGGATTTTTTTTCCGGCGCCGGCCGGCAGGCCCATTGACTTTTCTGGCTCGGATTGACTGCGCTTTTGGCGGCGACCGCTCCGATCCCTGAGCTTGGCTTGCTTCCTTTGCCTGAAGCCAGGGGTTGATCGCCCAGATCGGCCGGACGGAAAATTATCCGGATTTTGATCTTTCCCACATAGGAAAGCCGCCCGCTGTTGGGATCGTACCGCAGGGGATTGAATGAGATGAACGCCATTTTGTTCAGCCCGGCCCGGGCCGGGCCGGTGAGACTGACCAGGTCTGCCGGGTAAGCCTTCGTTCCCCGGTAAAGGGCCGGGTCGGGGACGGTCTTCTTTCCCATCTCCCTTTCGGGGGCCGGGGCCGGAACTTTCTTGTACGCAACCGCCGGAGCCGGTTCGGACGATATTATCTCGGGAATGGTGTTGGGCGGAACCAGGATCATGGCTCCGACCACCGGCAGGGCTGGGCGGCCGGGATCTACCAGGTTTGGACAGCCTGCGGCCGAGACCCGGAAATATTCCTTCCCGTTTATCAGAACCTGCTCAAATTGCGGCTGGGGACAGGAGAGTTCCAATACTATTCCCTGGTCGGTGGATTCCGATACATTGACGCCGGCCCAGGCAGGGAGCAGGACGGCAACCAGCAGTCCCAAAAAAGGTATTAATGATCTAAATATCATATTCACCTCACCACCATTATTTTGCCGGTAACTGCGGACCCGCCGGTTTCCGCCCGGGCAAGATACAGGCCGTTGCTGACCATTTTTCCATTGCCATCCCGGGCATCCCACTCAAATTCGTGCTGTCCCCCTGGCAATTGACCCTGATACAGTTCTTTCACCAACTGTCCGGCGATGTTATATACCCTTAACCTGGCCCAGCCACTTTGAACTGTCATCATCGATATTTTTGTCCGATTCCTCATGGGATTGGGCCGGGCGGGAAACATAGACAGGGCAGCTGATCCCGGACTGGCCGCCCGGTTTTCTTCAGTTATTTTTTTGGTATAATCACCCAACATATAAAATATGTCCGGAGCCTGGTAGTAGGGACTAAAATCCGACCAGGCCAGGTGCAGGTTCCCCAGATGGTCCTCCGCGGCCGAGGGATTCATCGAAGCCCACCCGTCAAAACTGGTAAGGGTGGTCTCGGGCTGCCAAACTCCCCCGGAGAACTGCCGGTGGTATATCTCGTAGGCCCCCTCCCGGTCGTCCGACCAGAAAAGGTTTATGGTTCCGTCGTTCTGGCATTGAAGGAACGGCTGGCGCGAATAATAGGGATCCTTTGTCAACCTGACGACAGGCCCCCAGGTCTTGTTCAGGACGCTTAACCGGCGGTAGTATATCTCAAAATTGCCGTCCTGCAGATCCTCCCAGGCCGCATGCAGGTTGCCGTCCCGGTCCCCGGCCAGGCAGGGAGCAAAGGCTCCATAACTACTCTGACTGATGGCGCTGTCCTGTCCCCAACCCGAGGCGGAATGCTGTTTAAAATAAATCTGATTGCTGCCGTCCCGGAAATCCTGCCAAACCACAGCCGGTTCGCTGCCGGAGACAGCAAGACTGGGAAACCCGGCATAGACTCCCAAAGGACTAAGACAAAGGTCTCCGCTCCAGGAGCCGGACGACAGGGTCTTGTAAAATATCTTGAAAGTGCCCTGGCGGTTGTCCTGCCAGGCCAGATGGACCGTGTTGTCCGGACCGCAGGCTATTACCGGACGCCAGGAATAGCCCTGGGAGACGTTGGAGGTCACCCGGGTCACACCGCTCCAGGTCCCCTGGCTTAGGCGCCGGTAGGCTATGTCGTAGATGGAGGCCCCGTCGCTGGTCTGGATGAAATCGTTGGTCTCCCAGACCGCGTGCAGGTCTCCGCCGGCGCCCAGAGCGCAAGACGGATACCAGCTGTGCCTGCGCCAGTTCCCGAAGTAACCTATCTGGGTATTAACGGTATCCCAGGCAGTGCCGTCATATTTTTTATAATAGATCTGATGCCCGGTGTTGTTATTGCCGGCCGTGGCATTGTACCAGATCAGGTGTATCGTATCCCCGCTTATGGCCAGGCTGCGGGCCTGGTTGGATGCCGTCCAGGAGGCCCCGGGATCGTAATAGGTAACATTCAGCCCCGGGCTCCATTGCTGGGCCCAGCCGGACCCGGTCAGGGCCAGGATCAAGATGATTATCTTATGCATGGCGGACGCTCCTTAAATAAAAAGCTGGCATCATTCGATAAATGATGCCAGCCCTGTTGACCGCGATCCTATGGACGGACGGCCGGCACCATATGTTAAATAAAACAGCTCCTCCCCCGCCGGGAGGCAATTGGCACCTGAACTGTTTTACTTACATTTACCGGACGTTAATTGATCTCCTGTTAATTATTTAATCATAGTATACAAACGGGCTTTTGTCAAGGGGGAAAAGAAAAATAATGCGGAAAAGAAAAGATAACCGGGCCCGGCCGTAATAAATTCCGGCCGGGCCTTTGGATGGTTGGAAATTACCTGATCACCACTAATTTTTTAACCGCGTTACCTGAGGAGGTGGTCAGGCGATAAAGGTAAATGCCGCTGGCCACCTTCCGGCCGCCGTGGTCCCGTCCGTTCCAGGTAACAGAATGCCATCCGGCATTCTGGCTGCCCTGGGCCAGGGTTTTGACCTTCTGCCCCAGCACGTTGTAAACCGACAGTTCCATGTTTGTTTTGGCCGGCAGCTGGTAACTGATGGTGGTCAGGTTTTTGACCGGGTTGGGATAGGCCGGGCTTAATTTAAATCCATACTGTTGGACAGTGCCAGGCTGGCCTGCAATTCCCAGGCAGTTTACGGAGTCGGTCACCTGGCCCCATTTCACCGCAACATCGCTTATGGTGGTATCTACCGAACCGGCCTTGAAAAGCTGCAAGTCGTATTGTCCCGGCTCCAGCCCGGCCAGGGTGTAGGTTCCGTCGGTCTTGGTCTGTTCGCTGTTCTTGGCCTGCGGCCCGCGTTTGGCTGTGACTGTCACCCCGGCTATCGGTCCGGTCACCAGGCTGTAAACCCGGCCGGCTATGGCCCCCGGCTTGTAGCCGAAATAAATGGAGTCGCTGATGAAGTTATCGCTGACCATTCCGCCCAGCACCCAGAAGCCCGTGGAATCCTGGGAGCTGATCGAGGCCAGGGCAATGTTGGTAGGATAAGCACTGTTGGCCAGCCAGGTGTTGCTGAACGGGCTGTAGCTTTGTGCTGTCTGCAGATAGGTGGCCCCGTTCTTGCCTCCGACCAGATAGAGGGAATCGTTCACTCCCGCCGCTGCGCCGTACCCCACTGGCGAACTTATCGCCGCCCGGGTGATCCAGGCATTGGTTACCGGATTGTATTTTTGGTTGCTGGTTAAAAATGTTCCATCCACCTTTTTACCGCCGACAGAATAAACGCGCTTCACCCCCAGACTATCCAAGGCTATTACTGCCGGCCCGGTCCGGCCAAAAGCCGGCCCGCCCAGCAGGGCCTTTTTGGTGACCCAGGTGTTGCTGGAGGACAGGTAGATCTCCACGGTATCCAGTCCGGCGATGAGATTGTTTTCTCCCCCCACCGCATAGACCGAGTCTTTGATGCTGGTCACCCCCATGAACGCCCGGGGAGTGGGCATGGCCGGCAGACCGGTCACCCAACTGTTGTCGGCAGGTTTGTATGCCTCAATTGTTGACAACGCCAGGCTGTCCTGAGTATACCCTCCGATGACATAGACGATGCTGTCGCCGACTGCGGCGCATCCCAGCCCGTAGCGGGCGGTGGGCATGGCGGCCAAAACTGACCAGGGAGTTCCGCCCAGGGTGTCGGCCGCAGGATCATAACAGTAAGCGGTGTTCCTAACCCAAGCATAATCGCGGCCGCCGAACAGGTAGATTTTCCCGCCCAACTGGCAGGAGGCAGTTCCAAAAAGCCAGTTCGGTATTTTGGTCTTGGCCGCCCAAACCAGCCCGGAAGCAGAGAAAGTTTGATCCAGGCTGGCATCCGCCCTGGAAGAGGAATCGGCTTGAACCGCCACCCCGGTGATGTTCTGGGGGGAATACCCGGCTGCAACAATACTGACATCATATGCCCCGGCCGTCAGTCCGGCCAGGCTGTAATTACCGGAAGCATCGGTGGTGTCTGCGGCCGGCATCGGGCCGGTTACGCTGATTACGGCATTGGCCACCGGGGTCAGGCTGTCGGACTTGGTGATCGTTCCTTCCAGCCAGCCGCCAGCCGAATGCAGCACCTTGTTGACGATCACGGCAGAATCGGCCAGCAGACTCAGGTTAGCAATAACGCCGGATATGTATCCGGGACAAGAAAACAATAGGCTGTCGGTGGTTGAAGTCAGCACCGAAGCGAATGAATAATGGCCTCCGGCATCGGTAAAAGTGCTGTCAAAGTTGCTGCCCTGTAGAAAGACCTTCGCTCCGGCCACAACTGTTGTACTGTCGGCCCGGAACACGTAACCGCTGAGGTCGGCCTTGTCCGAGACCAGCACAAAATCAAGCCCGGTGGTATCCTGTCCGGCAGTAACAGAGGCACTAAAGGCCATGGTTTGCGGGGCGTAACCCGGTGCAACCGCCACCAGGGAATCTAAGAATCCGGCTTCCAGATTGGCTATGAAATAGCGCCCGTTGCCGTCGGCAAGGCCGGAATCAAGCGCGGCGGGACCCTGGTAGATGGTGACCACGGCATTCTCCACCCCCCCCCGGTTCAGGGTGCGGGTTACCTGGCCGGAGACGGAGCCCTTGGAAGTGGTCACCGCCGTTCCCGGGTTGTTCCAAAGATACTGGGCCGAATCCGAGGCTGCCTGGATCTCGGCCAGGCTGTTGCCGGCCACCACCGCGAACACCGCCCGGGCGGAATCGCCGGGAGCCATGTTCCATGGTCCTACCGACATCATCAGATTTTGCGGCCCCAGATCGTTGCTGTGGTATTTTACCAGGGCGTTGGTCAGTTTTAGGTAGCGGTAGGTGATGTATACCGGATAACCTGATATCCCATCGGGGTATTTCGTGCCCAGATAGATTTCATAGGTCCCGGCATCGTAATATCCGCCGGTGAAGTAGTTGGTTCCCGTCCCTGAAGCATTGTCGTATACGCCGATGATCTCCACCACTTTATCGAAATCAGGCCAGATGCCCATGCCCAGCCAGATGCAGCTGTCGGTGGGAACGTAAGACATATCGTAGGTGTAGTTCTCCCTCAGGTAATTATCGGCGGTGTCATCGGGCAGGGGCGTGGCCAGGAATATCTGGCCGGTGCCCTTGTCAAAGCTGCCGCCGATATAGTAGTCGGTTCCGGCCATCAGGGTGTCGTTTTGGCGGTAGACCCCGGATACCTCCTCCAGCCCGGTGGGATCGGACAGGGTCAGGTTGGTGTAGTCGATGGGCGCCACCCCGGTCTTGGTATGATAGTATTTGTAGCTGGTTATCACATTATTAAGCTTATAGCTGTAATCTACATACATGGAGGGCGAGGTCTCCCGCCAGCGGTAGTTGATGTAAAGCGGGGCGCTTTCGTAATTGGCGTAAGCCGTTCCCAGTGTGATCTGCCCGTTTTCGGAGAACGAGCCGCCGGCATAGTAGTCGGTGCCGGTGCCGGAGGTGTTGTCGTAGACGCTGATCACCTGGTACAGGGGGGTGATCTGGGCAGAGACCGTGTATTCGTCCCCGGCCCAGTCCTCCTCGTTGCTGACAGTGTTCAGCTTGACGTAGGGAGTGCCCAGGGTGATGACCCCGGTGGTGGAGACGAAACTTCCCCCGCTGTAGTAATTGGTGCCGGTGCCGGTAGCGTTATCATAAACCCCCGTTACCTGGGCCAGCGGCAGGTTCTGCACCTGGACGGTCAGGGTGTCGGTCTGCTGGTCCGCCTCCCTGGCCACCGCTTTCAGCTTGTCGGACCGGGGGGTGCCCAGGGTGATGATGCCGCTGGCGGTATTGAAGCTTCCTCCGGTATAGTAGTTAAGGCCCACATGAGAGGTGTCGTTAATGTCCCAGATCCCGTCCACCTCGGACAGTACCACGCCTTCGATCTTAAGGTGGGTGTTATCCAGGGTCCGATTGGGCATATTGAACCTGGGGATCAGCTCGGCGTCAAACCTGCCCCGGGAAAGGTAGAAATAGCGGCTCCGGTAATCCAGGGGGGAATCGTCGCTTTTGGGGGCGGCTACCGCTCCCCGCCAGGCACAGGCTCCGCTTAGGGCGGCCGGGCTGCCGTCCGGGTTTCCGGCCTCCAGCAGGCGGAAGCCCAGATAGGGAGAGTTGATCCCGTACAGATTTTGGCACTGCACCGAATCGGCCGTCACATACAGCAGGTTGCGGGCGCCGCCGTTTACCGGATCTGCCGTGACATCGTAGCCGGCGTAATCTACGTTTTCGGCATTGACGGCCTGGGTTTTAAAGACATTGGCCAGGTGCCACAAACCGGCATAGGCGCTGTCTATCTGGAGAGTGCCATTATTCCGAAAGGAGTATTCCAGCAGGTAGAATTTATCAACCGGCAGATAGCTCCACTGGTGGGCCTTTACATCTGCGCTTATTCCCAGGATCACCTCTTGGTTGGCGGCCGGGTCCTGGTCGTTCAGGTTCAACATGAGTTCCAGCGGAGACCTGGGGCCGGGGATGGAAACCTGGACTCCCAGGCTGTCCGGGGCCCATTCGCTGACGGGCTTACCCGAGGCTGTAAGGCGTCCGCAGCTGACCCCGAAATTCTGTTTTCCGTCCACCGAGCCGCCGAACCACAGGCTTCCCAGCCTCAGCAGCGAGGCCCCCTGGTAAAGCCCGGCCGGGAACATCAGATTGGCCGTGGTGTCGCCCATCAGGCCGTTCTGCCAAAATTCGGTTTTAAGGGAGCCGGCATTGATGGCCGCCCTCTCTCCGGCCTGGGCAGGAATGATCGCTGCCAAGATCACGGCCAGAACAAAGATGACTGACAAGGTTTTCCGCATGATAAAAACTCCTTTAAATTGTATTTCTTGGCCCAATGGTATCAAATATTATAGTATTTATGCCGCTATTTGTCAATAATAAGTTTAGGGGTCTGTGGTGTCAATCGTTTATAGCCACGACCTAAAGGTCGTGGCTATTGGTCGTTACTATTGGTAATCCCCCAGGCGCCAAAGTTTAGGGGCCATTCCCAAAGGAATGGCCCACTAAACTTAACTACCAGTTAAAGCTTGTCCTGAGCTGCCAGGCTGAGCGGCCCGGCTGAGCAAGTCGAAGCCCTGCCGATGTCCTGTCGAAGGGCTATTTCAGCAGGGTGACCTTCCTGGCCGTCTGGTATTGCTGGCCGGAAGCCGTGGTGGCTGTCAGCCGGTAGATGTAAATGCCGTTGGAAAGGGCCTTGCCGTTGTCTCCGGCGCCGTTCCAGCTGACCGGGTAGTAGCCGGGGTTCCTGAGACCTTCGTCCGCGGTGCGCACCAGCTGTCCGGCGATGTTGTAGATCTTAAGCGAAACCTGGGCCTGTTCCGGCAGCTGGTAACTGATGTCCACCGTGCCGCCGAACGGATTGGGCCTGGCCTCCTGCAGGGCGAAGATGGCGGGCATCCTGATGCCGCCGGACTGGGCCACCACCGGCCCGAATTCGGTGCGGTTGCCGAGGTTGTCCACCTCCACCAGCAGGTAGAAGTAACTCTGGCCGGGAACTGCGCCAAGATCGTTATAGCTGTATTCCTGGGCCTGGTTGGCGGCCGGCAGTTCGGCGATCTTCTGGAACGGCCCGCTGTTGCTCAGGCTTCTTTCGATCAGCCATTTGTAGGAACCGTTCTCCGAAGCTGTGCTCCAGTTAAGCAGCACGCCCTTTTCCGCGGTCATGGCCGTGAACTGGTTGAGGCTGACCGACAGCGCCGGGGTGCTGATGTTCTCGGCCACCTGGAAGGTGGTGGATGACAGCACTCCCCAGTTGTTAACCGATTTGGCGGTGGAAGCGTCCTGGGCCCTTAAATAGACCGTGTAGACTCCGGCCGTCCAGCCGGCGGAGGGAATCTCTATGTGGACCGCCTCCTGAACCGAGTTGAAGGAGCCGTCGGTGGCGCTCATCAGCACCACCGCTTTGGTGGTGCTGCCGGTAACCACCGAGCAGCGCACCGCCTGGATGGGCGACAGGCCGGTGGTGGAATCCGAAGCCACCGCCGAAACCGTGAACCCGTTGCCGGCGTCGTTGCCCACCGGGTTGCGGTTCATCTTGATGGTGCCGGGCATTATCAGCGGTCCGGTGAAGTCGTTGCCGATGCGGTTGATGGTGAAGTTGCCCACGGTGTCAAAGCCGGACATGGCCGGGTAAACCCCGCCGTCCTGGACCCGGACCCGCACCTGGTACTGATTGCCGTTCTCGCGGGCAGTGATGTCCCAGTTGTAGGGCGAAGCCAGGCCGTTACCCTTGGTCAGCAGGTTCCAGCTGTTTCCGCCGTTGCTGGAGTATTCAACCCAGGTAGTGTCTATGAAGGCCCCGTTCTTGGCGTAGGAACGCCAGGCGATGCTGATGGGGCTGGCGGAGTAGGTGTTGCCGGCCACCGGGGTCTGGATGGTGTCGTAGGGGTGGTCGTGGCCTATCAGCCAGATGAACATCTTGTTGAGGATGTCGGTGCGGGCTGCGCTGTTGGCATTGGCCGCTTCCAGCTGGGTGATCTCGAAGGCGTTCATTACCACCCGGGTGGGGTAGCCGCCCCAGACCCCGTTGCCCAGGGCGCCAATGTTGTTGGTTGAAGCCCACTTGATGCCACAGGAGTCGAACACGCCGTCCATGTTCCAGACATAGCTGCCGGTCCCGGCGAAGGGGGTGGAACTGCCGGAAAGATGTATGGTGTCGCCGCTGGCCCCGGCCCTCCAGTCAACGTGGGCTATGCCGGCGGTGTAGGCCCCGGAGATCTCGTCGCCGGGGGCCCCGTAGACCATGTCGGTTAAGGTGGCATTGCTGGCCAGGTCGCCCTTGTAAGTAAAGTGCAGGTAGTTGCGGCAGAATATGGTGTCGGCCTGCAGGTCGGGTCCGGCCGCCTGGTTGGCCCAGGTGTCCCAAGCGATGTCGTTGCCGGTAACCGCAAACCTGGCCCCGGCGTCATGGTATTTTTTCAGGGTATCGCGCTGGGAGGTGGTAAAGGCCGGGTAATTGCCGCCCTGGGGACCGTCCTGGGCTATCTGGATGAACACCGCCTTGTATTTTTTTAGATCGTTCGATTTGTAGGGTCCCTGCAGCTGGCTGGACCACCAGTCATAGCTCCAGCCGCCGGATTGTAATGCTTTGGTCAGGTAGTCGGAATGAATAAAGGAGTTGGCGTAGCCGTTGTCGTCCCACATCCAGACCAGAATGTCGCTCTGGCCGCTGCCGCCGCCGGTGCTGAAGGAATAATGGCGGCCTCCGTTGTTGTCGCGCAGGGTGATGCCCCGGGCGTCTTTGGACTCCACGTCGAAATAGTAAAGGGTGTTGCCGGCCAGCCCGGATAGTTGCAGGGTATGGTTGACCATGGTGGGGGTGTCGGAGACAGCCACCGACCCCAGCGCCGTGGTGGGGCCGTAGTAGACCTTCCTGGTGGCATTGCGGGAGGTGGTCCACAGAACGTTCTTCATCGTGCCCACCGGTGGCTGGGTGTCGCCGGCCCTTACATTGGTGATGGTGAACAGGCTTGCGTCCACTACCGCCTTGGCGGTGTCCACGCCGAGCGGCAATGCGTCGTTGTAGATGACGTAAATGGTGTCGTTCTGGTCGGCGTTAAGCTTTTTGTTGTTGAAAGTAATGGGGGTCGAGTTCTCCAGCGGCATGGTGCCCTTGTAAAGGCCGGTGCCGGTCAGGGCCAGGATCAATGTCTCGGGATAGCTGGTACCCTGCTTGGGCTCGGCCAGCTTGGACCACACGAACACCGTGCAGTTGCCGGTCTTGTTCATGTCGTATACCTCTATCCGCAGGGTGTCGATGGAACCTGCGGTGGTGGGGACGGCATAGACCGGCTTGTCCAGGTAAACCTTGCCGGCCGCGGGCAGGGCCGTACGGTAGGTGACCACCAGAGCAAATGGCTGCGGCCCCATGGCCACGTTCTTGCCGGTGACCCGGATCTTCCAGGTTCCCTCCGCCGGGGAAACCACCTTGATGCCCTCAATAATGTCTATTGAATCGTTTGTGGTGGCGGTGGTGACCGACTGCCGGGGAAGAACTGTACCGTACCGGTTGCCCCGGTAGCGTGCCGCCGCAGGACTGTAGGCATCCAGGTCCAGGTCGTTGACCAGGGTCTTGGCAGCAAAGGTAGCTCCGGGATAATCGGTCCAAGTCAGGGATATCTTAAGACCGGTGGCGAGGGCCGGGATCCTGACCTGATATTCCAGGGCCTCGCCGGTGTTGATCCCGGTGCGGTTGTCCTGCAACAGCAGCTTGACCTGATTGCCAGAAAAGAACAGGGCGGTGTCCAAATTGACCCGGCCCCAGCCGAACAGGGAGTCCGGCACGAAGGAGCCGCACCAGCTGGTGGTGCTGTCGCCGCTGATGGCCAGGGTGGCTTTCATTAGAGCGGCGGAGGGGATGAACCCGTTGGCTGCCACCTTAAGGCCGGTGGGATACCAGCCCTCGGTAAAGTACTGCCTGAGCATGGCGGCGCTGCCGGCCACGATCGGACAGGCCATGGAGGTGCCGCTCATGGTTCTGGTGCCGGCCCCGTCGCCGTCGGCCGATATGATGTTGACGCCCGGAGCGCTGACCGTGGGGCTTAAGCGCCCGTCCACCAGCCGGCCCCAGCTGGAGAAGGTGGCCTTGGTGTTGGCCCCGCCCAAACCGCCGGCTCCGGCTGAAGCCAGGGCGCCCACCGCCACTCCGTTCTTGCAGGTGGCCGGGGATCCGGCCTTGCCGCCGGGCTGGCCCGCGGTGCCGGTGTTGCCGTTGGCGAACACCCACAGGTAGTCCTTGTGGCTCCACATGAACTGGTCAGCCTCCATGGAGCTGCCGCTGTACTTGCCGCTGTCGTCGCTGCCCCAGGAGTTGGAGGAGATGTAGGCCCGGGGGATGCCGTTGGCCACGGTGCTGTCCCAGCCCCAGGCTCCCACCCGGTTCAGGTCATAGGTGCCGTAGACCGAGCCGGAGTCGCCGCCGCCGTCTATGAACAGCAGCTTGGCATCCTTGGCCATGCCTTCGGCAGTGCCTGCCAAGATGGTGCTGTCGTTGCCGCAATTGCTGCCGGCGGTGTGGGTGCCGTGGTAGGAATTGGCGGCCTCGTCGCCGAACTTGGACATGCTGCCTTCATGCCAGCCTAATTCTATTTCGTCGGCCCGGGCCCCCGCCCGCTGGCCCACCACCTTGCGGTGGCTGTTGTCCCAGTACCAGGTGGATTTGCGGCGGGCGTTATCTCTGAAATACTCGTTGGCCTCGGAACAGCCGGTGTCTAAGTTCTGGATTATCTGGCCCTCGCCGTTGATGCCCTTGGCCCATATCACCCTGGCGTTGGCAGTAAGGACGCCGTTCTGCATCGTCACCTGGGTGTTGGCGTTGTGGGTCTTGAACTTTAACATGGGCTCGATCCAGTAGATGCCCTTGGCGTTGGCCAGGGAGTTGATCTGCTCCTTGGTAACATCAACGAAGATCTTATTGTGCCACTTGCCCGGGGCCCATTCTGTGGAGGTTTTCATGAAGATCTTGTGACCCACTATGGCTTCCACCTGCTGGACGGTGGCGGCCATGTCCTCGGGGCTGAACACCAGGATGGCGGCCCGGAAGGTCCCGCCCTTGGCAGCGGAGGCCTTGGCCACGGCCTGTTCGGAGATCTTGTAGGCCGGCTGGAACAGCCCGGTGTAGGCGATGTTGCTCTTGGCGTTGACTATTTTGGCCCGGGCGGTCTCGGTCATCCGCACCACGTAGGCGTACTGGGGCAGATAGAACATGATCTCGGCGCCCTCGGCCTCCAGGCCCTTGCGCCAGGACTCCTGGACCGGTCCGTTGAACTGGACTATGTAATAGGTGGTCTCATCGGCCTTGGGCTGGCCGTACTTAAGGTCTTCCGGCAGCTTGGGCTCGCCCAACTGGGCGTCTATCTGGTAACCGTTGGAGAAAGTGATTTTGGGGGAAGCAGGAGCTTCCACCGGAACGCTGATCTTGGCCATCCCGGCCCATGAGGCCTGGTCGGGAACGTTGGCCGCCTTTATTACCGCCGGCGCATTGGCAGCCGCGCTGACGGTGGTTGGCTGCTGGGGCTGGCCCTTGATGTCCGCCTTGTAAGCGGTCACTTCGTTCAGGCCAAAAGCCACCAATAATGCCAAGCCGGCCAAAGCAATTATTGCCGTGGTCAGCAGACTTGTTTTCCGTGCCATAAAACCTCCTAAAATTTATTATGAGTTATCTGTTTATTATTATATGCTATAATGCTTTAAAATGCAATATCTGTGCCATATATATATATATATCCTCTCTGTCAGGAAATAACTATAAGAGTTAGAGAATCTAAACTCAACCCCTTTTCTTCCCCTTCTCTTACTTGATGTTAGCCCACATTTATCCAAGAGAATGGGATAGAGGAGATGAGTTCCAAAGTATCCCCGGTATCCAGTGTTCCTGAACGAAGAGGATAATCAGTTTTACTTTTTTGCATTTAAACCCAGTAATTTAATTAACTTGTTTATTTGCAATATATTATAGGCGTGCATTTTTTTCACCGTTAAATGCAAATAAAGGCGGGAATTTCATTCCCGCCTTTATAAAAAACTCCTGATTTTACCTAAGAACAACCACCTTCTTGGTCTGGCTTTGGCCGTTGGCCACCAGCCGGTAAAGGTAGATGCCGTTGGAGACCTTGGCGCCGGATTCGTCCTTGCCGTTCCAGGCGATCTTGTGCACCCCGGCCGGCCTTTGTTCGTCGCAGACGGTCCTGACCGCCTGGCCCAGCACGTTGTAAACGATCAGCGACACCCGGCCTTCGGCCGGCAGGTTAAAGCTGATGGTGGTGCTGCTGCTGAACGGGTTGGGATAGGCCTGGTAAAGCAGGGCCGCATCGTTGATCAGCCCGGCCTCGGCCACCGCCTCGCCCTCCACCTTGTAGAAGGTCTGGATGCCGAACCAGTTCAGGGCCCTTCCGATGAAGGTGGTGCGCGACATCCTTCCGCCCGCCCGGTCCTTGGTCATGGCTTCCAGGGGCACGGTGCAGTAGATGGTCTGGTAGGTGGTGGAACAGCTGACCACTCCCGACGAGCCCGAGGGTTTGAAGGTGAACACCGAATCGCCGCCGGCCAGCGGTTTGATCTTATCCATGGAAAAGCGGTTGTTGGCCCCGCCCACTCCGCCCACCACCAGCGACTCGGTGGCCCCGAAGGTCAGCGGCAACTGGTTGGGCTGGCCACCCAAAAAGTAATTGGTGCTGTTGGTGGCCACCAGGGTGGCCTTCAGGTAATCCTTGTAGAAGACATCGCCGGTATCCGGCAGCAGGTCCTGCCCCAGGTTCTTGGAGGACAGCAGCAGTTTTCCGCCCAGGTCCAAAAAGGTCTTCAGCGACTCCCGGTCGGCCGCGGTCAGGGTATTGACGCTGTCGTCTCCGGTGAACCAGACCAGGGTGTTGACGTTATGCAGCTGGGAAAGCACGTTGGCCTTGCGGTTGTCCCAGTAGCCGAAGGTGACGCCGTTGCTGTCCAGGCACGAGGTGTAGTAAGGCTCATAATTGGTGGCCGCCAGCCCGTCGTTGACCAGCAGCAGCTTGTACTGGGGACTGCCGGTGTAAAAATGGTTGGGGGTCAGCGGGCCGCCGGCCGGGTAATAAGCGGTGTTCTTCTGGAGAGTTCCGGCAGGGGTCAATGCCCCGTCATAGGAGGAAACATAGTACTGGACCAGCATCCCGGGGGTCTGCAGCGGCAAGCTGGCCTTGTACTCGTCGGGGTTGCCGGTGGCGACCATCGGCAGATAGTTCCAGGAAGTATCGCCGGTGGCGGGCTTGGCCCGGAAATATACCCTGACCTGGCCGATGCCGGAGGTGTCGCGGCAACTGGCCTTGACCTCAAACGGCCCGGTAAAGGAAGTATTGTCTATCTGGGTAACGTTGGAAACAGTAGGCGCGGTCAGGTCCAGTATCCGGAAGGAGAACGGGACCTGAACCCCGGGATTGGCGCTGACCGGAACGTAGGTATAGTTCCCGGTCAGGTCGTCGGAGGCCTTTAAATACCACTGCACCAGCACCGGACTTACCACCGCCTGCTGCTGCTGGGGAATGGTGTAGTAGTAAACGTTTCCCACCAGGCTGTCCCGCCCAAATGGTTCCCAGTCGCTGATCCCGCTGTTGTAGACCCACAGGGAGTCGTTGATCACATTGCCTTCGGCCTTATAGGTGGTCCAGACCGCAAAGGGCCCATTCTGCTGGGTGTTGGCCAGCGCCCTGGTGTTGGAGGGCTTGGGGTCGATGATGGTGAAGTGGTTCATAGTATCACGTTTCAGCGGGTAATTGGCCCAGTTTCCCACCTCATCATAGGCGGTCATGAACCAGTTGACCTCGACCGGGGTCATGGTATTGTTGGCATACCGGGGAATGGTGTAGTAATAAAAACCGTCCGCACCCAGGCTGTCCCGGGGATAGGTGGCTCCTCCCGCGATGTCGCTGTAAATCTCATCGCTGCTGGGTACGTTCCCGTATTCGGTGGTCAAATTGGTTTTAACCACGTAAGGGCCGGTGAAAAAAGTGTCGCCCAGGGCCGAGACCGAGGAAAACTGGGGACTGTATAAAAGGTATAAGAATGAATAGAAGCCCGGGTATTCCGGATCGGAGGCATATTCCCAGGTAGAAGGGTTCTCGGCATAGACTATGTAATCTATCTGGGGCGGGGTCTCCACCCCGACCGGGATCTCCGGGATGGTGAAATAAAAGGTGTCGGCATGGGTGGAATCCGGGGTCGGCCAGTCCGCCCAGCCCCAGGGATTGCTGCCATAGGCGTTGTTCAGCTGGTGCCCCAGATAAATGTTGGTCAGGCCGTCGGCGCACCGGATGACGCTTCTGACCACGTAGGGCCCGCTGAAGGTAGTGTTCGGCAAGATGGTGGTCAGGGAAAAGGTCGGGGCCGCAGCAAAACCTGCCGATGCACATATGATCAGTGCGAGAAATAATGCGATTTTTTTCATTGTATATATCTCCTTCCTACTTCACAATTATCAGTCGTTTGGTCTGGCTCAGGCGCTCCTGGCCGTTCTGGCCCCGGGCCTCCAGCCGGTAGAAATAAACCCCGTTGGAAAGCAGCCGACCCTGTCCGTCCCGGCCGTTCCAGCGGATGCTGTGATACCCGGCGGGGTAGGAACCGGAGGCCAGCGAGGCCACCTTCTGCCCGGCCACGTTGTAAACTCCCAGCTCCACCCGGGAAGCGTTGGGCAGGGCGAATTGGATCTCGGTATTGCCCTTAAAGGGATTCGGCTTGTTCTGTTCCAGGCTGAACCGGGCCGGAATGACGCTGACCGGCTGGCCTTCTATTCCCAGTTTCCAGGGCAGCACATAGATCCGGGACCACCGCGACTTCAGGCTTTCGTTGGCCGGGACCAGGGTGTCGTAGGCCGTCAGGGCGTAATTATAGGTCAGGCTTGACTGAACGGCGGTGTCGGCATATACGGTGTCCGGAGCCAGCACCGTTCCTACCTTGGTCCAGGTGGGGATCCCGCTCTGCAGGGAGCGGAAGACATTATAGCCCTTGATGTCCGCCTCGGAATTGGCCCTCCAGGCGCATTTGACGGTGTCGTAGCTCTGGGTCAGCGCCAGGCCCTGGGGCACCGCCGGCGGCATATAGTCGCCGTCCAGTCCGGGCCTCAGCCAGTTGATGACCCGGGACATCAAAGTATCGCGGTTTTCCGGGGAGGGAACGGCCTCGAAGGGGAACGAGGTGTAGACCAGGTTGTAGCCCAGCCCGGCGTCGTGGTAGCGCAGGCCGATGAAGTTGCTGTAGTCGTTGGACATGAAACCGGCCACCGGGTAATTGGCGGTGTCGGGATTGAGGAAATAGCCCCGGTCCGGATTGGTCCAGACGGAGTTGCCGTTGAGCCGGTCGTAGAACAGCGAGTCGGACAGGCCGTCTCCGATCGGGTCGCCGGCCGCCCCGAAACCCCTGTAAGTGCTCTGCGGCGCCCAACCGTCCTCCGGGGCCAGGTGCAGGTAGTCCATCCAGAAGTTGGGGTGAACGGTGGTGTCCAGCTGGGTGCCGTTGGCAAAGAAGAAATACTGCCCGGACATCCACAGGTTGCCGCCGTTGTTTAGGTAGGACAGGATGCATGCCTGGTCGGTTACGGTCAGCTCCTTCTTTCCGGCCCGGTAATCGAAATTGGAACCCAGATTCCAGATAACCACCGGATACTGCTCCAGATAACCCGGTGTCATCACCTTATTACCGCCTATGGTCACCAGCGAATATTTATAACCCAGATTGGCCATGGATGATTCCATGTATTTGGTCCAGGAGTTGTCCGAAATGTCGGCGGCGCTCCCGTCGTTGTCCACTAAGCAGATGGTGCTGGCCGGCGGCAGGGGATCGCGGGTCTTGCCCCAGACGATGAAGTCGTCCACGTACATACCTTCGCCCACATTATTGTCGCCGTCGGTACCCACGCCGATGCGGATCATCACGGTCTTGCCGATATAGTTGGCTAAATTCACCTGGTAGAAGGTTGAATGGTCCACCCAGGTTTTGGAAGCATCAATATTGATGCCGAAATTATCCACCCAGTTCCGGCCGGAATCGGCCGAAAATTCAATTTTATACCAGTCATTCAAACCATTCGGATCCGTGCCGTCATCCGGTATGTCCAGCCATGTTTTAAAATCGGCGTAACAGGCATCGGTATTCCGCACTTCGCTTAAGTCTATGACCGGCGAGGTCATGGCATCGGATTGCCCCCACTTGTATTTACCGGTGGATTCATTCCCGTTCCACCAGGAAGTGGTCGGACTATAGGCCATCCGGTTGGTGCGATGCCAGAAATATTGCGGCACCTTGCTGTGGGCGTACCAGTCGCCCATCCCGGCCTCACAGTCCTCAAAGAAGGCGTGGCCCGAGTTCCCTCCGGCCGTCACGGTGTCCACCGCTATGTTGTCCAGGTACCACATACCGTGATAGTTAACGGCTGACTGATGAGACTGGTCGGACTGGGCCGCATCGCTGGTGCCGATAAAGGCCAGCTTTACCTTCTGTCCCTTGTAGGCGCTCAGGTCAAAGGCCACCCGGTGCCAGTCCTTGATTCCTCCCCAGCCGGGGATATATGTGCCGTCCGGTACCAGGCCGATATATTTCCAGGAGTAAGGCGAATCAACATTATAACCGGTGCCGGGATAACGGATGGTATCGGGAAAGATATATATCCAGTTATCAAAATTCCAACTGGAATCGGTGGTAACCGTGGTAATCCAGACGTTGATGCAGTCCCAGTCATCGCCCGGGTCCGGGGCTTCCAGCCGGTTGTTCTGCCAGTAGGTCAAAACTATTGAGTCGGCCGTCACCGCCGAAAGGTCAATCTCGGGGGAGATCAGGAACTGGGCCCAGCCGTCGCCGTAGCCCGGAGGATCAACCCAGCCTTCGACATCGGTGGCTGTACCGCACCAGAATGATCTGCCGGAATAGGCGTTATAGGTGTCGATATGCCAGTAGGGCGGCTGGACCGCCATGTCGGTTACCGACCAGCCCATGGTGTCGGTCTCAAAATTATCAAAGAACACCGTGTCCAGGGTGGCCTTGGCTGCCACCGGTGTTTTAAACGGCATTGCCCTGCCCTTTTCCCTGGGCTTGGCCTGCACTGCCGCCGAGCAGAACAGCAACAGCGCCAGACCCAAAAATGTGAACAATTTTCGGTTCATGACTAAAACCTCCCTTAAATTTATTTTATGTTCTCTTTTTCAGGGTTATAGGCTTTTATTGTAATGGATTAGCCCCGGTTTGTCAAGGTTTTTTTTGCCATATTTTGGACATTAATTGCCGGCCCCTGCCCTAAAAGACACTTAGATTACTTTCCGGGCCTTTTGGTTCCCGAACTATCTCAGCACAATCAGTTTTTTGGTCGCCGAAAGCCCCCCTGAATTCAGGCGGTACAGGTATACCCCGTTGCCGGCCAGGCGGCCCTGGTCGTCCCGGCCGTCCCAGGTTACCGACCCCGCCCTTCCCTCTCCAAATTCATTTGGAGAGGGGCCGGGGGTGAGGTCCCGCACCACCTGCCCGGCAATGTTGTAAATTTTTAGACTGACCATCCCCGGCTGTGCCAATTGATAATTGAT
Source organism: bacterium UBP2_UBA5202 (assembly GCA_002412795.1). Lineage (GTDB taxonomy): Bacteria > Edwardsbacteria > AC1 > AC1 > EtOH8 > UBA5202. The sequence continues at coordinate 7,901 of DHVS01000012.1, read as the reverse complement.
CGTGGTTGATCGTTTAAAGGGATTGGGTACGTTCTGAAACATTTTGAATTCGTAATTGGTAATTGGTAATCCTGACCTGCCGGTCGCGCAGACCGGGCCGTAGACCGTCTGGTTGCCCTTGCTGTCCAGTTCCAGCAGCCGGTAGTAAATCTGGCCCAAGGCCGGCGGGTTGGCGTCAAAATATTTGTACTGGCAGGAACCGGCTGTGGTCCCCTGCCCGCTTTGCCGGGCTATTTCAATGTATCCGGCCTCCGGCTGGGCCGACCTTTCCACCACCCACTGGTAGCAGTCGTTCTCGCTTTGGGTCAGCCAGGTGACTTCCACCCCGCTGCCTGAAGCCTGGGCGGTAAAATTTGAGAGCTCCACCGCCAGCGGCCCCATCACTACGTTGACCTTGTACAGCTGGTCCCAGTCGCCCCAGCCCCGCTTGGCGTTGTAGCCCCGCACCCGGTAGTAATAGGTGGAGCCGGCGGTCTTGCCGGTGACCAGGTAATTGCTGGCGGTGATGGTATTGGAGACCGTGGTGGTAGTGGTAAAAGACGCCGCGGGAATGATATTGTCAATATAGATTCCGCCGTCTCCGGAGGTGGTTCCGTCGCCCGCGTAGCGGATACGGAAAAACAGCGACTTGCCGGAATCAGCTCCAATGCTGTAAGCCCTGCGGTTCCAGGCGGTACCGGTATTGCCAAAAAGTTTTCCCAACAGTTTCCATTGTCTTCCGTCATACGATGATTCCACCCACACTCGGTCGAAGCTAGTCAGGCCCTGATAGCTGTAGAACCGGAACGAATCGGTGGAACCGGCCACCAGATAAGGATTATTGGTGGTAATGCTGGCCAGGCGGTAGGGTCCGGTCCCGCTGTAATAGCTGTTACCGCCCTGATAGCCCCTGGTTGTGCTACGGGCAAAAGCGGACAGGGCGATCTTGGCGTCGGTGACGGTGGCGGCGGTGGAGCTGTCACGGACCGGGCCCGACAGTTCCTGCAGTTCATAGGCGGTGGGGTTGGAGGCCGGGTTGGGCAGGTTCCAGCTTAAGCGGTAATCGGTGCTGACGGTGGGGAATGTCACCCCGGTAAGCGGAGGCGGCAGCACCGGCGGCGGCGAGGTGGTGGTGACGATGCTGTCGGTGCGCATGGCCAGGTACATAAAGCCCTTTAAGGTCTGGGGGCAGACCGAGTCAATATGAGACGCAGGGGTATAAAAGGCGGTGTCCGCCTCCACGCAGTAGGGAAATATCACCCGGCCCAGCTGGGTCAGGCCGTAGCCGTAGATCCAGCCGTCGGAGTCGCCGGTGGTGGGATAGAGAGCCGAGGACTGCTGGGGGGTGTAGCCCGATGTACTGCGGTATTTTTTGGTGCGGGCGGCCGACTGCTGGCCGAAGTACCGCAGCTCCAGGCTGTCCGGCGCCCGCTTGACGGTGGAGTCCACATAGCCCAGGGGCCACAGCACCAGTTCGCTGTAGGTGTGGTAGGAAATGGACAAAACGATGTTGTGGTCCTTGACTATCTTCATCATGGCCTGCTGTTCCGGCTCGCCGCTGGGGGCGACCCCGTAGAAAACATCGTTGCTGGAATCGGGGCTGGTATAGGCGTTGACCGAACCGCCCCAGGCCCCCCGGATGTCCCCGTCCACCGAGCCGTCGTAGCCCCGGTTGAGGTCGGAGCCGAAAACGGTGGGGCTGTTCACCCGGCGGTTCTTGCGCCACAGCAGACCGGCCCCGTAGGTGCCTCCGTTGTCAAATATGAACCCGTCGGGGTTCACCAGCGGCACAATGTAGACCTCTTTGGTCTTGACCAGGGTGGAGACGGAATCGGTGCCCGCCGCGTTATAGTTGTTGGTCAGATAGTTGGCGATGTACAGGCAGATCTCCGGGGTCATCCACTCCCGGGCATGGTGCAGGCCCATGACTAAAATGCCCTGGCGGGAGTTGTCGTCCACCGTGGGATTGCTGGAGATCTTAAGGCACCAGACCTTGCCGCCCTGGGCGGCCACCGCCACGGTGTCCAGCTTGGTGATGGTTGGGTGATCCAGCGCTATCTGCTTCAGTTCGGCTCTGATTCCGTCGTAAGTATGGTAGGCTGCCTTGGAGGGAACATCCTTGGGCAGGTCCCATGGGTTGGCCATCAGCACCCGGTAGGATATGCCGTTCCCGGTAAAAATGCTTAGCTGGGAGGGTTTGATGACGATGTCCAGGTACTCGCCGGGCCGGCAGGCCGCCACGTCCAGCCCCTGGGGCAACTGGGAGATTGCCTTCAGGACGGCGGGGTTGGAGATGTCCACCCTTATCAGCATTTTTGGTTCCGTGTCCTCCTGCCCCCGGCCGGTGGAAAAGGAGACGGCAACAATGATCATCGCCAGGATCAGTTTGGAAAACGAATTCATGCGCCCCCTGTTATTGTATGTTATTAATGGGGTCAATAAATAAGTACCAATTTTTATTAGGAATCCATGAAGCCATGAATACTAACCTGTGGGAACCCTGATTGATTCCTTCTTTCCTGCTTGTCCGCCGCAGCCGCAGCGAAGGCAGAGCTTCCTTATAAAATAACTTCGTTTCTCTTGGAGCGCTATGCTTCATATTAAGTGACCTGGTTAATATTTGGGTTCAGTTTGTCTGTTTTAACTGTCTTAGGTTCCAGGCGGCTTCCGAATTTGGATCGATGTTGGCGCCTTTTTGCAGATACTCCCTGGCCCTTTCATACTCCCCCCGGCCGGCCAGCATCAATCCCATCCTGTTGTAGGCCCACACGTTCAGGGGGTCGATCTCCGCCAATACCTTTTGATAATACTTCTCCGCCTTTTGATGGTCGCCTTCCCGCTCATATATGTAGCCCAGGTTGCAGTAAGGCTCGCTGAAGTTCCGGTCCAGCTTGATTGCCCTGGAATATTCTGCAATGGCCCGGTTCCGGTCGCCTTTGGTCAGATGGACATTTCCCAGATTGTTGTGCAGGCTGGCATCCCCTTGGTAAAGGGCCAGGCCCTGCCGGACGAACTGCTCGGCCGTGTTGATGTCCCGGCGGTAAAAATAATTGAAGGCCGCCAGGTACAGGGTCATGGAAGTGGAATCCTCCCGGTATTTTCTTTCCAGCTCCCCCAGAAAATCAGGCAGGGGAACTGTTTCGTCCGGAAACAGCGGGTTCAGGTGCCGGTATTCGTTGGCGGCGATGGTTTCCCGGCCGGCCGCCTCCCTTTTGACAAATACCAGGCAGACATCGTCCCAGTAAACCAGGGCCCATTCCGGGCTGGCGGAAAGATACCGGTGTAGCCTGCCGCTTTGGGACTTTCCGCTGCGGGGGTACCGGAGCAGGGCCAGTTCCACCCCGTATTTTTTCAGCAATAGGGAATCGCCTTTGATGATGCTTAAATAGTCCGGCAGGACATCCTGAAACGGCGCCAGCCTTCCGTCGATGAAGGTCGGGATCCGGTGCCACAGCAGATAACCGCCGTCATAGAAATCGTTGAGGATTTTTAAGCCGCTGAAATTGGCTTTTACGAATTCCACTCCCCGGACCGGAAAAGCGTCCTTCTTTAAACCCAGCAGCTGACCGTGGGCATTTGACCGGGAAAATGAATATACGCCGCCTGCCGTGACTAACAGGCAGCACAGCACAAAAACAGCCTCTCTCAGGTATTTGAAACTTGAAGATTTCAGTTTCAGGCCCGGCAACAAGGAGAAGACTTCATTCCAGTTGACAAGGGTGAAGCCCATGGTGGCCGCAACAAATACCGGCAGATACCGGACGGCGTAAAAGGCAAAGTAAAAGAAGGCCGCCCACTGCAGCAGGTGAAACAGCCTGAAGTTCCGCCGGTTTAAAATCATCCCCAGGGCCGAAAAAGCCAGCCAGGCTATCCCCCACCTGACCGAAGGATCATTTATGATTGAAGGGGAGAAAATTGAGGTGTACTCATGGATGCTTTTAAAGACCAGTTCGTCAAAGGCCATCAGCCGGGGGTCAGAATAGAAAGTAACGAACGGCTTCAGCAGTCCGAACCCGTAGGGATTGATCAGCGTCGCCGCCAGCGCCAGGCCCAGCCCGGCAGACGCAGTTATAAAAGATTTCCACTCCCTTTTCCTTAAGCCCCAAACAAACCTGTCCAGGCAGTAGGCAGCCAGGACCAGCAAACCCGCCATCAGCCCCAGGTGCAGGTTGGCCCACAGGGCAAACCCCAGCCCGGTGATCATCAGAAAGACTTTGGAGGACACGCGGCCCCGCTCCAGCCGGTCTATCAAAAACATTTCCCCCGCAAGGCCTAGAAAAGTAATGATCTGGATCCTCTCGGAAAAACCTATCCGGGCGGCCATCACGGCCAGGGCGGAAACCAGCAGCGCCGCCAGAGGGTTAAGACCCCTGCCCCGGGCCATTATTATCCCGGCGGCAAATAAAAGATTCAACAGTAATACCTTGACGATTATGATCCCCGGAAAACCGCCGAGCTTATACAGCCCGAATAAAAACAGGCTGGACAGCCACTCGTGCATCACCCAGGGCCGGCCCAAGGCGGTGTGGCTCCAAGTGTCGGCAACGGGGATCCGGCCGGTTTCCATGATCTGCCGCCCGGTGGCCAGCATTATCCAGATATCGGGATCGGACACCGGGGTCAGGGAAAGACCGGTGACCATTACGGCGATCGAGCCAAAGACCAACGCCCATTTCCAGTTGTTCCCCATTTTCTATCCTTCTGTATTCCGCGATGTCAGGTTCCTGATCAATGACTTTTATTATACCAGTTTTTGCGGCATTTAAAAAGACGTTTTCAAAAAAGAAAACGTCTTTTTAAGTCACAATGCCGATCGGATGCTTTTATTTAAGCACCGTCATCTTTTTGGCGTCGGTGAAGTCGCCCGAGATCAGCTTGTAAATGTAGACGCCGTTGGCAGCGGCCTGCCCCTGGTTGTCCCGGCCGTCCCAGGGCACAAAGTATGCTCCGGCCTGCTGGGCGCCGTTCACCAGGGTCTTCACTTCCTGCCCCGCCACGTTGTAGATCTTAAGGGTGTTGTGGCCGGGAGCCTTCAGCGAATAACCTATGGTGACGCCCCTGGTGGCGGGGTTGGGATAGCTTTGCCCCAGCCGGTATTCCCTGGGGAGGGCGGAGCCCTGGTAGCTGGCCTGGACCGGCCCGAAAATGGTCTTGCTGCCTGACAGGTCAACCTCCACCAGCCGGTAATAATACACCCCTTCGCTCAGCCCGGAGTCATCATTGAATTCATAACTGCTGGGGCTGCTGGTGGTGCCGTGGCCGGCCACCTGCCCTATGCTTTGGAAACATCCGTCCGGGCCGGTTGAGCGCTCGATTTTCCAACTCAGGCAATTATGCTCGCTGGCCGTCTGCCAGTTCAGGGTGACGCCCTGGCCGGAAGTAAAGGCGTTGAAACCTGTCAGCTCCACCGACAGCATTGAGACTGTGGAGCTGAAATTGCCCCTGACATAATTGGACTTGGTAGCGGTCACCGTCAGCAGGCCGGCATTGGCGGGATTGATGGTGAAGGAGGCGTTTCCGCTGGCGTCGGTCAGCTTGGAAGTGCAGATGTCGGTGGCCTTGGCCCCGTCCTTGGCAGCCACGTACATGTACAGACCCACCAACGCTCCCTGGACATTGGTGGAAGTGCCCTTTTTCTTGACGTTGACGTTGAAGGTCTGGGAGCCGGTGCCGATCGTGGCGCTGTAGGTCAGGGCAAAGGTGTCGGGCAGCTGGGAGCAGAAGGTCATGAAGGGGTCGCCGAAGACGTGGAAAAGGTGGCAGGTGAACTCCTTGTAGTCGGCCGGAATGGCAAAGTCGGTGTAGGTCTGGGTCATCAGATGCCACTTGCCGGAGACCATGGCGAAGGCCGGCCGCAGATCCTCGGTGTAGCGGTCGTAGGTCTGGCCGGCGCCGGCGTTGGGCACGTCCCAGTTGTTGCTGGTGTTAAAGTTGGGCCACATCCCGTCCATGATCCCCATGATCAGTGCGTCGTTGACGAAGGAGTAGGAGACCTCGGTGGCGGCCATCACCCCCAAAGCCCCGTATCGGCTGCGGTGGAACTGCTCGGAAAACGTTCCCCCGGTGGTAGTGTTGTTCTGGAAGGCCCCGGTCTGGCAGTTCATGGAAAAAACGAAGGGGTGGTTGGTGTTGGTCAGGCTGGGGATGTTGGTATTGGTGAAGGCCGGCTCCCCCCATCCGGTATAGGCGCCGTGGTCCCGGTGCATTATCATGAATGTGCCGTTATTGATGGCCGTCACCACCCCGGCCCCGGTGCCGGTATTCCAAGACATTCCGGAGGGCACGGTGTTGGCAATGTAGCCCTCCCCGGCCGTGCCGTAGGCCGCCACCAGGGCGCTGGGATCGGTGGTGGACCAGGGGTCGCCGCCCACCGGGCCGCTGGCGTCAACCAGGGCATACTGCTGCTGAGTGGTCTTGCCTAATTTATTCTTTAAGAAGCCGCGGACGATCTCGGAACACATCCCGAACCAGCGCTCGTCCTGCCAGCCGGCCGCCGATAGGGGCAGATTGTAGAAGGTGGCGCTGTTGGGCGGCGAGGTTTCGTAGCGGATTATCTTTCGGACCATGGTGGAGCAGTGGGTCACGGTCTGGGCCGGCATCCGGGCGAACACCAGCTCCGGGGCCCCGCCGTTGCTCCAGGTGGAGGCGGCGTTGGTGATGTTCAGGTCGGCAAAGACGTTGTCCGAGACGTACTGGGGATAGGACGAGGGATGCAGCATCAGCTTGGAAGAGGTCAGGCCGTAGGCCTTGGTGGAGGTTGCCAGGTCGGACATCATCAAAACCGCCAGCGGCTTGATGGTCCAGTTGTTGTAGGCGTTGTCGATGAACATCTCCAGTGAATCCGGGTTATTGGTCGTTTCCAGGGTGGTGAAGATGCCGGTCTTGATGCCCTGCTTTTTGCGGAAGAGTTTTAACGTCTCGGCCCAGGCGATGAACACTGCGTCATTGGGGACTATGATGATGTATTCGAACTGTCCGGTCTCCTTGGCCGGGTCGGTCATGGCAATTTGCTCGTGGATCTCGGAATACCTGGTGGGCTCCAGCGAGCTGTAGTTGATGATGTTCTGCTGAAGTATCCGCTCGAACAGCGGGTGCCGGTAAAGGTCGTCGCCGAACTCGCCCTTGCCGCCCTCGAAGGTGACGCCGACCTTCATGTCCCGCCGGACCACCAGCTCTTTGGTGACCGGGTTGTAGCGGAATGGGGCGAAGGAAAGGATGAAGACGTCCACCCCCCTCATCTTCTGGACCTCGGAGTGAATGACGAAATCGCTGGGGAAGAATTCGTTTTTGGAATAAATACCGGCGTTCTTGGCCAGCGGCTTGATTTCCTTGGCCTGCTCGGTGGGGATCTCGATTCCCGGAGCGATCTCTATGTTCTGGTATTTTTCCTCGCGGTACGAGAGAACGGTGATCTTGGGGGTGGCCCCGTTGGGCACCGCCACATAATTGCTGACCACCGGCAGGTCGGGGTAACCGGCCCCGATCGGCAGGACGCAGCCCGCCATTTTAATGGCCTTGGCGGATTTGCCGTCCACTAATTTGTCTTCCAGCATGTAGGTTCCCACCGAAAAGGTGAGCTCCAACCCGCTCTTGCCGGCATTGTTGATGTTAACTCCCGGCTTGGACCAGGGATCCTTGAACACCACTGTTTCTGCGGCCATTATTTGACCGGCCAGAAGCACAAGTAGAAATAATGCCACTAACTGTCTTTTCATCGTGGTAATCCCTTTTTATTTGATTAAAGTTTGTAATTTAAGTTATGATAATTACTTATGCAATTATTATGCCAAATATGTTATTGCTGATGAGACTTATGTCAGTGTATTATATTGCCATGCATTAAATTACAAAATATCGTTTTATTATTTATTTAAACCGGTTATAAAATGTTAATTTTATTAAGAACCCTGCGGCAGAGACCG
>DHVS01000037.1 GCA_002412795.1 bacterium UBP2_UBA5202 | reverse complement strand
AAGCGATCGAGCTGCGCCTCGGGCAGCGGGTAGGTGCCCTCCTGCTCGATCGGGTTCTGGGTCGCGAAGACGAGGAAGGGCAATTCGAGCGGGTAGGTGGTGCCGCCCGCGGTCACCTTGTACTCCTGCATCGACTGCAGCAGCGCGGCCTGGGTCTTCGGCGGGGTGCGGTTGATCTCGTCGGCCAGCACGATGTTGGCGAACACCGGGCCCTTGAGGAACTTGAAGAACCGCTTGCGGCTGCCCTGCTCCTCCTCGATGATGTCCGTGCCGGTGATGTCCGAGGGCATCAGGTCCGGGGTGAACTGGATGCGGTTGAAACTCAAATTCAAGCTCTGGGCCAGGGTGTTAATCATCAGGGTCTTGGCCAGGCCGGGCACGCCCACCAGCAGCACGTGGCCGCCGCAGAGCAGGGCGGTCAACAACTCGTCGATCACCGCCTGCTGGCCCACGATGACCTTGGACAGCTCGGCTTTGATCTGTTCCTTGGCCTTAGACAGGCTTTCCACCGCCTGGAGGTCGTTCTTTTTGTCCAAAATAATTGCCGCTCCATTGTTGTTTATTAACCTATTAGTCTAACAGATTTATCCGATCAAAGTCAATCATAAAATCGGATTTTAAATAGAGTCCTTTCGGTTTGTCCGCGTGCAGCCTTTTTTGCTTGATTTTATTCCTGTTTAGTAGTATGCTTGAGGGGGTAATCAGAGGAGGCCACTTTGTAAAACGCAGAGTGGCTGATTTTTTATGACTCTACAAAATTTGCGAGGGATATCTCTTTCCCGATTAGACGGGCTTTGGCTCAATGCCGGAGGTTCGTCGAACCGCCCATACCCCGGACCGATCCTCCTCAGAAAAGCAGAATTGCTGAGGTTGATGGGTCGGTGGGAAACCGCCCTTAAGCATCATCAGGCCATAGAAGCAGCGCTACAAGTTTCATCCGGCCAGCGTGTCCGGGCACACAACCTCCGCCAGTGGGGGAGGTTATTGATGGATCAGGGCCATTACGATGACGCAAAAAAAATGCTGGTAAAGGCCCACGATCTGTATAGCGAAATATGTTCGGCGGTTGATACCGCGGTAATAGAGGGTGATCTTGCGGACATATATTACCACCGTGGCGAATTTGACCGGGCGGAAGTAATTTACCTGGGCCAATTGGAAGTGTTCTCGCAGGTGAATCATTCCGGAAAGCTGGCGTTTATTTGGAGTAAGTTAGGAGCACTTTATTTTGATCGGCAGGAGTTCGGCAAAGCATTGGAGTATTTCCAACGGGCACTGGACGACCGGCAGACGAGACAAGAGTTTCATGATCAGGCCGGCCTGTTGGGCAACATGGGCGCCGTATTTAGCAGGATGGGGCGGCCGATCGAGGCGATGACCTTCATCCAGCGGCAAATCGAGTTGCTGGAAAAGACCGATGACCGGCAAAGCTTGCAGTTTGCCCTGGGCAATCTCGGCGTTTTACATGCCATCTCGGGTGATTTCGGGAAGGCCCGCGATCTTTTCTCCCAGCAGCTGGAGCACAGCCAGCGACTGGGCGATCAGAAAGGCCTGGCCATCGCCTGGCTGAACCTGGGGTGCTCCGAGCGCGACTTGGGTAATCCAGTCGCAGCCCGCAGCTATCTATGCCGGGCTGACGGCCAGTGCCGCCAGTTGGGCAACGAGTTCATCCTGTGCAACATATTGTCGGAACAGGCGGAACTCTCCATGATTGAGGGATCGTGGGATGAAGCGTTGGCCATCAACCGGCAGGCTTTGGAGATGGCCGAATGCGCCGGCCGGGTTCAGATAGTTCAAGAATGCCGGAGACGGCACAAGTCGCTGGTGCGATGAGAGATACCATCACCAACTTCTTCCGGACTGGCTTGACCTGTCCGATGATTCCGTTGGTAATAATCGTTTAACATGCAATTCCCTGCGGTCTCGGCCATAAGGATACCGATGAGAAAAAGTCTTGGTTCCTAAAAGCCGTACAAATGAATACACCGGCATCTGGTCGCCAGTTCTGGGCGCAAGATATCATAATTATCTACGGCATTTTGCTTGATTTATAAACGCTCAAGGTAGTAGAATAGATAGAAACGGTAACAAAAACCAAAACCAAGGGGAAAGATATAATGGAACGCATCGTAGAGATACTCAAAGACCTGGAGGCCATTCACTCGCCCTCGGGCTATACCGGCGCGGTCATGGACCACATCACGGAGTTGTGCCAAAAGAACGGCATTAACACCCGGCGGACCAACAAGGGAGGCCTGTTGTGCGGGAACCACCAAGCCCCCAAGCTGGTGGTCTCGGGCCACGTGGACACCCTGGGCCTGATGGTCAGCGGGATCAACAGCGACGGCACCCTGGCCTTCACCAAGATCGGCTCGCCGGTGCTGGCCTCGTTCGAGGGCGAGTACGTCACCGTCATCACTTCCGAGGACAAGAAGTTCCGGGGCACGCTGCTTTTGAACAACCCGGCGGCCCACGTCAACAAGGAGGCGGACAAGGCCGAGCGCAAGACCGACAGCATGCACATCCGGCTGGACGCCGAAGTCACCAAGAAAGAGGAGACCGAGAAGCTGGGGATCCGCACCGGGGATTTCATCTGCTTTGACCCCCGTTTTGAATACACCGATTCCGGGTTCATCAAGTGCCGGTTCCTGGACGACAAGGCCGGCTCGGCCGTCATGCTGGACGCCATGCTGGCGCTGGGTTCCAAGGAACTGGAAAAACTGCCGGTGACCTTCTTCTTCTCCAATTACGAGGAGGTGGGCCACGGGGCCTCGGCCGGGGTGCCGGCAACGGCCGCCGAGATGCTGGTGGTGGACATGGGGGTGGTGGGCGAGAAGGTGGATGGGGTGGAGACGGCGGTCTCCATCTGCGTAAAGGATTCCAACGGGCCGTATGACTATGCCCTAAGGCAGAAGCTTTCCCGGCTGGCCACGGCCCACGGCATTGCCCACCGGCTGGATGTGTTCCCGCTTTACGGCTCGGACGGAGGTGCGGCCCTGGCGGCCGGACACGATATAAGGGTGGGGCTGATAGGCCCGGGGGTGAGCGCCAGCCACGGGATGGAGCGGACGCATTTGAAGGGGCTGAACGCGGCCAGGGACCTGCTGATGGCGTATATTAATGATACGTTGAAATAGGACGGGACGAACAGAAATGAAAAAGCCGGGCATTGCCCGGCTCTTTGGCTTGATTTTGTCGGACTTATGATGTAGAATAAAAGATGTTAGGAGATTTACAATGAAAAAACGTTTAAATTTTGGTGGTAGTTGGACTCATGAAAAACTAGAAAAAGTGCGTAAATATTTAGCAGCATATGTTAAAATAATGACTAAGCAACGATTTCAATTTATGTACATAGATGCCTTTGCCGGGACTGGTTATTTAGACAATACCTTAAAAAGTAATTCACAACAGAAATTTCTGGTTGATGAAAACGATGATACTAAAAGTTATAAAGAAGGGTCAGCAAAGATAGCCTTGCAAATAGAACCAGCATTTAACAAGTATATTTTTATTGAGAAAGAAGAAGGAAATATTGAATCCTTAAATCATTTAAGAGATGAAGCATTTTCGATTGGGAAAAATATAGTAATAATTAATCAAGATTGTAATCTGTATTTGTTAGAATTGTGCAGGAAAGTAAATTGGTTAAATACGAGAGCAGTCTTGTTTTTAGATCCATATGGAATGGAGGTCAAGTGGGAAACGTTAGTAGCTATTTCTGAAACAAAAGCCATTGATTTGTGGATACTTTTCCCGCTGGGTGTTGCCGTAAATAGAATGTTAACCAAAAGCGGCGAAATAGATGCAAAGTGGACAGAAATATTAAACAATTTATTTGGTACCAATGATTGGTATGACACTTTTTATAAAACAAAATCTATTTTAGAAATTTGGGGTGAAAAGAAAGAGACGATAAAAATATCTACATTTGATTTAATTAGTGAATATTTTGTAAAAAGATTAAAAACAATTTTCGCAGGGGTTGCGGAAAATCCATTACCATTATATAATTCACGAAATAATCCATTATTCTTGTTGTGCTTTACTGCAAGTAATCCAAAGGGTTCAGCAACGGCTATAAAAATTGCCCAAGATATTTTAAAGAGAAAAAATGGCTTACACTAAAATCGAATGGACCGAATCAACTTGGAACCCTGTAACCGGGTGCACCAAGGTCAGCCCAGGGTGTCTGAACTGTTACGCCGAAAGAATGACCAGACGCTTACAGGCCATGGGCCAGCCCAATTATAAGCACGGGTTTAACGTGGCGGTTCACAGCAGTTCCCTGCAGCAGCCCATGATGTTGAAAAAGCCGCAGATGATATTCGTGAATTCCATGAGCGACCTTTTCCACGACAAGGTGCCGGCGGAGTTCATTCTCCGGGTTTTCCAAGCAATGGACAAGGCATTTTGGCACACCTACCAGATACTAACCAAACGGACGGATCGTCTTATTGAAATGGATGCATTAGTAGACTGGCCGGACAATGTATGGATGGGGGTAAGCGTAGAAACAAGCGAATATAAAAACCGTATTGAATTGCTTAAGCGCTGTGGCGCCAAAGTAAAATTTTTGTCATGTGAGCCTTTGCTGGGAAGCCTTGGCAAGCTGGATCTCAAAGGAATAGATTGGGTGATTGCCGGAGGAGAATCAGGGCCAGGTGCCAGGCCGGTAGACCCAGAATGGGCGGAAGAAATACGGGATCAATGCATTAAATCGAAAGTACCATTTTTCTTTAAGCAATGGGGTGGGTTCAACAAGAAAAAAGCGGGCCGTTTGTTAGATGGGAAGTTATGGGACCAAATGCCCAGGCAGTATCAGCCAGTAAATTATGTTTAAATTAATATAACTCTTTAACCGCTTTCAAAACATTGAAAGCGGTTTTTGTTTTGTGATATAACACATTTTGGAGGTTATTGGGCGTTTAACCAATTCGTAAATTACCCTGCCATTTTCCCCTTGAAATGCCCCGCCTTTTGAGATATAATAACATTTCGTTTATCCCTTTGCAAAAGCTCCCCTTTCCGCATCGGGAAGGGGGCGGGGGTTGGGTCCGAAAACAACAAACTTTTAATATAGTTAGGTTTACGCAAGATGTCTGAAAAGACCATTGAGCAGATCATCAAGGCGCTGGAGGACCAGAAGTCTGTCATCTGCGATGCCGACGGCAAGCGGGCGGCCAAACAGCACGAGAAGAAAAAGCTCTCGGCCCGGGAGCGGATAGACCAGCTGCTGGATCCCCAGAGCTTCGTGGAGTTCGACGCTTTCGTCCAGCACCGCTGCGACAACTTTGGCATGGACAAGGTTGCCATCCCGGCCGACGGCGTGGTCACCGGCTACGGCACGGTGGAGGGGCGCCCGGTCTTCGTCTTCTCCCAGGACTTCACCGTCACCGGGGGAAGCCTGGGCGAGGCCCACGCCTTAAAGATCGTCAAGATGCAGGACATGGCGCTTAAGATGGGCGTCCCGGTCATCGGCATCAACGATTCCGGCGGAGCCCGGATCCAGGAGGGCGTGGACTCCCTGCACGGCTACGGCATGATATTCTTCCGCAACACCCGGTCCTCGGGCGTCATCCCCCAGATCTCCGTGATCTTAGGGCCCTGCGCCGGCGGCGCGGTCTACAGCCCGGCCATCACCGATTTCGTCTTCATGGTGGACAAGGTCTCCAATATGTACATCACCGGGCCCCAGGTGATCAAGGCCGTGATGGGCGAGGAGGTGGGATTAGAAGAGCTGGGCGGGGCCATGGCCCACAACCAGGTCTCGGGCAACGGCCATTTTGCCTATCCCACCGAAGAACACTGCTTTGCCGGGGTGCGCAAACTGCTGTCATTCCTGCCGGCCAACAACCTGGAAGACCCGCCGGTGCTGGACACCACCGACGAGCCCGGCCGGATAGACATGGAACTGCGAACCATCGTCCCGGTGAACCCCAAGATGCCTTATGACGCCAAGGATATAATTCTCAGGGTCGTTGACAACGGCGATTTCCTGGAGGTCCACGAGCACTTTGCCCCCAACATCGTGGTGGGTTTCGGCCGGGTGGGCGGGCACAGCGTGGGCATAGTGGCCAACCAGCCCCAGGTGCTGGCCGGCTGCCTGGACATCAACTCCTCGGACAAGGCCGCCCGTTTCATCCGCTTCTGCGACGCCTTCAACATCCCGCTGGTGACCTTCGTGGACTGCCCTGGCTACCTGCCGGGAAAACAGCAGGAGCACGGCGGGATCATCCGCCACGGGGCCAAGATCCTGTTCGCCTATTCCGAGGCCACCGTGCCCAAGATCACCGTCACCCTGCGCAAATCATACGGCGGGGCCCACATTGCCATGTGCAACAAGGACCTGGGATCGGACCTGATGCTGGCCTGGCCCCAGGCCGAGATCGCGGTGATGGGCGCCTCCGGCGCGGTCAACGTCATCTTCCGCAAGCAGATCGACGGGGCGGCCGACCAGAACCAGAAGCGCCAGGAGCTGATAGCCACCTACGAAGAAATGTTCTCCAACCCCTACGAGGCCGCCAAGCGGGGCTACGTGGACGCGGTGATAGCGCCGGAAGAAACAAGGGGAAGAGTGGCCTCGGCCCTGGCCATCCTCAAGACCAAGCGCGAGCAGTCGCCCAACAAGAAGCACGGGAACATACCGCTGTAACAGTTTGGTATTTGGGATCTCCGATTTGCCTCCATTCAACCCCAAATTCAAAATAGTAAATCTGCCAAATAGGTAATAAATGAGCAAAAAAGAGAACATCCCGGCCGAGATCCAGGTGGCCATCGCCGCCGCCCTGGGGCGCTATCTAAAGGACGACAAGCTGGCCTTCCACGTGGCCTCCATCAAGCCGGTGCACCATTCCGAGATCAACCTCTGGGCGCTGGCCGGAAGGCAGGAGAACATGGGCGGTCCCAGGAAGTAACCAATGCCTGTCATCCCGAGGGTTTTCCTGAGATGGCTTTCAGGATCGGCTTTTGAAGGAAGTCTCCAAAGCAGCACAGGTTGAGGGATGAGAAGGTACTGTCCCCCGTTCGATCTGCCGGGCAGGCCGGGAAACTCAGGGTGACAAAGTTCTGCAGTAAAAAGAAATAAAAAACATCGAAAGGTCAAACATGTCCCGCAAGTACATCGTAAAGGTTAACAACAAGGCCTACGAGGTCGAGGTCGAGGAGGTCGGCAAGAAGCCGGCTTTGGCCCCCATTCCCGCCCCCACCGGTCCCAAGACCATCTCGGTGACGGTGCCCCAGGCCGCCCCGGCCGCGGCCCCGGGAAAGCCCCAGGCCCAGATAGCCGAGGGCCAGAAGGTCATTCCGGCCCCCATGACCGGAACCATCATCAAGGTGCTGTGCCAGGTGGGCCAGGAGGTGAAGGACGGCGACGTGCTGCTTAAACTGGAAGCCATGAAGATGGAGACCTCGCTCTCCACCCCGGTGGCCGGCAAGGTGGTCGAGATCCGGGTCAAGCCGGGCCAGACCGTCACCGCCGGCGAGGCTTTGGTCATACTGTCCTAACAGCATAAAGAAAATATCTATCCGCAGATTGCACAGATTGGCGCAGATTGGGATCAATTATTTGCAGTAAAAACCAGAATTAAAAATCTGTGATGATCTGCGAAATCTGCGGATGGTAAACCCCATGAAGCAGGAATGAAGATGTTAAAAAAATCAGACAATAACGAAAGCGCCAACCAGGGCCGGCTGGTCAATATCACCGAGACCGCCTTCCGGGACGCCCACCAGAGCCTGATCGCCACCCGGATGCGGACCGAGGACATGGTCCCCATGATCGAGCGGATGGACCAGGTGGGTTACTGGTCGTTCGAGATGTGGGGCGGGGCCACCTTTGACACCATGCTCCGCTTTCTGGACGAGAACCCCTGGGACCGGATCCGGATATTCAAGAAGCACGCCAAGAAGACCAGACTCCAGATGCTGCTGCGGGGCCAGAACCTGGTGGGCTACAAGCATTACTCCGACGACATCCTGGAGCGTTTCATCAAAAAGGCGCACGAGCTGGGCATCGACGTCTTCAGGGTGTTCGACGCCCTTAACGACATCCGCAACATGGAAAAGGCCATCACCGTGGCCAAGAAGACCGGGGCCACCGTCCAGGGCGCGCTTTCATACACCATCTCGCCGGTGCACTCCATCGACGGCTTCGTCTCCTTTGCCAAGGAACTGAAGAACCTGGGCTGCGACATCATCACCATCAAGGACATGGCCGGGCTGATCTCGCCGGCCTCGGCCCAGGAACTGATCTCCAAACTAAAAGCAGAAGTGGGCCTGCCGGTCTGCCTGCACTCCCATTGCACCACCGGCATGGCGCCCACCAGCTATTTTGCCGCGGCCCAGGCCGGGGCCGACATTCTGGACTGCGCCATCTCGCCCTTCGGCTCGGGCACCAGCCAGCCGCCCACCGAGTCCATGGTGGAGATGCTGGACAACGCCGGCTTTGGGCTGAAGGTGGACAAGTCGCACTTTTTGGAGATCGCCGAGTATTTCCAGGACATCAAGGACCGGGCCTACCAGCACCTGATCACTCCGGTGGCCGAGCGGGTGGACGTGCGGGCCCTGGTCTACCAGGTGCCGGGCGGAATGCTGACCAACATGGTGTCCCAGCTGGAAAAGCAGAATGCCCTGGACAAGTTCGAGGCCGTGCTCAAGGAGATACCCAAGGTCCGGGCCGAGCTGGGCTACGTGCCGCTGGTGACCCCCACCTCGCAGATAGTGGGCACCCAGGCCACCTTCAACGTGCTGGCCGGGGAAAGATACAAGATCATCATCCAGGAGGTCAAGGACCTCTGCAAGGGGCTGTATGGCAAGACCCCGGCCCCCATCGACCCGGCGGTGATGAAGAAGGCCATCGGCGACGAGAAGCCCATCACCGACCGCCCGGCCAACCACATCGCCCCGGAATGGGAGAAGTGCAAGAAGGAGATGGAGGGGATCTCCGGCAAGGAAGAGGACATCCTGTCCTACGCCCTGTACCCGGCGGTGGCCAAGGAGTATTTTGAGGTCCAGAAGGACCCGCTTAAGAAGAAGGCCCGCCAGGATTCCCTTAAAGTGGGACTGCCCTCGCCCGACGGCCACCCCCAGCGCCATTTCGTGATGCGGGTCAACGGCCAGGATTACGAAGTGGGCGTCACCGAGACCGAATAAAAAAGATAATCGCAAGGGCAGGTTTAAACCTGTCCCAACTCGTAAGGGTTTGATTAATCAAACCCCAACCGTAAAAGGAAGATCAAACGATGGACAAAAAGACGGAGACCGGCGGCGGCCCGATGAACACCCTGCTGGGCAAGGGCTCCAGCTTCAACGGCAGCCTCAAGGTGGAAGGCGGGGTCAGGGTAGACGGACAGCTGGAAGGGCAGATAGAGACCAGCGGCACCCTGGTGATAGGCAAGGAAGGGATATTAAAGGCCGAGATCCGGGCCAAGGACGCCATCATTGGCGGCAAGGTCATCGGAAACATCACTGCAGCCAATAAGATAGAACTGCAGAGCGGCGCCCATTTCAACGGGGACATCAAGTGCCGGGGGCTGATCATAGACAGCGACGTGTTCTTTGACGGAACATCCAAGATGTTGGGACAGAATGAGGGCAAATCCTGATATACTTCCGACCGGACAGAAAAAGGCTGGAATAGCAATTCCAGCCTTTTTCATTTATTGTATTTATTAGACTATAAAAAAATAAATAAGCTGTAACATTATTTATACCAATGTATTAAAGCAATGAACAAAAATTTTATTATCAAAACACTTGACAATAAGGCACTCAATAGTTATAATTGTTCAACCGCAGCAGCCATTGTTAACAAAGTGGTCGGCGGGGTGTCATTTCAAACAAAAATGAAAGGAGAAATAAAATGAGCAGAGATTTGATCAAGTACTACCCGTTTACGGAGCTTTCTTCTTTTCAGGACGACATGAACCGGCTGTTCACCGATTTCCTGGGCCGGGCTCCGGACCGCAGGAACATTTCCGAGGGCCTATGGGCTCCGATGATGGACATCGAGGAGACCAAGAATGACATCATCGTCAAGGCCGAGATCCCGGGAATGAAAAAAGATGACATCAAGATCCAGATCTCCGGTGACATGCTGACCATTTCGGGAGAGCGCAAGCACGAGGAGGAGACCAAGGACAAGACCTATCACCGGATAGAGCGGATGTACGGCCAGTTCCAGCGGGTCTTAAGGCTACCCACCGAGGTCCAGTCCGGCAAGACCAAGGCGGCCTACGAGAACGGGCTGCTGACCATCACCGTCCCCAAGGCCGAAGAGGTGAAACCCAAGGAGATCGCCATCGAGGTCAAGTAGTGAAAGAATAATCGCTATTAATTTCCATTAAATTAGCCACAGAAAACACATGAACCGTTATAACGTTACTACGTAATAACGTTAAACGTATTTGATTTTTTGTGTTCTTTGTGCTTTTTTGTGGCTGAATATTACTATTTTTTTGGCTATCTCACTTTCGGAACTTCTCAACTTCTAAATTTCTGTGAAACAAAATGCGTCCTGAATCCAATACTCCGGTCTATACCATCAGCGTGGTGGCCAAGCTGTGCGGGCTGCACGAGCAGACACTAAGACTTTACGAGAGAAGGGGTTTGCTTTCGCCGGCCCGGGTTAGCGGCCGGACCAGGATGTACTCCCAGGACGATCTGGAAACCCTGGAGCAGATTGTCTACCTGATCAGGGAGAAAGGCGTTAACCTGGAAGGGGTCAGGGTGATAATGGAGATCGAGCAGAATCCGGAACAAAACATAGCCCGGCTGCGTATTCATACTTATAACAACCGCCCCCAGAACCAAACCGGAGAGGAAGATGAAAATGACAAGCAACAATAAGGGTTCGGGAAATTTCAAAACATTGCTGGTGGGCAGCGCCTGCCTGATAGCCGGGATCATCATAGCCTCGGGCTTTAACCTGACGCCTTTCTCCCGGGCCGACAGGGGAGAAGCCAAAAGCATCGCTTCGGGAACCGCTGCCCTGCCTTCGGGCTCGGGGCTGCAAAGCCCGTTCGTGGCGGTGGCCAAAAAGGCCGGCCCGGCCGTGGTCAACATCAGCTCCAGGCGCTATGTGGAAAGCAGCCGGAAAAATTTCCAGACGCCCTACGACGATTTTTTCAGGGAGTTCTTCCCCGAGTTCCGGCAGATGGAGCCGGAGAAAAAACAAAAGAAGGTCGAAGGACAGGGTTCGGGGTTCATCATAGACAGGAAGGGATATATCCTGACCAACAACCACGTGGTGGCAGGCAATGCGGAATTGACCGTCAAGATGTCCGACAGCCGGGAACTTTCGGCCGAGGTGGTGGGGGCCGACCCCAAGAGCGACGTGGCGGTCATCAGGCTCAAGGGTCTTAAAGCGGACCTGCCGGAGGCCGAGGTGGCGACGCTGGGCAACTCCGACGAGATCGAAGTGGGGGACTACGCGGTGGCCATCGGCAACCCCTTTGGTCTGGAGCGCACCGTCACCCAGGGCATCATCAGCTACAAGGGCCGGAGCGGGCTGGACATCCAGGGAGGCGGGCCGATGTACCAGGACTTCATCCAGACCGACGCTTCCATCAACTTCGGCAACTCGGGCGGGCCGCTGGTGAATCTGAGGGGCGAGGTGATAGGCATCAACACCGCCGTCAATTCGGCCGGGCAGGGAATAGGCTTTGCCATCCCCATCAACATGGCCAAAAAGATCGCCGATCAGCTGATGGACCACGGCAAGGTGGTGCGGGGCTATCTGGGCGTGCTGCCCCAGGAAGTGACCCCGGAACTGGCCGAAGGCTTTGGGCTCAAGGATCTCAAAGGCGTGCTGATCGCCAGGGTGGAGGAAAGCACCCCGGCCGCCAAGGCCGGCCTGCTGGAGGGGGACATCATCACCAAGTTCAACGGACAGGAAGTTCCCACTGTGGCTAAATTCCGCCAGATAGTGGCCGAAACCAAGGTGGGCGACCAGGCCAAGCTGACGGTCCTTCGGGATAAAAAGCAGAAGACAATAAGCGCGGTCATCGGCGAGATGCCGGGAGAAACGGTGGCCAAAGCCAAGGATGAGACAGAGCCCAAGGTTTGGCTGGGTATTCGCAAACTTCTGGCCGTGGATTCCGAACAGGCCAAGCGCATCGGTATCGCCGACAGGGAAGGGGTTGTCATCGCCGACCTGGAGCCGGATTCTCCGGCCGACCAGGCCGGGCTGGCTACCGGAGACGTGATAAAAAAGATAAACGGCCGGACCATAAAGAATCTTTCCGACTATTCCGGCATCATAAAGAGTGAGCTTAAAGGGGACAAACCGGTGGTCTTTCTGCTTAAACGGGGGCAAAATACCATGTTCATAGCGGTTAAGCCCAAATAGACGGCAAAACGGAATACCATTCACCAGACAGTGCCCGGTAAAACAATAATAGGTCATTGTAAAAATGGATTATAGAAGAATAAGCTCCATAGCCGACGACCCCTCTCTGGACATATATTTCAGGGAGATCGGAAGCCTGCCGGTTTTAACCGAGTCAGAGGAATCCGCCCTGGCCCTTAAGGCCAAGGCTGGGAACCGCAAGGCGTTGGACAAGCTGGTGGAGAGCAATCTCCGTTTCGTGGTCAGCGTGGCTAAGGATTTTCAGGGCCGGGGGATGTCCATGGCCGACCTTATAAACGAGGGCAACTTTGGGCTGATGCGGGCCATCAAGCGCTACGATCCTTCCAAGGGCTACCGCTTCAACACTTATGCCGTGTGGTGGATCCGGCAGGCCATTCTAAAAGCCATAGCCGAGCAGACTCGGTCGGTGCGGTTGCCCATGAACCGGATAGACAAGTTGAACAAGGTCAATAAAACCATCCACGAGCTGCAGGCCCAGAGACCCAATTTCGGGGGCCGGCCATCGGCCCGCCAGATCTCCAAACATTCGAAGATCTCCGAGGCCGAGGTCACCGAGTTGCTGGGGTTCTCCTCTAACGAGGTTTCGCTGGACGCGCCGTCCATTGAAGGCGAAGGCCGGACGCTGGGTGATACCATGGAAAACCAGGCTGCTACTTCTCCGGAGCAGGTTATGAAAAACAAGAACATGAACCATGACATCAAACGAGTGCTGTCGCTTTTAACCCCCCGGGAGGAAAAGATCGTCAAAATGTACTACGGACTGGAGAACAACGACGAAGGCACACTGGATTCCATCGGCCGGAAGTTCAACATTTCCCGGGAACGGGTGCGCCAGCTTAAGGAACGGGCCCTGAGGAAGATGAAGACAGCGGACCAAAGTGTCAGGCTGAGGGAATATCTGGACTGAGAACATGCCCTATTCATTACTCGGTAGACAGTATTCACTAAAACAAGACCAAGGTACTCAATACTGAACAGTGAATGGAAATACAGCTACATGCCGGCCCCTTCCCCATGCGGGAGGGGCCGTTTGTTTACTCTTTACATTTATTCCAATATTTAGTATAATAATCGTTCTTGCAAATCGCGCCATTAGCTCAGTTGGTAGAGCAGCTGACTCTTAATCAGCGGGTCAAAGGTTCGAGTCCTTTATGGCGCACCAGTTTTTTGACAGCACAGTTAAAATACTGTGCTTTTTGTTTGTGGTCTGCGGGCCTTGACAAAGTGGGTTAATATTGTTATCTTTATACAAGCAAATAAAGGGTCATACTTCGGGAGCAAAGCAAGTTGGGTCTTCTCAGGAGGACAAGTAAACAATAAAAGGGGGGCGTCCTTCGGAAGTAAGGCAAGAGGGGCGTTCTCAGGATGACAGAGCAATCAAATAAAAGGGGGGCGACCCCGCATCAGGCACAATACAAGCAAACAATTCCTGCGGGGCAGGGAAGGCATAAAATAAAAGGGGGGCGACAGGTTTCGACGGTAAAGAAAGGGTTTAAGTGGCATGCCGAGAAAGTCAGAGGGCTCGTTAAAATACTGGCAACGTCATAATTGACACTTACAACTACGCTCTGGCAGCTTAATTTTAGCTGCCATGCCGCTGCAGGTCCCCGCCTATCGAATCTGCAAACGGCATCGCAAAGATGGGCTGGTCAGTAACGCCCGGCCCGGGCATTATTGATGAGATCTTAGGGCTGCTCCCTTAAGGGATCGTGTTTGTGCGAGACCTTTAGGGAAAAGACCAAAACACAAAACAAGCATGTAGAGGCTTAGGTTCTTACCTTATCGGACGTGGGTTCAATTCCCACCGCCTCCACCATTATTCCTCCGTGCCGGGCTATAGTCCGCCGCAGGCGGGCACCATAAAACCCCCGCCGGGATATTCCGGCGGGGGTTTTCTAAGATAAAAAGGCAGCCATTAGGCTGCCTTTTTTATTTGCCATCGGAAGAAAAGCCTTACCCGGGCAAGGCTGAAAGCTTTTCTAGCATCTGTCCGTATTGGTACAGTGGCGTTTGATGATAAAGTTCCTTCAGCGTGTCCATCGTCCGTTTCCGGTGCTTTCCGGAGCCTTCGCTTAGGCACAGATGGTACCCGGCATAGGCCCTTTCCTGAAGGGTCTTGGCCTGGGATAGGAGGTCAACCAGGCCTGCCACGGCAGTCTCAATGTCTGCCGTCCCCAGCCCGGCCAGGTGCAGGCGGCAGCGGTAGGCCAGCAGGTATTGTTTATTGTTTTCCGCCAGTGCCAAAGCCTGCCGGAAATCTTCTACGGCTTCATCCGGGGCCGGCCGGTCCAAAAGCAGCTCCCCCCGCAGGAAAAGATATTCGCTGGTAAGATCATCGGCATGGATCTTGCGGCACAAGGCCAGGGCCTGCTCGATGTCCTGTAGGGCGGCAGTATGCCGGCCGGAGCGGAGATGAACCCTGGCCATAGTTCCCAGGGCCTCAGCCGCCAGGTTGTCATCCCCCATGGCCTGGGCCCCGGCCAGGCTTTCCTCCAGCAGGGCGGCCGCTTCGTCCCGGCTTCCGGTATCGTTCTTTAGCCTTGCCAGCATTTGCTGGGTCTGGGCCACCAGTCTTTTAAGTCCGTGCTTGCGGGATATCTCCAGTTTCTGGCCCAGGTATATCAAGGCCGTCCGGTACCTTCCGATGTGCAGGAAAAGCTGTCCCACCCCTCCCCAGGCTATGGCTGTCATCCGGGGATTGCCCAGCCGGCGGCTCAGCCGCAGGCTGTGGCGCAGATGCCGCAGGGCGGTAAGCGGCCGGTCGCGGCCGATGTCGACAAATCCCAGGTTGCACCGGGCCATGGATTCACCGTACCGGTCGCCCAGCTGGAGATGGATCTCCAGGGCTTTTTGGTACAGGTCCTCCGCCTCGTCGTACCGGGAACGGTTGATGTAGGCGGTCCCGCAGTTGATGAATCCCTGGGCCAGGCTCTGGCGGTTGCCGCTGCGGGAGGCTATGTCCAGGCTCCGCTTATGATGCTCGATGGCTTTTTCCCAGTGGCCCAGATTTTCCATCACCAGCGCCAAGTTGCTGACCGCCAGGTCTATGAAGTTTACCACGTCGTGCTTTTCGGCTATGGCCAGCTCCGCCTCAAAATATTCCCGGGCCCGGTTCAGGTCCCCCAGGTGCAGGCAGATGTGCCCCAGTCCGTTGTAAGCCCTCATCTGATCGGTGATCTGACCGGCCTGCACGGCCAGGTCCAGGCTGCGCTGGAAATGGCCCAGGGCGGTCTGGTAATCAGACTGGCCGATGTGGATATTGCCGATGTTCCTCAGCACCTGCGCCAGCAGGACCGGCTGGTCCAGCCGGGTGAAAACGGCCGCGCACCGATCAAGGCGCGATCTGGCCTCGGCCAGTTCTCCCCGTTGCTGCAGTAACAGGGCCATGTCCAGGGATGAAAGAGAGGTCTCCAGTTCGTTGCCGGATGCTTCCGCCCACTCCTGGCATTTGCCGAAAGCCGCCGAGGCCTTCTCCCATCTGCCGATATGCAGGAATATTTTCCCCATATTCCTGGTCAGGTGAAACGGGAAAAACCTTTGGTTCCGGTCCCGGCCGGCCTTAAGCCAGTTCACCGAGGGTCTATAACGGTGTTGTTTTGCCCCGTCAGCCATAAGCCTCAAATTACATTTTTTGAAAGTTCAAGTTATGTTACCACAACCAACCGGCGGTTTCAACAAATTTAAACCGGAAAAGGAGTAAATGTCTGTTGTTTTTTTAATTCGAACGCACCGACCCTCCCCCAGGGGTCTGAAACAGGGGAAATGGTTTCTGCTTGTCAAAACATGAATTGGGTATGCTCTGTAGCATAAATTAAGGGTAATAGTCACCGCGGTTTTCTTTTTGCTTGTAATTGGGGCTCAAATTATATACAATTAAAACAGTAAACACTAAAAGCTAAATCCTAAACAAATACAAATGTCCAAAAGCATCAAAAACTCAAACAAGTTGGCGCTTTGAAATTGCAACTTCGGGTTTGTTTAGGATTTCGAAAGTGATATTTAGGATTTTAGAGTTATGTTAGCTCCATTGTTCACGGTTAAGAAAATTAAGAACAAAGGCCATGGGCTTTTTGCCAAGGCGTTCATTCCCCGGGGAACCATCGTGTTCTTTGAATGCCATAGCTGCAAAGTTACGCCCAAAGCCGTTTTTCAAAAACTATCCCCCGCCCAAAAGGAAAAGCTGCTGTTCCATGCCTACACAGTCAAGAACGGATCGGTGGTGATGCCCTGCGGCGACTCCAAGTACATGAACCACTGCTGTGATTCCAACATCCTGGACACCGGGAAGGGATACGACATCGTGGTCCGGGACATCAAGAAGGGCGAAGAGGCCACCTACGACTACCGGGTCTTCTATGACCGGGACTGGGGATTCCAGTGCGCCTGCGGCTCCAAGAACTGCTGCGGCACTTTCCGCTGCCGGCACCCACTGCCCAGGGGAGTGCGGGCCTGGTGGGACAAGAAGATCAAGCCGGCCATAAAGCTGATCGCCAAGGTGTCCCAGCCCCTGAAAGAAGAATTGATCCGGCACGACCCAAAATACAAGAGGCTGTTTTATTCCTAATATTTTTAACCTCTCCCTTCCCCTCCCCTCGAGGGGAGGGCAGGGTGGGGTTACTAAAAAATGCTGACAGAAGTAAACATTATGCTGTTAAACATAAAAATAGTCCCCAATGCCAAGGCCGAGAAGCTGGTCCAAGAAGCCGGCCGGTACAAGGTCTATGTCACAGCCCCGGCGGTGGACGGCAAGGCCAATCAAAAATTAGTGGAGTTCCTGGCTGGGCATTTCAAGGTCAGAAAAACAGCCGTCACCATACTCCGGGGCCAGACCTCGCGGCTGAAAGTGGTGGAGATAAAAACCGTATGAAGACCGTCAAATATTCCCGGATCATACTGACCGGCCTGACCCTGCTGGATGCAGGCTTCATTCTGCTCAGCGGGTTCATCATGCAAAGCCCGGTCCTGCTGATCAAGCTTCTGGGCATCGTCGTCCTGTTTGCCGCCACCATGGGGGCGGCCCTGATCAGCCGGGAGTGGGTGCGGCCGTCACAGGTCCGGGTTGAGGATGACCAGGTCATAGTGCAATGGAACAACTGGGAACTGCGGGGCCGGCTGGCGGAGAGACTGTTGACGGAACAAAAGCCCAAAAGGCTCAGACTCAAGGTTCTAGATTACAAGATCATATTGTACCCGGTGGGGCCGATGTTCATCCTGGCCGGGCTTCTGGCGGAGCCCATCAGACAGCGGCTGCCCCGGCTGCTGGACAAGACGTTTTTTTATAAACGCGATAAACTGGTCTCTCAATTATCTCCAATCCCGGGAACCGCCGATGTACTGCTGGACATTCCGGTGATATTACTGGGAAAAAGAAAGGTGAAAAAATGGCTTGGCTGAAAAACATCTTCCACCGGGCCAAACCGCTGGCCCCGGGGCTGTATCACTACCGGGGAGAGCAGGGCGGACAGTTCTTCCGGCTGCACCTGCGGATAGAGCCCGATGCCCGGGGGGTGCTGGTGATCAACGCCTCCAAGATACTGCACCTTAACCAGACCGCGGCCGAGCTGGCCAAGCACATTATAGAAGGCGACGACGCCAAAACAGCGGCGGAGCAGATGGGAAAGCGCTACCGGGGGGTCAAGCCATCCGCGCTGGAAAATGATTTCACCCAGCTGAAGCAGAAGATATTCACCCTGGCCTCCACCGACGACGTCTGCCCGGTGACCTATATGGACATCAACCGGATAGAGCCCTTCGAGACCCCGGTCAGCGCGCCCTACCGGATGGACCTGGCCCTGACCTACAAATGCAACGACGCCTGCGGCCACTGCTACCTGCCCAAGGACCGGATGCCCGGCGAACTCACCGCCCAGCAGTGGAAGCAGGCCCTGTCCAAGATATGGGAGATAGGCATCCCCCACGTCTGCTTTACCGGGGGCGAGGCCACCCTAAGGCCGGACCTGGTTGACCTGATCGCCTATGCCGAGGAGACCGGCCTGGTGACAGGGCTTTTGACCAACGGCCGGAAACTGAAGGACAAAAAACCGGTCAAGCAGATGACCGAAGCCGGCCTGGACCATTTCCAGATCACATTGGAATCGCACCTGGCCTCGGTTCACGATAAGATGGTGGGCAGCAAGGGGGCCTTTGAGGACACGGTCAAGGGAATAAAGAACGCCGTGGCCTCGCCGGTCTACACCATCACCAACACCACCCTGACCAGGCTTAACGCCAAGGGCATGGAAAAGACCATGGAGTTCCTTAAAAAACTGGGGATCACCACCATGGCCTGCAACGGCCTGATCTATTCCGGGCAGGGAGCCTCCTTCGGGTTGGGCTTTACCGAAGCGGAGCTGGTGCCATTGATGGAACGGATCCGGGAAAAGGCCCGGCAGCTGGAACTCAAACTGATCTGGTACACGCCCACCCAGTACTGCCAGCTGGACCCGGTGAACCTGGAGCTGGGGGTCAAGACCTGCACCGCCGCCCGCTACAACATGTGCGTGGAGCCGGACGGCAGCGTCATCCCATGCCAGAGCTACTTTGCCCCGCTGGGGAACCTCCTGACCGACAAGTGGGAGAAGATCTGGAACGCCAAGCCGGCGGTGGACCTCCGCAATAAAGCATATCTGATGGACAAGTGCAAGGGGTGCCAGAAATTGCCGCTGTGCGGCGGGGGATGTCCGATATACAATACCCAGAACGAAGTGCTGTGCGTGGACAGCAAGTCCAACGGGTAGGGAAGAGTTTAAAATTACTCCAAAACACAGCAGAAGATCCAGGATAAATAAAAAAGGTGCGATGTTCATCGCACCTTTTTTATTGCCGTAAAAACGATTGCTGTTTTTAAGCCATAGCCTCCAGCGCAGTAGACCTCTGCCCCAGTTCCTTAAGCACCGCCAGGCCCGAGGCCTGCTCCATCCGGCGCTTGACGTCCCGGTAATCGGTCTGATCCAGGTAGATCATCCGGTAGGCCGCCACCGCGGCGGCGTAATTCCCCAGGTACTCGTAACACTGCCCCAGCAGGTAGCAGACATCCATCTGGAAGCGGCTGAAGGGATGATCGGCCAGGGGCACGGCTCTCAGCACTTCCAGGGCCGAGACCGCCTCGCCCCGGCCCAAAAAGGCCCGAGCCAAAAGCAGCAGCCGTCGGCCGGCGGTCTCCTTGTCCTGGGGCTTGAAGGCCAGCAGGTTTATGGCGGTATCGTGCTTGCCCACCCCCACCAGTTTTCCGGCCAGGTCCAGTTTTCTAAACTCGTCGTCCGGGGCCTCCTGCAGGGCCTGGTAGGACTTGTCCACTTCCACCTGCATCCGGCGCAGGTTGAACCGGCGCAGGGCCCGGAAGACCTCGTCGGCATCGGGGTTCAGCTTCCGCACCTGGTCCATGATCTCCTCGGCCTTTTCCTCCTGGCGCAGGGCCAGATAACTTTCTGCCAGATAAAACAGCACCCTGGTCCGGCGTTCCGGGTCCTCCACCATCTTCACCGCCCCCGAAAGCAGGTCCTTGGCCTGGGGGAACTTTCCCATTTCAAAATATATTATTCCCAGGGCCTCGTGTATCTCCGGCATGTCGCGGTGCTGGGCCATCATCCTCTCGATGGCGGCGGCGGCCACCACCCGGCGGGCCGGATCCAGTTCCGCCACCCGCACCAACCCCTCTATCGAAGATTTGATGTCGCCGGATTCCGCCAGCAGCCGGGCCCGGAAGAAGATCACCTCGGCCTGGTTGGGGTTTTGTTCCAAAACCTGGGCTAATGACTCCAGCACCCGGGGCCGGTCCTCGGGCCGCAGCTTGACGACGGCTTCGTATTCCGCCAAGGCCAGGTCATAATGGCCGGCCCGGCACTGGAGCTCGGCCAAAAGATAGCGGGCCGGAGCCGCCTGGGGGAATTGGTCGATGATGGCCTGGAGCCGGGAGGCTACCTCCGCCGACTGGTCTTCCCTCAGCTCCAGTATCTGCCGCAGCATTTCCACGCTCTGTTCGGAGGCGTTCCGTTGGGCGTAGATCCGGGACAAAAGATAAAGGCCGGCGACATTTTCCTTGTCCCGCTGCAGCACCTGGCGCAGCAGCCCGATGGCCGGCTCGGCCAGGTCGGCATCCTTGGACAGCGATTGTTCGATCAGCGCCACCGCCTCGTCCAGGGAATCCTTGACCACCAGCGACTTGGCCAGGGCCATTTTCACCTGGGGCTGGTCCGGGTTCTTGGCCAGCATCTGGCGGTAAAAGGCCACCACCTGGTCGGCTATCTCCGGGGCCAGCTCCAGGGCCTGGCTTAAAGCGGAGGCGGCCGGGCCGTAATTCTGCAAGACCATGTTTATCTGGGCATCGGCCACCAGGGCCCGGTGGTTGGCCGGGTCGGCGGTCTGGATCTCCTTGATGTCCGCCAGAATCTTTTCGGCCCAGCGCGGCTCCCGCTGGGTCACGAACAGCAGTTCGTCCAGCGATCCGTCATATTTCTTAAGATGCAGCAGGACCTTGGCCCGGGCATAATGGCCGGGCAGGCTGGTGTCGTCAACCTCCAGCAGCTTGGCGATGTTCAATAGGGCTTCATCAGAAAGGGAGCCGTCCAGCTCCGAGGCCTTCATCAATCCCCCGCCGGCCTTGGTCATTTCGCCTTTTTCCAGATAGACCTGCCCCAGGCGCAGGTAGGCCTTGGCCGACCCGGCCCCAGGCCACTTGGCCACGATAATATTGGCCTGGTCAAAGGCCTTGTCCAGAAGGCGCTGCTGGTATAAAAGCTCCATCTGCAATAACTGTAATTGCAGGTCGTCGGGCTGCTGTCGCAACAGCTCCTGCAGCTTAAGGCTGACCTGGGGCAGCAGTGACTTGTCGCTGGAAGCGGCTGCCAGCAGGGCGGCGGCCATGGGCGCCGGCTCGGCATCGCGCTGATGCAGTTCCGCCAGGGTTAGCTGCAGCCGGCCGGCTTGGGGAAACTCCCGGGCCAGTTCCATCAGGGACTCCTTGGCCAGTCGGGAAATTTCCGGCTGCTGGTGCAGTTTCAAGAGCAAGGCGGCGGCCGGTTGGGTTTCTCCCGACCGGGCCCAGGCCGCAGCCTTGACCAGCTGAATGGCCGGCTGGTCCTGTCCCTGCTGTTCCAGTACCTGGCAGAGCTTGGCCAGGTTCTGGTTGAATTGGGGGCCGGCCTGGGGCGAAACAGAATCCAGCAATGGCAGGAATTCTGGCCAGCCGGCCGGGTTTCTTTTTGCCAGTTCGGCGCCCAGCATCACCGCTTCCGTCTGCCTTTTGTTCTTTATCAGCAGTTCCATCAGCGGGGGGGCCAGGGCCGGGTCGAAATCCTTGGCCAGCAGGTTTTGCATTTTGGGCAGGGCTTTTTCCAGCCACTCGTTCCCCAACCCCGCCAGATACTGGTAGACCCGGGCCGCCTTCACCAGTTCCGTTCTCAGCAGATAGCATTCGGCCAGAAACTCCAGGGCCAGGGGCTGGTCCAGGTTCTTTTGCAGCAGCCCGTTGAGCTTTTCCAGGGCCATATCCACCAGGGTGGCGTCCTTGGAGACCATCTCCCTCAGCGACCTTACCACCTGGTCGGTCTGCCCGGCCGCGGAATAGGCGTCTATGATCCGGGTGGCGGCCTCCAGGTTCCCCGGTGATCTTTCCATTATTTGATGATAGCGGGACAGGACTTCGGACAGTAGCTCCGGAGCCAGTTCGGCCACCCGGGCAAAGGAGGTCATGGCCAGCTCCAGTTTGGCGGCCTCCAGGGCGCAGTCGCCCAAGAACATGTAGCCGCCGGTGTTCTGGGGATCCAGTTTCAGTATCTCCCGCAGCTGGGCCAGGATCGTTTCCCGGTGCTTCTGGTCCAGCTTCCACAGCCTCTTGGCGGCTTCCAGCCCGGGCAGGGCCTGCTGTTTCTTGAGATAGAGCTGGATGATCAGGGCCAGGGCGCCGGTGTTATCGGGTTCCTTTTCCAAAAAGCCCTGCAACCGGCCTATCACCGGCTGGGGGTCCTGGACCTTGGCCGCTTCGGAATAAAGCTCCAGGGCTTTTTCATTCTGTCCGGTCTTCAGCAGCACGTCGCCGTAGCGCATGGCCACTTCGGTCACCCCGGCCCCGGAGGCGGCTATCTGAAAGGCGGCTTCGTTGACATGGGGATGTTCATCCGGGGACTGGGCCGCCACCGCGTCCAGCAGGTCAAAGGCCGGAAGGGGCTGGCCCTTGCGGTAATGAAGCAGGGCCAGGCTCAAAAGCACCCCCATGTCCTTGGCCCTGGCCCCGGCCGGCTTGGCCGGACCCTGATAGCGGTCCAATGATTCCTTGACCTTGCCGTAGCGCGAAAGCATGGCCTCGATGTCACGGTCGGCCAGGGTCTTGAGTATCTTGACGGCCGGCTCGATGTTGCGCCGGGAGACGTTCATCTCAAAGGCCAGGTCGCCCAGGTCGGAAGAGCGGTTGCCGTTGTAAAAAAGCTCCTCGGCCATTTCCAGCACTTCCTTGGAGCGCGCAGGCACCAGGCTGACGGCGTTCTTCAGGGCGGCGGCGGAGTCCCGGCCTTTTTGGTCGGCCTGATGGGCCCCGGCCAGGGCGGTGAGCAGTTCAAAATCCTCGACATTGTTCTTGAGCCCCGAGGCCAGCAGTTCGGCTGCCTTGCCGGGCTTGCCTTCGGTCCTCAGTTTGTCTGCTTTTTGCAGTATCTGCTCTTTGGAAAGCAGGAAAAAATCGGCTAAGGGAGACATGATGAAACAGCTCCGTAAAGGGTGGAATTTATCATTTGATCAGCGGCCTTGATGCCGAAGATTAACATTTAAACTTAACACAAGCCTATTTTAAAGTCAAGGATAAATCGAGGATTTATTAAAATAAAAAATAACTATTCAGCCACAAAAGGCACATATACCGTTATAACGTTGCTACGTAATAACGTTAAACGTGTTTCTTATTTGTGACCTATGTGCATTATGTGGCCGATCATGGGAAACGATAATACAAATATGGCCGAATAGTTACAAAGAAAAAAGGAAGCCCGAAATACTTTCGGGCTTCCTTTCCTGAAAAACAAACTTATCCGGTCAGATCAATCCCAGTTCTTTGCCGGCGGCCTTGAATTCCTCCAGCACCCGGTCCAGCTGGGCATCGGTGTGGGCGGCCGAAAAGCTGGTGCGGATCATCTCCCGGCCCTCGGGCACCGCCGGGGACATCACCGGGTTGGCGAAGATGCCGTGGTCCATCAGGTGCTTCCAGAAGGCGAAGGCCTTTTCCCGCGAGCCGATCATCAGCGGGATGATGGGGGTGCAGGCCGAGCCGGTGTCGTAGCCCAGGTCCTTAAACCCTTTCAGCATCTTGTCGGTGTTGTGCCAGAGTTTTTTGAGCAGCTCCGGCTCGTCCTGCAGCACGTCCACCGCCGCCGAGACGGCCGCGGTCAGGGCCGGGGGCAGGGCTGCCGAGAAGATCATGCTTCGGGCAAAATGCTTGACGTAGTCGATCACCTCAAAGTCCCCGGCCACCACTCCGCCGATGGCGGCGAAGCTCTTGGAGAAGGTGCCCATGATCAGGTCGGTCTCCTTCTCCAGGCCAAAATGCTCGGCGGTGCCCCGGCCGTGGGCTCCCAGCACCCCCAGGGCGTGGGCGTCGTCCACCAGCAGCCGGGCCCCGTGCTTATGGCAGACCTTGGTAATGCCGGGCAGGTCGGCGATGTCGCCCTCCATGCTGTAAACGCCGTCCACGATCACCATCTTTCCCTTGCCCTGGTCCAGTCCCTGCAGCACCCGGTCCAGGCTCTGGGGGTCGTTGTGCTGAAAGCGGCGCATCGGTGAATAGGACAGACGGCAGCCGTCCAGGATGGAGGCGTGGTCGTATTTGTCGGTGATCAGGATGTCGTCTTTTGTTCCCAGGCAGGAGATGACGCCCAGGTTGGTCTGCATCCCGGTGGAGAAGACCAAGGCTGCCTGCTTGTTCAAAAATTTGGCCAGCTTGGCCTCCAGCTGGTTGTGCATATCC
Source organism: bacterium UBP2_UBA5202 (assembly GCA_002412795.1). Taxonomy (GTDB): domain Bacteria; phylum Edwardsbacteria; class AC1; order AC1; family EtOH8; genus UBA5202. Next base: position 32,533 of record DHVS01000037.1, on the reverse strand, counting down.
AGGGTCCCGGTTAAAAAGCGGGAACCGGTGCAGCCGGTGCCGAATTTTTCGACGGCTTTGATGGCCGCTTCCTTGACCCGGGGGTGGGTGGTCAGGCCCAGGTAGTTGTTGGAACCGATCATGATCATCTTTTTGCCGTCGATTATCACCTCCGGTTCCTGGGCCGAGGACAGGGGGTGGAAATAGGGGTAAAGACCGGCATCCCGGGCATCCCGGGCATCGGTGAAGTCAACGCATTTTTTGAAGATATCCATTAAGAACCTCTGAAAGTGTGAAATATTTAATCTTTTATTATACTAAAAAACTGAAGGCATAGCAAGAAAAAATCCCTTCCGGAAAATATCCGGAAGGGCCTAATGCTTTCGGCTCGAGTTCCAGAACTTCAAGCCGGATTTTTCCCCACCAGCAGCTGCACCAGCTCGTCTCCCAGTTTTTGCGGCCGGTCCTCTATGATCTTGAATCCCGCCTGTTTCAAGGCTCTCCGCCACCGGGCCAGGGTGAACAAGCCGGCGGTGTGGGTGTCATGCTCTACCCGCAATGTTTTTCCCCGGCGGATCAGGTAGACGAAGGCCATTTCGTAAACAGAACTTCTGGGATCGGGGCAAAAATCATTCTCGATGTAGGTGATGTCGTATTCTTTCGTCCTAGACCGCCAGACCGAGGTCTTGCTCTGCTCGAAGCGTTCCTTGCAGTCCTCCACATACAGGGCCATCATTCCGCCGGGCTTAAGGTGGCGGCGGGCGTTCTTCAGGGCCTTCAGCAGGTCCTTTTCGGTCTGCATGTAGATGATGCCGTCGTTGAAGAACACGGCGTCGAACTTTTTGTTCAGATTGAAACTGCGCATGTCACCCACATGGTAGGAGGCACCGGGGTTGAGCTTTTTGGCCTGGGCGATCATCTGCGGGCTAAGGTCCACTCCGGTCACCGCAAAGCGCTTTTTCAGGTAATAGTCGTTCTTGCCGCCTCCGCAGGCAATGTCTAACAGTGTTTTGGCAGAGGGGCAGTGCTTTTTTATGAGACTGATGAACCGGGCGCTTTCGGGCTGATAGTCCTCCACCTTTTCCCAAAGCGGCCAGAGCCAGCTCAGGTCTTTATACAAACGGTTGTTCATTGCTCTTTCTTTTGTCAGTGATGCTGATTGTCATCCTGAGGAAACCTGCGTGCCGCACAAACCGAAGGATTCTTCGAATAGACAAGCACGGGGCTGTTCTCAGAATGACGGGGGACGGTCATAGCCAGTTGTTAGCGCGGTACCACTCCGCAGTCTCTTGTATTCCCCGGGCCAGGTCGTACCGGCACTGGAAGCCGAAATCCTCCTTGGCCGCCTGCGATGAAGCGGTCCAGTATCTCTGCGACATCTCCCGCACCTTCTGCCGGGTAACCATGGCCGGTTTGTCCAGGGCATGGGCTCCGGCTTCGTTGAACAGGGCCGAGAGATGCGCCAGCTGCAGGGGGACGTGGAGTTTTATAATCCTTTTCTTAAGGCAACCGGCGATGGTGTCCGATATCTCATTCCAGGAGTATGACCTGTCTTCAGTCAGGAAATATGTTTTTCCCAGGGAGTTTTGCGAAGCGGCCGCCAGCATCATACCATCAACCAGGTCCTTTACATAAATCAGATGGGCATGGCGGGTCCTTAAACCCGGCAGCAGGGCCAGGCCCCGGTTGACCCACTTGAAATAAACCAGTACTTCGGTATCCCGGGGGCCGTAGACCGAAGGGGGGCGCACTATGGTCACCGGCAGTTTGTCCGAAAGTTCCAGCAGTCCCGACTCGGCCTGCAGTTTGCTTCGGCCATAGTCGGACAAAGGCCGGCAGGAATCCCGCTCGCAGACCGGTTGCGCCAAGCATTCCGCCGGGCCGGCCGCCGCCTGACTGGAGGCAAAAACGAACCTCTTCAAGCCCGGAGCGGTCGTCATTGCTGCCCGGGCCAGGTTCATGGTGGCCCGGGTGTTGTGAAGATAAAAATCCCTCGGATCCTTGGCCCTGACCGCTCCGGCCAGGTGAAAGATGTGGTCCGCACCGGAGACGGCCTGCTCCAGAAAGCTGTCGTCCTGCAGGCTGCCGGTCAAAAGCTCCAGTTCCAGGCCCTTGATCCATCTCAAGCCGCTGGTGGGCCGGACCAGGGCCCTCACCCGGAACCCCCGGTTCAGCAGGGATTCGGCCAGGTGGCTGCCGATGAAGCCGGTGGCGCCGGTAAGCAGGGCCAGGGGCTTTTTATTTTCAGAAATTTTGTCGGGCATGGCTCAAGTTTAATGTAAAACAGGCCGGTCTGTCAACAAAAATAACAGAATCTAAAATGTCACCGTTGAAAGCTGCCGCAACTTTAAATAATGCTTGACATTTATGGGTTTTATGCTATCTTTATAGATTATGCTTTACCATAAATTAACGCTTAGCAATTAGGAAGACTATGAAAGACAAGCTAAAGGTTTTGGACAAAGCTTTGATGGACGGAATATTAGAGATGGCCCAGGGTTCGCAAAAGAAGCGGGCAATGTACAGCTTTCACGAGCAGGGCGAGTCCCTGCAGCGGATGCTGTATGCCGGGCTGAAGGAAACCTACGTCCGGCCCCATCAGCACCAGGCCCCGGTAAAACTGGAGGTCTACCTCATCATCCGGGGTCAGGCCTTACTGCTGGTGTTCGATGATTACGGCCGGATCAGGGAAACAATCCGGCTGGAGGCCGAAGGCCCGGTGCACATGGCCGAGATACCGGCCGGGGTCTGGCATTCCCTGGTGATTGAATCCGAAGCGGCCGTGTTTTACGAGATCATCGACGGCCCGTACGATCCGTTCACTTTCAAGACATTTCCCGAGTGGGCCCCGGAGGAGGATGACGAGGCCGGGGGAAGGGAATACCTGCAGAAATTAAAACAGCAACTATCATAAAAAACTTACATGATCATCGCCATCGGCACCGACATCGCCAAGGTGGAGCGCATAGAACAGGCCTACGAAACCTACGGCCGGCGCTTTCTGCAGAAAGTGTTCACCGAAGAGGAGGCCCGGTTCTGCCTTTCCCGCAAGCACCCGGCCCCGGCCCTGGCCGCCCGGTTCGCCGCCAAGGAGGCAATCTCCAAATGCCTGGGGACGGGATTCCGGCGCGGGGTCTATCCCAACCTGATCGAGATCGTGGACAACGAGAAGAGCCGCCCCACCGTCAAACTGCACGGCAAGGCGCAGGAGTTCGGGAAGGACAACATCTTTCATTTATCGCTGTCGCACGAGAGGGAGTATGTGATAGCGGTGGCGGTGATGGAGGCCCCCGCCCACTAAGAAAAGAAACGACGATTTCCCACGAAATACACGAAATAACACAAAAATATTTTTTAGTTTTAGTGTTTTTAGTGGGCAGGTAATTAAGGAGGAAATGAAATGCTAGTCGTCACACCCCAGCAGATGCAGGAGATAGACGCCCGGGCCATCAAAAAGTACAAAGTGCCGGGCCTGGCCCTGATGGAGAACGCCGCCCGGGCCCTGGCCGAAAAGGCGCTGGAGATGCCGGCCCAAAATTCTCCGGCCACGGTCTGCATCGTCTGCGGGCCGGGCAACAACGGCGGCGACGGACTGGCAGCGGCCCGGCTGCTTAAGGAGCAGGGCTGCGAAGTTTTGGTCTTCCTGCTTGGTTCCCTGCCCCAGCTTAAAGGCGACGCCAGGACAAATGCCCAAAAGCTCAAGGCCGCCAAGATAAAGGTCAACGAGATCAAGGGCGGGGCGGGGCTGACGGCGCTGAAGGCCGGCCTTAAAAGGTCAGGCTTGGTCCTGGATGCCATCTTCGGCACCGGGTTCAAGGGCTCAGCGGACAAGCTGGCGGGCCAGGTGATCGAAGCCATCAACTCTTCCGGGCGTCCGGTGCTGTCGGCTGACATTCCTTCCGGAGTAAACGGCGAGACCGGCCAGGTGACTGGCCCGGCGGTAAAGGCCCAGGCCACGGTTACCATGGGGATTATGAAAACCGGACTATTGTTCTATCCGGGGAAAGAACTGGCCGGGGAGATCACCATTGCCGACATCGGATTTCCCCCCAAGGCCATCGATGAGCAAAAGGTAAACATAAACACCATCGATGCCGAAAACGTAAGACAGTTCCTTCCCCGCCGGGCTCCCGACGCCCACAAGGGAAGCTGCGGAACTGTCTTAGTGCTGGCCGGCTCGGCGGGGATGACCGGAGCGGCCCGGCTGGCCTCGCTTTCGGCCCTGCGCTCCGGGGCCGGGCTGGCATACCTGGGGATCCCGGAAAGCCTGAGCGATGTGATGGAGTCCAAGCTGACCGAGGTCATTACAAAACCCCTGCCGGAGACCCGCACCCGGACCCTGTCGCTGCATTCGTTGGACAGGATCAAGGCGCTGACGGCCAAGGCTGATTCGGTACTGATCGGTCCGGGGCTTTCCACTCATCCGGAAACATTGGAACTGGCGCAGGCGGTGGTCAAAAGCCTGAAGGTCCCGGCCGTGCTGGATGCCGATGCCTTGACCGCCCTGTCCGGCGCTATTCAGTTGCTCAAGACCCGGGCCCCGCTGGTTTTGACCCCCCATTACGGCGAAATGGCCCGGCTGACCGGAAGAACCATCGCCGAAATAAAAGAAAACCCGATACAGGCGGCCGGGGAATTCGCGGCCAGATTTAATCAGACAGTGGTGCTCAAGGGAGCGCCCACCGTCATTGCTTCGGCTTCGGGAAACATCTGGATCAACACCATCGGCAACAGCGGGATGGCCACGGCCGGCTCGGGCGACGTGCTGGCCGGACTGATAGCCGGGCTGCTGGCCCAGGGCCTGTCCCCGGAGAAGGCGTCTGTTTTGGGAGTCTATCTGCACGGGCTGGCCGGGGACCTGGCCAGGGAAAACAAGACCGAGTACTGCATGCTGGCGGGGGATATTCTGGATGAGCTCCCGGCGGCCTACAAAAAATTGATGGAGGTTTTATGATGATCTGGCTGGGATACGGATTGCTGGGGGCTTTGGCCGGGGTGATCAGCGGATTGTTCGGCATCGGCGGGGCTATTGTGATAGTGCCGGCGCTGGTGATATTGTTCAAGTTCTCGCAGCACCAGGCCCAGGGGACCTCTCTGGCCACCCTGCTTCTGCCCATTGGCCTTCTGGCGGCCTGGCGCTATTATTCGGCCGGGCACGTCAATGTCAAGGCGGCTGGGGTGATGGCGGTCTGTTTCTTCTTCGGGGGCCTATTGGGGGCGGTGCTTGCCGAGAAGATATCCGGCGTCTGGCTGCAGCGCTCGTTCGGGGTGTTTTTACTGGCCATCGCGGTCAAGATGATACTGGCTAAATGAAAAACATCACCGGCTGGATAATCAACAATGTCAGGGAGGCCCGGGCCGGAGGCCGCCTGGAGCAGGGCATACCCTTCGCCGTCTGGCAGAGACAATGGGAGGTGTGCGATGTGACCGCCGACCGCCAGGGTTCGGAAAAACTGGCCCGGTCCATCAGCAGTTTGGCGGAAGCCGACCGGTCCTACGGTTCCCAGGCCAGTTACTATCTTTCGGCTCTGGCAGTATACAAGGCCAATTATAAGGAAGCCCTGGAGTTTTCCCGCCAGGGGCTGGAGCAGGCCGTCAATGGCGGAGACCGGGAGGGGACGGCCCGGATGTACGACCAGATGGGCGAGGCCAGCTATCATCTGTCGGATTATTCCGGCGCCACGGAATACCGGATGAAGGCGCTGGATATCTTCAACCAATTGGGCCAGGACCTCAAGTCCGCCGACGTTAACAGCGACCTGGGGCTGACCTGCTGGAGGGTCGGCTCATATTCCCAGGCCCTGGAATATTGCCGCCAGGCCCAGGAAACCTATGAAAATGGAAACAACGTCCGCCAGCTGATCGCGGTCAAAACCAATATCGCCAGCATCTACATCCGGATGGACAGGATCGATGAGGCCTTTGACCTTTATCAGCAGGTGTTCGGGCTGGCTCAATCAATCGGCGACAAGCAGAAACAGAGCAGTCTGCTGAACAACATCGGCGTCATCCTGCTTCGGCGGGGAAAATATCAGGAAGCCTTGTCCTATCTGCAGCGGGGGGTGGAGCTGGACCGGACCATCGGCAACATCACCGGCGAGGCCGCCAAGCTTAACAACATGGCGGTGCTGGAGGGGACCCTGGGCAACCATGACCGGGCCCTGCAGTACCTGGAAAGGGCTTTAAAAATAGACCTCTCCACCGGCAACATCAGCGGACAGGTTTCCAAGCTGAACAATATGGCGGACCTGTGGGCGCTTAGGCAGGATTATGCCCAGGCCCTGGAGTACAGCCTTAGAATCGTGGAACTAAGCCGGCAGATCAATTCCAAGGATTATCTGAGCTATTCCCTGGTAAAGAACGTGGACCTGTGCCTGATGCTGGGCCGGCTGGAGCAGGCCGCGGAGTATGGGCGGGAGGGGATAGCCCTGGCCGTTGAAATAGGAAGTTTTTCGGCCGAGATGCTGGGTTACGCCAATCTGGCCAATGTTTACCTTAAGCAGGGAGACAGGGAAAGGGCTTTGGAATATTCGGACCGGGCGCTGGAGATCCAGCGGAAACAAAAAGTATTTGAGGTGGCCCTGGAGAAATTCTTTTACCAGCGCCACAGGATACTGCTGGCGGCGGGCCAAAATGAAAAGGCCCGGGAATGCCTGGAAACGTCGTACCGGGAGCTGGTCAAAAAGGCCGAGGAGATCCAGGACCCGGAAGAAAGGGAAAAGTTCTTCAACAGCACCGACGACAACCGCACCATCATAGCCGGCTGGAAAAAGATGAAGGAAGACCTGTAAAATGCCAATATATGAATACCTCTGCCAGGGCTGTAAAAAGCGGGTCAGCCTGCTGATCCTCAGCCCCTCCAGCTACGGAACCCCCAGGTGCCCGGACTGCGGCAGTGAAAAGCTGGAACGGCTGATGTCCCGGTTCCGGACCGTCCGGTCCGAAGAGTCAAGGATGGAGCGGCTGGCCGACCCTTCCACTTTTTCCGGGGTGGACGAGAACGATCCGGCTTCCGTGGCCAAATGGGCCAAGAAGATGGGGAAGGAGCTGGGGGACGAGGCGGGCGAAGGGTTTGACGAGATGGTGGACCAGACGATTGAAGAAGAGGCGCATAAGAGCACGGGCCCGGAAGAATCGTTTGAGTAGTCCGGCAGGGAGCCGGGCAACGATGGAAACGCTGGAAGAGCTCTCCCTTTTATCCCTCCCCTCGTTCAGCCGCCGTAGCCAATGAGGGACAACAAATAGAGCAAACTTCGGCGAAGGAGGCAGGGGAGGGAAGGGTGGTGTTATTGCCCCCAATAAAGAAGAAAGAACCATGAAACCATTCATAGCCATAACCATCGGCGACCCGGCCGGGATCGGCCCGGAGGTCGCACTTAAGGCCGCGGCCGACCGGGAGGTCTTGCAGCGCTGCCGGCCGGTGCTGGTCGGCCCGCAGGATATCTGGGAGCAGGCGGCCAGGGCCATGGGGGTCAGCCTGGCCGGAGCCGAGATCCATGACATCTATTTCCAGAGATTCTCCCTGACCCCCGGCAGGACCTCGGCCCAGAGCGGGGGCATCGCGGCCCGCTCCATCATCGCCGGGGCGCTGCTGGCATTGGACAACCAAGTGTCGGCCCTGGCCACCGCGCCCATCTCCAAGCTGGCCCTGCGCCAGGCCGGGTACCAGCAGCCGGGCCACACCGAACTGCTGGCCGAGATCTGCGGGGTAAAGGATTTCGGGATGATGTTCGCCTCGGAGAACATCAGGGTCACCCTGGCCACCATTCACCAGCCTTATGCCCAGGTTCCCAAAACCCTGACCACGGCGGTGATCAGGGAGAAGATAGAGCTGACCCAAAAGGCCCTGGTGAACTGGTGGGGCGTTAAAAATCCCAGGATCGGGGTGCTGGGCCTCAACCCCCATGCCGGTGAGGACGGGCTGTTCGGCCCCGAGGAAAAAAAGATCATACTGCCGGCGGTAAGATATTTCCAAAAAACCGGCTGTGCGGTGACCGGGCCGCTGTCCTCGGAATCGGGCTTCGGCCTGATCCGCCGGGCAAAGCTGGACGCCCTGATAGCCATGTACCACGACCAGGGCCTGCTGCCGCTGAAAGTTTTGGGCGGCACCATCAACATCACACTGGGCCTGCCGATCATCCGGACCTCGCCGGACCACGGCACCGCCCTGGACATCGCCTGGCAGAATAAGGCCGATCACATCCCCATGAAAAAAGCCATACTGCTGGCGTCCGCCCTGGGGGCAAAGAATACTTCCGGTCAACCATTCACCAGCCGAAACGGGAAATGAGAGAATGATAGAACTAGTGCACGTCACCAAGACCTTCCAGAACAGCTGGACCGCCCTTAAGGACATCAGCTTTGAGCTGGAGAAGGGGGAGTTCGTGTTCCTGATCGGGCCTTCGGGCTCGGGCAAAAGCACCATCCTCAAGACCATCATGATGGAGATCCTGCCGGACGAGGGTTTGGTGAAGGTGGCGGGCTTCGGCTCGGACTGCATCAAGGCCAGGGACGTCCCCAAACTGAGACGCAAGCTGGGGGTCATCTTCCAGGACTTCAAGCTGCTGCCCGACAAGACCGTTTACGAGAACGTGGCCTTTGCCCTGGAGGTGACCGGGGCGCCCGAGAAGTCCATTCACAAAAAATCAATGGCGGCCCTGAACGAGGTGGGGATGTCCCACAAGCGGCATTCCTTCCCCTACCAGCTCTCCGGCGGGGAACAGCAGAAGTCGGCCATTGCCCGGGCCCTGGTCAACGACCCCTTCATTCTTTTAGCCGACGAGCCCACCGGCAACGTGGACCCGGCCGGGACCCTGGAGATAATCCAGATATTGAAGAACATCAACGCCAAGGGCACGGCGGTGCTGATGGCCACCCACGAGCACGAGCTGGTGAAAAAGATGCCCCACCGGGTGATAGAGCTGGAGGCCGGGGCCATCATCCGGGACATGCCGGGCAAGAGTCATTACCGCCGGGGCAGCCATACTGAAAACGAGTAGCCTGGACTTTGGCAAATATTCGTAACATTACTAACAAACAGGGCAACTGTCATCCCGAGGGCCTGCCCTAAGACTGCCAGTATGCTTGGCTTTTGAAGGGACACTTCCCGCCTACCTAATTGAGGGATGGTTCGTTCTGTCAGGCTGCGGAGCCATACTCACCATGACAAGAAAGTAGGAATTGTCAAAGTTTAGTTAGATCGAAAATTCGGCAATAACATTGAAGGAGAAAAATGTCCAAGACAATCACCGCCGCCTCCAACGGGATCGGGATGGGGTCAGCCCTGGCCATGATCCTGTCCTGGTCCATCAATCATTCTATCCTGTGGGCCATACTGCACGGGATCTTCGGATGGTTCTATGTGGTCTATTTTGCCATAATGCATTAGGTTCCGGACTTCCGGCGGCCGGGAGACCGTCCGGCAAAGGAAGTTTGAAAAATATTTTGCGTTCGGTGAAACAAATTTGACCCCTCCGGCGTATTCTCCTTTGAACAGGGAAACAACCAACCATCAAAAGGAGAACGTCAATGAAAACCAGCAACCCCCAGTTTGAGTGGGACGGCTTGATCCCGGTGGCCTTTCTGGTCGGCATGGTCGTGATAACAATAGTCAGCTTTTAAATGACCAACCGGAAAAAGGCCTCTAATAAAAAGCCCTCCAACCCGTAATTGGCAGGGCTTTTTACGTTGTTTCCGGTCTTCCATCCGCTCCGGCAACTTAGCAACATCAAGACATACCAGGGAAAAGCCAAGCATCGCCAATGCCCGCCGACAAACAGGACATAATACTGGTCCAGCGCTGCCTGGACGGAGACTCCAGGGCTTTTAACGACCTGATGAACAAATACAAGCGTCAGGTCTTCAGCCTTATCGTCCGTTTGGTCAAAAGCCCGGCCGATGCCGAGGACATCCTGCAGGACACCTTCATCAAGGCCTACCGCAACCTGTCCTCCTACGATGCCCAGTACCCGCTGCTGACCTGGCTTTTCAAGATCGCCCACAACACCTCCATAGATTTCTTAAGGGCCAACAAGGGCGAGACCTTGACCATCAACGACGAAGAGAATCCGATAGACCTTGAAGACACCGGTTCCTCGCTGGAGGAAAAAATGGAGCAGCTGTCGGAAAAGGAGCTGATAGAGAGAATGGTGGACTCGGTCCCGGCTCCCTACCGCGAGGTACTGATCATGCGCCACCAGCAGGAGCTGTCCTACGAAGAGATCGCCGAAGCCATTCAGATCCCCATGGGCACGGTCAAGGTCCGTTTGTTCCGGGCCCGGGAGATCCTTAAAACCAAGCTGGAAGCGGCCGGCTACGGATAGTTTGTAGTTAAAATACGAACAAACATCCCCTACCCAACCAAGGCTAACCACAGAAACACCGAAGTCCGGAAAACACGGAATCTGGGGCGCAACATAAAGATCAATTCTGTGATTCAGTCATTCCGTGTTTCTGTGGTAAAAGTAATAATATCTAATAGTTCCAATAACCGCCAAACCGGCGAAACAAAATGCCCGCCCATTGCGTATTCACCACAGAGGATAAAAAAATGAACTGCATAGAACTTAAACATAAGCTGCCGGACTATATCGACCAACTGCTTGACAAACAAGAGGTTAAGCCGGTAATTGACCATTTAAGGACCTGCCGGTCCTGCCAAAGGGAGTACCGGCTGTACGATATGGCTGTAACCTCTGTGGCCAATCTGCCGTTGCTTTCCCCCTCGCCGGAGTTCAATTCCAAGGTCTTTTCGGCCCTGGGATTGGAATATAAACCGGCACTTTTCCCGGCCTGGTCCAAGTGGGCCGCCGGCCTGGCCAGCCTGGTCCTGATGTGGGCCGGAGGGGTAATGCTGGCCGTGATCTATGCCGTGAGCAAACTGGGCCTGGCCCAGACCTACTTATACCTGAAGAACCCCCAGAAAGTTCTCACCGCCCTGCAGTTTGCCCTGGTCAAGACATGGTTCGTTCTCTCCGATGCCGTTAACAATGCCCAGGCCCTGACTGCCTGGCTGTTCAAGGGATCAACTCTGCCGCTGCAGATATCACTGTCTTTCCTGGCGGCGGCCGCTGTGGTGATGCTGGCCATGGTTAAGATGAGATACCAGCCCCAGGGCAGGTTCTGGAACCATTCATAAAAAACAAAATAAGGAGAACCATAAAATGAAAACAAAAAGTAAGTTCCTGTTAAGCCTGGCCCTGATCCTGATGCTGGCCACAGCCAGCCTGGTGGCCCAGAAGGATACGGTGGTGATCAAGACCAAGCTCCCGGACAAAAGCACAGCCGTCAAAGTCCAGGGTCTAATCGAGCCGGCGTCCAAGGCCGGGGAGGCCTATAAGCTTAAAATGGCCGGCAAGGACATAGAGATCAACGCCAGGGACTCCAGGGTCGGGGATGTCCACATCGCGGCCGGCGATACCCTGGATGACGACCTGGCCACCAAGGGAGGCAGCATTACGGTGGACGGGGTGGTGACCGGCGACTGCGCGGCCATGGGCGGCTCCATCATGGTCAACGGCGAGGTGCAGGGCGACGTGGCCAGCTTCGGCGGTTCAACCGAGGTGCCCGGCCGGGTGGGAGGCGGGCTGGCCTGCTTCGGCGGCTCGGCCATTATCACCGGCAGCGTAAAGGACGACGTGGCCTGCTTCGGCGGCACCGTCACCCTGGGGCCCCAGTCCTCGGTGGGCGGCGACGTGGCGGTGATGGGCGGCACGGTGGAGAGGTCCGACGGCGCCCGGATCGGCGGCGAGATCCAGAAACTGGATCTGGGCATGCTCAACCACATGCTGCCGGGGATGATCGGTCATGCCAGGGTGGTACACGAAAACCCGGTCAGATCAAGGCTCCTGGTATTCGGGGTCTGGTTCTTCGTGGCTCTGGGCTTCAGCCTGATAATCCTTCTGATCACGGCCCTCTTCCCCCATCATGTAGAAGCGGTGAAAACCGCCGCCCTGCAGGACACCTGGAAATCCTTCGGCATAGGCCTGCTGGTGATAGTGGCCTTCATGCCGGTCTGGATAATGCTGCTGATAACCATAGTCGGCATCTTCGCAGTCCCGCTGGCCTATGCCGCGGCCCTGCTGATATCCCTGGCCGCCTTTGGGATGATCCTGGGTCAAAGGTTCTTTCATCTCACAAACAAACCACAGCCGGGCACCATGCTGACCTCCATGACCGGTTTCCTGCTGCTGATGGCGGTAATGGTGGCCGGGATGCTGATCAACGTGGCCGGCAGCCCCTTCAACATCCTAGGCTGGATCCTGGTGATCATCAGCTGGATAGCCTGCTGGATAGGCATCTCCCTGGGACTGGGCGGGGTCTGGCTGTCCCGGTTCGGAACGGTCAAGGCCTACCGTTCCCCGGTTCTGCCGCCGGCGGTTCCGGCAACCGCCCCAGAAACAAAGCTGCAGTAAAGGGAGCAGACCATGGCTAAAAAGCTGTACCGTTCCCAAAAGGATAGAATGCTGGCCGGGATCTGCGGCGGGCTGGGGGAGTACTTTGGGGTGGATTCCACCATAGTGCGGCTGATAACGGTGGCGGCGATTCTGTCCCTGGGAGCCGGAATATTGTTTTACATCATAGCCTGGGTGATAGTGCCCCTGGAACCAACTTTACAATGAACAATTAATCCTACTACGCTCTGCCTATGCCAAGGCTTCCACCTACGCAACTGCTTCGGCGGACAAGCAATTAACAATTAGCAGGAACCCCGGAGCCTGGAATATCAGGTCCGGGGTTTTGTGCATTGTCATAAATATATTGCTTGACACTGAAATATTGAAATGCTAAACTAATAACAGAATTTCAGAGAAACACAATTCTGAATAAAAAACCTGACTGCAAAATGAGAAAAAAGATCCTGTTATCCTTCGCTCTGCTGGCCCTCTGCACCGGGATGTCTGCGGCCGCCGCCCCGCCGGAGGGGCCGGATTCGGTCTACGTGGGGATGTACGTCAACCGGATATACGATGTTTCCCTTAGGGACAACAAATTCTCGGTCGATTTCTACCTGTGGTTCCGCTGGAGGAACCAGGAACTGGATCCCATCAAAAGCTTTGAGATCGTGGGCGGAGAGAAGACCTTCCAGTCCGAACCATACCGGTCCAGGCACGGCGATACCAACTACGCGTTCAGCCGGGTGACGGCGGTGATGACCCAGCACTGGGACGTCTCGGCCTTCCCATTTGACGATCACGTTTTGACCGTGCAGATCGAGGACGGGGAGAGCGAAACGAGTTCCCTGGTCTATGTCCTGGATGCCGGCAACGTGGGCAAAAGCCCGGAGATAAAGATCCCCGGCTGGGCTTTGGACAAGTTCTACTTTGGGGTGGTGCCCTATACCTACGCCACCAATTACGGCGATCCGTCTTTGCCGGCGGAGAACCAGTCTGTATTCTCCCGGTTCTACTGCTCGGTCCGGGTGGTCCGGGCGGGCATCGGTTATTTTGTGAAACTGCTGTTCGGGATGTTCATCGCCGCCATCATCGCCTTCCTGGCCTTCTTCATCAAACCCACCGACCTGGATCCCCGGTTCGGGCTGGGGGTGGGAGGGATCTTTGCGGCGGTGGCCAGCCAGTACGTGATCACCTCGTCCCTGCCCGAAACCAATATCATGACCATAGCCGACCAGCTGCACATCGCCACATTTCTGTTCGTTTTCATGTCCATAGCCGAGTCCACCATCTCCCTGTGGCTGTTCAACTCCGGCCGGGAGCAGAGATCAAAGACCCTGGACCATTTCTGCCGCTATGCGGTGCCGATCTCGTACCTGGTGGTCTGCCTGATGATAGTGCTTTTCCGGTGACCCGGATTTCAAGTGCGGGGTCAGTCACCCCTTTCAAGCAATATTCAGGGGAAGCAGGTTATTGGGCTTCCCCTTGATATTTTCCGTTTTAGGAATTATAATATCAGCATGGCTTCCAAATAACTTCAGGCGCTGTTGCTGCCCTGCATATCACTTAAGGAGGATTGATGTTAAGAAAAATGATTCTGCTGTCCCTGCTGCTGGGCCTGGGGATGAACCGTTCCCTGGCCCTGGACACCCTGGCGGTTTACGAAGACAGCCTGGCCAACGGCCTGAAGATACTGGTGCTGGAAAAGCACGACCTGCCCATCGCCAGTTTCCAGGTCTGGTACCGGGTGGGCTCGCGCAACGAGCGCCCGGGCATCACCGGGATCTCCCACCTGCTGGAGCACATGATGTTCAAGGCCTCGGGGGACATCGGCTCGGATGAGTTCGCCCGGACGGTCCAGAAATACGGGGGACACAACAACGCCTTTACTTCCGATGACTATACCGCCTATTATGAGAACATCGCGGTGGAATTCCTTCCGAAAATGATGGAGATGGAGGCCGGACGGATGCACCGGCTTAAGCTGGACTCGCTGGAATTCGAGTCGGAGCGCAACGTGGTGCTGGAGGAAAGGCGGCTGAGGGAGAACTCACCCTGGGGACGGCTGGCGGAGGAATCGGAGGCTGCGGCCTTCATGGCCCATCCCTACGGCTGGCCGGTTTTGGGGTGGACCTCCGACATCCAATCCATAACCCTGAAGGATATGCGCCAGCACTATTCCACCTACTATGCGCCGAATAACGCCACGGTGGTGGTGGTGGGCGACATCAACCCCAAAGCGGTGGTAAAATCTATCAGCGAACATTTCGGTAAAATACCCCGGGGGAAGCAGTCTCCGCCTCCAGTGATCACGATTGAACCGGCCCAGGTGGGAGAGCGCCGGGTCAGCGTGGTGCGCCAGGCCCAGACGCCCCTGATGATCATCGCCTATCACGGCTGCCGGGCCGGGGAATATGACGAGGCGGTGCTGGATCTGCTTTCGGCCATTCTTTCCGGCGGGGAAAGCGCCCGGCTCTATCAAAGCCTGATCTACCGGCAAAAACTGGCCCTTTACGCCGAGTTTTACAATGTGTCCCGGACCGACCCCGGCCTGATAAGCTTTTATGCCGCCCCCATCGCCGGCCGGACCACGGCCGAGCTGGAACAGGCCCTTTACGCCGAACTGGAACTGGTAAAGACCCAGGGTGTCACCGCCGGGGAACTGGCCCAGGCCAGGAATCAACTTAAGGCCCAGTACATTTTTTCCCGGCAGAACAACTATGTGCTGGGAAACCAGCTGGGGTCCTCGGCCTCGCGTCACGGCTGGCGGGACGTCAACAACTATCTCAAATATCTGGATAAAGTAAAAACTGAAGACATCAGACAGGCGGCGGTGAAATACTTAGCCCCGGAGAACCGCACCGTGGCCACGCTTGTTCCCCAAGTCTTAAAGGGACAGGAGAAATAACATGAAAAAATCATTGTTCCTGGCCGTTCTGCCGGCTTTGATGCTGGCAACATTTGCCTTTGCCCAGTCCGGCTGGCAGCCGCCCCGGCCCCAAAGGGTGACATTGGGCAACGGACTGGTTTTGCTGGTGGTACCCAAGGCCAGCCTGCCAGTGGTCACCGTCAGTGCCATGGTAAAAGGCGGCAGCGCCTCCGATCCCCTGGACTTAAGCGGGCTGGCCAATTTTACCGCCGAGATGCTTTCCCGGGGAACCTTATCCCGCACCGCCCAACAGATAGCCCAAAGCTTTGACCGGTCCGGGGCCCGGTTCTCGGTCAACTGCGATTACGATGCCTCGTATTTTTCGCTGACCTGCCTGACCCAGGATCTGGAAAAATTGCTGCCGGTATTCATGGATCTGCTGCAAAATCCCAGGATGGATACTTCAGAAGTCGAAAGGCTTAAGGATCAGTTGGCAACTTCCATTCAGTCCCAGCAGGACCGGCCGATGGCTGTAAGTCAGAAGGAATTTCAAAAATGGCTCTACGGACAACACCAATATAACCATCCGGTGGAGGGGGAGGAAGCTGCTGTCGGCGCCATAAGATCCGGGGACCTGATCTTATACCACAAAAAATATTTTGTTCCCAACAATGCGGTGATCGCCGTGGTGGGGGATGTAAAGCCGGGCAATCTCCCGGGGCTTTTCAGGAAACTTACCAAAACCTGGACCAAGTCCGAAATTCCGGCCACGGCGTTTGGCCAAATCCCCAAAATAGAAAAAACCGGACTGTTGATGATCAACCGGCCCATCAGCCAGGCCTATGTGATGCTGGGCTTTTTGGGCCCCAAACGGCTGGATCCGGATTACCAGGCGGCCCGGTTAATGAATTACATCCTGGGCGGCGGAGGTTTTGTCTCCCGCCTGGTGGCCAAGATCAGGGTGCAGCAGGGCCTGGCTTACGATGTTGATTCCTATTTCTTCCCCCGGCTGGACCATGGCCCATACACCTTTACCGTACAGACCAAATGCCAGACCGCGGATACCGCCATCAAGACCATGATCGCGGAAATGGAAAACATCCAAAAAGAGCCGGTCTCGGACCAGGAACTGTCAGAAGCCAAGGCCTATTTCCGGGGCAGTTATCCCTTCCGCTACGAAACCAACGGGCAGATCGCCAGCCAGATACTGGGAGCAGAGCTTTACGGATTAAGCCCCGACCAGGTCATTAAGGATCTGGAGTTGATCCAGAAGGTGACCAAGGACGATATTCAGCTGGCCGCCCGGCGCCTGCTGAAGCCGAGGAATTACATCGTTACCATGACCACGGACACGGCCATTACCAAGATCAACATTCCCGGCTTGGCTATAGAAAAAAAATAGCCCCGAGCGTTTTGTCTTGGAACTTTCCCAGTAAAAAGAAAAGACAGGTCCAGCATTAATGCTGGACCTGTCTTTTTGTTGACCACTGATCTTATGCAAGTTTAAGGGGTCACTTGTCCCCTTCTCCATTGGATGCCAGATCATCCAGTGTCATCTCCCGGACGGTGGATTTTAAAACCTGTCCCATCAGCGGGTCTTTTTCGGCCGGGGAGGCCCCGCCCAGCTCGTCCAAAGTGAACTCCCGGGCTCCCACCCCGATCTTGGAAACCGGATCGATCTCCACCGGGGGCTCAAAGCGGCGGGGGGCATCCGGCTCAACCGCCGGGGCAGTGGCCGGGGATGAAGAGCCCAGTTCATCCAGCGTGAATACCCGGGCTCCCACTCCGATCTTGGAGGCCGGATCGATCTCCACCGGCGGCTCAAAGCGGCGGGGGGCATCCACCTGAACTACAGGCTGGTTTTGGCTGGCCGGCTCGGCCGGGGCCTTGGCGTAGTGGGTAATGCCCATAGCCTGCTCCGGCGACTTGGCCGCCTCCTTTGACTGGGGAAGAAGATCCTTAAGCCGGCTGGCCGGGCGTTCCGACTCCAGGGCCTGTGTTATCTTTTTTAAGGCTTCGTCCATTGCTAGGTCCGCTTGGCCCGGTAAATGGCGATCTTTCGCCGGGCCTCATCATTGGTGGGCTGCACCGCCAGCACCTTTTCCCAGGACTTGATGGCCAGGTCAAATTTTTCCATTTCCTCGTAGGCCGTTCCCAAATTCAGATAAGCCAGGGAATAGTCCGACTGTTTGGCGATGGCCTGGTTGAAATATTCCACCGCCTGCTGGTAATCCTTCTTTCCCTTGTAAAGACAGCCCAGGTTGTTGTAGGCCTCGGGGGCCTCGGGCGAGAGCTCCACCGCTTTTTTAAAAGCGGTCACAGCCTCTTCCCGCCGCCCCTGATCGCTGATGGCCAGGCCCATATTATTGTAGGCCTCGTAAAAATCCGGCCGTATGTCTATGGCCTTCTTGAACTGGGCTTCGGCCCCGGCCAGCTCCCGGCGGTAGTAGAGCATCACGCCCCGGTCGTTGTTCTCCTCGGCCTGGTGCAACCGCCGTTCGTTGCCGGACTGGCGCTGTTCGTTGCGCTGGGCTTCCAACACGGCCAGCAGGGCCACCTGGGCCTGGGCCAGCCGCTGTTCCACCGCTTCCAAATTTCCGCCGCTGTCCGGTTTGGTCTGGGACAGGTTCTTTAAACCGGACTCCATCTGTTCCAAGGCCAGGGTCAGTTTGCCGGTCTGGTCCGACTGCAAAGCCAAAGCTTTCTCGGCCAGGATGGCCTGCTGTTCCTTAAGCTCCTGCTGGCCATTGGCCAGGCTGTTTACGGCCTGGGTCAGGCTCAAATTCTGTTCCGCCTGCCGCTGGGTATCCTCCAGCATCAGCTCCAGGATGCCGGTAAATTTTTCCTGGCTCTGGACCAGAGCCTCCTTGATGGCCGCTAATTGCGCTTCCGAACCATTGCTTTCCGGCCGGCCCGCCAGAGCTTCCTTGATGGCGTCCAGCTTGGCGCCCAGCTTGTCTCCGTCCTGGATCTGCTGGGCCTCCTGGGACGACCTTTTCTGTTGTTCCTCCAATGTCAGTTCCAGAATGTCGCTGAACTTGGCCTGGGACATCTTAATTTCCTCGGTCAAAGCGCCCAGCAACTGGTGGATCTGGGACAGGTCCGCCTTGGGTAGTTCCGCCAGCTTGTCGCTGATCTGGGTCAGGGGCTGTTTCAGCTCCGAAAGGTCCAAAGCCTGGCCTTCGCCGCCCTGGGCGGCCGGGGCGCTTTTAACGGCCTCGGCCAGCCGGTCGATGGCCTCGTTGGTGGCGTCGGTCTTCTTTAATATGTGAAGCAGGGTGGCGGCGGTGTTCTCCTTTATCTCCTTAAGCTCGGCCACCACCGAACCGGCTTTGCCGCCATCTTCCGGATGCTCATCGGTCTTCCGCATCTTCCGGTCTATTACAGGCAGCGAGCATCTCTGGGCTTCGGCATCGAATATCTCGCACTCGGCGCCCAGACAGTCCCGCAGCTCGGCCAGGGGGAGTTCTTTTTCCTCCAGCAGCTTGCCGTCGGCGTCGTACTTCAGTTCTTTGACCACCTGCTTGGATGTCAGGAACGGACACTTGTTCATCGGCAAAATTTCTCCCATAGTTGAAAGTTTAAGATAACATAAACTTTAAGCTAAGTCAATATGTTTTTGCAAGAATCTCCTTTCAAGCCGGGACCAAACCAACTTGTTAAATCGGGATTGATGTTTTTCCTTGACTTTGCTTAAAAGCTGGTCTAAACTTAATTTCTATCTAAACTTTTATACCGGAGCAGAGATGGGGACCATCAACGGTGATCTTAGGGCACAGGAAAACAACGGCGGTCTGGCAGTCAGGGAGATCACCATATCAAAGCCGGAGCCCAAGAAGGTGGAGGAGCTGAAGACCATATAGATTATTTGTATTGCCCTTTAAACTAATATGTTGATTCTGTAAATCCTAAAAAGAGGTAATTATGAAAAAATATTTCCTGTTTAGTATGTTATTATTTCTTGTTTTTACTGGTTGTAAACTGCACAAGGATACTAAAACAAAAATAGTAACATATGAACACCCCGCCTATTGTGCTATCGCTCCAAATGCTGAAATAAAAAAAGAGCCAAGCATAAGTGCACCTACGATTGGTTTGTTGCCGTATGGATTAAAGGTGACCGTCATTGAAAATGTCTTATTAGATGGTAAATATACAAATATTGATGGAGAGTGGGCATATATAAAATGGGAATTTATATCAGGGTATGTATTTAGGGAACAATTAAAAGAAAAAGAAATGGCTGATGAATATATTAATCCAAAAGTTAAAACATCTCTATCGGAAAATATTATAAAACAACATTCAACAATAAAACTTAAAATGACAGTGCCGCACGGAGCTTATTTATTTATAACATCACCGGATTCAGTTTCGTACTATGTTATAGCCCCATTTGATGTTGATAGTTTTAGTATGGTGCCTTCTTGGATTTTTACAAATTTACTAGAATTGTCTTTTAACACAAAATATATTATGGCACAACCTTGGGTTCAGGATCGTAAACTGGAATATATATTTACAAAAAATGGTAAATACAAAATAACAGTTGGACAAGTAATGTTCACAGAAACAGAGTATAGTGATTATGTTGATAACTATTTAATATTAGATATTCCAGAGTATAAAAAGAAATAAAACCAACTTGGATAACTCTTTACCTTTCAATGAAAAAATCTTCTCCCCTGGTCTACATATACACTCTCAGCGCCATGCTCTTCTGGGGTCTGTCGTATGTCTGGGTCAAGATCGCCTACGAATACTACCAGCCGCTGACAGTCGTTTTCTTAAGGCTGGCCCTATCCACGGTCTTCCTGTGGATCATCGCCCATTTCATGGCTCCGGGCGAAAGCATCAAGAAAGGCGACAAGCGGTATTTTATGCTGCTGGCCTTCTTTGAGCCGTTCTGCTATTTTCTGGCCGAGAGCTTCGGTCTAAAATACGTCTCCGCCGCGGTGGGCTCCATCATCATCGCCACCATTCCGGTGTTCACGCCGCTGGCGGCATATTTTATGCTGAGGGAGAAGGTGGGCTGGGGCACCCTGGCCGGGCTGGCGGTCTCGTTCCTGGGGGTGGGGCTGATCGTGTTCAACCAGGGCTTTGGCATAGAGGTCTCGGCCAAGGGCATCCTGCTGATGTTTCTGGCGGTGTTCTCCGGGGTGTTCTACGGCCTGCTGTTGAAGAAGGTCTCCCACCGCTACTCGGCCCTGACGGTGGTCAAATACCAGAACATCATCGGGCTGGTCCTGTTCCTGCCCCTTTTCCTGTTCTTTGATTGGGGTAATTTCAGCGGCGTCACTCCGGATTTCCGGGTGATCTCGGTCCTGGCCCTGCTGGCCATATTCCCCTCCAGTCTGGCCTTCGTCTTCATCACCATCGGGGTCCGGCACATCGGGATATCCCGGGTCAACCTGTTCACCAACTTCATCCCGGTTTCCACCGCGGTGTTTTCCTTTTTTCTTTTAGGCGAGAGGTTCAATTCCCTGAAACTGACCGGCATGGCGGTGGTCATCGCGGGACTGCTGCTGTCGGAGCTGACATCGAGGCGCAAGGAAACGGGGGAGATGATACCGAGGTACGATGGGTAAAGGACCTAACCCCTGCCCACTTTCGTTTGCCTTTCTAAGCTGCTCCACTCAGTGCAGGCTCTTCCCCGCGAGGGAAGGGGAAACCAGCCTCCCCCTCCTTGCGGGAGGGGGAACGAGGGGGCGGTCAGCCAGCTAAGAACAATGAAATCCAAGTACTGAGACACAAAATATTTTGTTTTTTTATCTTTCATTTTTTATTTCATGAACGCCCACAGTCTTCACATACTAGAGTTCAACTTCGTACGGAACGCACTATCCGCCAAGGCTTCCACCCCCTACGGCCGGGAGGAGGCCATGGCGCTGATGCCGCTGGCCGATCCCGACGCCGTGGCCAAAATGCAGGACGAGACGGCCGAGGCCAGAAAATTCCTGGAGGCCGGATTCGGCCTGGATTTTTACGAACTGCAGGACATCCGTCCCCAGCTGGAGGCGCTTAAGGCCGAGGGCGTGGTGATGGACTCTCTGGTCCTGCTGCACCTGTCCCGCCATCTGTACGTGGCCAGGCAGATCCGCTCATCGCTGGGGTTGCGCACCGAGGAATACCCCCTGCTGGCATCGCAGGCCTTGGGCCTGGTGGCCTTCAAGGACCTGGAGGACCGGATAGTCAAGGCCATAGAGCCCGACGGCCGGGTGGCCGACAAGGCCAGCACCGAGCTGTACCACATCCGGCGGGAGCAGGAGACGGTGCGCCAGCGCATCCACTCCAAGCTGGAGGACATCATGGGCCAGGAGGCGGCCGACATCCAGGAGACGCTGATCACCATCCGGGAGGGGCGCTATGTGATCCCGGTCAAGGCCGACTCCAAGAACAAGCTGAAAGGGATAGTCCACGACAGCTCGGCCTCCGGGGCCACGGTTTACATGGAGCCTTTGGCCACCATCGAGATGAACAACCGGATGCGCCAGCTGTTCTCGGCCGAAAAGCAGGAGGTGGAGCGGATCCTGCGCCAGTTCTCGGTGGAGGTCTCCGAAAACCTTGAGGCCATGGAGAACAACCTGGTGCTGCTGGCCCACTTTGACCTGGTGTTCGCCCGGGCCAAACTGGCCCTGGCCTGGAAGTGCGTGAGGGCCATATTCCCGGGCGGGCAGTACCTGAAGCTGATAGAGGCCCGGCACCCGGCGCTTAAGGATCCGGTGCCGCTGAACCTGGAGCTGGGGGACGGCCGGACCACCATGGTCATCACCGGGCCCAACACCGGCGGCAAGACGGTAGTGCTTAAGACCGTGGGCCTTTTGGCCCTGATGAACCAGTCCGGCCTGCAGATCCCGGCCCGGGACGGCAGCGCCCTGCCCCTGTTCGGCCAGGTGTTCGCCGACATCGGCGACGAGCAGTCCATCTCCCAGTCGCTGTCCACCTTCTCCTCGCACATCTCGCAGATCAAAGGAGTGCTGGAGAATTCCACCGCCCGGTCGCTGGTGCTGCTGGACGAGATCGGGGCCGGCACCGAGCCGGCCGAGGGCGCGGCTTTGGCCATGACCATTCTTTTAGAGCTGACCAACAAGGGCTGTCTGACCCTTTCCACCACCCATTACGGTGCGCTGAAGGCCTTCGTCCAGCAGAATGTCCAGATGCTGAACGCGGCCATGGAATTCGACCGGGAAAAACTGCAGCCCACCTACCGCCTGATGATGGGCGTGCCCGGGGCCAGCTACGGGATTGAGATCGCCTCCCGGCTGGGACTTTCGCCCGAGGTCATAAAAGACGCCCGTTCCCGGATAGATTCCAAGTCGGTCCAGCTGGAGGAGCTGATCACCTTTTTGGAACAGGTCAAGCGCCAGGCCGAGCAAAAGGAGCTGAAGGCCATGGACGACATGGAGCAGGCCCAAAGCCTGAAGGATGAATACCAGTCCCGGCTGGAAGGCTTGCAGGAAGAACTGAAGACCATGAAGCTGAAGGCGGCCGAGGAATCCCGGAGCATCATCACCCAGGCCCGCAGCTCGGCCGAGCAGGCGGTGGCCGTCATCAAGGCTGAACAGGCCGGCAAACAGAGCATCATCAAGGCCCGGGAGATGCTGAAAGCGGCCGAAGCCATGCTGCCGCCGGAGGAGCGTCCCCAAGCCTACGCCAGGCAGGACCCCGGCCACGTCTTTAAAAAGGGGGAGAAGGTCTACCTGACCGACCTTAAAAAAGAGGGGCTGGTCACCGACCTGCTGGATTCCGGCAAAAAGCTCAAGGTCCAGGTGGGCAACGTGCAGATGACCGTGCCCCGGCAGAAGGCGGTGGCCGGCTCTTCCCAGAAGGCCCCGGAGCAGAAGCCAAGCCCCACCGTCAGCGCCGACAACGTCTCCGGGTTCGCCCCGGAGCTGCACCTGCTGGGCATGCGGGCCGATGAATCCATAGAGGCGGTGGAGCGCTACATCGACGACGCGGTCTATTACGGGATCACCAATATCCGGATCGTCCACGGCAAGGGGGAAGGGGTGCTGCGCAAGGTGGTCCGGGAGATCCTAACCAGGCATCCCCAGGTGAAGGCCTTCCGGCTGGGCGCCTGGAACGAGGGCCAGGACGGGGTGACGGTGGTGGAACTGAAGTGATCCATACAATCAACAGTGAAACAGTCACTGCGAGAAAGCAACCCTGCCTGACAAGTGAAGCAGTCTAACAAAAACACCATTCATGGATTGCTTTACTTCAAAAGCCAAGCACGGGGCAATTCTCAGTGCAGGCGTCTGCAAAGCAATGGGCAGTCTCGCAATGACCGGGGACGGGCACCAAGCAATGAACGGTGAACAGCCGACAAGGACCTGCAGATATTTGCACCGCCCCGGGCAGACCGAAAGCATCAAGGGCCTGCAGGTGATCCCCGGGGTGGGGCCCAGCATCGCGGAGGACCTGAACCGGCTGGGAATCAGAAAGGTCTCCTGCCTCAAAGGAAAGAATCCAGAGAAGCTCTATGCCAGGTTCTGCGCCATGGAAGGGCGCCCGGTGGACCGCTGTCTTTTGTACGTCTTCCGCTGCGCGGTGTACTATGCTTCGCACCAGAAACATGATCCGGAGTTGCTGAAATGGTGGAACTGGGCAGACCCGAAATCAAAATCAACCCTTCGACAGGGCTTCGATAAACTCAGCCCGGCGGCTCAGGGCAAGAAGTAAAATATAAAAGGGGCATAAGCGTTATGCCGGTCATAATCAGAGAGGTCGTTACCAAAAAAGAACTCAAGCAATTCATTGAGTTCCCCTTTTCGCTGTACCAGGACCATCCCTACTGGATCCCGCCGCTGCTGATGGACGAGTACGAAACCCTTAAGGCGGACAAGAACCCGGCCTTCGAGTATTGCCGGGCCAAGTACTGGCTGGCCTATAAGGACGGCAAACCGGCCGGGCGGATCGCCGGGATCATCAGCCAGAAGTACATCGAAAAATGGGGCAACAAGTACGCCCGCTTCGGCTGGGTGGACTTCGTGGACGATGCTGAAGTGGTCAAGGCCCTGTTTGCCACGGTCGAAAAATGGGCCAGGGAGCAGGGTATGGCGGGCATCCACGGGCCGCTGGGCTTCACCGACATGGACCACGAGGGGATGCTGGTGGACGGCTTCAACGAGCTGGGAACTTTGGCCGCCATCTACAACCATCCCTACTATCCAAAACAGCTGGAAGCGCTGGGCTACGCCAAGGACGTGGACTGGGTGGAGTTCGAGGTCAAGGTTCCCAAAGAAATCCCGGAGAAGGCCGACCGGATCGCCAAGGTCGTGATGCAGAGGACCGGGGTCAAAGTCCTTGAGGCCAAAAAGGCCAAGGATCTGCTGCCCTATGCCCACCAGATGTTCGAGGTGCTGAACAGCGCCTTCGCCCCCATCTACTCCTTTGTGCCGATGAACGAGAAACAGATCGCCATGTACATCAAGCAGTATTTCTCGTTCATCCTGCCGGATTACACCAAGATCCTTTTAGACTCCAACAACCAGGTGGCCGGGTTCGTGATCGGCATGCCCTCGCTCTCCAGGGCCCTGCAGAAGTCCAAAGGCCGGTTGTTCCCCTTCGGCTTCCTTCACATCCTGCGGGCCATCAGCAAAAAGAACAAGCAGATAGACCTGTACCTGGGGGCCATCCGGCCCGACCTGCAGGGCAGGGGTGCCGATGCCCTGCTGATGACCGAGATGTGCCGCTCGGCCATCAAGAACGGGGTGGTCTCGGCCGAGACCAACATCGAGCTGGAGGAGAACGTCAGGGTCCAGAGCCACTGGAAGTATTTCGAGTCCCGCCAGCACAAGCGGCGGCGCTGTTACATAAAAAAATGGTAACGAAGACCGGGCACCATATATCCGCAGATTTGGCAGATTTACACAGATTATCAATAATACAAGGATGACAAGTATTTATAGTCACCATCTGCGTAATCTGCGGAAAGAAGGTCCTGTGTTAATTGAACAGGCACATAAACCACAACAGCAAAGGGCCGGGATGAAGAACGGTTTCGACAACGAGAAGTACCTGCAGCTCCAGGCCGCGGCCATCCGGGAGCGGGTGGCCAAGTTCGGCGGCAAGCTGTACCTGGAGTTCGGCGGCAAGCTGATCTACGACTACCACGCGGCCCGGGTGCTGCCCGGCTTTCATCCCAACGTCAAGATGCAGCTGCTGCAGCAGCTGAAGCACCAGGCCGACATCCTGCTCTGCATCTATGCCGGGGACATAGAGCGCCGCAAGATCCGGGCCGACTTCGGCATCACCTACGACGTGGACGCCATGAAGCTGGTCGACGACCTGAAGGCCAACGGGATCTCGGTGAAGGCGGTGATCATCACCCGGTTCGAGAACCAGCCGGCGGCGGTGATCTTCAAGAACAAGCTCCAGCACCGGGGCCTGACGGTCTACACCCACGGCTACACCAGGGGCTACCCCACCGACGTCGACACCGTGGTCAGCGACCAGGGCTACGGGGCCAACGACTATGCGGCCACCGACAAGCCGCTGGTGGTGGTGACCGGGCCGGGGCCGGGCAGCGGCAAGCTGGCCACCTGCCTGTCCCAGATGTACCACGACCACCGGCACGGCCTGAAATCCGGATACGCCAAGTTCGAGACCTTTCCCATCTGGAACATCCCGCTTAAGCACCCGGTGAACGTGGCCTACGAGGCCGCCACCGCCGACATCCGGGACTATAACATGATAGACCCCTTCCATCTTGAAGCCTACGGCAAGACGGCCGTCAACTATAACCGGGATGTGGAGGTGTTTCCGGTGCTGCGCCGGATCCTGGTGAAGATCATGGACGACCCGATGTACAAGTCGCCGACCGACATGGGGGTCAACTGCGCCGGGTTCGGCATCGTGGACGACGAGGCGGTGAAGGAGGCCTCCAAACAGGAAATCCTCCGGCGCTACTTCCGCTACCGCTGCGAGCACGTGATGGGCTTCGTGGACAAGGAGACCATCCAGCGGGTGGAACTGCTGATGAACGACCTGGGGATCAAGCCGGAGGACCGGCCGGTGGTGGAGCCGGCCCGCCAGGCCTCGGCCCAGGGCCAGGACTGCGGCAAGGGAAACGAGGGGATCTTCTGCGGCACCGCCATCCAGCTGCCGGACGGGACCATCATCGCCGGCAAGAACTCACCCCAGATGCACGCCGCCTCCAGCCTGGTGCTGAACGCGGTCAAGAAGCTGGCCGGGATCCCGGACCAGATACACCTGATCTCGCCGGCCATCATCGAGTCCATCGCCAACCTGGACCGCAACATCCTGAAAGAGCGGACGGTCAGCCTGGACCTGGAGGAGACCCTGATAGCCCTGGCGGTCAGCGCCATGACCAACCCCACCGCCCAGCTGGCCATGGAGCAGCTGAAGCAACTGCAGGGATGCGAGGTGCACAGCACCCACATCCCCACCCCGGGCGACGAGGAGGGGCTGCGCAAGCTGGGGGTCAACCTGACCAGCGACCCGAATTTCTCCAGCCACAGTCTGTTCGTGGTGTGATCTTCTCCAATAAAGTTGGGAGCCCATAGTATAATACTTTTAACTCAAAATAAGAAACAAATCAATCCCTTATAACGTAGTTAGTATATCACCATGCCGTCAAAAGTAGCGGTCATCAAAACCAGCCCCGAAACCGTGATCCAGGACATTGCCCGGGTGATGGAGCTGGCGGGATTCCGGCAGTCGCTTGATCCCCAAAAGACCACCATCCTCAAGGACAACATCTCCTGGCATTACCCCTTTCCCGGGGCCAACACCACGCCCTGGCAGCTGGAGGGCGTGATCCGGGCTTTGCAGGCGGCCGGATACCAGGACCTGTCCTGCGTCCAGAACAAGACGGTGGTCACCGATACCTTCAAGGGCGAGGACCTCAACAAGTATCTGCCGATCCTGAAAAAGCACAGCGTCCCGGTGCTGTACAATTTCAAGGGCCCGGACATGAAATGGGTACCCTACGTTCCCAAGGCGAAGATGCTGGCCCTGGACAGGATATTTCCCGAAGGGATACTGGTGCCGGACTATTTCTTCGGCAGGAACATAGTCCACCTGCCCACCGTCAAGTGCCACATATACACCACCACCACCGGGGCCATGAAGAACGCCTTCGGCGGCCTGTTGAACACCAAAAGGCACTATGCCCATTCCTGGATCCACCAGGTGCTGGTCGATCTTTTAGCCATCCAGCAGGAGATCCACTCCGGGCTGTTCGCGGTGATGGACGGCACCACCGCCGGCAACGGCCCCGGTCCCCGCACCATGTTCCCGGTGATCAAGGACTACCTGCTGGCCTCTGCCGACCAGGTGGCCATCGACGCCGTCTCGGCCCACATGATGGGCTTTGACCCCATGTCCATCAAGTATATCCGGCTGGCCCATGAGCAGGGACTGGGCTGCGGAAGATTCGGGGAGATTGAGCTGGCGGGCGACGATGTCCGCCAGGAGAACTGGAACTTTAAAGTGGGCAAGAACCTGGTCAAAAGGGTGGGCGGGGACCTGATCTGGTTCGGGCCGTTGAAGAAGATGCAGAAATTCTTCTTCCACACCCCGCTGGTGCACCTGTTCATACTGGCCTCGGAGATCTACCACGACTACCTGCGCTGGCCGCTGAAGGACCGGTTCACCTTTGAAAAATGGAAGAAGGAAACCACCTGGGGGCGGCTGTTCCAGAAGTATTCTTGAAACGACATCGAAATTTACCGGGGAAGACAGGATTAACATGATTTACCAGGATCTATATTATTTACTGAACTTTGACAAAAAGTAACAATCCGGTCATTCTGAGAAGCCCTGCTTGTATTGCTCCCGAAGAATCTGTTCCTTCAGTGGATTCTTCCGCTTACGCTTTTATATTTTAACCGCCGCGAGTGCCATAGCTTTAGCGGAGGCACTAGCTTTAGCGGAGGCACTCGGATAGTCAGGCAAAGTTACGGGATCAGAATGACAAAGTCTAAAGATGTTTGCCATGGTTAGTTAGTAAGTTGGAGTTTTAAAAGGAAAAATCATGTAAATCCTGTTTGGTTTATAGGTTCGCAATGGCCCCATTTTTCGGGCAAATGATATTGAAAAACACCGGATTTTATGATAAACTTAAAGTTTACGGCAAAATACAATCAAACCATATTACATTCAAGGAGAATTACTGCCATGAGAAAACTTTTAGGGCTGGCGCTGGTCCTGAGCCTGGTATTAACCGTGGTATCCTGCGGCAACCGCGGCAAGGTGATAGCCAAGGTGGGCAGCCAGAAAATAACCCTGGGACAGTTTGACGACAACTACCGGGCCCCGGTGCCCCCGCAGGATTCAGCCGCCGCCATGACCAACAAGAAGCTGCTGCTGGATCAGATGGTGGAGCAGAAGCTATTGGCCCTGGAGGCACTGGCCCGCAACCTGGACAAGGAGCCCAAACTGCAGAAGGAATACGAGGACCTGACCAAGAACATGCTGATGGGCCAGCTTTACCGCCAGGAGATCCTGGATAAATCGCAGCCCACCGACAGGGAGATCAAGGATTATTACCAGCGGATGGGCACGGAAGCAAAGGCCCGGCACATCCTGGTGAAGACCGAGGAAGAGGCCAAAGCCGTCTACCAGTCGCTTAAGGACGGGGCTGACTTTGAGGAGACCGCCAGGCAGAAATCCCAGGATCCGGGCTCGGCTTCCCGGGGCGGCGACCTGGGCTGGTTCGGCTGGGGCCGGATGGTCCAGGCCTTCCAGAAGGCGGTCTTCGACCTGAAGCCGGGGCAGCTGGGAAAACCGGTACAGACCCCGTTCGGCTTCCACATCATCCGGATGGATTCCACCCGGCCGGCCGAGATCAAGCCCTTTGACCAGATGAAGGACATGATCAAGCAGCAGTTGACGGCCTCCAAGCCCCGGGAGATGGCCACCGAATACGTGGACAAGGTAAAGTCATCGGCCAAAGTCAAGATCAAAAAGGATGTTCTGGACATGCTGGCGGCCAAGCAGCCCCAGACCATGGGCCCGGCCCCCCTACCGCCGTTGGGAGACGAAACGGAAAAGAAAAAGGTCATAGTCACCTACAGCGGCGGCTCCTGGACGGTGGAAGTGTTCTACAATAAGCTCAACAAAATGTTCGGCGGCAATGCCGACCTCCGGAATTCCGCCGTGCTGGAACAGCAGGTGCAGGCCATGCTGGTGGAAGACCTGCTTTTGGCCCGGGCCAAGTCCAAGAACCTGCAGAACAACCCCAAGGTCAAACAGCAGATGGAAAAGGCCTGGGACGAGATGCTGGCCGCCGCATTCTATCAGGCCGAGGTAGGCCCCAAGGTCAGCGTCAATCCGGAATCGGTCAAGGTATTCTATGCCAGGAACAAAAAGGCCTTCTATCAGCCGGCCAAGGCCATGGTCCATCAGATTGTGACCCGGACCAAGCCCGAAGCCGATGCGGCATACAAACTGCTTTCCCAGGGCGCCGATTTTGCGGCCACCGCGGCCGAGAGATCGGTAGACTGGACCAAGTCCTCGGGCGGAGCGCTGGGCGAAGTGGCCCAGAATGATCCCCGTTTTCCGGAAGTTTCCAAGGCGGCTTTTGCCGCCGGCCTTAACCAGATTACCCGGCCCTTCGCTGTCAAGGAAGGTTTTGCGGTGATCAAGGTCAGCGCCCGCACCCCCGGCAAACAAATGAGCTTTGACGAAGTGAAGGCCTCCATCGAGCAGAACATGGCCCAGGGTCAGGAGCAGATACTCTACTTATCCCTGATCGAGGCCCTCAAGTCAAAATATCCGGTAACCGTGGATGAGAATGTCTTAAAACTGGCCGGCCAGCAAAAGCCGGAGGAGGAAAAATAAAATGAAAAAATTAACCATGGCCGGGCTGGTTCTGATCCTGGGTCTAATCCTTCTGGCCGGGGCCGGCTGCGAAAAAGAAAAGCCCCAGGGGCAGGTGGTGGCCCGGGTCAACAAGACGGTATTGACCGATTCCGACGTCAAGGATTATCTGCCCAACGGTGCGGCCGGAATTTCCCCGGCCCAAAAGGAAGAGTTCCTGCGGCGCTGGGTGGACACGGAATTGTTCTACCAGGAGGCCGTCAAAAAGGGGCTGGACAAGGATCCCAAGGTGGCCAAGCAATTGCGCGACCTGAAGCGGGAGATCCTGGCCAACCAGCTGCTGCAGAAGGAAGTGGTGGAGAAGCAGAACGTCAGCGATTCCGAGGTCAAGGCCTACTTTGACCTGCACCAGACAGAATTCCAGAACAACGTCCGCTACAGCCAGATAGTGGTCCAGTCTCCGGAAGAGGCCGCCTCCGTCAAATCCGCCCTGGACGGCGGGGCCGATTTCGCCAAGATCGCCAGGGAAAGGTCGCTGGACGGCGCTTCCCGGGCCAACGGCGGGGACCTGGGGGGCTATCTGCAGCGGGGCAGCGGGGAAATGCCGCTGGATTTTGAGGAAAAACTTTTTGCTTTGGCCAAGGGTCAGACCTCTGATGCCATCAAGCTGTTCAACGGGTATTTCATCATCAAGGTTACCGACAAGAAACCGGTCTGGCCGCCGGTTAAATTTGAGGACGTCCGGGAAGGCCTGGCCAACGGGATGACCATGGGCAAGCAGAAGGCAGCCTTTGACAACCTGACCGAAGAGCTCAAGAAGACCGCCCAGGTGGAGACCCACCCCGACCTGATCAAGTAGCATTGCAGCAATATAATTTTTGCAAACAAACAAAGGACTATAAGTAATGAAAAAAATCTATTTGGCCGGAGTCCTGCTGTTGCTGGCATTGCCCTGTTCGCTGTACGCCCAGACAGCCCGCGACGGGGTGGTGGCGGTGGTGGACGAGCAGCCGATCCTGCAAAGCGAGTTGGACAAACAGGTCTCTCTGTTAAAGCTGCAGCTCAACCAGTCCCAAAACATAATGCCCGAGGACTCCCTTAACAAACTGGCCCTGGAGAGACTGATCGAGGTCCGGCTGCTGATGCTGCAGGCCAAGAAGGAATCGCTGGACGTCACTGACGCCGAAGTGGAAGAGGCTTTGAACAAGAGCATCGGCGAGATGAGGTCCCAGTTCCCCAGCGAAGAGGCCTTTAACGCCCAGCTTAAAGCCGAGGGCACCGACATCGCCAAACTTAAATCCAAGCACCGGGCCGATGCCAAGAACCAGCTGCTGATGCAGAAGCTGATAGACAAGAACATCCGGTCCAGGGTGGCTCCGCCCACCGAAAAGGAAGTGCTGGCTTTCTACGCCAGCCACAAGGACTCCATTCCCCCGGAGCCGGAGAAGGCGGAGGTGTCCTGGATAGTGATCGTGCCCAAGCCGGGAACGGCGGCCAAGACCGCGGCCATCAACCGCTACAACCAGGTGATGGCCAAGCTGAAGGCCAAGGGCGATTTTGCCGCTTTGGCCAAAAAGTATTCCCAGGATCCCGGCTCGGCCGCCAACGGCGGAGACCTGGGCTGGTTCGGCCGCAACCAGATGGTGCCCGAGTTCGAGAAGGCCTGCTTTGAAGGCAAGGTCGGGCAGGTCACCGAGACCGACACCCGCTACGGGCGGCACATCATCAAAGTGCTGGAGAAGAAGGGCGATCAGGTCCGCGCCGCCCACATCCTGATCCAGCCAGTTCCCACCGAGGCCGACCTGGCCAAGGCCCGCAAACTGGCCGCCGGGCTGTACCGCCGGGTGACCACAGGCAAGGAGGATTTCGGCCGGGTGGCCAAGACCTACTCCGACGACCCGATGTCCAAGGAGAACAACGGACTGCTGGGCCTGATCCCGGTGGAGGCCTTCCCCGACGCCATCAAGACCGAGCTGGCCAGCATGCAGGAAGGCGACATCAGCGAGGCGGTGGAGACCGAGCAGGGGCTGACCATCCTCAAGCTCAACAAGCGGGTGGCGGCCAAGGAGCCCACCTACGAGAATGTCAAGAACGATCTGGTGGAGTATTTGAAGAACAAGAAGATGCAGGAGTCGCTGGAGGCGTATTTGAAGACGCTGAAGACCAAGTACGTGATCGAGAGGAAGTAGGGTCACTTTCCCGCTAAAGCTTGTCCTGAGCAAGGTCGAAGGAACACGAAAAGGCGCTAAAAAATCTATTCACTGCAGAAGCCCCGCCGGACGCTGAGACGCTGACTGATCCTTGTCGAAGTCATAGTCGAAGTGTGGCGGGGCTTCTTTTTGCATAAAATATAGCCTCTTGACAAATATCAAAATAATGATATAATTATGATATCATTTGAATAATAGGACGAACACACTTTTAGAATAGAAACTCCGGCATGGGCCACCAAGAACTCATCCCCCGTCCCCTTCTCTTGCCAAGAGTTAAAATGGTAACAGTTGCG
>DHVS01000004.1 GCA_002412795.1 bacterium UBP2_UBA5202 | reverse complement strand
CCCGTTACCATATAAGAAGGGGAGATAGGGGTTGAGTTCCGGTAAGGTTACTACTCTTTCAGCAGCCCCTCTTTTTTCCTCAGCTCCCAGACCATCTTCTCCAACACGTCGCCGTAGAACCCTTCCTTGGCCGGTTTGGTCTTCTTGAGCTCCGGCGCCAGAAACATTCTGGCCCCCTTCTTCTCGGCCGGCATGCCCGGCAGGGCCGTCCCGCCCAGCTCGGAGAGGATCTGCTTGGAGGTCATGCCGCAAACCGGCGGAATGGCCTGCTTAAAGTGCTGCAGCCGCCCCTCGGAATTGATGAAACTGCCGTCCTGCTCTGCGAAGGCGCAAGTGGGAAGCACCAGGTCTGCGGTCTTGGCGGTCTCTGTCAGGAACAGGTCGGCCGCCACCAACTTCTCCAGCTTGGAGAGCGCCGAGGCCAGCTTCTTGCCGTCGGGCAGTGAGCCCAGCGGGTCCTCGTTCCACAGCACCGCCGCCTTGATGACGCCCTTCTCCATCTGTTTGACTATCTCGTCCGCCGGGACGGTGACGAACCGGTCCACCCCGTTCAGGTTGGCCTTGGCCCTTAAGGCTATGAAGTTCTCCGGGGTCTCGTTCAACAGCAGGAAGTTGCCGATGGCCTTGGCGGTTTCGCCGTCTATCGCCTCGGCGTTGAAGGCTACCACAAGATCCTTGTTCTGCGACAAGACCTGGGCCAGCTGTTCCAGCTCTGTCTTCTTCAGCCCGCTGTCCTTAAGGGCCGCCGCCCCGGTTAGCTTGGCCAGGCCTTTTTTGTATTCAGTGAAACCCGCCAGGTTGGAAGAAGCTGTCAGCGCATTCAGCGCCCCGTTCAGGGCCGAAGAGATGCCTCCCGCTTTGACCGTGAACTGCCCGGCCGCTATCTCGGCCAACGGTCCGGTTTTTTCTGCCAAGATGTAGACCGGCACGCCTGCGTGCTGAAACAGCTGACTTGCAGGGCTACTCTGGCGCGCAAGCACGCCCTTTTTGGCCGCCTGCCTTAATATCTGCCCGAACACCGGATGCTGGGTGTAGGGGTCGGATCCCACCAGCAGTATGGCCTGGGCCTTTTCCAGGTCGGCGTAGCTCTTGCCGCTCAGCCCGCCCAGTATCTTTTCCAGATGATCCAGCGCCCGGCCTTCGGAATAGACCAGGCTGGAGAATTTAGTCACCCCCTTCTTGGCCGCCCAGGAACGCAGGCCCTCGGCCTCTTCCATTGTGGTCCGGCCCGAGGCCAGCACCGCCACCGCCTCCGGCCCGTGCTTATTGACCATGGCGTCGATGTCACCGTTGACCAGGTTGAAAACCTTCTTCCATTCCACCGGGACATGGGATTTGCCCTGTTTCACCAGGGGTGCGGCCAGCCTTTCCCGGCTGTAGATCAGCTCGAACCCGAACTTGCCCTTGAAGCACAATGACCCCTGGCTGGCCGGGTTTTCCTGGTTGCCGGTAAGCTTGACCGCCTGGCCGTCCTTGGAATGGATCTCGGTCCCGCAGCCCACCCCGCAGAAGGTGCAGACCGAATTGGTCTTGGGCATCTCCCAGGGAGCCGGCTTAAGGTGGCGGGGACGCTCGGTCAGCGCGCCCACCGGGCAGGTCTCTATGCAGGCCCCGCAGGACACGCAGCTGGATTCGGGGAAGGGTTTTTCCAGGGACGGGGCCACGATGGTGCCGAAGCCCCGGTAGACGAAGCCCAGGGCCGAGGCCCCCACCACCTCCAGGCACATCCGGACGCAGCGCCCGCACAGTATGCACTTGCTCTGGTCCCGCACCAGGAAGGGATGGCTCTCGTCGATGGGGTGTATCTTAACCTCGCCCATGAAGCGATTGACCGAAGCCTGGTACTGGGTGGCGTAGTCCCGCAGTTTGCACTCCACCACGTCGGCGCAGCCGCATTCCAGGCAGCGCCGGGCCTCGTCGGCGGCCACGGTGGAGACGAAGCCTTTTTCCACTTCCTCGAAGTTGCGGCGCTGGGATATAGGCAGCATCGGCATCTGGGCCTTGGCCGCCTTGGGGATGTGGGCGAATAGCTCCCTGGGCACTTCGTTGATCTTGCCCTTGGTGATGTTGAAGTTCTTGACCGGCTTGGCCGCCTGTCCGGTCATCAGATAGGAGTGGATGGCTTCGGCCGCCCGGTGGGCCCCGCCGATGGCCTCCACCACCGTGGCGGCGCCGGTCACCAGATCTCCGGCCGCAAAAACCCCGGCCAGGCTGGTGGCCCCGGTCTGCTCGTCGGTCTTGATGGTGGACCACTTGGTGGTCTCCACCCCGTGGTTCTGGCCGAGGACCGAGAGGTCCGGGGCCTGGCCGATGGCCGCGATGATGGTCTCGGCCTCCACCTTATAATCCGAGCCGGCCTGGGGCACCGGGCGGCGCCGGCCCGAGGCGTCGGGCTCGCCCAGTTCCATCTTCTGGCAGATCAGCCCGCCGCCTGCCCCTGAGCCTGTCGAAGGGTCGGCCTGGGTGCAGGCGATCACCCGGGTGGGCGCGGTCAAAAACTTGAACTTGACCCCCTCGTGCCGGGCCTCCTCGATCTCGAAGGGGTTGGCCGGCATCTCCTTTTCCGAACGGCGGTAGACTATGCTTACCTCCTCGGCTCCCAGCCGCAGCGAGGTCCGGGCCGCGTCGATGGCGGTGTTGCCGCCGCCGATCACCGCCACGGTCCTGCCGATCTTGATCTCCTGGCCCATGGCCAGTTTTTTAAGGAAGCCGATGCCGTCCCAGACCCCGTCAGACTGCTCGCCCTCCACCCCCATCTTGGTGGAGGCGTGGGCCCCGAAGCCCAGGAAAACTGCGTCGTATGATTTTCTTAAGGAGTCGATGGTGAAATCCCGGTTCAGGGTCTGCTCGCATTTTATCTCGATCCCCAGTCCGGTGATGGTCTTGATCTCCTGGTCCAGGATCTCCTTGGGCAGGCGGTACTGGGGAATGCCGTAGCGCAGCCAGCCGCCGGGCTTGGGCAGGGCCTCGAAGATGGTGACCTGGTGGCCCTTCTGCCTTAGATAGTAGGCCGCGCTCAATCCGGCCGGACCGGCCCCCACCACCGCCACCTTTTTGCCGGTCTCGGGGGCTACCTTGGGAAGATAGGGCTTTCCGGAATTCAAATCGAAATCGGCGGCCCGGCGCTTAAGGTAGCAGATGGACACCGGCTCCTCCACCAGGTTGCGGCGGCACTCGGTCTCGCAGGGGTGGGGGCAGACCCGGCCCAGGCTGGCGGGAAGCGGCAGGGTGTCCTTGATCAGCTTGATGGCCTCTGCCTCCATCCCGTTGGCGATCAGCGCGGTGTAGCCCTGGACATCGCAGCCGGCCGGGCAGGTGGCCTGGCAGGGGGCGATGCAGTCGCCGGAGTGGTTGGAGAGCAGCAGCTCCAGGGCCAGCTGGCGGGCGGCCCGGATCTTCTGGTTGTCTATGTCCACCACCATCCCGTCATAAACCTTGGTGGCGCAGGAGGGCACGAAGCCCCGGGCCCCTTTGACCTCCACCAGACAGACCCAGCAGGAGCCGAACGGCTCCAGCTTTTTGTCGTGGCACATGTTGGGAATGTCCAGGCCCTGCTGTTCGGCCACTTGCAGGATGGTCTGGCTGGAATCGCAGATGACTTCTTTGCCGTTGAGTTGTATCTTTATCTCGGACATCTTTATGCTTCCTTGTTATTTGTTGGGGCAATTCATGAATTGCCCTTGCTGATTATTTATATGACCTGGTGCCATCCATAGCCCATACATTAATGTATGGGCTATGGATCAGATCAGCTGACCCTGATCGCGTCGAACTTGCACTTGACCACGCAGCTGCCGCACTTGACGCACTTGGCCTGGTCAATGACATGCGGCTTCTTGACCGCCCCAGCGATGCAGGATGACGGGCAGACCCGGGCGCAGGCCGTGCAGCCCACGCATTTCTCGGCGATGATCTCGTAGGTCAGCAGTTCCTTGCAGCTGTGGGCCGGGCATTTCTTCTGCTTGATGTGGGCCTCGTACTCGTCCCTAAAATATTTGATGGTGGTCAGCACCGGGTTGGGGGCGGTCTGCCCCAGCCCGCACAGGGAGGAAACCTTGATCTTGTCGGCCAGTTCCAAAAGCAGTTCTATGTCGCCCTCCACGCCCTGGCCCTTGGTGATCCGGTCCAGGATCTCCAGCATCCGCTTGGTGCCCACCCGGCAGAAGGTGCACTTGCCGCAGGATTCCTTCTGGGTGAAGTCCAAAAAGAACCGGGCGATGTCCACCATGCAGGTGGTGTCGTCCATCACCACCATGCCGCCCGAGCCCATGATGGCCCCGGTCTGGGTCACCGAGTCATAGTCGATCACGGTGTCGGCCAGGGCCGCCGGGATGCAGCCGCCCGAAGGCCCGCCCATCTGGACCGCCTTGAACTGGCGCCCGCCCTTGATGCCGCCGCCCACCTCGTATATGATCTCCCACACCGTGATTCCCATGGGGACCTCCACCAGGCCGCCCCGCACTATCTGACCGGCCAGGGCGAAGACCTTTGAGCCCTTGCTCTTCTCCGTTCCCAGGGCCGCGAAGGCCGCCCCGCCGTTCAATATGATCCAGGACACGTTGGCGTATGTTTCCACGTTGTTGATGTTGGTGGGCTTGCCCCACAGGCCTGAGACCGCCGGGAACGGCGGCCTAAGCTTGGGCATCCCCCGCTTTCCTTCTATCGAAGCCATCAGGGCCGTCTCCTCGCCGCAGACGAAAGCCCCGGCCCCTTCCTTGATCTTCATTTCAAAGTTGAATCCGGTCCCCATGATGTTCTTGCCTAAGAGGCCCTTCTTCTTGGCCTCGGTGATGGCCAGCTTCAGCCGCTGGACCGCCAGCGGGTATTCGGCCCGGACATATAGATACCCTTCGTCAGCCCCGATGGCATAGGCCGCGATCAGCATCCCCTCCATCACGTTGTGGGGGTCGCCCTCCAGCACCGAGCGGTCCATGAAGGCCCCGGGGTCGCCCTCGTCCCCGTTGCAGATCACGTATTTTTTGTCGTTCCTGCTGTCCCGGGCGAACTGCCACTTGCGGCCGGTGGGAAATCCGGCCCCGCCCCGGCCCCGCAGTCCCGAGTCCAGCACCTCTTTGATCACCTGCTCCGGGGTCATGGTCTTCAGGGCCTTCACCAAGGCCTGGTAGCCCTGGTGATCCATGTAATCCTGGATGCTCTCGGGGTTAAACACCCCGCAGTTGCGCAGTACTATCCGCTTCTGTTTGGCGTAAAAGCTGTCGTCGGGCAGGGCCTGGTTGTGGGCCCGCACCAGCCAGTCCTTCACCGGCTGATGCCCGGCCAGGTGCTCCTCCACCAAACGGGGCAGGCGTTCCGGGGTCATGTTGCCGTAGGTAAAAAGATTGCCGGCCTTGTCGTAGACGTCCAGCAGCACCTCGCGGTAGCACATCCCCACGCAGCCGGTCTCGGCCAGGGCCACGTTAAGCTTGCTTTTCTTGATCTCGTCCTTAAGGGCCGCCATCACCTTGTGGCCGCCGGCCGCGATCCCGCAGCTTCCCAGCCCCACCACCACCCGGTAGTCGGGGATTTTTGAGGATCTTTTCCTGGTTTCAGCAGCAGTTCTCAAGAGGCTTTCCCCCCGTTATATGTTGATTTGATTGAAAAATTCAGGTATATGAACATTACTTGCCACGGAAACACTGAATCCTGGAGATCACGAAAAAATAAATCTATTAGGAATCCAGGAAGGCAGGAAAATATTTGTTGATGCCTGTTTCCAGATAAAATTTGAATGGGGTATTGATTGTTGATTATGATTTCAGAAAAGAAATATTCCTGGTTTCATGCCTGCCCGCCGTAGCTACAGCGAAGGCAGGGTTTCCTTATTGAAAACCTCGCAGGCCTTTCGTTTACTCCCCGGACTTCCAGACATACTTCCCGGTCCGGTCGATATACCCCCAGGTCCCGCCCTCGGTGTTGCCGTAGGAATTCATCTTGCCGCCCATGTTGACCATGGCCAAACCGTTTTTGAAATCCCAGGCGTAATCGAACCGGGGTTTGATCACGGTCTGTCCGGTCTTGTTGATGAACCCCCACTTGCCGCCCTGGATGATGCCGTTCTCGTTCATCTTACCGCCCAGGTTCACCAGGGCCAGCCCTTCGGAGAAGTCCATGGCCCCGTCAAAGCGCGGGGGAACGGCCATCCGGCCGGCCCGGTTGATGTATCCCCGTTTGCCGCCGATCCGGATGCAGGCCAGCCCTTCAACAAAACCTGAGGCCGCCGCGTACTTGGCTGCTATTATCCTCTGTCCGGTTGTGTCCACATAACCCCAGCGGCCGTTAAGCTTCACCGCCGCCAGCCCCTGGTAAAAATTCCCGGCGTCGTCGTAATGCTGGGCCACCACCACCCGGCCGGCGGGATCTATGAAACCGAACTTGCCCTCGGTCTGGACTATGGCGAAGCCGTTGACGAAGCTGCGGGCTCCGTGATAGACCGGCGGGATCACGGCCTCGCCGTTTTTGTTGATGAAACCCCAGCCGTTGTCCAGCTTCACCAGCGCCCGGTCTCCGGAAAAGCTCATGGCGTCCTGGTATTGGAACGGCACAATGACCTTTCCGCTCTGGTCTATGAAACCGTATTTGTCGTTCTGCCGCACCAGGGCCAGGCCTTCGGAAAAACTCCGGGCATCCTCGTATCCCGGCTCGATCACTGTTTTTCCGGTCTGGTCGATGAATCCCCGCCTGCCCCCGGAGATCATGCCGGTCTCGATGGTCTTGCCGCCGACGTTGACCAGGGCCAGGCCTTGTGAAAAATTCTTGGCATCGTCGTACTGCGGGGTAACGGCCGTCTCGCCGTCGGGGCTGATGTATCCCCACTTGCCCCCCACCACGAACCCGTATTCGTTCTTGATCCCGCTGATATTGACCAGAGCCAGGCCTTCGGAAAAACCAAAGGCCCAGTCGTAATTGGGTTCAATTACCACCCGGCCTTGCTGGTCGATGTATCCGAACTTGCCCTGCTGGTTGACGGGGAAAAGCGGTGCCTGGGGCTGGGCCCAAAGCATTGCACACAGACAGAGGAACGCGGTCCCGCCCCATAATGTTCTTTTTAACCCGGTCATTTTATTACTCCTGATGTTGGAGTTTATTGATCCGGAGGTTCAATCTCTAATGTGTGAAATTATACGAATACTATTTAGACAGGATTTACATGATGCTGCTGAAAGAAATATAATCCGTTAAATCCTGTTAATCCTGTCTGTTCCGGAAAGGCCTGTCGCTTAAAAATCCTTGGCCGCCTTGCGGGCGCTGTCCGGGGTCAGCCGGCCGTAGGTCTCGCTGTCTATCATCATCACCGGGGCCAGGCTGCAGCAGCCCAGGCAGGCCACCGTCTCCAGGGTGAATTTCCCGTCCTCGGTGGTCTCGCCGTCGCCCACTTTCAGCTCGTCCTCCAAAGCCTGGCTGATCTTGCCCGCCCCGCTGACGTGGCAGGCGGTGCCGTGGCAGACCCGCATCAGGTGCTTGCCCACCGGCTTCAGCCGGAACTGGGTGTAAAAAGTGGCCACCCCGTAGACCTGGCTGGCCGGAAGATCCATGGCCCGGCTGATCTGTTCGATGGTCTGGCCCGACAGGTAGCCCAGCTCGGCCTGGACCTCCTGCAAAACCGTGATCAAAGCCCCCTTGTTTCCGGCATGCCGGGCCACGACCTTTTTCACCGCCGGGTCCGCTGCGCCCCTGACCGCCTTGGGAGCTGGCTTGGCCTTTTTCATATGGCTCCTGCTGATAGCATTGCTTATAATTTTTTGAAGTTGAAAATTTATTCTATCACATAAAATCTAACCATTGCAAGACCCAAATCAACAATTTTCGGCATATTTTTACCGGTTTTAAATTTGGCCTTAAAAGCTATTGATTTTATCCCGGCATCGGGTTATATTTGAAAGGAACTGGGGTAACCCTTTTCCACTGAAACACTGAAGGACGGAATCAAAACAACTGCCGACCTATAGTAAATGATTTTCCAGAATATTCGGCTTTCCGTGTTTCTGTGGTTGAATAATCGTTAGATCCCATACATCAACCTTCATTGCATCCTTACAAAAGGGGGACAGCATGGCCGAAAGCAAAAAGTCAAAAAAACTCTTCGTGCTGGACACCAACGTGATACTCTACGACCATACCTGCATCGAGAATTTTGAGGAACACGACATCGTCATACCCATCGTGGTGCTGGAGGAGCTGGACAAGTTCAAAAAAGGCAGCGACCTGATCAACTTCGAGGCCCGGGAGTTCATCCGCAATCTGGACAAGCTGGCCGGGGAGCATCTGCTGACCAAGGGGATCTCCCTGGGCAAGGGCCGGGGCAAGCTCCACATCCTGGTGGGCGACCCCCATTCGGAGCGGGTCTACCATTCCTTCGCCGCCGACAAGGCCGACCACCGCATTCTGGCCATGGCCGAGGAGCTGACCCGCAAGCATGCCGACCGCCAGGTGGTGATAGTGACCAAGGACATCAATCTGAGGATGAAGGCCAAGTCGCTGGGTCTGCAGGCCGACGACTACCTGACCGGCAAGATCCGGCAGCTGGACCAGATGAACGTCACCACCCGGGTGGTCGAGGACATGGACAAGGATTTCATATCCCAGTT
Source organism: bacterium UBP2_UBA5202 (assembly GCA_002412795.1). Classification (GTDB taxonomy): domain Bacteria; phylum Edwardsbacteria; class AC1; order AC1; family EtOH8; genus UBA5202. The sequence goes on along the minus strand of DHVS01000004.1, from coordinate 3,461 downwards.
CTATCAGGATCCCTACCTGGTGCCCCGGGCGGCCTTCCCCTTAAAGGAGGAGTTGCTGCCCCACCAGTATTTCGTCTTCAAGAACCACAGCTCCAGCGTGCTGGCCCATTTCAATCCGGAGAAGGACGGCCTGGAGCGGCTGGTCAAGCGGCCGGCCTACGGCATCGAGCCCCGCAACGCCGAGCAGATCTTCGCCCTGGACGCCCTGCTCCGCCCCGAGATCCAGCTGGCGGCATTGACCGGCAAGGCCGGCACCGGAAAGACCCTGTTGGCTTTGGCCGCGGCTTTGGAACAGCGGCGCAACTATCATCAGATCTTTTTGGCCCGGCCGGTGGTGCCCCTGGCCAACCGGGACATCGGCTTTTTGCCCGGCGACATCAAGTCCAAGATCGACCCCTACATGGAGCCTTTGTGGGACAACCTGGCCGTCATCCGGCACCGCTTTGCCCCGGAGAGCAAGGAGCACAACAAGATCAACGAGATGATCCAGAACGAGAAACTGGTGATCTCGGCCCTGGCCTTCATCCGGGGCCGCAGTTTGTCCAACATCTTCTTCATTGTGGACGAGGCCCAGAACCTTACCCCGCTGGAGGTCAAGACCATCATCACCCGGGCCGGCGAGGGGGCCAAGATCGTCTTCACCGGCGATGTTTACCAGATCGACTCCCCTTATCTGGACGCCCAGAGCAACGGTTTGAGCTATCTGGTGGACCGGATGAAGGGCCAGAGCCTGTTCGCCCACGTCAATCTGCTGAAGGGCGAGCGCAGCCCCCTGGCCGAGCTGGCCAGCAACTTGCTGTGACCCTTCTGACAGGTACCATCTGACCAAACAGTCATTGCGAGTTTACCTCTTGCCTTACAATGGAAGCAATCGCTGTAAAACCATGACGGTTCCAAAACATTACGTACAAATTACAGGATTCAATTCTTGGTAAATAAAAAAAGACTGCGGTTTTAACTGCAGTCTTTTTTTATGGCTGGGGGACAGGGATTCGAACCCCGATACCATGGTCCAGAGCCATGTGTCCTGCCGTTGGACGATCCCCCAGTGAATATTTCTTGAGTCTTAAAAACAGCATCAGGGACATCAAAACTATTCAGTCCCTGATATCTTTTAATTATAACCTAAAAAAACCTCTTTTGTCAACCGCTTTAAGTCAAACCGCAAAATTTTCACTAATGCCCAAAGACAATAAGGCCTTCATTTAGGGGTATTGGCCGGCAGTTCCGAGGTGCAGTTCGGGCATTTGACGGCCTTGAGGCTGACCGTGGACACGCAGAACGGGCATTCCCTGGTGGTGGGCACGGCCGGCGGCTCCTCTTTTTTACGCTGCATCCGGTTGACCAGCTTGATCACCAGGAAGATGACGAAGGCCACGATCACGAAGTCTATCACGTTGTTGAGAAACAGCCCAAGCTTGATCACCGGCAGGCCCATATCGGTGGCCGCCTTCAGGGTAAGCTTGGTCAGGTCCACCCCCTCGGGCTTGGACAGCGGGATCACGATGCTGCTGAAGTCCAGCTTGCCGGCCAGCCGGCCGATGGGCGGCATCAGCACGTCGGCCACCAGCGAGGAGACGATCTTCCCGAAGGCCGCGCCGATGATCACCGCCACCGCCAGGTCCAGCACATTGCCCCGCAGAATGAACTGCTTGAATTCTTTCAACATAATAGGCTTCCCCCTTTTAGGTTTAAGGTCTGATCATTACTTAAGACTGTAGGTCAGTCCCAGGGACAGGGTCTGCTTGAACCGGGTCCGCAGGTCCACTTCCTTGTCATACAGCATCTGCAGGTAGAGGTTCACCATCAGGTATTTGCTGATACCGGCCACCAGGCCGTTCTCCCAACTGACGTCCACGGCCTTCCAGTAATCCTGGTTTGGCAGCCCGGCCAGCTCGTCTTTTTTGGAATTGAACACCGCCTTGTAAACCGAGAGTTTTCCGGTATAGGTTATCTTGTCGCTGCCCACCGGGGTTTTGTAATCGGCCGCAAATTCGGCGCCCCCGTTGTTGCCGGTAAAATCCTTTTTGGTGCCGGCGGTGTCAACAATTACCCCCTGGTCGGTCTGCTGGCGGAATGAGGCCCCCAGCCGGACGGCAAGTTCCCGGTTTTTTTCCTTGATCAGCGACTTGGCCGCGCCAAAACTTTCGGAATATTTGATGGGATTGCCGTAACGGATGTTGCCGGTCTGGCTGGCGTCCAGGAACTGCGTTTCCAGCCGCACCGCCGCAAAGGGATCCACGAACAGCCCCAGGGTCATCCGCCAGAGCGATTCCAGGTCTATCAGGTCGGTGGATTTGGCCGGCTTGGTCCACCTGTTGCTTTCCTGCTCCTGGCTGTGGGTCTGCCCGAAGGAAAGCTTGACGGTGTTCTTGCTGTGCCATTTGGCATTGAACTGTCTTTGCGCCACGAAATTCCAGTTGGTAGCCCAGGACATCGACCCGGCCTCGCCCCCGGTCCAGCTGTTGCTGTAGGCGTTCTGGGTGGCCATCAGGTTGGCGTCCAGCGCGGCCTGCCAGGGCTCGGCCCACGACTGGCTCCCAGCCAGCAAGCCGAACATTAAAAGCGCAAACAGGTATTTTTTCATGCCGCTCCTTTGATATGATGTGATTGATCCGGGAAAAGAGAATATCCCTGCATCATGCTTCGATAATTTATGATAGCACTTTCGCCTGATAATTTCAAGATAATTTAAATGCAAAAAGCGGCCGCAGGCTTACGCCTCGGCCGCTTTTTCCGATCGGTCGATTATTCCTCGTCTTCCTCTGTCTCCTCGATCTCCCCGTCCTCCAGGGCCTTTATGATCATGTCCAGCTTGGCGTTTATCTGGGCCAATTCCTTCTTGAACATTTCCGGGCTGGCGCCGGCTGCCGTTTCCGGCCGGCGGAAGCTGTCGGAACGGGAGGGTCCGGAGAACCTGCCCGGGCGGAACTGGCCGGGGCGGCCGGGGGCCCTTTCTTCCTGGCCTTCCATCTTGCGGAAGCAGTCGCGGCAGTAGATCGGCTTTCCCCCGGTGGGCTTAAAGGGCACTTCGCAGTTGGTGCCGCATTCGTCGCAGACCGCCGGGTGCATCTGCTTGTCAAAGGCGGGACGTCCGCCGGAGGGCCGACCGAAGCCGCCTCCGCCGGGCCTGTCCGGCCGGCCGAAAGGCTTCTTGCCGAATTTGCTGTCTTTCTTAAAACTTTTCATCATCTCTTGGGTATTCCCTAATTTGTGGATTATGGACATTCGCGGCTTTTTCTTGGTTGAATGGCCGCCGTCTTAAGATGATTATACACCCAAACGGCTGCAAATACAAGGGCAAAAGAGCTTATTGACTTTTGGGGCATAATGTTATAAAATATAGGTCTTCGTGGCGCTATCGTCTAGTGGCCTAGGACGGATGGTTCTCAGCCATCAAACCGGGGTTCGATTCCCCGTAGCGCTACCATATTTGTAATAACTGAACTTTGGCAAAATCA
>DHVS01000042.1:1820-63476 GCA_002412795.1 bacterium UBP2_UBA5202 | reverse complement strand
TGGGCAGCGTCATGACCCACAAGTACGCCGAAGGCTATCCGGGCAAACGCTACTACGGCGGGTGCGAGTTTGTGGACATGGCCGAAAACCTGGCCATGGAGCGGGCCCGTCAGCTCTTCGGGGCCGAGTATGCCAACGTCCAGCCCCACTCCGGCTCCCAGGCCAACATGGCCGTGTACTTCGCTGCCTGCAAACCCGGCGACACCGTGCTCGGCATGAACCTGGCCCACGGCGGCCACCTGACCCACGGCTCCCCGGTGTCCTTCTCTGGCAAGATGTACAAGATAGTCTCCTACGGGGTCAAAAAAGAGACCGGGTACATCGACATGGACGACGTGGCCAAAAAGGCCCGGGAGCACAAGCCCAAGATGATCATCGTGGGGGCCTCGGCCTACAGCCGGCACTACGAGTTCGCCAAGTTCCGGGAGATCGCCGACGAGGCGGGGGCCTTCCTGTTCGCCGACGTGGCCCATCCGGCCGGGCTGATCGCCGCCGGGCTGCATCCCTCGCCCATCCCCCACTGCCACGTGGTGACCACCACCACCCACAAGACCCTGCGGGGGCCCCGGGGCGGGATGGTGCTGATCGGCAAGGATTCCGAGAACCCCTTCGGCATTAAGCTCAAAGTGAAGTCCGGCGAGCGTTTGAAGATGATGTCCGAGGTGATGGACAGCACGGTGATGCCCGGCATCCAGGGCGGCCCCCTGATGCACGTCATCGCCGCCAAGGCGGTGGCCTTCAAGGAGGCCCTGGATCCGTCGTTCAAGATATACGCCCAGCAGGTGATAGACAACGCCCGGGCCCTGGCCCAGGGCATGGTGGAACGGGGCTACCAGATCGTCTCCGGAGGCACCGACAACCACGTAATGCTGATAGATTTGACCAGCAAGAACATCACCGGCAAGGAGGCCGAGAACTCCCTGCACGCGGCCGGGATCACTGTCAATAAGAACATGGTGCCGTTCGACGCCCGCAGCCCCTTCGTGACCTCAGGTTTTCGGATGGGCACCGCCGCTTTGACCACCCGGGGCATGAAGCAGAACGAGATGAAACTGGTGGCCGGAATGATAGACAAGGTACTTTCCCGCCTGGGCGATGAAAAAACAATACAGGAAGTGACCGGAGAGATCAGGGAGCTGTGCCGGGAGTTTCCGCTATACCCAAACCGTTAGAAAGGATAGACCGCTATGGCTGAAATAATAAGCCTGGGCCGGGTCCAGTTCGGCGAGGTCGTCACCAAGGCCCTCAAGGAGCGCTGGTCCGGAGTGCTGACCATCGAGAACCCGGAATACACCGAGTATGTGGAGTTCAAGAACGGGTCCATCGGGGGATTCTCTTCGGCTGAGCGCAAAAAGCTGCTGGGCGAAATCCTGACCGCCGGCGGCCACATCAGCACCGAGGACCTGGACAAGGCCATCGCCACCCAGAAAGCCAAGGGCGGCCGGATCGGCGACATTCTGGTGGAGATGGACCTGATCACCCGGCAGCGGATAGAGGAGGTGCTGGCCATACACCAGATGAGCATCCTGGCCCAGAGCCTTTCGGCCAAGGATGCCGAACTCTCCTTTGAACCGGGGCTGACCCTGGCCGACAAGGAATGAGCAGGGCTCCGAAAAAACCCCATCAGGCCGTGACAAAACTTGCGCGTCCCAGCTGGGACCGGTATTTTATGGAGATCGCGGCGCTGGTGTCCAGCCGGACCACCTGTCTCCGCCGCCGGGTGGGGGCGGTGATCGTCAAGGACAAACGGCTTTTGTCCACCGGTTATAACGGGGCGCCGATGGGGCTCAAGCACTGCGCCGAGATCGGGTGCCTGAGGCAGAAGCTGGGGGTCAAGTCCGGGGAGAAGCACGAACTGTGCCGGGCCATCCATGCCGAGCAGAACGCCATCATCCAGGCGGCCACCTTTGGGGTGCCGCTGCAGGGGGCCTCGATCTACATCACCCATTTTCCCTGCGTACTCTGCTCCAAAATGATCATCAACGCCGGGATCAAAAGGATAGTCTATTCCCAGGGATACCCCGATCAGATGTCGCAGGACATATTGAAGGAAGCAAAACTTAAGACAGAGCTTTTAAAACCGTAGATGAAACAGGCCTCCGAAAATATAAAAGTAAAAGCCTACATTGGGCTGGGTTCCAACCTGGGCAACCGGCTGGGCAACATCCGCTTTGCCCTGGCCGCCATGGGGCAGATGCCGGGATCCTCGGTAATAAGGATGTCTGCGGTCTACGAGACCGAGCCCTTAGGCAATGCCGACCAGCCAAAATTCCTGAACGCGGCGGTGGAGCTGGAGACCAGCCTGGAACCCATGGTGCTGCTGAGGTCTCTGCAGAGGGTGGAACAGCACATGGGCCGGGTGCGCCAGGTAAAATGGGAGCCGCGGGTGATAGACCTGGACATCCTTTATTTCGGCAGCCAGGTGATAGATGACCCGGACCTTAAGGTGCCGCACCCGGAGCTTTCCCTGCGGGGGTTTGTGCTGGTGCCGCTCTGCGACCTGATTCCCGAATTTGAAGACCCGGTGAAAAGTCAAAAGGTAAAGGCCATGCTTAAAATGATCCCCCGCACCAGGGGCGATGTAAAAAAAATTGAGACGGCTAATTTTTAGACTGTTACAGATTACAGAAGCTGCCTTTTTTCACACAAAGCCACGGAGAACACAAAGTAAAACAAATTAATTGGACCGGTCGTAAAAAATACCGCAATTATGTTGCGTTTGCCCGGCAGCAATACTCTCTACATTTTAATTTACATTTCCTGTGGGCTTTGTGTCTTGGTGTGATAAAGAAAGTGGCAAGATAGAGCAGGTTCTTTAATCGGTTGAGTAGACATTTCAATTTATCTGCAATAAACTCGCAAGCACCAATATATTTTGTATAATGATGGATTCAAGAATTCCCAGATACGTGGCCATAGAAGGCGTGATCGGCGTGGGCAAGACCACCCTGGCCAAGATGCTGGCCGAGCGTTTTCACGCCAAGCGGGTGAACGAGGAGGTGGAGGCCAATCCCTTCCTCTCCAAGTTCTATTCCGACCGCCGGGCCTACGCCTTCCAGACCCAGATCTTCTTTTTGCTCTCCCGCTACAAACAGCAGCAGGGCATCCTGCAGCAGGACCTGTTCGGCCAGCAGATAGTCTCGGACTACCTGTTTGCCAAGGACAAGGTATTCGCCTATCTCAACCTGGACCAGAACGAGATAGCCCTGTATGAGAACCTTTGGAAGCTGCTTGAGCCGGGGATAGTCAAGCCGGACCTGGTGGTCTACCTCCAGGCCGAGATCGACCTGCTGTCCAGGCGGATCAAGGAACGGGGGCGCCCATTTGAACACAACCTCTCCCGTGATTACCTGGCCGAGCTGTCCGAGGCTTACAATCATTTCTTCTTCAATTACACCGAGACCCCGCTGCTGGTGGTCAACGTCAACCAGATAGACTTGGTGAACCACCCCGAGGATTTTGAGGACCTGGTACAGAAGATCTGCCAGCCCCACCCCGGCACCCGCTATTACGTCCCGGCCGGCACCAAAAAGGACAGGAAGAAACCCAAGCCCTCCTTCGCCAAGGCTACGGCGGACGAGCCCAAGGAACAGAACCTGCTGCCGGAGTGACCAAAGTGATCTCCGGGCAAACGCTAAATTCTAATATCGAAATACTAAACAAATTCAAAATAAAACACCTAAACTGGGTTGTGGTTTAGATATCTGGGATATTGCCATTTGTTTAGAATTTAGAGTTTGATGATTATGGTTTAACAGAAACATATATATCAATCACAAAAAGGGGGATACCGCTATGATTGACTGGAAGGGTTCATTTGTAGCTTTGGTAACGCCGTTCCGCAACGGGGCTCTGGATGAGCAGGCTTTGGAACGGCTTTTGGATTATCAGACAGCGGCCGGGACCCAGGGAGTGGTTCCCTGTGCCACCACCGGAGAGGGTCCGACCATCCTGCCCGACGAGTTCCTAAGGATCATGACCATGACCATGAAAAAAGGCAAGGGCAAGTTCAAGGTGCTGGCCTATACCGGCAGCAACGACACTCTGCGGACCATCACCCGCACCCAGGAGGCCGAGAAACTTGGGGTGGACGGGGCCCTGGTGGTCACCCCCTATTACAATAAACCAACCCAGGAAGGCCTGTACCAGCATTTCAAGTCGGTGGCCCATGCCACCAAGCTTCCCCTGATGCTCTATAACGTGCCCTCCCGCACCGGGGTCAGCCTGGAGCCGGGCACCATTGCCCGGCTGGCGGAGATAAAGAACATCGTGGCGGTCAAGGAGGCTTCGGGTGACCTGGACAACGCCAGCCAGATCATGGCCCTGTGCGGCGACCGGATCGCAGTATTTTCCGGCGATGACCTGCTGACCCTTCCCATGATGGCGGTGGGGGCCAGGGGAGTGGTCTCGGTTCTGGCCAACGTGGCTCCCAAGGATGTCAATAAAATGGTCAATTATTTTTTAAGCGGCAAGATCGAGGAAGCCCGCCAGATCCACCTCAAGCAGTTCCCCCTGACAAAATCGCTGTTTGCCGAGACCAGCCCCGGCCCGATCAAGGCCGCCCTGAATCTGCTGGGCCTGTGCCACGCCGAGATGCGGATGCCGCTGGTGGACGTGGCCGATGAAACCCGGAAAGCGGTGAAGGCGGAGTTGAAGAAATACGGCCTGCTGAAGCAATAGCTGGGGTCCGTTAGGCCGTAACAATAAGGAAGCCATGAAGGACAGGAAAAATATTTCATGCACTCCCCGCCTTCGTACTACTACGGCGGACAGGCTGGTTTCCTTGTAGAAAATATCCCGTCCAATTTATAATTGTTGTTCTTGCCAACAACAAAGCCCCCAATCCTGTTCAACCATAATGTCCCGACTGCTTCTCCATATCTGCTGCGCCCCCTGCCTGTGCCATCCTTACCGGGCGCTGTCGGCTGAAAATGTAGATTTCACCGGCTTTTGGTACAATCCCAACATCCAGCCTTACCAGGAATACCAGGCCCGGCTCCAATCGGTCAGGGATTTTGCCCGGGAGCATAAGATGCCGGCGGTCTTTTTGGACGATTATCCGCTGGAGCAGACGCTGGAACTTTTGTCCCGGGATCGCTGCCAGGGCTGCTACCGGCTCCGGCTGGAGGAGACCGCCCGCCAGGCCAAGGCCCAGGGGTTCCAGGCTTTTTCCAGCACCCTGCTTTTCAGCATATACCAGAAGCATGATCTGATCCGGGAACTGGGAACGGAGGCCGGCAAAAAGCAGGGGGTGGAGTTCTTCTACCGCGATTTCCGGACCGGCTGGGAGGAAGGGCGTAAATTATCCATGGAGCAGGAACTGTACCGTCAGAAATACTGCGGCTGCATCTTCAGCGAAAGGGACCGGTACTTAAAAACCAAAAACCTAAAGTAAAAGATCAAAAACAATGAGTCAGAACAAGGAGCAGCTGACCAGGGTCGGAGTATCCATAGAGCTTTCCCTGATGGAGAAGTTCGACCGGATGATAGAGAAAAAGGGCTATACCAACCGTTCCGAGGCTTTCCGGGACATCGTCCGGAACGTTTTGGCCGAGGGGGAGTCCGAAAAGGGCAGGGAGATGGTGGGGGCCATCCTGATAGTTTACGACCATCACCAGCCGCGCCTGGTGGAAAAGCTGCTGGCCCTGCAGCACGACTCCGATGCCAAGATAATCGCCTCGCAGCATGTCCACCTGGACCACCACCACTGCATGGAGACCATCATAGTAAAAGGCCCCACCGAGAAGCTGGAGACCCTGCAGGGAAAGATCGGGGCGCTAAAGGGGGTGGGGCAATGCCTGCTTTCCAAGACCAGCTGCCGGGCAATGCACTGAAACATAAGTAGGAAGGAGAATGGATGAAATTGAACATCAACATGTTCTACAGTCCTGCCGTCCGTTGGCTGGAGAGGGCTCTGGCCCTGGCGATGCTGGTGGGTGTCATGATCGCGGCCGTAAATGGCGGGATCACCATGTCTCAAATGGACTGGACCTCCAAGGAAACCTTTTATGAACTGATATATAGGGTGCTGCTGCTGGTGATAGGCCTGGAGCTGGTCAGGATGCTGGTCACCCATAGCCTGGCAGCGGTGTTGGAACTTCTGGCCTTCGTCATCGCCCGGAAGATGCTTAAGCCGGACCTGACCGCTTTGGATATAATTCTGAGCGTAATAGCATTCGTGGTCCTTTTGGGAGGAAGACGCTATTTGATAAGCCGCACCTGTTATTTGTCCGGTGAACTTGAGGACGGCCGGGCTTGCAATGGTGAGAACGACCAACCATAGATCACAGGCTGGCAAGCATTGAACGGCCCCGGCAAAAAACAGTTGATATTTATTTGGAATCGTGCTACAATTTAAAAAATCGTAGCACGATTTTATTCTATCGACGTAATACTATGTCCGTAAGGGCGTAGATGAAGTGAATCCTGCAAAGCAGGACGGGCGAAGTCTGAAATCAAGACAAAGATGCTATGGCCGTAAGGCCATAGTCGTTCACTTATTCATAAAAACAATGACATAAAAATCGATGGGGAGATTCATGAAAGGAAAGGCAATTTACCTGGCGCTATCTGTCTGCCTGACGTCCTCAATGCTTTTTGCCGCCCGGCCCCTGGACACCGATGACGCCGGGACGGTGGAAAAAGGGAAATCCGAAGCGGAGGTTTCATTCGACTACTGCCAGTACCGTCCGGACGGCACTGGCCAGGCTCCAGGTCTGGCCATCAAACACGGATTGACAGATCTCCTGGACTTAGGGCTGGGCTTCTCGCATGGCACCGACAAAGATGCCGACGGCAATACCGTCGGCTGGGAAATGTCCCCGCTGGAGATGGGCTTCAAGCTGTCCCTGTTAAAAGAGCAACCAAAGCTCCCGGACCTCTCAGTCAGCGCCGGGTTCCAGACGGGATCAGCCGGTTATGGGATCAACCTGATCTTCAGCCGGTGCTACGGCAGTCTGGGCCTGCACTATAACCTGGGATACAATTCCTCCGGGGAAGCCTTGGTCAAGGGCAGTATCGGCACATCACTAGCGGCCGAATATACGTTTACCGAAAAATACCGGATATGCGCCGAACTTAACGGCGAGATGATTGACGACCGGGCTGAAGTGATCGGGAACAGCGGGCTGGTAGGCGGCTCGGTGGATCTTGGTTTTCTGGCCTGGGATCTGGGCATTCGAATTCATGATCAGCGCGGCCCCAAGACCACCATTACCACCGGGATCACCGCCGGATTCTAAAAAAAACAAAGGAGAAAAATGAAAACCTCGATTTTATCATTGTTATCGGCCGGGCTTTTGCTGGCCGGCTGCGGACAGAAAGGCGTAAAGTCAGACAAACTGGTCATAGCCACCTCATTCTATCCCATGTATCTGGCCACGGCCAACATTGCGGATGGAGTGCCCGGGGTTCAGGTGGTTAACATTACCCGGCCCACCACCGGCTGTCTGCACGACTACCAGCTTAGCCCCGAGGAACTAAAAAATCTTTCCCAGGCTTCTATCTTCGTAGTCAACGGGGCCGGTATGGAAAGCTTTTTTCAAAAGGCGGTCGACCAGATGCCGAATCTCAAGATAATCGAGGCCAGCGCCGGGGTGCCCCTGGTCAAAGGCGATGGGGAGACCGGCGACAACCCGCATGTCTGGGTCTCGGTCAGCGGAGCGATGCAGCAGGTCAACAACATCGCCGCTGGATTGATAAAGCATGACCCCGAGCACGCCCCGCAATACCGGGCCAACGCCGATAAATACCTGGCCAGGCTGGATTCGTTGAGAGTCAAAATGCTCCGGGAACTCAAACCGGCCGCCGGGCGTGATATAATAACCTTTCACGAGGCCTTTCCCTATTTTGCGCAGGAATTCGGCCTCAAGATAGCAGCGGTGATAGAGCGGGAGCCGGGGTCAGAACCCAGCGCCGCGGAACTGGCCCAGACCATAAAGCTGGTCCGGCAGAAAAAAATAAAAGCCCTGTTCGCTGAACCCCAGTATCCGGCCAAGGCGGCCCAGTCCATAGCCCGGGAGACCGGAGCAAAAGTTTTTATCCTGGACCCTGTTTCCACCGGCCCGATGGAGGACTTGGATTACTATATCACGGCCATGGAGAAAAATCTGGAGGTGTTACGGGAAGCGCTTAGGTAATCAAATAATTGGCAATTCAGAAATTTGGAGATTTTGACAATGCACATGGCAGATGCCCTGATCTCTCCGGCGGTGGGCGGGGCAATGTGGGCCGCCACCGCAGGGGTGGCAGCTTATTCCATCAAAAAAGTCCAGGACGGTCTGGACCAGAAAAAAATACCACTGATGGGCGTGATGGGGGCCTTCATCTTTGCCGCTCAGATGATAAACTTTTCCATTCCCGGCACCGGTTCCAGCGGACATCTGGGAGGAGGGCTTATTTTAGCCATCCTGCTTGGCCCCTATGCCGGGTTCCTGACCATGGCCTCCATTCTTACCATCCAGGCTCTGTTCTTTGCCGACGGCGGCCTGCTGGCCCTGGGGTCAAATATCTTCAATCTGGGATTCTTCACCTGCTTTCTGGCCTACCCGCTGATCTATAAAAAAATTGTAGGTAAAGAATATTCCGCCAAGCGGAGCATGATCGCTTCGATGGTTACCGCAGTCGTGGGGCTTCAAATGGGGGCCTTTGGGGTGGTGCTGGAAACGGTATTCTCCGGGAAGACGGAGCTGCCCTTCAATGCCTTCGTGCTGATGATGCAGCCCATTCACCTGGCCATCGGGATCGTGGAGGGTTTGATAACGGCGGCCGTGGTCTCTTTTGTCTGGAAGGCCAGGCCGGAGATATTGGAGAAGGCCGCTTTGAATCAGGCCTTGGGCAGCTTATCCATTAAAAAGGTCATGATCGGCCTGGCAGTTATGGCGGTGTTTACCGGTGCGGTGCTTTCCTGGTTCGCCTCGTCCCACCCCGACGGATTGGAATGGTCTATGTTCAAGACATCTGGCAGAGAAGAATTGGAGACCACCGATCCCACGCACGAAAAACTGGCGGCATTGCAGGAGAAGACGGCTTTCCTGCCGGACTACGGTTTCAAGGCTTCCGGAAACGAAGTGCAAACCGAGGAACAAAGCGAAAATTGGCCGGCGGTCAGCGGAGGCACCACCGTTTCCGGTCTGGTGGGCGGCTTGATGACCCTGTTGCTGGCTGCATTCATGGGCTTCGTGATAAACATGAGAAACAAAACCGGCAAAAAGGCATAGACACCAAATGCCCAATATAGTAAACGCCATATACAACATCAGACAGTTTGACGAACTGGCCCGGCAGGATTCGTTGATCCACCGCCTGCACCCCCTGGCGAAACTACTGGCTACGCTGGGTTACACGGTGGTGCTGGTATCCTATGACAAGTATGCCACCATTGCCCTGCTGCCTTTTCTGTTCTTCCCAGTGTTCATGGCGGCGGCGGGACGGATACCGGCCGGCCCGCTCCTGAAGCGGCTGCTGTATATCGAGCCGATGATCATTTGCGTCGGACTTTTGAACCCCCTGTTTGACCGGGGCACAACGAGCATTTTGGGACAAACGATGTCGTCCGGCTGGCTGATATTCATCTCCATCGTCATAAAGGGAAGCCTGGCGGTAACCTCGGCCCTGCTCCTGATGGCCACCACCGGGATGGACGGAATAGCTTTGTCGTTGAGGAAACTAAAGGTCCCGAAAATATTCGTTCTGCAGTTGATGCTGACCTACCGGTATATATCCGTTCTGCTGGAGGAGGCCGCCCGGGCCATACAGGCCTATTCACTAAGGGCCTTTAATCCGAAGAGCCTTAAACGGGAGGTATGGGGGCCCATGCTGGGGCAGATTCTGCTGAGAACGGTGGACCGGGCCCAGAGGGTATATGATGCCATGTGCCTGCGGGGCTTTATTGGAGAATATCACACCGGAAAAAATCCCAGTCCTGGTTTCGCCGATTATCTGTTCGTGGCCGGCTGGGGGACATTCATTGCCGCTTCCCGGGCAGTCAACCTTCCCTTGTGGCTGGGAAACATTCTTGCTGGAGCCGTAAAATGAGCCATCATATCACCGAAGCCAAGGATTTGTTCTACGAATATCCCGACGGCCACCAGGCGGTCAACGGGATATCTTTTCGCATCCATCACGGGGAATCGGTGGGCGTCATCGGGGGCAACGGGGCGGGAAAATCCACTCTGCTGATGCTGTTGATGGGGATCCTTGTGCCATCGCAGGGAGAGGTGGTCATCGGAGAGGTAAAGCTCAATAAGGATACGTTGAGCATGATACGGCAAAGGCTGGGCATGGTGTTTCAAAATCCGGACGACCAGCTTTTTATGACCACGGTATTTGATGACGTGGCCTTTGGCCCCCGCAGTCTTAAACTTGACGAGGCTCAGGTGGAGCAGAGGGTGAACTCTGCTTTGGAACAGGTCGGCATCAAACACCTAAAGGACCGGGCGCCTTTCAAGCTCTCGGCCGGGGAAAAGCGGGCGGCGGCCATAGCCACGGTGCTTTCGATGACCCCGGACATTCTGATACTGGACGAGCCGACCTCATCGCTGGACCCAAGATCACGGCGGCGGCTGATGAACATCCTGAAGGGCTTCGAGCACACCAAGATAATCACCTCGCACGACCTGGACATGGTGCTGGAATTGTGCCAGAGGGTGATGGTCATAAAAGACGGGCTGATAATTTCGGACGGTCAGACCAAAGATATTTTGACAAACAAAAAACTGATGGAGGAGGCCGGACTGGAGTTGCCGCTGAGCCTGCAGAATTGTCCGGCATGCGGGAAAACGAAATAGGACGCTGATACCCGCTGATTTATTTGATGCTTTTTGAAAAAGGCGCCTTTCCCGGCGTCTTTTTGCAATTGAACGGAGCACAGACCTGTGTTATAATCAGCGATTGATGAAAAAACAACAAAGTAATCATTCAATGAAACTATCCTCTTTTGACTATAATCTCCCTCCGGATCTCATTGCCAAAAGCCCGGCCGAGAAGCGTGATTCGTCGCGGCTGATGGTGCTGCACCGCAATCACGGCCATATCGAGCACCGCCGGTTCAGCGATATAGTTGAATATCTTAAACCTTCCGACATTCTGGTGGTCAACAACACCAAGGTCATCCCGGCCCGGTTGATCGGGCACAAGGAACAGACCGGCGGGGAGGTGGAGTTTTTGTTGTTGAGGCAGGAGTCGGAAAACCTTTGGAACTGTCTGGTGCGGCCCGGCCGCAGGCTGATGCCGGGGGTCAAGGTGGAATTCAAGGAAGGCCTGATGGCGGGCGAGGTCGTCGAACACCGGGAAGACGGGCAGCGTCTGGTCAGATTCACGTATCAGGGTGACTTTTACCAAACCCTGGAAAAAGTGGGTCAGGTACCGCTGCCGCCATACATCGGCCGTAAGCCAATGGAGGCCGACAAAAACCGCTATCAGACAATCTATGCCAAAGAGGAGGGCGCAGTGGCCGCGCCAACGGCCGGACTGCATTTCACGCCGGAACTGATGGAGAAGGTCAAGGCCCTAGGGGTGGAGGTCCTGGAAATACTTTTGCACGTGGGCTGGGGAACTTTCAAGGGTGTGGAGGCCGATGATATCCGGGAGCACAAGATGGATGCCGAGTACTACAGGATAAGCCAGGAGGCCGCAGATAAATTGAAAAAAGGCAAAATAGGAAATCGCAGGATCATAGCCATAGGAACCACCACCAGCAGAGCGTTGGAGAGTTTCGGGCAAACCGGAAAACTTTCGGACTGGACGGAGATATTTATTTACCCGCCGTATGAGTTCAAAGTAGTAGATTCCCTTGTCACCAACTTCCATTTGCCCAAATCCACCCTGATCATGTTGGTCTCTGCCCTGGCCGGGCGGGAGAATGTGATGAAGGCCTATCAGCAGGCCATCAAAAATAAATACCGGTTTTACAGTTACGGCGATGCCATGATGGTGGTCTGAAACCGAAAATCTTTAACATAGAAACATGGAACCTTCTAAAAATTACCAGGTTAACACAAAAAACCATCTAAAAAGCAGGCAAATTTTGCCTGCTTTTTTTTATTTCCCCGGGGCCTGGCAGACGGCCAAAAAATAAGTCAAAAAAAAGTTATTTTTTGCTTGACAATGGGGCAAAAAAACACTAAAATGGTGAACAGTGGGTTAAAGTGGGTGATAATGGTTTAACCTAGTTAAAAATCCCAAGTTTGCATGAACTTTTTAAGCAAAAATCAACAATCCCAGAAAATTCTAAAAACACCGTAAAACAAGGTGTTTTGGAGCGCTATCATGGCCTATTTCTTCGGCACATACCGTCACAATCTTGATTCCAAGGGAAGGCTCAATCTGCCGGCCCAGTTGCGGAAGCAGATCTCCAACGAATCAGCCGGCCAGCTTTTGATCACCAAGGGCTTAAAAGGCGGCTGTCTTTTCGTCTATCCCCAGGACAACTGGCAAAAAATCATGGCCGAGCTGGAATCACAGCCCCGGACCGAGGAGAGCCGGAACGCCCTGAGGATCTTCGCCGCCGAAAGCATTTTGGCCGAACTGGACGCCCAGGGGCGGATCATGATCCCGGCCAAATTCCTGCAGGAGACAGGGCTGACCAAAGAGGCGGTGATCGTCGGGGTCAGCGACAAGATGGAGATCTGGAACCCCGGCTCCTACCAGAAGCTTTTGGAACAGAACAGCGCCCTCCACCAGGAACTGATCAAGAAACTTTAGTCTCTTTAAAAAACACCGGACACTTGAAACAGCAATCAAAAAAGGAAAAAAAAGATCATGAGAATTCAAGCCATCCCTGCGGCCGATAACAGCGTCAGGCTGGAAGTGAACGGCATGATAAACCTGCAGGGCTTCTTTCAGGTGGAAGAGGCGATCCTGAAGATCATGAAGAAGAACTGTTTCAAGCTGGAGCTGGAGATGTCCGGGGTCAAACACATGGATTACCGGGGGGTGGAGATCCTGGTCAAGCGGGCGGAGCGGCTGCGGAGCTACGGCGGCGACCTGATCCTGCACGGGCTGTCCCCCTATCTGGTCAACATCCTGCAGATGGCCGGGGCCGGCGAGGCCTTTGAGATCGCCTCCACCAGGGAGCCGGTGCAGTGCGACCTGTTCCAGCGTCAGGAGCGCAAACCGCTGACCGCGGTGGCCTGACGGATCCATTTGGGATTTGGCCTTTGATGACCGGGGATCGTTCCGTGCCAGGCGGATCAGACAATAAACGCAGGGGTGATTATGGATGAATTCCGGCATCAGCCGGTTCTGCTGGAAGAAGCAATCGATCTTTTAAATGTCAGGCCCGGCGGGAACTACATCGACGCCACCCTGGGCGGGGGCGGGCACGCGCTGGAAATCCTCAAAAGGAACGGGCCCTCGGGCAGGCTGATCGGGCTGGACCGCGATCCCCGGGCCATCGAGGCGGCCACCGCCAGATTGTCCGGTTACAAGGAAAGATTCACTGCGGTCAACCTCAAGTTCAGCCTGATGGATGAGATGAACTGGGGATCTGACCTGAAAATCGACGGGATCCTTTTCGACCTGGGGCTGTCCTCCCCCCAGATAGACCACTGGCAGCGCGGCTTCAGTTTCATGGGCGACGGGCCGCTGGACATGAGGATGGGCCTGAACGGGGTATCGGCCCGGGACCTGGTGAACAAGGCCGGAGAAAAAGAGCTGGCCGACATCTTTTACCGGTACGGCGAGGAACAAAAATCCAGGAAAATAGCCCGGGCCATAGCCGAAGCCAGGATCAACAATCCGATAGAGACCACCGGGCAGCTGGCCCGGATAATAAAAGAGACCCGGCCCCAGATGCCGGCCAAGACCATGGCCCGGATATTTCAGGCCATCAGGATCAGGGTCAACGATGAGCTGAATGAACTGGAACAGGGGCTGAATACCGGAGTGGAAAGGCTGGCTTCCGGCGGAAGGATAGTGGTCATCTCTTATCACTCGCTGGAAGACCGGATGGTCAAGGAGACCTTCCGCCGGCTGGCCGCCCCCTGCATCTGTCCTCCCCGTCTGCCGTCCTGCGTTTGCGGCAAAATACCGGTGATAAAAATGATAACCAAAAAAGCCTTGGTTCCAGGACCCCGGCAGATATCGGAGAACAGCCGGGCCCGGAGCGCCAAATTAAGGGCGGCCGAAAAAGTATGAACACCTTTTTACGCAATAACGAGATCAAACTGGAAAAGAACCGGACCTGTTGGTTCATTGCCGGCCTGGTCTTTGTTTTGTTCGCCGTGATGTTCCTGTCCATCCGGCAAAAATTCAGCCTTTCCCAGCAGCTGGCGGCAATCGAAAAAAATCAAAACTACAACCGGGAAGTGGTCTCCCTGCAGAAGGAGCTTTTGGTAAAGCTGCAGCAGCTGGAGGCCAGGAACCGCCTGGAAGCCGGGGCGGCGTTCGATCTGGGCTTTGAATATCCTTCCAACCGCCAGGTAGTGGTGATGCTTAAATCCCCGGCTTCGGACCGGGGCGGGCTGGCGTATGCCCTGGCCGGGATCTTCCGGCCGGTCTCATCGGCCTGGAGCAAACCATGATGTCACAACGAACGAAAACCCTTGCGGTTTTCTGTTTTTTTATATGGGCTTTGATGGCCGGAAGGCTGGCCTGGCTGCAGGCGTTCAAGGGCGGGCATTACCGGAACCTGGCTCAAAGGCAGCACCAGCTCCGGATCGGCATCCTTCCGGAGCGGGGGCAGATAGTTGACCGTCAAGGCCGGCCGTTGGCATTATCAATCGACGACAGGCGTTCTTATCCCTACGGCACGGTGGGCGGACAGCTGTTGGGTTTTACGGGCCGGGACGGCCGGGGGCTGGAGGGACTGGAGCTTTGTTATGACCGGGAGCTTTCGGGAGAGGCCGGCTGGGCCACCCGCCAGCGCGACGCCCGGGGAAGGGTCCGGCCTTCGCTGGAATACGCCTCCAAGAAGGCCCGTTCGGGGAACTCTGTTCAGCTAACCATAGACGCCGAATACCAGGCCATCGCCGACGAGGAGCTAAAAAAAGCCGGGGATAAATTTAAGGCCGCCTGGGGCACGGTGATAATAACCGATCCGTCCACCGGCGAGATACTGGGGATGGCCAGCTACCCGGAATTCGACCCAAACCGTCCCGATGATTTTGGCCGCCAGGCCGTGACCTTCGGGGCGGTGGCCGCCCAGTTTGAGCCAGGCTCAACCTTCAAGGCGGTGACCATCGCTTTGGCCCTGGAGTCCAGGGTTATAGACACTGCGGATATATTTGACGGTGAACAGGGAAGCTACGCGGTGGGCGGGCACAGGATCGGCGAGGCCGAAGGCCATAAGTACGGGCCGATCACGGTCAGCAAGGCGTTGGCTTTCTCCAGCAACATCTGCCTGGCCAAGATAGGGCTGGCTTTGGGCAAAGACAAACTGTTTCAGGGCGCCCGGGCCTTCGGGTTCGGGTCCCGGACTGGGATCGAGTGTCCGGGCGAAGCGGCGGGCCTGATGGACAAGCCGGACGGCTGGCCGGTGATAAAACACGCCAACATCAGTTTCGGCCAGGGCCTGTCGGTCAGCGCCTTGCAGTTGGTAATGGCTTACGGGGCCATAGCCAACGGGGGATACCTGTTAAGGCCCCGGCTGATCAAGGGCCTGGCCCCGGCCGGTCAGACCGTTGATGGATCCTGCCGGCCCGATATCCTGCGCCGGGTGATCTCGGACCAGACCTCGGCCCAGATGATAGGCATGCTGGAACTCTGCGTCAGCGAAGGGACCGGCAAGGTCGCCCGGATAGAAGGCTGGCGGGTAGCCGGGAAGACCGGAACCGCCCAAAAAAAGGAACAGGGCAAAAAAGGCTACGCCTCGGATAAATATGTGGCCTCTTTCATCGGCTTTGTTCCGGCCGAGACTCCCCGCCTTTTGGTGGCGGTGATAATTGACGAACCCCAGGGAAGGTTTTTTGGGGGAGAGGTGGCGGCCCCGGTATGCCGTAATGTGATGCAGAGGATAATCAGCCTGCCAAAGGGACTCAGACAGGATCTGCTGGCCGCCAGAAGCCAATAAAAACAAACACCAGAAACAGAAAGACCGGTGAAACAACTTAACCAGCTGCTGAAAGCCATACCGGGAGAAATGTCATCCCTGGCCAATATTTCCCAAAACCTTGAGGTTGTGGGGCTGGGATACGATTCCCGGTGCATCAAACCGGGCGAGCTGTTCTTTGCCATCTCCGGTTACAAGACCGACGGACGGAAATTCGTGGACCAGGCCATGGCCCGGGGCGCGGCCGGCATAGTGGCCGAAGGCGGCCAGGAATACGGCCCGGCTCCGGTGGTCAAAGTAAAAAACATCCGCCGGGCCATGGCCCTGATGGCGGCGGAGTTTTACGGCCGGCCGGCCGACCAGATGAAGATTCTGGCCATCACCGGCACGGCCGGCAAGACCACCACTTCCTACCTGGCCCGTTCGGTCTTTGCCGCCGCCGGCAAAAAAGTGGGGCTGCTGGGGACCATCAATTACTGGGTGATGGACAAAAGCTATCCCGCTCCCAACACCACCCCGGAGTCGCTGGATCTGCAACGGCTGCTGGCCGAAATGCTGGCAGCCGGGGCCGACACGGTCCTGATGGAAGCCTCCTCCCACGGCATTGAGCTGGAACGGGTGGCCGGGATAGGATTCAAGGCGGCGGCCTTCACCAATTTCTCCCAGGATCACCTGGACTTTCACGGCACCATGGATGAATACCTGAAGGCCAAGCTTCGCTTGTTTCAAGGGTTAAGCGAAAAAGCCTGCTGCGTCGTGAACATTGACGATCCGGCCTCAAAAAATGTCATCGAGGCCACCAAGGCCGCGCTTTTGACCTTCGGGCTTTTGAAGCCGGCCCAGATCACGGCCCGCAATATCGAATACAGCCTGCAGGGAACAAGGTTCCAGCTTATAACTCCGGAAGGGAACATCGAGATCAGCCTGGGCCTGGCCGGGCAGCCCAACGTCTACAATGCCCTGACAGCCTGCGGACTGGGCCTGGCCGGCGGACTCAGCCTCAAGGCGGTCAAGGCCGGCCTGGAAGCGCTGACCTCGGTCTCCGGCAGGTTTCAGCGGATCTCGGCCGGGCAGGACTACGAGGTGGTGGTGGATTACGCCCATACCCCGCAGGAGCTGGAAAGGGTCCTGATCACCGCCCGGCAGCTGACCAAAGGAAGGCTGATCACAGTTTTCGGCTGCGGCGGCGACCGGGACCGCAGCAAACGCCCCTTGATGGGGAAGGCCGTGGCCGGTCATTCAGACCTGGTGATAGTAACCTCTGACAATCCCCGGACCGAAGATACCACTCAAATAATTGAAGATATTTTACCGGGACTTGAGGGCAGCAAATATCAGATAGTGGCCGATCGCCGACAGGCCATTTTCCAAGCGGTAGGCCAGGCTGAAAAAGGCGACCTGGTGATGATCGCCGGCAAAGGGCACGAGGACTACCAGATCATCGGGACCGAAAAGATACATTTTGACGACCGGGAGGTGGCGCTGGAGGCCATCGGATCCCGCTCCCGGGGGCAGGGCTGATGGAGCCCATGCTGCTGTCGCAAATTGCCCAAGCGGTGGGGGGCAGACTACAGGGCCCGGACCGGAATGCTGACGGCGTCAGCATCGACAGCCGTTCCCTGAAAGCGGATCAATTGTTCGCGGCCGTCAAGGGCCCGAAGTTCGACGGGCATGATTTTCTGATAGCAGCCCAACAGAGCGGGGCAGCAGCGGCCCTGGTCTCGGTCCATAATTCCAAGGACAAACCGGGCTTGGAAAATTTTTCCCTGATCATTGTCCCCGACACCACGGCCGCCCTACAACAGCTGGCCGGATATTACCGCAAAAAATTCTTCCTGAAGATGACTGCCGTAACCGGCAGCAACGGCAAGACTACCACCAAGGAAATGTCGGCCCGGGTATTGTCCCAAAAATATAAGGTGCTGAAGAACCAGGGCAATTACAACAACCAGTATGGTATACCCCTATCGCTCTTTAATATAGAGAAGGAACACCAGGCGGTGGTGATGGAACTGGGAATGAGCGGCCTGGGGGAGATCGCCGCCCTGTGTCAAATGGTGCTGCCGGAACTGGGGATCATCACCAATGCCGGTGAGGGCCACACCGAGTTCTTAAAGGACGTTCAGAACGTGGCCCGGGCCAAGGCCGAATTGCTGGAAGCCCTGCCTCAGGACGGCACTGCCCTGATAAATTATGACGATGAGAATCTGAGAGCCCAATCCGGGAAATCCAAGGCCAGGGTGCTGGGGTTCTCGATTGAATCCGGCTCCGATTACCGGGCGGAAGACCTTGATCTGACGGGGCAGGGGATAAAGTTCACTTTAAAAGGGGTCCGGTTCCAACTGCCGGTGCTGGGCAGGCACAACATCTACAATGCCCTGGCGGCGGCGGCGGCGGGTGAAGTTTTGGGAATAGATCTCAAGTCTGCGGCCCTGGCTTTGGCTGATTTCCAACCGGCCTCGATGCGGCTGGAGATGATGGAGGCCGGAAAATTTAAAATACTGAGCGACTGTTACAATGCCAACCCCCAGTCCATGCAGGCGGCCCTGGCGGTGCTGAAAAATCTTCCGGCCAAAAGGAAAGTGGCAATTCTGGGGGACATGAAGGAACTTGGTGCGATATCCCCGGACCGGCACCGGCAAACCGGCAGACTGGCGGCCCAGGCCGCCGGACTGGTTATCACCGCCGGACCGCTGGCAGCGGAAATTAATCAGGGGGCAAAAGAACAAGGGGGAGAATCCAGTCATTTCGAGAATGCCGCCAGCCTGAGCCAAAACCTTCCCAGCCTGCTCCTGCCCGGAGACCTGATCCTGGTCAAGGCTTCCCGCTCCATGCATTTTGAAGAAGTATTAGAAGCAATAAAGAGGATCCAATAAGTGCTGTACTATCTATTCTATCCCCTGGCCGAGCAGGTCCACTTATTCAATCTGTTCCGTTATATCACCTTTCGTTCGGCATCGGCCCTGGTGACAGCGCTTTTGATCTCCTTTCTGCTGGGCCCGCTGATCATCGGCTGGCTGAAAAAACTCAAGATCAAGGACATCGGTCGGGAAGACCTTCCGGCCGAACACCGGAACAAGGCCGGCACTCCCACCATGGGCGGGTTGATAATTTTAGCGGCCATAATAATACCGGTGCTCTTGTGGGCCGACCTTTCCAATCAGTACATCCAGATATCGCTGGCGGCCACCATACTTTTGGGTCTTATAGGCTTCTACGACGATTACCTGAAAGTGGTCAAAAGGAATCCCAAGGGTCTGGTGGGCCGGAAAAAACTGCTGGGGCAGTTCGCAGTAGCCCTGCTGATAGCCGTATATCTCAGATTCTTTCCCCTCAATCCGGAATATGCCACCAAGACCAGCCTGTTGTTCTTTAAAAATGTGTTCATAGACCTGGCCTGGTTCTACATCCCATTCGTGACGCTGGTGATAGTGTTCACCTCCAATGCGGTGAACCTGACCGACGGGTTGGACGGCCTGGCCATTGGGGTCTTCCTGTTTGCCGCCGCCGCTTATGCCATAATGTCATATTTCACCGGTAACTTCAAACTGGCCCAGTACCTCAACCTGTTGTTCATGAAAGGCTCGGGCGAATTGACTGTGCTTTGCGCCGCGATGGTGGGAGCAGCCATGGGTTTTCTTTGGTATAACACCCACCCGGCCGAGATCATGATGGGGGACACCGGTTCGCTGGCCCTGGGCGGGGTGATAGGAACGGTCTCGGTCCTGATCAAGCAGGAGATCCTGCTGGGACTGGTGGGAGGGGTGTTCGTGATGGAGGCCTTTTCGGTGATCCTCCAGGTGGCTTCCTTCAAGTCCACCGGCAAGAGGATATTCAGGATGACCCCCATCCATCATCATTTCCAGAAGATAGGATGGAGCGAACAGAAGATAGTGGTCCGGTTCTGGATCATCGCCTTCATCTGCGCCCTGGTGGCATTGAGCACATTAAAGATCAGATAAAAGATAATCATAGCCATTTAGCTCCAAAACATGTGGTGAGTTAATCGAACCAAGCACAAAAGACGCAAATAAAACTTCCGATTTCTTATTTAAAAAAACATTAGTATCTTGGTGTCTCGGGGGCCAGTAATCATTGCCAACAATCACTAAAAAGCAAAAATTTGAAACTGGAACTTAAAGATAAAACAGCGGCGGTGATCGGCGCCGGAAGAAGCGGCCTGGCGGCGGCCCGTCTGTTGAAAAAGAACGGAGCCAGGGTCCTGTTGTCCGAGGAAAGATCTTTAAGCCCCCAGACAGAATCAGACTTAAAGGCGGCCGGCATAGAGTATGAGTCCGGCGGACATTCCGGAAAAGTTTTGGAAGCCGATCTGGTGGTGATAAGTCCCGGGGTCAGGCTGGAACTTCCGGTGTTGGCGGAGGCCCGAAAGAAGAGCATTCCGGTGATCGGCGAGATGGAGCTGGCCTATCAGTTGACCCCGGCCAAAATCATCGGGATCACCGGCACCAACGGAAAATCCACCACCACTTCCATGCTGGGCGGAATATTGCAGTCGGCTGGGATGGATTGCCACATCGGCGGCAACCTGGCGCCGGGGCGTCCGGTCTGCGAGCTGGCCCTGGAAGCCGGCCCCCAAAGCTTCATCGTGGCCGAGGTCAGCACCTTTCAGCTGGAGTCCGTCGTCGATTTCAAACCTCATATCGGCATCATCACCAACATCACTCCCGACCATCTGGACCGGCACTCCGATTTTGAGACCTACGCCAAACTAAAGGCCAGACTGCTGGAGAACCAGACCTCATCCGATCATGCCGTTTTGAATGCCGACGACAAGATGGTGCTGAAATATACATCAGGGGCCGGGTCACAAAAAATGATGTTTTCCCTCTTGCACCGGGTGGAGCAGGGAACCTGGCTTGATAAGGGGACTATGTGCTGGGCCCAGGGCAAAGAGCTGGTCCCGCTGATGCAGGCTTCGGAACTGACGGTGCCCGGACAGCACAATGTCCAAAATGCCATGGCGGCGGCGGCGGCGGCCATGATCCTGAAAATCTCTCCGGCCACGATCAGACAGGCGCTGGAAACATTCAAAGGCGTACCCCACCGGCTGGAGGAAGCGGGGATGGTGAACGGTGTCCGCTACATCAACAATTCCATGTGTACCAATGCCGCGGCCGGGGTCAGCTCGCTGCGGGCCTTCGGGGAACAGATGGTGGTCATTGCCGGTGGCAAGGAGAAGAACGTCGACCTTTCCGATTTTCTTAAGGAGATCGCCGAAAAAGCAGGGGCAGCGGTGTTGATAGGAGAATGCCGGGACCGGATTGAACGGGAGCTTTCAAATCTGGGAATGAAGAATCTTCACAAGGCCAGCAGCATGAAAGAGGCGGTTTTGCAGGCCTCGGTTCTGGCCCGGCCTGGCCAGCTGGTGATGCTGGTGCCGGGGGCCACCAGTTTTGATATGTTCAAGGATTTTGAGGACCGGGGCAACCAGTTCAAACAGGCTGTGGCCGGATTGAAGAAGAATGAACTACCGTAAGGGGGAAATAGACCATCTGTTGCTGGTGGCAGTGCTGCTTTTGGCCGGCTACGGCTTTGTGATGAGCTACAGCGTCAGCGATTATCTGATATCCGGCAATTCCGCCCTGTTCCGGTCCCGCGATTTCAAACAGCCGGCCGCGCTGGCCCAAAAGATCTCCCAGGGGCGGGAGGGGGTTCCCGCCCTGATAAAAAGCCGGCTCCCGGCTTCGGTCCTTTATCAGCTGGGGCATTACGGCAGTTTGAAAAAGGTCGACGCCGACAGTTTAAAGAAGATCCTGTCCGAAGCGCTTAACCCGCTGCTGCTGGGTGGTGGCATTTACGACGACCTGGCTTTTAAGGATGTAAAAATATCAAAGGCCGCTGCCGGGATGCTGGCCCAGAACCCGGAAGGCGAGGAACTGGTAAAGCTGAACAGAATGCTGCTGCAGTCGGCCTTTCCCCGGGAGATCCGGGGCCGATCGTTCTATTACCGGCTGGGGATATTAAAGGGAACCCTCTGGCGTTTTCTGGCGGCGGCCCTGGCCTTCATTGCCGCCTTCAAGATCAACTACCGCAAAGTGCGGCACCTGATCGGGCCGGTGTTCATGGTCCTGCTGCTGATCCTGTACATCACTCCTTTCGCGGCCCGGGCAGTGCGGGGGGCCAAGAGCTGGTTTTTGGGGGTCCAGCCGGCCGAGTTTGCCAAGTTTTTTCTGGTGCTATTTTTAGCCGATTTCATGGCCCGCCGGGGGGAAAAGATGAAAAGCTTGAAACAGGGATTTTTTCCGGTTTTGGCCTGCATTGTCTTGGTATGCGCGTCGGTGCTGCTTCAGCCTGATTTCGGCAGCACCTTGGTGATAGCAGTGCTGGGATTGCTCTTGATCTACCTGGGCGGGGTCAACCAGCCGGCCTGGTTCGCGGTGCTAGGGCTGGGAATGGCGGTTTTTGCGGGCCTGGCGCTAAAGTTCAGCCACGTTAAGAACCGGCTGGCCGGATTCTGGTGGGCTTCCCAGGGTTCCGATGAACTAAGCACACTGTTCCATCTCCCAAGTTCCGATTTTCAGTCGGCGGTTTCCCTGCAATTTCAAAAAATGCTCGGTCATGTCCCTTCGCCCCAGGAACTGGGCGGATTCAAGAACGCCCTCAGCCAGACCTACCAATCGCTTCTGGGGATCGGTTCGGGGGGGCTGCTGGGAGTGGGGATGGGGCAGAGCCGACAAAAGCTGCTGTTCCTGCCTGAAGCCCACACCGATTTCATATTTTCCATCATTGCCGAGGAAGGCGGATTGCTGATCGCAGCGGCGGTGCTGGTTCTTTTCTGGGTCATCCTATGGCGGGGGATCAAAATGGCCCGCCAGATGCCGGAGGCCTTTGAATCTTATCTGATGCTTGGTTTAAGCCTGGGAATATTCATTCAGGCGGCGGTGAACATCATGGTGGCCACGGGGCTTTTTCCCATTACCGGGATACCCCTGCCGTTCCTGAGCTTTGGCGGTTCGGCCCTGCTGGTCAACGGGGCGGCGGCCGGCCTGATGCTGAACCTTTCGCGTTACCGGGCCGACCGGCCCGGCGCAGGCAGTGATTGGAGGAAGGATGAAACTTTTGATAGTCGGAGGCGGAACCGGCGGGCATCTTTATCCCGGGCTGGCGGTAGCCGCTGAGTTTGTCAAACTGGCATCAGGCAACCAGGCGGAATTCATAGGCACCAAGAAGGGCATTGAGGCCCGGGTGCTGCCGGGAACCGGTTACCGGCTGAAATACATCACCATCGGAGGTTACCTGGGAAAATCCCATTGGCAGAAGATGCTTTTTCCCTTCAGTTTTTTCCTGGCCACCCTGCAGTCGCTCTTTTACATGATCATCATAAGGCCGGATGCGGTCCTGGGAACCGGGGGATATGTCTCGGCCCCGCCGGTGCTGGCCGCCTGGATGCTCCGGATCCCGGTGTCCCTGCTGGCGCTGGATGTGATGCCCAGCAAAGCGGTGAGATTCCTGTCCCGTTTTGCCGGAGAGATATACGGAGGCTTTTCCGAATGCTCTCAGTACTTGGATAAAAAGGCGAAAGTATCTTTTACCGGCAACCCCATCCGCCGGGAGATGGGAAAGATCTCAAGGGAACAGGGGCTCAAAGAATTCGGCCTGGAACCGGGCAAAAAGACCATCCTGGTCTTCGGGGGCAGCCAGGGAGCCCACAGCATAAACCTGGCGGTGCTGGATTCCTTTATTCACCTGGACCAGACAGGTCATCTGAAGGACATTCAGATCATCTTTCAAACCGGCCAAAAAGATCTCGGCCTGGTAACGGAGAAATGCCAAAACTCCAAAGCTTCGGTCAAAGTTCTGGTTTACATAGACAAGATGCCTTCTGCCATGGCCGCCTCCGACCTTGTCATCAGCCGGTCCGGGGCCGGGGTCTCGGAAACTCTGGCCTGCGGCCTGCCTTCGATCTTGATCCCATTTCCCTACGCCGCCAGCAACCATCAGGAGTACAACGCCCGCAGCTTGGAAAAAGCCGGAGCGGCGGAGACGGTTCTGGACCGGGAACTGACCGGACAGATCTTATCCCAGAAAATAACTGAGATCCTTTTCGACGGCAAAAAATATAAGGCAATGTCCGAAGCTGCGAAAGATCTGGCCCGGCCGGAAGCGGCCCGGGAAATAGCCGAAAAAATATCAAAATTATCGTAACTCTTTTGCCACCAAGCCACGAAGGCACAAAAAGATGTAATTTTGTTAATCATGTTAATCCTCTCAGAATAAAATCTTCGTGTCTTAGTGTTTTAGTGGCCAGAAATACTACAAATTATCACAACAATCAAATGTTCGGAAAAATCAAAAAAATCCATTTTGTGGGGATAGGCGGGATCGGGATGAGCGGCATCGCCGAGGTCCTGCTGAACCTGGGCTACCAGGTCTCCGGCTCGGACCTGAAACTTTCCGAGGTCACCGAGCGCCTCCAGCAGATGGGGGCCAGGATCGCCGAGGGCCACCGGCCCGAGAACCTGGGCCAGGTGGAGGTGGTGGTCACCTCCTCGGCCGTCCACGATGACAACCCCGAGGTCCGGGCCGCCCGGGACCGCAAGATCCCGGTGATCCGGCGGGCCGAGATGCTGGCCGAGCTGATGCGGATGAAATACGGTATCGGGGTGGCCGGCACCCACGGCAAGACCACTACCACCTCCATGATCGGGCAGGTGCTGACCAAAGCCGGGATGGACCCCACCCTGGTGATCGGCGGCAAGGTTAAAACCCTGGGCAGCAACGCCAAGCTGGGGGCCGGCCAGTATCTGGTGGCCGAGGCCGATGAATTTGACCGTTCGTTCCTTAAACTATCGCCCACCCTGGCGGTGATCACCACCATCGAGGCCGAGCATCTGGACTGTTACAAGGACCTGGACGAGATCAAGAACGCCTTTGTGGAGTTCGCCAACAAGGTCCCTTTCTACGGGGCCATCGTGGCCTGCCTGGATGAAAAGGGGGTCCAGGCCATCCTGCCCCGGCTGGAGAAGCGCTGCATCACCTACGGCTTTTCCCCCCAGGCCGAGCTCAAGGCCAAGGATGTCAAGTTCAACGGAATGGAAACTTCCTACACCGCCTTCAACGGCCGGGGGGAGTTCGGGCAGATCAGGCTGAAACTGCCGGGGATGCACAACGTCAAGAATTCCCTGGCGGCGGTGGCGGTGGGCCTGGACCTGGAGATCCCGTTCAGCGTCATTGCCCAGGCCCTCTCCGAGTTCAGCGGGGTTTACCGCCGGTTCGAGATCAAGGGGGAAAAGAACGGCGTCCTGGTGATAGATGACTACGGGCACCATCCCACCGAGATCGAGGCCACCCTGAAGGCCGCCAAGGACGCCTTCGGCCGCCGGGTGATCGCGGTGTTTCAACCGCACCTCTACAGCCGCACCCGCGATTTTTACAGGGAATTCGGTTCGGCCTTCTATCAGGCAGATCTTTTGATGGTCACCGGCATCTATCCGGCCCGGGAACAGCCGATCGAGGGGGTCAGCGGCAAACTGGTGGCCGACGCCGCCCGGGAACTGGGGCACCGCCAGGTGCATTACATCGAACAAAGGTCGCAAGTGGCCGCCGAGCTTAAAACCCTGGCCCGGCCCGGCGATATCATAATAACTTTGGGAGCCGGCGATATCTACAAAGCCGGGGAGGAGTATTTGAATGGTTAAGTCATCAAAGATACTTGATCTGCCCCAGGGGCTGGCCGGGGAATTCCTTTTCAACGAGCCGCTGAGCGGGCACACTTCCTTCCGGATCGGCGGTCCGGCGGAGATGCTGGCCATCCCTTATGGAGAGCATTCCCTGGCGGAATTGCTGGTAAAAATAAAAAGGCAAAAACTGAATTACTATGTCCTGGGCAACGGCTCCAACCTGCTGGCCGAAGACCGGGGATACAAAGGGGTGGTGATCAAGATCGCCAGGGGTTTCAAGAATCTTTCCCGGGACAAGAACCGCCTGACGGTGGACAGCGGATATTCCCTTCCGGCCCTGGTGGATTACTGCGCCAGGGAGGGTTTGTCCGGGATGGAGTGGGCGGTGGGGATCCCCGGCTCCCTGGGCGGGGCGCTGGTGATGAACGCCGGGGCCTACGGCGGACAGATGGCCGACTCGGTAAAAAAGGTCTGGGGGCTGACGCCGGAGGGAAAGAAACTGAAACTTTCCCCCAAGCAGATAGATTTTTCCTACCGCCAGGCTAATTATCCCAAGGGGTTTGTGATCACCGGGGCCGAGCTGGAGCTTAAGCCGGGGCGCCGGAGCAGTATCAAAAAAGCCATGGCCCTCTACCTTTCCAAACGCAAGAAGAACCAGCCGCTCACCCTGCCCTCTGCCGGGTGCATCTTCAAGAACCCGCCGGGCGATTCTGCCAAGAGGCTGATAGCGGTGGCCGGGATGAAGGGCCAGAAGCTGGGCGGGGCGGCGGTCTCGGTCAAGCACGCCAATTTCATAGTCAACCAGGGGGGGGCCAAGGCGGCTGAAGTGCTGGCCCTGATAAAAAAGATCCAAAGCCAGGCCTACCAGCGGCTGGGCATCAGGCTGATCCCCGAGGTCAAGATCCTGGGGAAATAAGGAAAGGGCTTTTACCAGGGTTTACATGTTTTAAAATTTCCCCGGTGAAATCATGTTAATCCTGTCTATTTCCGAAAAGATTAAATGGTCAAATGAAACAATATTTTGACAGAGGGCAGGCCTTAAGGGTCAGAAAACGGGAAGGGCGCAAAAAGCGTTTCCGGCAGGTGGCAGTGCTTCTGGTCATGGCCGGGCTGGCCTTTGGCTTGCGGGCCGGTTGGACCTGGATCCTGAAAAAAGGGGCCTGGAAGATCACCTCCATTGAAGTATACGGACAGCGCCTGGTCTCTTGCCAGGCCATTATGGACATGGCAAAGCAGAACCTGGGGCGGACCTTTTGGAAGGTGGATGGAACAGGGATCAATAAAAGCCTGACCCAAAAATACCCGGCCATCAAAAAAATCTCGGTCACAGTCATGCCCTGGGGAACCTTAAGGCTGACGGTGGAAGAACGGCAGGCCCTGGCAGTGCTGGAGTCGGACACCCTGATAGCCATGGACGAAGAAGGCGTGGTGTTTCCAGACAGTTTTTCCGGAAACCTGCCCAGGTTGAGGATCTTGGGCGCCAGCCAGCCCGGACGGCACCGGGCCATCAACCTGTTAATAGTGGCAGCGAATCTGGACCGGGAATGCCTGGTGGATCCCGGTGATGATGAAGACATCAAACTGCGCCTGCCGGACGGCACCCTGGTTCATTTTGGTAATGGGAATTTTTCCGACAAATATTACCGGATGGAGGAAGTCCTAAAGACCCAGAACAACAACGGCCTTAAGTCGGCGGAGATAGACCTGAGGTTCAAGGACCAGGCGGTGATATCAGGCCAGGTGGCCCAGAATCAGGCAGGGCAGCAGTAAGATAAATGGGAAATGGTAAACAGCCCTTAGACACGGCTTCGATAAACTCAGCCTGGCAGCTCAGGGCACGTAAACAGTAACGAAGTCAATACGAATCTACCCAGGAGCGAACTGGGGAATGAATATAAAGGAGGCCCGAAAATAATATGGCGAACACCATAGTGGGGTTGGACCTGGGAACCACTAAAATTGCCTGCATCATTGCCGAAGTGGACCGGGACGAATTGAAGATAGTGGGGGTGGGAACCTGCAACTCCAGCGAAGGCCTGCGCCGGGGGGTGGTGGTCAACCTGGAGAAGACAGCCAAGGCCATCGAAAAGGCGGTCTCCGACGCCGAGCAGATGGCCGGGATCAAGGTGGATTCGGTCTACGCCGGCATCGCCGGGGACCACATCCGCTCCATCAACTCCCGGGGGGTGATCGCAGTGGCCCGGGGCAGCCAGGAAATAACCCAGTCCGACGTGGACCGGGTGATCGACGCGGCCCAGGCGGTCTACGTTCCCATGGACCGGGAGATGCTGCACGTCATCCCCCAGGGTTTCATAGTGGACACCCAGCGGGGGATCAAGGATCCCATCGGGATGTCCGGGGTGCGGCTGGAGGCGGAGGTCCACATCGTGACCGGGGCGGTGACCTCGGCCGAGAACATCTACAAAAGCATCAAGCGGGCCGGGCTCAAGGTCAACGACCTGGTGCTGCAGCCCCTGGCCTCCAGCTACGCGGTGCTGACCCCGGACGAAAAAGCCCTGGGGGTGGCCCTGCTGGACATCGGCGGCGGAACCACCGACATCGCCCTGTTCTACGAGGACGCCATCTGCCATACCGCGGTGATCGGGCTGGGCGGGCACAACCTGACCAACGACATCGCCATCGGCTTAAAGACCCCCTACGAGCAGGCCGAGCTGATCAAGCAGAAATACGGCTGCGCCACCATCAGCGAGGTCAAGGAGGACGAGATGATCGCTGTTTCCGGGGTGGCCGGGCGCGAGGAGAGGACCATCTCCCGCCAGGTGCTGGCCCAGATCATAGAACCCCGGATGGAGGAGATCTTCAGCCTGGCCCACCGCGAGATCAAGCGGGCCGAGGCCGGCGAGACCATCGGGGCCGGGATAGTGCTGACCGGCGGCAGCGCCAAGATGGCCGGGGCCACTGTGCTGGCCGAGCAGGTGTTCAACCAGCCGGTGCGGGTGGGCGAGCCCAAGGGCCTGGGCGGGATCACCGACCTGGTGCGCGACCCAAAATATGCCACGGCGGTGGGACTGGTGCTTTACGGCTACGAGAAGCGTTTCAAGAAGGACGGGCCGGGCATCGACGAATCCCATCTGTTCGAATCACTGATGGGCAAGATGAAGGGTTGGTTCTCCGACCTGTTCAACGGGTAAGATTCGGTCACGGTTCAGGTTTTCTATATATAATGAAACCAGGAAAGCAGGAATCAATCATAGATTCCTAATGATAAGTACTAAAAGGCAAACAAATATACGGGGGAAAATACCATGGGCGAAGAAAAAAAGTTCTTAGACCGGCAAATAGCGCTGGCTTTGGCCGAGCCGGAGCAGGAAATAACAAACAATGAAGAAAAACCAAAAAAGGGAGGACGGGTCATGTTGGAATTCGAAGAAGAAGTAAGCACCGGAGAATGCTTCATCAAGGTGGTGGGCGTGGGCGGGGCAGGGGGCAATGCCATCAACCGGATGGCCGAGGCCGGGATCAAGGGCGTGGATCTGGTAGCTGTCAACACTGACATGCAGGTCCTTAAAAAATCCCAGGCCCGGCAGACCGTGCAGATCGGCACCAAGCTGACCAAGGGGCTGGGCTCGGGCGGGAACCCTGAGATCGGGCGCCGGGCCTTTGATGAGGACAAGGAAAGGATCACCGAGATACTGAAGGGTACCGACATGCTGTTCGTAGCCGCCGGGATGGGCGGGGGCACCGGCACCGGGGCCGCCCCCATGGTGGCCCAGCTGGCCCGGGAGATGCAGGTGCTGACGGTGGGGGTGGTCACCAAGCCCTTTGAGTGGGAGGGCCGCCAGCGCCTGCTGCAGGCCGAGGAAGGGATCAGGGAACTCAAGGAGAACGTGGACACCCTGATCGTCATCCCCAATCAGAGAGTGCTGGCGGTGGTGGGCAAGCAGGCCAAACTGACAGAATCATTTAAGATCATAGACGATATTTTGCTGAAGGCGGTCCGGGGCATCTCCGACATGATCACGGTGCCGGGAGAAGTCAATGTGGATTTTGCCGACGTCCGTTCGGTGATGATGGAGCGGGGCGACGCATTGATGGGTGTGGGCGTGGCCCAGGGCGAGAACCGGGCCGTGATAGCGGCCCAGGAGGCCATCCACAACACGCTGCTGGAGGGAATGTCCATCAACGGGGCCAAGGCAGTGCTGTTGAACATCTCGGCCGGAGACGACCTGACCATGCACGAAGTTGACGAGGCCGCCAAGGAGATCCGCCAGGCCGCCGGCGAAGGCGCCAACCTGATCTTCGGCACGGTGATAGATGAAAATTCCAACGGCAGCATCACCATCACCGTTATCGCCACCGGGCTGGGCAGCCCCGTCACCAAGCTGGAGAAGGACATCCCCGGCGACAACCGGATAGACTTCAACCAGATATTCCGCAAAGACAATGCCCCCAAGTCCAGCTTCCAGCGCAAGGACCAGGTCCAGACCGTGGTCACCAAGGGCCAGGTTAACGTGGTGAAGCAGGACGACCTGGAGATCCCAACCTATATGCGGAGGCTGATGGACTAATCTTGGGAACTGGGATCAGATATTTGGGATTTGTGTTGTGCTGGTAGGGGCAAGGCCAGTCTCGCCCGGGCTCATGGTATAGAGTGCCCTGAAACGGCCAATTTTAGGGCGTCTTCAAGGTTTGTTGCCGGCAGGAGATTTGAATTTACTGCCGTGGTTTTCCCATTTTGATCTTTCTTCATTGCAAGAAGCCCCGTTCCAAAATATGGAACGGGGCTTTCCTTTCACCCCTGCTTAATTTCCTTGACCCCGGGCTTTTATATTTCGTATAATGAACCATCGTCTTTGACCCTCTCCCCGGCACTTTTAAACTAAGATCGATGACAGTATGAAAAAAACAGTATCCTGTCTCCTGGCGGTGCTGGTATCTTCTTCCTGTTTCGCCGCTTTTGAGGAGATTTCCACTGATGCCCGTAACATGGGAATGGGCGGGGCCGGAGTGGCCCTAAGCGATTATCTTTCGGCCGGAATGGAAAATCCGGCCCTGCCGTGCTTTGCCCCGGTCCAGACCGCCGGCAGCGGAACCTCCATACCGTTCGGGATGACCGGCCTGACAGCCGCTTCGGCCAAGGCCGGGTATCAAAGGGAAAAACTGGGACTGGCCGCAGGTTTAAGCACCATGGGCAGCGCCCTGTACCGGGAGAACGCCATCAAAACGGCAGTGTCCTTCAGGCCTTTCAAGCAGGCCGGGTTTGGGCTGGGGATCTCGGGCTACAACCTGTCCATTCAGAGCTACGGCTCGGCCAACGCTCTGGGCCTGGATCTGGGCATCATCGGATCTCCCCTGGAAAACCTGACCCTGGCGGCGGTGGCCAAAAACTTCAACCGGCCCCGGATCGGCAATTCTGATGAGGAAATAGCCCAATGGTTAGATTGGGGAATCGCTTACAGCCTTTTGAACCAATTGACAGTCGCTTTCCAATTGCAGAGCCAGCAGGGGTACAATTCACAATTACGGTTTGGCCAGGAATACAGGTACAACAGGCATCTGGCCTTAAGGGCAGGGTTTTCCAGCCAGCCGTCATCCTTCAGTTTTGGGCTGGGTTTATTCGTGAGAAGATTACGGACGGATTACGCCGTAAAGACCCACAGCTCCCTGGGCCTGGGGCATTGTCTGACCGTCAGCTATATTTTAAAACAAACCGCCTGGCCGGAGGAGACTGTCCCCGCAGTTTCCGATTCCGTTTCAAGAACCCCGATCCAAAGTTTGGACATCAATACCGCCACGGCCAAGGAACTGGAGATGCTGCCGGGGATCGGCGCCAAAACGGCGGAGCAGATCACAGCTTTCCGGGACAGCGCCGGAGCCTTTATCTTTCTGGACGAGCTGGAGAACATCAAAGGCCTCTCCCGGCGAACGTTGGAAAACATAGCGCCTTTCGTCAATCTGAAATTCAAACCGGAACAACCGGCGGCCAAAGTCAACATAAATGCGGCCGATCAAAAGGCCCTGGAATCGCTGCCGGGAATCGGCCCCGGGACAGCCCTGGATATCATCGAATACCGCAGCTCCCACGGGGTCTTCAAACAGGAGGAGGACATCATGAACGTCAAGGGCATCGGGCGTAAGACGTTTGAGAAAATAAGGGAAATGATAACTGTCGATTGAGCTGTGCGCTGGTTTGTGAAATGTGAATCGTGAAGAGTGAACTGCAAATAGCAAATTGTAAACTGCAAAAATGACCAAGCGTCTCTTTCTGATATTATTAATGTGGCTGTTGCCTTCCTCCGTCCTCTTTTCCCAGGAACTGCCGGAAACAGAGGACGAAGAACTGATCCAGGAATACGCCGATGAGTTGTCGTACCTTAGCTCTCATCCGGTCAATCTGAACCATGCCGGATTGGACCAGCTGCTGCAGCTGCCGGGGATCACCGCCTACCAGGCGCTAAGAATCAGTGATTACCTGAAACAGAACCCCGGTCTTCATGATCCGGAACGGCTGGTGCGGGATGCGGTAATAGATCAGAATGCATTTGAATCCATCCTGCCATATATCTGTGTGGATGGAACTTTGGCGGCAAAAAAGCCTCTGGCAAAAGCGTCCCTTAAAACCAAAAGGTCCTGGCCTTTGTCCGAAGAAATGGAATCGGGCAAATATGTCAACTCTCCCTGGGATTTTAGGGAAAAGTTTACAGCAAACATTGTTCCGGATTATGAAGTATTTGCCCAGGCCCAGAAAGACCCGGGAGAGGGCAGCTTCAGGGATTTTTATTCGGCCAGCCTGTCTCACAATCCTCCCCAGGGGCGTTTTTCCTGGGTGGCGGGGGATTTCGGTTCCCGGATAGGCCAGGGGCTGATCCTGGGCGGCGGAGTAAGATCAATTGTCTCGGCCGGGTGGACCCAGGCCAACCTTAAACAGGCCCAACTGATCAGGCCCCACCACAGCGGTAACGAATGGGCATTTTTGAGGGGCTTGGCCGGTCAGATAAAATTGCCGTATGATCTCACTCTTTTGGCGCTTTTTTCCCATAAGCGGATTGATGTCAAACTTGACTCCCTGGGACAGATCGCCGGTATCTATACCGACGGCTACCACCGGGATTCTTCCGAATATGCCAATAAGAATAAGGCCGGTGAAAGAATAACGGCGGCCCGGGTGGGCTGGAAACGAAGCCGTTCCCTGGAGACCGGATTTACGGTTTGCCAGGCCTCATACTCTCCCGGACTTAATGACAGCCTTTTCCACCGGGCCAATGCCGGGGTGGATGTCAGGCTGATGTTTCCCGGTTTATGGCTGGCGGCGGAAATGGCCGGTTCCGGTAAGGGCCGGACAGCCGCCAATGCCGGCCTGGGCTTCCGCAGCGGCCCGGCCGAATCATATATCTCCTATTACCGTTACGGGGAATGCTACAAAGCGCCCAGGTTCGGGGCCGTGGAATACTACGGCGGCCGGGATGAGCAGGGGGCCGTTATCAGCTCCAATGTTAAAATACCGTTCAAGACCAGGGTCAGCGGACTGGGGTACCTGTTCCACCCCCTTTCGGCCGGGGCGGAAATTGCCAAAGGACAAGGGGGGTACCTGTTGGAATTTGCCGCCGAAAATGGTATAATAAAAGGCTTGAAACTTTCGGGGCGCTGGCGTCAAAAAGGTAAGTACGAGATACACTCCGCCTCCGCCGAAAATGATTTCGAAGCCCTGGCGGTCAAGACCTCATACAAACTGTCGCTGGCCTGGGACATCAGCCGCAGGCATACTTTTTACGGGCACTACCAGCAGGCCGGTTACCGGGTCCCGCTACTGCAAACCAGGGAGCATGGCGAGTGTCTGGCCCTGGGGCTTAAATACAAAGCCGGACGAAACATCTCTCTGTTGGGCCAAAGCGTCCTGTTCAACACCCAGGGATACGACGCTAGGCTTTACGCCTCCGAGCCGGAGCTTTTAAATGACGCTTCGTTCCACGCCTTTTGGGGCCGGGGCCGCCGCGATGCTTTGGTCTGCAGGTATAATTTCAGAAAATGGGTCAAGTTGGACCTGAAAACGGCCAGGGAGATCAGGGAGTACGGCAACGAGATCACCCGGAAGACCGAGGCGGGAATGCAGTTGGAAGTTACGCTACCATAATTTTGCCACAAAAGTCACAAGAGACACAAAAGATCTTTATACTGTAGGGGCGATTGGCCGATTGCCCATCCTTGAAATGAGCGTCCTGGGTTAACCGACATTCTTTACTAAACTGGAGATATAAATGATCATCACCATTCTGGCAACGCTTTTCGTACTGGGAGTACTGGTCTTCGTTCACGAGCTGGGCCATTACTGGGCGGCCCGGAAAGTAGGTATCAGGGTCCTTAAATTCTCGCTGGGGTTCGGCCCCAAACTCATAGGCTTTAAAAAAGGCGACACCGAATACCTGATCTCGGCCCTGCCCCTGGGCGGCTACGTCAAGCTGGCCGGCGAGGAGGCCTTTGAGGACAACTACCAGGCACAGCCCGGCGACTACATGGCCGCACCATGGTGGGGCCGGGTCTTCATGGCTTTCATGGGTCCGGCGGTGAACCTGATATTTGCTTTTCTTTTGTTCATCCTGATCGGCTTCATTGGGATCCGGGTGCCGGACTTTGCACCGGTGGTATCCAAGGTCCAGGACGGCACGGCGGCCCAGCAGATGGGTATCCGGCCGGGAGATATCATTGCCTCCATTCAGGGCCGGGCGATAAGCTCCTGGCACCAGATACAGCTCGTTACCGACAGCCTGGCCAGGGCCAGGACCGCCGATGCCCTGACCGTGGGCATAGCCCGGGAGGGCGCGGTCAGCGAACTTAAGGCTTCTTCCACCGGTGAAAATCCCTGGCATGCCGGTCTGGAACCCAGCATCCAGCCTCAGCTGGGCGAGGTCACTTTGGGCATGCCGGCCTATCAGGCCGGGCTTACCAAGGGCGACCTGGTGCTGTCGGTCAACGGCCAGCCGGTCAACAGCTGGGACGAGATGCGGCTCACCATATACAAGAACGCCGACAAGGAGGTCGGCTTAAAAGTACTGCGCCAGGGCGACACCCTGGATCTGAAGGTCGTTCCGATGGAACAGGACCTGCCCGGCTACGGCAAGGTGGGGGTGATCGGGGTGACGCCAGTCCAGTTCGGCAGCTATAAGATCAGGCTGGGCCCGGTAGAATCACTGACCGCCGCCTTTTTGAACACTGCCAGCATAGTGGGGCGGACCTACAGCCTGCTGGCCAATATTGCCACCAAGCCAAAGAACGCCAAGCAGCTGGGAGGGATAATGATGATCGGCCAGATGGCCGGCCAGACCGCCCAAAAGGGTTTCTCCGACCTGCTGTTCCTGATGGCGGTGCTGTCCATCAGCCTGATGGTGATAAACCTTCTGCCGCTGCCCATCATGGACGGGGGGGTGATCTTCTTCTGCCTGCTGGAGGGGCTGCGCAAAAAACCGTTGTCCAACAAGGTTCAGATGGTTCTCCAGCAGATCGGGTTCGGGTTGATCATCATGCTTTTTGCCTGGACCATCTTCAACGACTCCATGCGGATATTCAACCGCCATTCGGCGCTGAAAGACCAGGGGCAGCAACAGGAACAGGGGAAATAAATCGGGAAAAATTGGGATTTGGAAAAATTGGAAAATAGGAAGGAACCAACAGGGAAGACGATCGGTAAACAAACCCAATTTCCAAGTTTCTAATTTATTTAGTTCCCACCCAAGCGTGTTTGATATTGACTTTTAGGGTTTAAGCCTGTTATAATAAATTTTCTTTAGACAAATAAAATTTTCACATATTATACTGAGGGGAGGAACTTTTTTTGAAAACCTATACTGCCGAAAAGATCCACAACTTAGTGCTGGCCGGTCACGGCGGCTGCGGAAAGACAACCCTGGCCGAGGCTTTGATTCATCTGGTCCGGCCCGCCGAGCGGCTGGGCCGGGTGGACGACGGCAATACCATGTTCGACTTCGATCCCGACGAGGTGACCCGCAAGATCTCCATTTCCTCGGCCCTGGCGGCCTGCGAATACGGGGACCACAAGATCAACATCATCGACACCCCGGGCTACGCCGATTTCGCCGGCGAGGTCAAGGCCGGCTTGAGGGTGGCCGACTGCGCCGTGATAGTGGCCCAGGCGGTCTCCGGCATAGAGGTGGGCACCGACAAGACCTGGAAATACGCCGACGAGATGAACCTGCCCCGGGCCCTGTTCATCACCCGGATCAAAAAAGAGCATTCCGACTTTTACCGGACGCTGGAGCAGGCCCAGGACATGTTCGGCAACCACCTGACCGCCATGACCCTGCCCTGGGGCGAGCAGGCCGGACTTAAAGGGGTGATAGATCTGACCCGGATGAAGGCTTACGCCGAGGAGAACGGCAAATCCACCGAGAGCGAGATCCCGGCCGAGCTGGCCGGCCAGGCCCAGAAATTCCGGGAGCGGCTGGTGGAATCCGCCGCCGAGACCGACGACGCCCTGATGGAAAAATACCTAAGCGGCGAGGCCCTGACCGAGGCCGAGATCGCCAATGGTTTGAAGACCGGCATCGCCGGTCAGAAGATAGTGCCGGTGTTCGCCGGCGACGGATATTTCGAGATCGGCATCAAGGCCTTTGCCTCCATCGTCAACGCCTCCTTCCCCCCGGCCGCCAACATCCAAACGGTCAGCGCGGTCAAGGCCGGCACCGACGAGCAGGTGGAGATCAAATGCGACCCGGCCGGTCAGCCCCTGGCCTTCATGTTCAAAACATCGATCGAGTCCCACGCCGGCAACCTGAACTTCTTCCGGGTCTATTCCGGGTCGATTGATACCGGCACCGAGCATTACAACTGCTCCCGGAGCAAGGCCGAGAAATTCGGCCAGCTGTTCTATCCCCTGGGCAAGGAGCGGGCCGACGCCGCCAAGATCGTTACCGGCGACATCGGGATCGCGGTCAAGCTCAAGGACTCCGGCACCGGGGACACCATCGGCCAGAAGGCCCATCCGGTGATCCTGCCGGCCATCATCCAGCCCAAGGCCTCCATCTCCATCGCGGTGGAGCCCAAATCCAAGGACGACGAAGGCAAGCTGACCACCGGCCTCTCCAAGATCCGGGACGAGGATCCCACCTTTACCTACGGCTTCGTGCCCGAGATCCGGCAGACCCTGATCAACGGGCTGGGCGAGCTGCACCTGGACCTGATGGTCGGCCGCCTGAAGCGGAAGTACAACGTGGAGGTCAACCTGCTGAAACCCCGGATACCATACCGCGAGACCATCACCAAGAAGGTGGAGCGTTCCGAATACAAGCACAAGAAACAGACTGGCGGACACGGCCAGTACGGCCACGTGGTGCTGCGGCTGGAGCCGCTGCCCCGGGGCACCGGTTTCGAGTTCGAGGACGCCATCGTGGGCGGGGTGGTTCCCAACAACTTCATCCCCTCGGTGGAAAAGGGGGTCAGGGCGGCCATGAACGAGGGGGCGGTGGCCGGCTATCACATCGTGGATGTCAAGGCCACCCTGCACTTCGGCTCCTACCACCCGGTGGACTCGGCCGGCACCAGCTTCGAGATCGCGGCGGTCCACGCCCTGAAGCAGGGGGTGCTGGACGCCAGCCCGGTGCTGCTGGAGCCTGTGATGAAAATAGAGGTGACCGCCCCCGAGGAATTCGCCGGCCAGGTGATGGGCGACCTCAACTCCCGGCGGGGACGGATCCAGGGGATGGAATCGGCCAAGGGGATGCAGGTGGTCAAGGCCACCGTGCCCCAGGGCGAGATGTACAAGTATTCCACCGCGCTGCGCTCCATGACCCAGGGCCGGGGCAGTTTCGAGATGGAGTTCTCGCACTACGAGGACGTGCCGTATGAGACCACCCAGAAGATCATAGCCGAGGCCCAGAAGGAGAAAGAGGAGAAGAAGTAACCTTTGCCACCTGGGTTAAATTAACCACAGAAAAGCCTGCCCTGAGCTGTGTCGAATGGGCACAAAACACACAAAGGGGTTAATACACCCGGAACCAATACCCTACAATATCCAGGGAACAAAACCCCGGAAACGTCTTTGCGAGATGTCTTCATGCCGGACAAAAGCCTGCACTGAGTTGATAGGCTGAGCAAGGTCGAAGCCCCAGCACCTTGAATGGCTGCCGAAGTGAAGCAAACTGACTTTATAGACAACGAACAAACCCCCGGTCTTAAAAAAGACCGGGGGTTATTGTTTGAACCCGGGGAAACTGCATTTGTGCATAACTCGTTGACGAAGAAAACCATATTGTGTTGGAAGATGTTGCAAAACAGGCATTTACAATCTTGCGTTCACCGAAATGCTGCTCACAGGTGCCGAAATGTCGCTCACAGGTACTGAAATGGTGCTCACAGGTGCCGAAATGCCGCTCACAGGTGCTGAAAAGCTGCTCACAGGTGCCGAAATGGTGCTCACAGGTGCCGAAATGGTGCTCACAGGTGCCGAAATGGTGCTCACAGGTGCTGAAATGGTACTCACAGGTACTGAAATGGTGCTCACAGGTGGTGAAATGCTCTTCCCGGGGGCCGAAATGGTGCTCACAGGTGGTGAAAAGCCAACCAACGCAAGCGAAATGCTGCTTGTTCTTGCTGAAATGATGGTTGCTCGGGCTGCGAAGTCCGCCGCAGGCGTGGAAACGGTCTTTACGGCTAACTAAATGCCAGCCTCAGCTAATAAAATGATGCTTACAGGGACTGAAAGGCTGGATAATGGCATAGAAATTAAGTTCAGTAACCCTATCCATCCAAACCACATTTAGGGGCTGCCAGGGCCTGGGGTAGAAAAAACCCGGCATAAAGAAACATAAACTTCTTACGCCGTATAATATTCGTTTAGTAAATTTTTATTCTTGACTTTCAGGGTTTTTTTGCTATACTTAGCTTGCCATGCAAAGCAAGAAAATATATTTTGGGTTTGCTTGCTTATTGGGCCTAATAAAAGCCTTTGACCGCAGTTGAAAAATTACGGGCAGGGGCTTTTTGCGCTTTTCTTTAGTGAGGTTAAAATTATGAAAATAAAAATATCTATATATCGGCTTAAAATAAACGATAAACCATTAACCATGAAGAAGATGATCCTTCTTCGTTAAGTTAAAGGGCAAAGTAAAAAAATGAAAATCACAAAAGTTCTCTTTCTGCTGGGAACGATAATCGCCGCAGCGAACGCCTGCTTTGCCCTCGGCGTAAGCAAGTGGCAGACGAACGGGGCGGTGGTCACCAGCCCGCCGGGAAGCACTACTCAAATATATCCTAAAATCGTCACCGACGGCAGGAACGGAGCGATCATTGTCTGGGAGGACCAGCGGGACGACATCGCCGGCGATGTGTACGTCCAAAGGATGGATTCGCTCGGCAATTGCTTATGGGCGGCGAACGGAGTGCCGGTTGCAGTAGGTGCGTCAAGATGCCAGGCGAAGCCCGAGATTGTGCCCGATGGCGACGGCGGGGCAATAATTGCCTGGTGGGATGCGCCGGTTCTCATGGGGTTGAATTGGGGCTATGCCTATGCCCAGCGGGTGGACAGTATGGGCAACTGCCTGTGGCGGACCAACGGCGTTCCGGTCTGCAGTTTGGATGCGGTTCATGACATGTTCGGCGGTAATCTTGCGATAGCCGGCGATGACGCCAAGGGCGCGATCATCGCCTGGCGCGACGTGCGGAGCAGCGATCCTTGGGCGCCTAACATCTACGCCCAACGTGTGGATAGCCTGGGCATTTGCCTCTGGACGCTGAACGGCGTGCCTGTGGCGGTGAAGCCGAGTATGCAAGAGGAACCTGGGATAGTGGGCGACGGCGCCGGCGGCGCTATCATCTGCTGGAAGGATTCCACTGTTAGCGGAGGGCGCGACGTCTATGCCCAGCGGGTGGATGCAAATGGAATAATAAGATGGTCGGATGGCGGTATCCCGATATGCAACGCTGACAGCGAGCAGGTGTGTGGGGAGATAATGAAATCCGAAGACAATTGCGCAATAATTTCGTGGAGTGACAATCGTAACGGAAACAAAGACATATATGTGCAGAGAGTAGATACTGTCGGCGTAGTTAAATGGGCTGTTAATGGTGTGCCTATATGCGAGGAAAGCAGTAAGCAGACCGGGGCCTGGCTTACTAGTGACCTGAAGGATGGTTGCATTGCTGTATGGATTGATCATAGGAATGGTGATGCGGACTTATTTGCCCAGCGAGTAGATGTCAATGGAAATATCAGATGGGCTATGAATGGCATCCCTTTATGCATTGGCCCTGGCCCTCAGTGGGTCACACAAATCTGCTCCGACCTTGCCGGCGGGGCCATTGTTGTCTGGCAGGATACGGTTGCGGGCAATCGGAACGAATGGGATATATATTGCCAGCGGGTTGACAGCACAGGCAATTGTTTATGGGGGGCTAATGGGATGGCGGTATGCACCCAGGATAGCTTTCAGGAAAGACCGGTAGTTGTAAGCGATGGAACGATTGGCGGTGCGATAATTGTTTGGCAAGACGCGCGGGGCGGGCTTAATACATGGTTAGATATCTACGCCCAAAGGGTGGGTGACACTCTTTTTACAGGAGCAGAAGGGGAACCCGAAGGCAGAATACAGAAGGCAGAATTTAAAATGTGCCAGAACTACCCCAACCCTGTCAGACAGTTCACAACCATCGGTTACCAGTTACCGGAAAGGGCCAGGGTGGAATTATCGGTTTACAACATACTTGGAGAAAAGATAAAGATATTGGCAGACAAATTGCAAGAAGCGGGCGCTCATGATGTTTCATGGAATAGCACCGATGAAAAGGGGCAAAAAGTCTCATCCGGGGTTTACATTTACCGGCTGCAGACCGGAGACTTTATGGAGACCAAGAAGATGGTGGTCATAAAATAAAACGGTAGTTGTTTCATAAAGGGGAACGCTTAAAACAGTGTTCCCCTTTATTTTTATTTACATATTGACCTAAAAACCTATTTATGGTAAATTGATATTCTGTTGAATAACCTATTATTAAGGCTTGGTGTCTTTGTGCCTTAGCGGCTAACGTATAACATAACATCTGTCAAAAATGCCTCCCGAAAACAAAAATACCCCCCCAAAAAAGATCATGGTGCTGATGCCCGACGGCAAGGTGATCGAGCCTTCCGGCAAGCAGATCATGGTGATCATGCCCGACGGCCGGGTGATGGAGCCATCCACCATCATGACCATCGAGGATATCCGGGACAAACAGAAGACCGTGTTCCGGATGTTCGGGGGCAGCCCCCAGATGATCATGAGCGCCAAGGAAGCCCTGATGGTGGACATCTCCGAGGTGCTGAAGGAGGCCTTCGGCGCCAAGATAGAGGTGACGGGCCAGTACAAGACCGACATCCTGGTCTACTACGCCCCCAACGCCTTTTCCGGGGACAAACAGCGGGCCATCACCGTGGCCAACCAGGTCTACGCCGACCGGCTGAAGCAGCTGGAGGTGGAGCGGCGGGAGCATATGGCGGCCATCTCCCGGCTGAAGACCCTGTACGAGAACGAAAAGGGAAAATCGATCCAGTTCGCCACCATGGCCAACCAGTTCCGTC
The DNA here is from genome assembly GCA_002412795.1 of bacterium UBP2_UBA5202. GTDB lineage: Bacteria > Edwardsbacteria > AC1 > AC1 > EtOH8 > UBA5202. The sequence goes on along the minus strand of DHVS01000042.1, from coordinate 22,324 downwards.
TGCACACCCTTTCCGACAACGAGAAGGAACAACTGGTGACCCGGGCCCGCAGCGAGGCCATGGAGATGGTGGAGGAGGCGGTCAAGTCGATAGAGGCCGAGAAGGCCGACCTGGAACGCACTTTGGAACAGCTGGCCCGGCAGCTTTCCGACACCATCTCCATCTCCCAGCATTCCGAGGAAATGGAGAACCTGAAGCAGGAATACGGGGACGTCAACAAGCGGGCCATGCTGGTGCGCCCGGCCGCCGACCTGGAGGACCTGCCGCTGGACCAGCAGCAGGAATACTCCCGGCGCCTGCCCAAGCTTTCCGACCAGCAGGGCAACCCCAGGCTGTTCGACCTGGCCGGGATCCTCAAGCTAAAGGAGGGGGAGCAGGGCCTGAGCGAAGGCAGCCACGTGCTGGTGCGTTTCCAGCCGGGCGACGAGGTGAAGTACTTCATCGGCCGCCTGTTCTTCAACGACACCAAGGATTATGTCTGCCTGGGGCAGGGCTTCGAGATCACCTCCAGCGTCTACAAGGGAAAGGCCCAGGGCGAGATCCCCGGCGACGAGGAAGTGCTGGGAATCTTAAGCAAGAATCCGCTCCACGTTCAGATCTACCTGGAGGCGGTCAGGAACTCCTCCATTCAGACCGTCCAGTTCTGGCTGCACGAGCTAAAATCCGGCCAGCTGCTGGAGATCCAGTCCATCGACCAGGTGATCGGCGACCTGCAGGAGGCCCAGATGCACATCGCCCACCACCGGGACTTCGAACAGGAACAGAACGAATCAGTATACGGGGCCGAGGAATCCATCCTGGAGCAGCAGGCTGCGGTGGACGAGGAGATGCAGGCGGTCAAAAGGCTGATCGTGACCCCCCTAACCTCCAAATACGTGTCGGACGAGATGGAGTGGCGCAAGAAGGAATCGCTGGCCCGGGACAAGTTCCAGAAGGAGATCGCCCAGCGGGAGCTGAAAAAGCTCCGGGACAAGAAGCGGTCCGAGGTCCAGGCCATCTACGAGACCGTCAGCCGGCTGATCTTTGACGAGGAGATGGTGGGCCGGTCCAACCTCAACCTCAAAAAATACCCGCCCCAGATCATGGCCCTGCGGGAGAAGATCGGCGAGCGGGCGGCGGAGCGGATCAAGCACGATGCCGGCCTGCTGAAGAAACTGCTGGAAGAGATAGAGTGAAACGAAGACCTTTTCATAGAATCAGGGAACAGCCAAAAAACCATATTATCAAGTTTATTCAAAAACCTTTTCAGGTCAGATGCTCTTGATGTTTTTAATCATAATGCAGATAACAGCCGGGGTCAAACTATGAAACCCAATATTTACCAAACCGTGGTGGCCAAGGGACTGGTGGAGACCAACTGCTACATTGCGGCCTGTCCCGAAACCAAGGAGGCGGCTATAATTGACCCCGGAGCCTTCAGCCCCGGGGAGGCACAGACCATTCTGGACATCATCAAACAGCACGGCCTCTCGGTAAAATATATCATCAACACCCACGGGCACATCGACCATATCGCCGGCAACCGGGCTTTGCTTAAGGAGACCGGGGCCAGGCTGTGCATACATGCCGACGATGCGGACATGCTGACCTCGGCCCGGCTCAACGGCTCGGAGATGTTCGGAATGGACATAGTCTCCCCGCCCCAGGACCGGATGCTGATAGACGGCGACGTGATCATGCTGGGAAAACTGGAGATCAGGGTGCTGCACACCCCGGGCCATACCCCCGGCTGCATCGGGCTCCTGGTGGACGGGACGCTTTTCTCCGGGGACACCCTGTTCGCCGGATCGGTGGGGCGAACCGACCTGCCGGGCGGCAGCGAGGACCAGATAATCAGGTCCATCAAACAGAAGCTATTGGTCTTGCCCGATGACACCTCGGTCCGGCCGGGCCACGGGCCCCGGACCACCATCGGGGCGGAGCGGGAGGAGAATCCGTTCCTTTGATCCCTGACGCAGCATTACAGAAGGTGTCTTCGATAAAACCGCCTGTGGCGGTCACTCAGACACCTATGGCGCAATCCGGTGTTTGAGTGTTCCGACCTTTTGAGGAATGTATCGAAACCACCGGGTCGGCAACGGCAAATAAATATTAAGGAGATAAAAATGAAAAAACTTAATATCCGCGATCTCGAATTAAAGGGCAAAAAGGTCCTGGTCCGGGTGGACTTCAACGTGCCCCAGGACAAGAAGACCTTGGCCATCAAGGACGACTCCCGCATATTGGGAGCCCTGCCCACCATCAACTACCTGATAGAACATGGGGCAAAAGTCATCCTGATGTCCCACCTGGGCCGGCCCGAGGGCCAGGTCAATATGCAGTTCACTCTAAAGCCCGTAGCCGATAAACTTTCGGAACTGCTGAAGAAACCTGTCAAGTTCGCCGCCGACTGCATCGGTCCCGAGGCTTTGAAGCTTTCCCAGGAACTGCAGGAGGGTCAGGTGCTGCTGCTGGAGAACCTGCGTTTCCATGCCGAAGAGGAAAAGAACGATCCCGGTTTTGCCAAACAGCTGTCGGAACTGGGCGACCTTTACGTCAACGACGCCTTTGGCACCGCCCACCGGGCCCATGCCTCCACCGAGGGCGTCACCAAACACTTCAAGCAGAATGCGGCCGGGTTCCTGATGGAAAAGGAGATAGACTATCTCTCGGCCGCCCTGGATAAGCCGGATCACCCCTTCGTGGCCATTTTGGGCGGGGCCAAGGTCTCGGACAAGATCGCGGTGATAGAGAACCTGATCCCCAAGGCCGACGCCATCCTGATCGGCGGGGCCATGGCCTACACCTTCCTGCTGGCCCAGGGCAAGGAGGTCGGCTCCTCCCTGGTGGAAAAAGACAAAGTGGAGATGGCCAAAGACATCCTGAAAAAATCCCAGGAAATAAATTTCCTTCTGCCCTCGGACCACATTGCAGCCGAGAAGAAGGAGGGCCAGCCGGACAAGAAAGGCAAGCCGACCTTCAGCTTCGTCAATCCCCAAGAAGTCACTGAGATTCCCAAAGGCCTGGCCGGGGTGGACATCGGCCCCCAGACCATCGCCGAATATTCCCGGGTGGTGGCCGGGGCCAAGACCGTGGTCTGGAACGGCCCGATGGGCATCTTTGAAACACCGGAATACGCCAGGGGGACCTTCGAGATCGCCAGGGCGGTGGCGGCCACCGGGGCCAAGTCCATCGTGGGCGGGGGGGATTCGGCCTCGGCCGTGCACCTCTCCGGGGTGGCCCAAAAGATCAGCCACATCTCCACCGGGGGCGGGGCCAGCCTGGAGTTCCTGGAGGGCAAGGTGCTGCCCGGGGTGGCGGCCCTGACGGATAAATAAGATCAATTAACAATGAACAGTAAATACTGAACACTGAACGGTAAACAGTGTCCCTTAGTTAAGGAGACGGATATGAAGAACATGAAACTTGCGGCCCTGCTGCTGCTTTTGCCGGCGGCGCTGATGGCCCAGGACACATTGGCGGTGGGCCGGCCGGCCCCGACCTTTTTCCTGCCGGCTTTGGACGGCTCCAAATTCTTCCTGTCCGAGCACCTGGCCCCCCAGGGCAAAAAGACCGTGGTGCTGGATTTCTTCACCACCTGGTGCGGGCCCTGCAAGAAGGAGCTGCCGCTGCTGGACGCCCTGATCAAAAAATATCCCAAGGATTCGGTGCTGCTGGTGCTGATAGACGTGGGCGAGAAGAAGGACACGGTGCTGGCCAATTTCAACCCCGCTTATTTCTATCCGGTGCTGCTGGACCAGTTCAACGCCATCGGCGAAAAGTACGGGGTCAAAAGCTTCCCCTCGCTGTTCATCATAGACAACAACGGGATCCTGCGTTATGCCGGTGTCGGCTTCGACGAAAAAACAGGTCTGGCCGACGCCAAAAAGATCCTGGACCAGCTGGTGCTTAAAAAGAAAATAAAGGGCAAAAAAGCCAAGAGGGTATGAAAATGACCATAAAACGACATCTCTACTTCCTGGCGACCTCTCTGCTACTGGTCTCGACGGTTGTTGCCCAGGAGAAGACCGCGGTGGCCGTGCTGCAGTTCGAGCCCCGCAACATCAGCCAGGCCGAGGCGGTGATCCTGTCCGACCGCTTAAGGGCCGAGCTGGTGGCCACCAACCACTTCAACGTGCTGGAGCGGGAGCAGATGGACAAGATCCTGCGCGAGCAGAAGCTCCAGCTGACCGGGGCCTGCAGCGACGCCTCCTGCCTGGTGAAAGTGGGGCAGCTGATGGCCGTCACCAAGATGATGGGCGGCACCATCTCCAAGATCGGCAACACCTACACCGTCCAGGCCCGGGTGATAGACGTGGAGAGGGGCGTGATCGAGACCGAGGTCTCCCAGGATTTCACCGGCACCATCGAGGACGTGCAGCAGTGGGGGATGAAGAAGGTGGTCTGGAAGATGGTGCCCTCGGCCAGCCTGTTCGTCTCCTCCATCCCGGCCGACGCCGACGTTTACTGGGATGCCCGCAAGATCGGGAAGACCGACCTCAAGATAGAGAACGAGGCCCTGGGCACCCACCGGCTGGTGCTGAAGAAGCCGGGCTACCAGGACTACGAGGGCACGGTCTCGCTGAAGGAGGTCAAGGACTACGACATGAAGGTCAGGCTTTCGGTCCAGCAGTACCAGGTGGCCCTGGACGGGACCCCGGCCGGGGCCGAGGTCTGGCTGGGCGACACCGTCAAAGTGGGGCAGCTGCCCTGCCAGGCCAGCCTGCCCTTCGGCACCTACAACTTCAAATTCAAGGCCAAAGGCTACCACACCGTCTCGGGGCTGGTGGCCATAGACCGGGACCAGGGCTATTCGCTGAAGCTGGACCTGAAGCGCAAATCCCGGACCCAGGCGGCCATCACCTCCCTGTTTTTGCCCGGCAGCGGCCAGCGTTATTCGGACCGCAAGGCGATGGGGGCCCTGTACCTGGTGGGCTGGCTGGGGTGCATGGGCTGGACCGGGGTCAGCATCGGGGATTACGAGTCCAGCCGCAGCGACACCGAGGAGGCCAAGGATCTCTACGACCAGGCGGCCGATGCGGTGGCGGCTCAGGCCGCCTACGAGGAATGGCAGAGCCAGTACGACGAACTGATGACCCGGGACAAAAGGCTGAAGACCGCCATCTACGCCACCGTCGGGCTGTGGGTCTTCCAGTTCATCGATGCCCCGGCCTTCTTCCCGGGCAAACCCAAAGTGCAGGCCGTTCCTGTCCCTGACAAGACCGGAGGGCTTAAGACCTCGTTATCATTAACCTACAGCTGGTGAGGCGGGTATGAAAAAGAACTTTTTTGACCTAACCCCCAAACCCCTTCCCAGCGTGGGAAGGGGAGCGGCAGGGAAGGGCATGATACTGGGAACGGTTCTGTTGCTTTTGGCCATAGCCGGCTGCGGCGCCAAGCCCACCGCCCCGGCCCACACCAATCCGGCCGATCCGGAGAATCCCGATTACCAGTCCCCGGGGGTGGTGATGACGGGCGGCCCGGCCGAAGGATCCACCGTCACCAACAACGACGTAAGCTTTACCTGGAGCGGCACCGGCTCGGCCGCGCTCTATTCCTACAGCCTGGACAACCCCCTGGACTGGAGCGGCTGGAGCGCCGACACCGTCAAGTCCTACATCAACCTGTCCGAGGGGCTCCACACCTTCCGGGTGCGGGCCGCCGACGCCGGGGGCTACCAGGGGGACACCGTGACAGCGGCCCGGAGCTTCACCGTCAACCAGATCAACAACACCCTGCTGCTGTATCCCCCGTCGGTGTCGGTGCCGGTGGGGGACACCGCCGAGTTCTGGTGTGAGCTGGAGGACATGGCCACGCCGGTGGCCGGGGTCAGCGTTAACTTCTACACCAACAGCTACTGGCTCCTGGACACCGCCCGGGTCAGCGCCGACACCGGCTACGGCTGGAAGCTCAACGGCGGGACCCCGGTGGGGCCGTTCATCAGCCAGGCATACAGCAACTACTTCCTCCATCTGGACGTGGGGGTGGCCGGGGGCACGCCGGCCGGGGTCAGCGGCACCGGCCGGATATTCAAGATCAGGCTGGCGGGGTTGTCTGCCGGGTCCGGGTACTTTTACATCAGCTCGATGACGGTCAGGGACACCCTGAACAACAACATCACCGTGACCAATAATTACGGTTCGGTCTCATATACCTTTACCAGCGGCAAGGAGGGCGGGAAATGAAGAAGATATTATTGATGACGCTGGCGCTGGCCGTTTGGTCGACAACACAGGCAAGCACAGATACATTGTGGACAAGTATTTATAACCCTTCCACTGACAGTGCTTCAAATGGCTATGGTTGCACAGATGACAACACGTATCTTTATGTTTGTGGTGACGCATTTAAAAATAATTATGATGCAGTTTTGTTAAAATATGACAAAAATTCAGGCGACACAATTTGGTCAAGATATTATAATAGTGAGTACAATAAAGAAGAAAGATACACAGACGTTATTCTAGATACGAATTCCTTATTTGCTGTTGGTAGAGTTAACAATGCAACAAACAGCGGGATATTAATAAGCAAGTATAATATAAATGGTGACACGATTTGGAATAAACGTATTTGGCGTGAAGCAAGTGTGAATTATTTTGTTAACCAATGTTACTTAGACAATAGCGGCAATTTATTTTTAGTAGGCGAAAGCGAGAAAGCAACTACAGATTATATATTTATTGCTAAATTAAATAAATTAACTGGTGATACAATATGGATAAAGGAATACGATACTTTTGGGCGTTATGACCATTTCGTTTCTGATATTGACAGTAGTGGTTTGTATGTGGCATATACTGACAACTTGTATAAAATCAACCTTGTTTCCGGAGACACAATTTGGGCCCAACATACAACAAACGTTACAGGGATAACGGCAATTGCCTGTAAATGGAGTGATTCGACGTTGATTACTGTTGGTTATCCGTTCAGTGACAATAGAAACATTGTTATTTATAACGCAAACAATGGAGACACCATAAGCACTCATACGTTTAGTGATACAAACGCGTATTATTATAATGCAATAAAAGCAGGTAGTAGTTTGTATTTGTTTGGTATTTGTTTGACAAATTCGGATGGTGTTATTACAAAAATTGATCAATACTTTAACAAAGTATTGAACTATAAATTTTTATATCCTCAATCAGATGTTGTTCATTTTCTTGATGCAAAAGAGGATAATTCAAATATTTTTTATATAACAGGTAATACGAGGTTAACAGTTCCATCTTCATTGTATAGTGCGCTTATGGTAAAACTGAGGATTGGATTAAGAGAACCATATCTTCTTACACCTCTACAATATTCATCTTTTACAACAAGTACGGTCAATTTTACATGGCACCCTGTCGACTCAGCCACGTCATACCGGCTGCAAATATCTCCGTTCTCTAATTTCTCTTCCTTGACCTACAACCAAACCAGCAGCGACACTTTCCAAACTTCAACCGCCCTGCCCAACGACTGGTACTACTGGCGGGTGAAGGCATACGACGCGACTGATTCCAGCGATTGGTCCGAGGTCCGCAGTTTCAGCGTGGCCACCAGCACGGTGGGCATTCCCGCGCTCACTTTCCCCCCGGCCGACACCACCACCAACGACAGCTTCCCCAATTTCGACTGGTCCGACATGGCCGGGGCCACCCAGTATGAACTTCAGGTGGGCAAGGGGCACCGCTGGGCCTACGTGGCCAATGCCTCCAGCGGCCTGGAGATCTACAATATATCCGACACGGCCAACGTTTACCAGATAAGCCCCTACAGCGGCTCGGGGATCTGGTGCAACAAGATGACCCTGCAGGACACCCTGATGCCGATCGCCTGTTACAGCTCGGTCAAACTTTACAACGTGGCGGATCCCCGCAATCCGGTGCTGCGTTCCAACATCTCGGTCAACAACCTGTGCGCAGTGGTCAGGGGCACCTACATGTATGTCGGAGACCAGAACTATGGTCTGTGGGTCTACGACATCTCCAACCCGGCCAGCCCGGCAGTGGCTGCCAGGTTCGACACCACCAACCGGGTGAGGGACCTGGCCATCAGCGGCAATGTTATCTATCTGATCGGGGATGCGGCCCTGAAATCGGTGAACATCACCGATCCGCTGAATCCCGCCCTGATCGGCTCGCTGGCGGTCAGCGGCGACGACATGGTGCTGTCGGGGAATTACTGCTATCTTACCAACGGCAGTTCCCTGACCGTGGTGGATGTTTCCAATCCCGCCTCTCCGGTCCAGGTGGGTTTCATGAATACCGGCCCCGGCAGCTACCAGCAGCTTGCGGTCAAGGGGAATTTTGCCTATATCGGAGCCGGGTACGAAGGGGTGCGGGTGGTCAATATCAGCAACCCGGCCGGGCCTTTCCAGGCGGCCCTTTACGATACCACCGGTTACGATTTCAGCCTGGTGGCCGTCAGCGGCGACTATTTGGTCACCGGCGGCGAGTACAGCGGGTCCTTCCTGCTTAACATCAGCGATCCCTACCATCCCCGGGCGGTGAACCACATGGCGGGCGGTTCGCGGATCTACGCCGTGGCCATGGCTGATTCCTTCGCCGCCAACGAGTACGACACGGCGCTGGCGGCATCATCCTGCCAGATCGACACTTTTTTGGGCGACGCCAGCCACTACTGGCGGGTGAGGGCCGGGGCCGGAAGCTGGGGCGATTACAGCTCCGCCCGGCGCTTTACCCTGGATACCCAGCCGCCGGCCAAAACCTCCCACGTACTGCCCAATCCGGGGCAGCTGATCAACACTCCCAAACCGGCTTTTGATTACTCCGACATCTCGGATGCCTACCGCTACCAGCTGCAGGTCTGCCGGGATTCTTCCTTTGCAGTTTTGGAGAAAGACACCCTGGTCTCCGCCGGGGGCTGCACCCTGCTGACCGCTTTGGGCGACGGAAGACATTGGTGGCACGTAAGGGCCAGGGACCTGGCCGGCAACTGGGCCCCCTGGTCCGACAGCACTTATTTCCGGCTGGACACCCAGGCGCCGGGGGCGCCCGCCGCCATCACCGCCAACGGGGCCAACCCCTCGCTCTGGACCAAGAACAACAGCTTCAACGTCAGTTTTACCGCGCCTTTCGACAGCTCGGGCCTCCAGTATTATTATTACAAGTACGGCTCTGCGCCGTCCTCCAACTATGACACCACCGGCCAGGGATACCACTCAACCACTTTGCCGATCCCGGTCTCGGTCCAGAACATAGGGATCACGCCATTCTACGTCTGGGCCAGGGACAACGCCGGCAACCTGGACTACCGCAACCATGCCACGGTCAACCTGCGCTACGACACCATTCCGCCCACCGGGGCCATTGCCCGTTCCAACGAGTTCAGCCGGACCGCAAATTTCACCGTCAGCTGGAACGACGGAACAGACCAGGGCGGCTCGGGCCTCAAGGACTATTATTACATCAAGATCAAGGTCAATTCCGGGGCCTGGAACGACCTGAACACCTATTATGCCGGCAACAGCTACATCCACACCGGCGTCCAGGGCAGCAAGTACTACTTTGAGGTGGCGGCGCTGGATTCGGCCGGCAACACCGAAGCCTTTGCTGCCGCGGCCGAATGCAGCATTCTGGTGGACAACACCATCACCAGCCCCATCCTGGTCTCGCCCTACAACGGAGAGGTCAGACCCAACGCCTCCAACATCTTCCTGTGGCAGCGGGCCGCGGCCCAGGCCGGCTCGCGCCTGCAGTGCTCCTACAATCAAGCCTTCACGGCACTGGCCAAGGACACCCTGCTGGCGGCCGACAGCTCCGGCACCCTGTCCCTGACCGATTCCCTTTATTACTGGCGGGTCCGGGGGGAGAATTCCGCCTCCGACACCTCTGTTTGGTCGCCGGCCCGCACCCTGCGGATCGACACCCAGGCCCCGGCGGTTCCGGTCCTGGCCCTGCCCGGCAACGACAGCCTGATCAACGACAACACCCCGCAGTTCACCTGGGGCGCGGTCGCTGGTGCCGTGCAATACCGGCTGGCCGTCAGCCCGGACAGCGCCTTCGGCAGCGCCGCGGTGGATGAGATCATTGACACCACGGCCTACACCATCCAGGTCACATTGCCCGACAGCGCATATTATTGGAAGGCGAGGGCCGGGGACGCCGCCGGCAACTGGTCGGACTGGTCCTCCCGCCGCAAATTCACCGTGGACACCAGGGCCCCGGCGGTGCCGGTTCCGGTCGCGCCTTTGGACAATGCCCTGCTTAACACCAACCTGCCGTCGTTCATCTGGAATGCCTCGGCCCAGGCCACCCAGTACCGGGTGCAGGCGGCCAACAACACCTCGTTCTCGCCGCTGGAGATGGATTCCGCCCTGGCCGACACCGCGGTCCGCCCGCTGTGGGGACTCAACGACGGCACCCACTACTGGCGGGTGCGCTGCCGCGACCAGGCTGGCAACTGGTCGGCCTACAGCACCTACCGCACCGTCACCATAGCCGGCCTGCTGCAGGTGGCTCTGATCACCCCGGACACCGGTGCGCTGTGGGCCCCCAGCCAGTCGGTCTGGATCCAGTTCTCCAAACCGATCTACACCGGGATCATCTCCTCCGGCAGCATCGACACCAGTTATATCAAGATCAGGGGCAGGCACACACCCATAGCCAGGAAGACCTTTACCTGGGAGTCGGCCACCAACACCCTCAGGGTTGCGCCCGACACCTCTTTTGCCGCCAACGACACCATCACGGTGTTCATAAGCGGAGCCCTGCGGGATTATCAGAATACCCCGTCCTCAACCCTGGACGGAAACAACGACGGCACCGCCGCCGGAGCCGCCGACAGCTTCCAGATGACCTTCCGCACCTCGTTCATCGGCGACTACAACGCGGACGGACTGCTGAACGGTCCCGACCTGGCCCTGTTTGCCTGGGGCTGGCATAATTACAGCAGGTATTTTGAGGCCGGGCCGTACTTCGGGACCTGGCCCCACCAGCGGATATACGCGGGAAGTTCCACCAAGCTGGATTTTGAGGACCTGATGGGCCTGATCTATTCCTGGAACCGATCCGGCAGCGCCAAGTCCTCCCCGGCCAAGTCCGGTGACTCCGGCCCGGTGACCATGGAAGTTTCCCCCGGGGACGCCGGCCAGATGCTGGTGAAAGTAAAGCCGGGCACGGAGTTCAGCGCCCTGGATGTGTCCATAGAATACGGCCCGGCGGCGGGAACCGGAAAGGTCGCCGCCTCCGAACTCTGGAACTCGGAGGGCAACCCGCAGCTGTTCCTGACCCGGCAAACCCCGGGACGGACCGAGATCAGCGCCGCGCTTTGGCCGGGCGGCAGCCAAACCACGGATGAACTTTTCCGCTTCAGCCTGTCCGAAACGAAGGGAGAGACGCCGGTCAGCTTGAGCTACCGCCTGTATGACAGGTCCGGGGAGGTGACGGCCGAAGGAAGCCTGTCCACCGCCCTGGAAATACTGCCCGGCCTGCCGGCCGTCTTCTCCTTCAGCCCGGCCCGGCCCAACCCGGCCGGCCACTCCACGGTCATCAGCTATCAGCTGCCAGCGGAAGCAGACGTCAGGCTGGAGATCTATAACATCGCGGGGCAGAAGGTGGCCACCCTGGCTCAGGGCCGGCAGCCGGCCGGTTACCACTCCAGGACCTGGGACCTCAAGGACAGCGGCGGCCGGCGGGTGGCCAACGGGGTTTACCTGTTCAAGCTTCAGGCCCGCCTAAGCCAAGGCTCCGGCGGACAAGCCGGGGAATTCTCGGGAATGGGGAAGATGGTGGTTATTAGGTGATTCTCCGGTATGACTATATAACTTGCTCAGGAAAAGAAAATTAAAATAATGGGGTTGTCATAAACACGGATTTAACATGTGTATGTTCTTTTCTTTTTGTACCGCCCCTTCGTTTGCAAGGTAAATAGCCATCTCAGGGCAGGCGCCAGCAAATAACCAAAAGAAAAAGCTCGTCGCAAAATACTATCCGGGCCACGCTTATGCTAAAGCTTTAGCAGGCCCGCGCTGCGCTTCTCGCTGACGGCGGGCTTGTCTGAACTCGGGCTTTGGCCAGCCCTCAAACATGCAGACAAGCTTTTAACCGCCCTCAACTGCGATGCTCACTGATAGTATTTAACGCGACATGCCGGGGTTGGCACCTTGTATTCAACCAGTTTCCTGAGCTAAGTGGATAAGCATTTTCTCCTGGATTCAAGCAACCAAACTGATACCAACCCAACCAACCGGGCAACCACAATTTAAAGGAGGTACCAACCAACATGAAGAAAACCCTGCTGATCCTGTCGGTCCTGGCCCTGGCCGTCTCGGCCTACGCGGCCGACGCATCCAAAGGCATCGAACCGGGCGACAAGGCCCTGCTGTTCAACGCCACCTTCGTCAATGCCGGGCTGTTCAACGGAGGAATGGGCATGAAGTACTACCTGTCCGAAGGGCTGGCCCTGCGCCCGGTGCTCACCTTCAATTTTGGTTCCACCACCGACAAGAATGAGAACATCGACACCACCTGGATGTGGGCCGACGATTACCAGGTCATTTATGATGACGACAAAACAACCACCAGCAGTTTCGGCCTGGAACTGGCCCTGGAAAAGACCCTGGCCACCAAGGGCGCGGTCAACATCAATGCCGGCCTCGGCGCCGGCTTCGGCATGAGCTCTTACACCAGGGAATACGGCGAGAGGTACATTGAGGTCGGAGGCACCGCCACCGGGGTCTATACCACCAAGACCGAGCGCAGCAGCACCAATTTCGGCGGCGGAGTCCTGCTGGGGGCCGAGTGGTTCATCACCGAGGCCATCAGCCTGGGGGCCGAATACCAGCTGGGCATAGAGATGTCCAGCGAGGGCAAGGATGAGACCAATTCCTCCGTTTCCCGCACCGTTGGCGGGGTAACGACCATCACCCCTACCTTCGTAAAAAACGACCTGACCAGCACCATGAATTTCGGGTTCCAGACCATCGGCCTGACCCTGGGATTCAGGTTCTAACAGGAATAAAAGGGTTTCAATTGAAAAGGGCGCCTCTTTAGGGCGCCCTTTTGTGCTTTAACTGGCGGTTTTGACATGGTTTTAAGCTGTTAAAAAAATATTAAAAAAATGTTAAATTTTTATTGACAAACCACAATATGTTGTGGTATCTTTACCATAATTAACTAGATAACAACCCAACATAACTAAGGAGGTTCCAACCACATGAAGAGAACACTAATGGTTCTGGCTTTACTGGCGATCATGTCCGGCATGGTGGCCGCCACCGAGACCAGGCAGGCTACCTTCGGCCCGGCCTCGATGTTCATCAGCGACTACACCGACATCTATTTCCTGCCGGCCAATGCGGTATCCTATCCCCGGATGGTCGGCGCCGAGATGGGCAGCAGCTTCCCGGTCGTCAGCGACTATGGCTGGTCCGAGGGTTCGGCCGCCATGCTGTTCTCCAACGCCGAGCAGACCTTCGGCGTGGTGGGCTTCGACATCAACCATGCTATCGAGGGTTCCGACTTCCTGACCAATGCCATTGCCAACGTTAACGCTTCACCGTTCGGCATGGGTATTCCCACTCCGGACAACCGGTTCCACCTGTTCTATGCCAAGAAGCTCAACAGCCTGACCGCCGGCCTACACATCGCCTGGGCCGGGGCTTCCAGCACCAACGACGTTACCGATACCAACAATGCCTATACCGGCAAGTACGAGGGTTCCTCCAACATCTGGTTTATCAACGGCGAAGTGATGATGGAAGTCAACGAGAACACCTCGGCCGAGCTGGCCATAGGCATTATGATGCAGAGCTTCAAGGGCGAAGCCGCCGAGTCCTGGCGCGATCCCACCATTCCGCCGGCCCCCGGTGCGAACTACACCTACACCGTGGAATCAGACGGCGGCATGGGCCTGGATCTGGAACTGCGGGCCGAGTACGGTATGAGCGACAATCTGAAGCTCATCCCCATCATCGGTTTCGGTACCAACAGCATTGAGTACAAGGACGGCCTGGCGGCCACCGGTGTTACTTATGTTCCCTCCGGCGGAAAAGTATCCACCTCCAACTTCGGCGGAGCCTTTGGCGCGAACTACAAGCCGGCCGAGAACGTCACCATCGTGGGCGGCCTGTTCATGGGTTCCGACAAGGAGACCATCGAGGACACCAACGCGGTGTTCGGCACCGGCATCATGAAGGAAGAGACCAGCCACTTCACATTCCCCGGGTTCTGCGCCGGGCTGGAAGTCGACCTGCTGAAGTGGCTGACCCTGCGGGCGGGCGCCGCCAAGACCCTGATCAGCACCACCACTCTGGATGAGACCAACGCCACCAAGGACGAGAGCACCTACACCAGCGCCCCGTACTTCTACGCCTTCGGCCTGGGCTTCAAGTTCGGCAAGCTGGCCATCGATGCCAAGGTCAACAACAATGCCCCGTATTCCCTGGGCTACATGTTCAGCGGCATCGACAACGGCGGCATGGCGGGCGTGTCCCACACCGAGCCCATCACCTCCATCGGCATGACCTTCAACTTCTAATTCCGGACAACTTGCCTAAAAACGGCCCCGATCTTTTCGGGGCCGTTTTCTTTTTGCCTTGCAAAAAGCAAAAAATCTGTTATAATTATATAAGAAGGTCCGGCATAACAAGGAATCATCCTTCGGCTGGTGTAATTCATTGCCAGGCTCAGGATGATATAAAGTGGGGCTGTAGCTTCCCTCGACAGGCTCGGGACGGGACGCAGGGCAGTTAAGCACAACACGAAAATAATAAATGGGGCTGTAGCTCAATTGGTAGAGCGCCTGCTTTGCAAGCAGGAAGTAGTCGGTTCGAATCCGATCAGCTCCACCAGACTACGCCATAAAGCAGGCATATCCTGCAGGCTTCGTCTGGCGGGCCAGATAAAACTTATAAGTGGTCTGCTTTATGGCGGGCCATTTTTGTTTTCAAGAAACACCATTATCAGGCTTACCACCGAACCACGGAACATTGGAAATCCGGAAATATTAATTTCATAAATTCCGTGTTTCCGTGGTAAAAGAAATCATGTTAATCCTGTCTATCCTTTGTAAAGCCCCAGTTCACTACCCTGACCCGGCCGATCATGGCCGGGTTTTTTGTTGCCCCCGGGATTTTTGTCACCCCTTAAAACTAAAATACATTCAATCAACGATCACCAGTAATTACGATCAAAAGGGAGGTAATTGAAATGTTCAGAAGAACCGCCACCGTGATGTTCCTTATCCTGGCCGTGGGAACCTGCGCGGTCCAGGCCAAAAATCAGAACCCAGTCAAAAACTGTCACCCCTCACAGGTAAACTTAAAACAATAAACAAACCAGCCCCAAAGAGCGCGGGCAAAAACAAACAACCAAAAGTAATGTGTATTTACAAAAGGAGAATGTGAACATGGAACAAACAACTAACAAAACCGCCAGCTTTACCGACCTGATCGTCTGGCAAAAAGCGGTGGAACTATTTGAACTGGCCGCCCAGGACACCGAAAGGTTCCCCCAGGGCAAGGCCTCATTTTTAATGGCCGGCCAGGTGGTCAAGTGCGCCGGATCCATCGGCGCCAGCATCGCCGAGGGCTACGGCCGGGGAGGCCAGAAGGAGTTCGGCTACCGACTGAGCGCGGCCAAGGGCTTCGCCTTTGCCACCCAGGACTGGTACCACAAAATAGCCCGGATGGGCTACATGACCCCGGAAGCGGCCGAACAACGGCTCAAGCTGCTGGGCGAGATCTCACGGATGCTGGGCGGCCTGATCGCCAGGGTGACCGGCAAAAAGAAGGACCAGAAAGAAACCCCGGAAACGGGATCAAACCAGTAATTTAACCCCCTGCGCTCTTTGGGTGGTTAAAAAATACAAGAAAAATAAACCCGTAATATTTTACCGCTAATTTGTGAAGGAGTAAAATGTCTGAAGTAACAAACACAAATGACTTAAAGCCCTCTCCCCGGAACAACGCCTGGGAGGAAGCCCGGCTATTGGCCCGGAACATCGGCCTGCTGGTGGATAACAGCCGGCAGATAACCCAGGATCCCCGGCTTTCCGGATGCCGCCTGGACACCGCCTACATCGGCCTGCCCCATTTAAAGGCCAAGGCTATTGCCCTGGGCCGTTTGCTGGACCTGTGGAACCAGGGCAAGTGGACCGAGACCTGCCCGGCCTGCGGCGAGAAAGTTTACATTCTGGGGGCAGGAGGGGGCGCCTTAAGCGGCCGGAACGGCTGGTGGGGCGTCTGCGGCCATTGCCAGGGGGTTCTGTCGGGCAGCAGGGAAAAGTTCTATCAGTTGTACTCCGAGTTTGCCGGAGGACCTGCCGGCCCATCGCATCCCGGGCAGATAGACCTCAGCGACCTGCTGACAGAACTGCGGGCGGCATAGATGCTTCCAGAAAAAGTAAAAATTGGACACGGATAAACACGGATCAAACTGAAAAATAACCAGTTATAATCTATAAAATCTGCGTTCATCAGCGCCCCATTATAGTCTATCAATCCCGGCCGGATCAAAATAAAATTGATCCGGCCGTTTTTTATTGACTTTTAACCGGTCAAAGGTTTATCATTATGTTTCACTTAAAACATAAACTGAACATCCCGGAAAATAATGGCCCAGCAAAAAACAGAGAGACTTCTGGAACTGGTGTCCCTGCTTTTAAAGCACCGCCGACCGGTTCCCAAGCCGGAGATCAGGCGACTGCTGCCCCACTATCAAAGGCTTTCCGGCCCCAGTTTTGACCGGACCTTTGAACGGGATAAACGGGAGCTGCGGAGCCTGGGGGTGCCGCTCAAGGTCTATTCCATCGAGAGCGGGGAGGAAGTGGACAATCCCGCCCGGGCCGCCAAGTACGAGGCGCAGGAATTGGGGTACCTGATAGACCACCAAGAGTACTACCTGCCCCGGCTGGACCTTGCTTCAGAGGAATGGGCGGTGATCTCCCTGGTTTGCGCCGGGCCGCAGTCCCCGGCCGCCAAAGACCAGGCCAAGGCCTTGGCCAGCCTGGCCCAAAAGATAGGCTGCCAGAAGCCCGGGGGGAATGAACGGCGATCCGAGATCGGGCTTAGCGCCAACGCCCGGCCCGAGGCCGCCGCCGAAGCCAAAGTACTGGGGCGTCTTCAGCAGGCGGTCAAGGAAGGGGTCTCCATCCGGTTCAGCTATCACAGCATCCAGCGGGACGCCAAAGACCAGCGCCAGGCCGACCCCTATCTGCTGATCTATAATGCCGGGGTGTGGTACCTGATCGCATACTGTCACAAGAGGAAAGAGGTCCGCACCTTCAAGGTCTCCCGCATCCAGGAACTGAAACTGCTTAACGGCCAGCCCCGGTTCAATGTGCCCAAAGATTTCGATAAAACAAAATACCTGGGCCGCAAGGCCTGGGAAATGGGCGGGGGCCTGGTTGTGCCGATTACCCTGAAAGTCAAACCCGAAAGCGCCTGGCTGATCAAAAAGGAACTGGGTCCTCAGGCGGCCTGGAACAAGGGAACGGACCGGGTCACCATAACTGTCAGCAACCCCGATCCCTTCATCCGCTGGGCCGCTGCCCATTGCGACCAGGTGCGGGTGGAGCAGCCGGAGGAAATGGCCCGGCAGGTAAAGGTCCGGCTGCAGCAGGTCCTGAAGATATACCAAAACTGACCACCGGGGGCTTTACCACTGAAACACGGAAATTCTGAAACACGGAGAAATTCCCATCCAAGCAGTCTTGAGTTATTTATCTTTTCGGCGATTCAGTGCTTCCGTGGTAAAAGGTTAATTTTGAAATGGAGTGTCTGCATGGCTAAAACATCGGGCGAGCTGGAGCGGCTGCTGACCCTGATCCCGTTCCTCAACAGCCGCCAGGGGCAGCCGGTACAGGATATCGCCGCCGAGCTGGGTATCTCCCAAGCCAGGCTGCTGAAAGACCTGGACAGCCTCTGCCTTTACGGCACGCCGCCCTTCGGGCCCAACGACCTTTTCATGGCCACGGTGGACGAGCAGGGCCGTCTGGAGATGGCCTACACCGAGCAGTTCGCGGCGCCCCTGCACCTGCTTCCAAACGAGGCCATGGCCTTAAGGATGTCGCTGCTGCCTTTGTTGGCGGGATCTTCCGGGGCATACGGAAAAACAGTGAAGGGGATATTGGACAAGATCGACCGGGCCCTGCTGCCCCAGGACCGCCTGGCGGTGGACCATCTGGATGAGAAGATAATGGCGGCCGCCCCTGGATCCGCCAACCCCGGCGCCCTGGAAACATTGCGCCAGGCCCGGCGGCAAAATGTCCAAACGGAAATAGAATATTACAGCGGATCCTCGGGCCAGAGTTCCAGCAGAACCATCGAGCCTTACGGCTTTGTGATGTTCAACGGCTCCTGGTATGCGGTGGCCTTCTGCCATAAAAGCCGGGAACAGCGGACCTTCAAGGTCAGCCGGATCAAACAGGCCAGACTCCTTAAGCAAAGATACCAGATCCCCGAAGGGTTTGACATCAACAAATTCGCCCAGGGCCACATCTTCAAGCCCACCGGGAACGAGCAGAAGGTGGTGCTGTGGTTCTCCCCGGCCATCGCCAGGTGGATACTGGAGCGCAATGCGCAGGCCACCAAGAACAGGGACGGCTCGGCCAGCCTGAGCCTGATGGCCCAAAACTTTGCCTGGATAGCCCGGTGGGTGCTGTTGTACGGCCCCGAGGCCAGGATCATAGAACCCAAAGAAGCCCGGGACGAGGTGAAAAAGATAATTGCCGGGGCGTTGTAAATATTTCAATTGACAAAACCATAGTGATTTAGTAGAATAAAAGAACAGCATTTCCGGTGGGCTTGCGCAAAATAACAATTTAGAGCAACCCATGAAAAATTACAAAAATACAAAATTTAAACCCCTTGTCCGGTAAACAGTAATGCCGGATAGTGGGTTTTTTTTGTTTTAACGAAATGGAGGTTTTAAATGAGGCTAAAGTTTTATTTTTTCGCAATTGCCGCGGGGTTGGTTTTTTGTTGCGCTCGGCCTCTGGCAGCGGATAGTTGGACGAGCCCGGCTCGGATTTGCTTTGGCATTGAGGACAAATATGTACATGACAATCCGGCTATTTCTTATTCATGTGGTAAAATGTTTTATTCTTCAGAGACAAGAACGATCTATGGCCCAGATGATATTTACTTTTCGTTCGCTACAGATAGTTTAAATTTTTGGTCACAGCCCGTTTATTTAGACAGCGCAGTAAATGATACTGTATTAGAGGACCGCTCTCCTTGTATAGGTTTTGATGATACCACGTTTTATTTCGTGCGTGGCAATTATCAGGACAGTATTTGGGTCACATATTTTACCGGTGGAGGTTGGATCTCGCCGCAACCATTGGACAGCGCTATAAATAAATTTGCGTCCGGCGGACCGGCAATTTCCAAAGACGGCAACACGCTTTATTTTCATTCAAACAGGCCGGGGGGCTATGGAGGAAATGACATTTGGGAATCGGTAAAGTCCGGAGGACTCTGGCAGAATCCGGTAAACATGGGGGCGGAGATAAACACAGCTTTCAACGAAACGGAATTTTCGCTGGCAGGCAATGATTCCGATTGCGTTTTTTACCGGTCGTCTGATACCAGCAATATATGGTATTATAATATGGGTTCCGGTGATGCGGCAAAATGCTTATTTTACTCACATTACGACAGCGTACAGTTTTGGGATAATTACAGATATTTTGGGCCCTGCATCAGTTGGGATGCCCAAAAAATATATTTAAGCTGTAACCCGGAAGAGATGGAGTACATAAGTTGGATTTGTGTCTCAAATAGACTTACCGGCGTGGAGGGCAAACCCGAAGACAGAATTCCGAATATTGAATTTAGAATGGCCCAGAACAATCCCAATCCCTTCAGTTCACAAACAACAATAAAATACCAAACACCCAAATCGGGATTTGTAAATCTGAAGGTGTACAACATTCAGGGGCAATTAGTGAAAACATTAGCGGACCGGGTTCAGGGGGCAGGTGCATATAGTGTAACTTGGGACGGCAGGGACGAGCAGGGCCAAGCGGCCGGCAACGGGGTGTATTTCTGTAAACTCAATAGTAACGGCCAGACCCAAAGCAAGAAGATCATTTTGATGCGGTGACCGCCAAAGTTTTAACCCTAAATCCCGCAAGATCCTGCGATTTTGCGGGATTTCTCTGTTATGGCAGCAATAACTCCCAAAGAAAGCCGGAAAACAGTTCACAATATGCAATTGGTTTTGCTCCGCATAATCAACGGCCGCAATACGATACAAACCATTTTCATATTTTTTAAGATATCGTTAACTTTTCCCTTGACATTTAAGGCGTTTTTTATTATAATACAAAGCTCTACAAAAACTATGGACACGATGGATTACTTAGTTCTTTGAAAACTGAATAGGGTCTTTATTAATAAAGAAAAGTAATAAGCACTTTAGAGCTTGGAATGTATAGTCATTGGATTCTGCGATTGATGACTATTGGTTTTTAAAATTGTTTTTGGTCAAGCTACAAAGAGCACATGGCGGATGCCTTGGCAGATGAAGGCGATGAAGGGCGTGGTAAGCTGCGATAAGCTTCGG
>DHVS01000042.1:0-1725 GCA_002412795.1 bacterium UBP2_UBA5202 | reverse complement strand
AGTAGCGGCGAGCGAACGGGGAACAGCCCAAACTCGGTCCTGCGTAATAGCTGGTGCGCGTTGCAGGGCGGGGGTATCAGGGTCGTTAATGGTTCCGTGTACCAACCGGAGCCGGAGAGTCAAAAAGTCGTTCCTTAGCCGAAAGGTCTGGGAAGTCCTACCATAGACGGTGATAGTCCGGTAGGCGAAAAGGAAGCGATCTCTCCCTTGACGATACCTAAGTACCACGGAGCACGAGAAACTCTGTGGGAATATGGGGGGACCACCCTCTAAGGCTAAATACTCTCATCTGACCGATAGTGAACTAGTACCGTGAGGGAAAGGTGAAAAGTACCCCTGGCGGGGAGTGAAATAGTACCTGAAACCATGTGCTTACGATCAGTCGGAGCCTCGTATTTATACGGGGTGACGGCGTGCCTTTTGCATAATGATCCGGCGAGTTGCTTGTATGCAGCAAGGTTAAGCCCTTCTGGGGCGTAGCCGTAGCGAAAGCGAGTCTGAATAGGGCGTTTTAGTTGCATGCAGCAGACCCGAAACTGGGTGAGCTACCCATGGCCAGGATGAAGTGACGGTAACACGTCATGGAGGTCCGAACTGATGAACGTTGAAAAGTTCTCGGATGAGCTGTGGGTAGGAGTGAAAGGCCTATCAAACCCAGGGATAGCTGGTTCTCCTCGAAATATATTTAGGTATAGCCTCGGAAAGTTTGTGGCGGAGGTAGAGCACTGGATGGGGAAGGGATCTTACCAGATTACCGACCCCACTCAAACTCCGAATACCGTGCACATCAATTCCGGGAGTCAGGCAGTGGGGGATAAGCTTCATTGCCGAGAGGGAAAAAACCCAGATCGTCAGCTAAGGCCCCAAAGTGCCAGCTAAGTGAGAAAGGATGTGGAATTTCATAGACAACCAGGATGTTGGCTTAGAAGCAGCCATCATTTAAAGAGTGCGTAATAGCTCACTGGTCAAGTGGTTCTGCGCCGACAATTTACGGGACTAATAAGCTGGCCGCCGAAGCTGCGGACTTGACAGGCGTTCGCGTCTGTCATTTGGTAGAGGAGCGTTGCATTGTAGGATGAAGCGGTGTTGTAAGGCACCGTCGACGAAATGCAAGTGAGAATGCCGGAATAAGTAGCGAAAAACCAGGCGAGAAACCTGGTCACCGAAAACTCAAGGGTTCCTGGGGAAGGCTAATCCTCCCAGGGTAAGTCGGGCCCTAAGCCGAGGCCGAAAGGCGTAGGCGATGGAAATCCGGTTAATATTCCGGAACCACCGATCACGCGTCATCACCTAAGGGGGGACGCAGGAGTGAGATCCCATCCGCGATTGGTAGTGCGGGTCTAAGCTGGTAGGGGGATCCGGTTGGCAAATCCGCCGGGTCATTAACCCCGAGAAGCGATGGGGAGTCCGTAAGGACGTAAAAGGGATCGAATCACGCTGCCAAGAAAATCCTCGTAGGGAGTTTGATTGGTGTCCGTACCGTAAACCGACTCAGGTGAGTGAGAAGAATATTCTAAGGTGCTCGAGATAACCTCCTTTAAGGAACTAGGCAAATTAGCCCCGTAACTTCGGGAGAAGGGGCCCCCGTTTCCGTCAGGTATATTCATATCGAAGCGGATTTGGGGCGCAGTGAAAGGGCTCAAGTGACTGTTTATCACAAACACATGACTCTGCTAAGCCGATGAGGCGATGTATAGGGTCTGACACCTGCCCGGTGCTGGAAGG
>DHVS01000005.1 GCA_002412795.1 bacterium UBP2_UBA5202 | reverse complement strand
GTCTCTGCCGCAGGGTTCTTAATTTGACGCCGGGGCAAATTCCCGGCGTCAATTTTGTTCTCAAGCCGTAACCTTATGCCTTTAAAGCAATAGAGGCATCAGGCAAAGTTGATTTTAACACTTGACAAATATATATATATTAGATATACTTACTATCTTTACTGGAAAACCAGCCCTTGAATATATAACAGCTTTGGGGGCTTATAATTAGCTAATTCAGGAGGACCAAAGATTTCTATGAAGACCTATGTAGCCAAAAAGGGCGAACTGGAGCAAAAATGGTTTCTGGTCGATGCCAGCGGGATCCCGCTGGGACGGCTGGCCTCCAAGGTGGCCCATGTGCTGCGGGGCAAGGGCAAGCCGCAATATACCCCCAACCTGGACTGCGGCGATCACGTGGTGATCGTCAACGCGGCCAAGGTGCGGCTGACCGGCAGCAAACTGCAGAACAAAACGCTTAAGCGTCACAGCGGCTTCCAGGGCGGCCTGCGGACCGACAAGTACCAGGACCTGATGGTCCAGCGGCCGGAGAAGGTAATAGAGCTGGCGGTCAAGGGCATGCTGCCCAAAACCACCCTGGCCCGTTCCAACTTCAGCAAACTGCACGTCTACGCCGGGGGTGAACATCCCCACGCCGCCCAGGGCCCCAAGGCCGTGACCCTGTAATCCCGTTCCGATAAAATTCTTATACCCCATAAAACATTAGGAGGATCAATGGACCAGGCTGTTTACAAAGCAACCGGAAGACGCAAGCGTTCAGTGGCCCAGGTTAAAATGGTTCCCGGCCAGGGGAAGATCACCATCAACGAGCGGACCTGCGAGGATTACCTCTGCCGGCCCACCCTGGTGATGCAGGTCAAGCGGCCCTTTGAACTGACCGCCACCGTGGGCAAGTACGACATCACCGCCAAGGTGGACGGCGGCGGCATCGCCGGCCAGGCCGGGGCCCTGACTTTGGGCATCTCCCGGGCCCTGCTGCTGGCCTCCCAGGAAATGCGCCCGCCGTTAAAATCCAACGGTTTGCTGACCCGCGATCCCCGGGAAAAAGAGCGCAAGAAATACGGGCAGAAAAAGGCCCGCAAGCGCTTCCAGTTCTCCAAGCGTTAAAATCAACGAGCTTACAGCTTTAAGCTTAAGGCTGTAAGCTTTATTACACACGTCCGATAAAATCCCCGGGCGGGGGTGTCGCTGCCGGCCTTTGGCCGCAGACGATCCCGTCCGGTTTCGGGCGGAGGCCTACGCTGAAGGCTGCGGCCCGCAGGCGGAGGAACAACCAACAACACAACAGGAGGAACTATCCTTGGCTGATTACACCATTAAAGACCTGCTGGAGGCCGGGGTCCATTTCGGCCACCAGGCCCCCCGCTGGAATCCCAAGATGAAGAAATTCATCTTTGATGAACGCGACGGCATCCACATCATCGACCTTCAGAAGACCATGAAATGCCTGGAGGCATCGCTGAATGTCATCCGCAAACGGGCCGAGCAGGGGGACGAGTTCATGTTCGTGGGCACCAAGAAGCAGGCGGTGGATGTCATCAGGGAAGAGGCGGTGCGCTGCCAGATGCACTATGTGGCCGAGCGCTGGCTGGGCGGGCTGCTGACCAACTTCGCCACCATTCAGAAAAGCATCCGCCGGTTGAAGGACCTGGACAAACTGTCGGAAGCCAATTTTGCCGGATATACCAAAAAGGAGATCCTGGGCCTGGAGCGGGAACAGAAGAAACTGGAGACCGTGCTCTGCGGCGTAAAGGATATGCACCGGCTGCCGGGCGTGGTTTTCGTGGTGGACTGCAAAAAGGAGAAGCTGGCCATCGCCGAGGCCACCAGGCTGGAAGTGCCGGTGGTGGCCATGGTGGACACCAACGTTGACCCCGATGACATCACCTACCCCATCCCGGCCAACGACGACGCCCTGCGCTCCATCAAGTTGATCACCGGCCTGGTGGCCGACGCCATCATCGACGGGCGGGCCAGGTATCAGAAGGAGATGGAGGCCCATCACCAGTCGGCCGCCGAAGGCAAGGAAGCTCCGGGCGGAGCGGCCGGCCCCAAGCGCCATCTTTCGGACCGCCGTCCCCCCAGGCCCCAGACCGGGCGGGGAAATGACGGGCGGGGCGGCGACAGCCGGGGCTCTGGCCCCCGCCGCGACGGACAATCCTCCCCGGGCCGCGGGGGAAGCGGACCCAGGACCGGAGGAGCCCATTCACCCAGGCCGGTGACTCATGCCGCACCCAAGGCCGAAGTGAAGACCGAAGAAAAGAAATAACCCCATTTATCATCAAATCATTCGGGGATGCTCAATAAGCAATAAAACTAAGATAACGTTGACAGGATTTACAGGATTCTAATTTTAGTTTGTGATTAATCCCGTGAAATCATGTTAATCATGTCTATCCCCGGGAATACCTGATAGTAATATAATTCCAACAACACCAATTCAATAATTTCAAGTCTGGATATAAAATGTCCTTTACTGCCGAAGACGTAAAAAAACTCAGGGAAAAGACCGGGGCCGGGATGATGGTCTGCAAGGAGGCCCTCACTTCCTCCAAGGGGAACGTGGAAGAGGCCGTGGAATACCTGCGTAAAAAGGGCCTGGCCATGGCCGACAAGAAAGCCGGGCGGGCCACCGCCGATGGGCTGATCGGGATCGAGATCTCCCCCGACGGGAAGTCAGCCGTGATGATAGAGATCAATTGCGAGACGGATTTTGTGGCCAAGACCGAACAATTCAAGGAGCTGGTCAAAGGCCTGGCCCAGTGGGCGCTGGGGCAGAACAAGGAATCACTGACCGCCGCCGACCTGGCTCCGGAGCAGATGGAACAGGTCAAACAGACCATCGCCAAGCTGGGCGAGAACTGCCAGTTCAAACGGGGCGAGAAGATCCACAGCCAATCGGGCCTGGTGGAAGGCTACCTGCATCTGGGCAGCAAGCTGGGGGTGTTGGTGGAGCTGGACGGAGGCAACTCGCCGGAGATCAAAACCCTGGCCAGGGATCTGGCCATGCAGGTGGCGGCCTCTTCTCCCCAGTGGCTTTCCCGCCAGCAGGTTCCGGCCGAGGTGCTGGAAAAGGAAAAGTCCATTTATCAGGAGCAGGTGCGGGGCGCCGGCAAGCCGGAGAACGTGGTGGAAAAGATCGTGACCGGCAAGATAGAAAAATTCTACTCCGAGGTCTGCCTGGTGGAACAGGCCTACGTCAAGGATCCCCAGAAGACCGTGGAGGCCATGGTCAAGGAAACCGCCGCCAAGTCCGGCGCGGCCCTGGAAGTAAAGCGTTTCGTCCGTTTCCGCCTGGGCGAGTAAAGACAAAAGACCAGACAGGATTTACATGATTAACCGGATTTTTACGGAAATATTACTAATCCGGTCGAAGCCTGAAATAAATTTTCCCCTGGCGTGTTTCCTGCCCCATTTGATGTTCTACCACCCATAACAAGGGGGACCGAAGTTGGAAAAGGCTCCTAAATATCAAAGGATCTTACTGAAACTTTCCGGAGAGACCCTGGGCGGCGCAGCCGGCCAGGGTCTGGACATTCCCTCGGTGGAACGGATAGCCGGGGAGGTCCTTTCGGTGAAGGAGCTGGGGATATCGGTGGGCGTGGTCATAGGGGGCGGCAACCTGATGCGGGGCGGATGCCTGAAGAACGACAGCATCCCCCGGGTGACCGCCGACAACATCGGGATGCTGGGAACCGTCATCAATTCACTGGCCCTGCAGAGCATGCTGGAGCATCTGGGGTGCCAGACCAGGGTGATGACCGCCGTGGATATGCCAAAATTTGCGGAGCCCTTCATCCGGCGGAGGGCCCTGCGCCATCTGGACAAGGGCCGGGTGGTGATCATGGCGGCAGGCACCGGCAACCCCTACTTTTCCACCGACACCGCCGCCGCCCTGAGGGCGGTGGAGATCGGGGCCCAGGCCATATTCAAGGGCACCAAGGTGGACGGGGTCTACGACTGCGATCCACTGAAGAACAAATCCGCGAAAAGATACGACTGTTTGACCTACGACAAGGTGCTGAACGACCAGTTGAAGGTGATGGATGCCACAGCGGTCTCGTTATGCCGGGAAAACTCCATGCCCATAATAGTATTCAATCTTAACCACCCCGGGGCCCTGAAAAAAATATTACTGGGAGAAAACCTGGGAACAACAGTTAAGGAGTGACGATATGCTGCAGAAGGTTTATCAGGATCTGGGACACAAAATGGACAAGGCGGCCGAGGTCCTAAAGAACGAGTTCGCCGGGATCCGCACCGGGCGGGCCAATCCGGCCCTGTTGGACGGGATCAAAGTGCTCTGCTACGGCGCCCTGACGCCCTTAAACCAGGTGGCCGGGGTTTCGGTGCCAGAGTCCCGGTTGCTTCTAATCCAGCCCTGGGACAAGAGCGTGCTGGGAGAGATCGAAAAGGCCATCCTCAAGTCGGACCTGGGCCTGACCCCGGCCAACGACGGCAAGGTGATCCGCCTGCCCATTCCCACCCTGACCGAGGAACGGCGCCACGACCTGGTGAAGGTGGTCAGAAAGATGGCCGAGGAGAGCAAGGTGGCGGTCCGCAACATCCGCCGGGAGTCCAACGAAGAGGTCAAGAAACTGGAGAAGGACAAGAAGATCTCCGAGGACGAAAGCAAGACGGCCCACGACAAGGTCCAGGAGATGACCGACAAGCACATCGCCCAGCTGGAGGAGCTGCTGAAGAAAAAAGAAAAAGAGATAATGGAAGTATAAGACAGCCCAAACAAGGAGAACAAGCAAAATGCCATTTGTCATCAGCGACGAGTGCGTAGCCTGTGGCAGCTGCGTAGATTCATGCCCCAACGGAGCCATAGTGGAAGGTGAGGAAAGGTTCGAGATAACCGAGGACTGCGTGGACTGCGGAGCCTGCGTGGATGCCTGCCCGGTCAATGCCATCAAGGAAACTTAAGTCATTCAGGTACTCCGGCCTTTGTTTTTAAGGCGCTTCCCCTGGGGATACAGGCTTTGCCGTTCCGGCAATATAAAGCCCGCTCCCTTAAAAGCGGAGGCGCCTTAATGCATTGCAGGCTGCTTGGGAATTTTTATCCGCAGATTACCGCAGATTGAGCTTATAATCGTAATAATAATTCATGAAGATTTCCATAGCAGGGATTACCCATCACCTTAAACGCCTGCCGGCCCACGTGGCGGTGATCATGGACGGCAACGGGCGCTGGGCCAAAAAGCGCGGACTGCCGAGGCTGGCCGGACACCGGGCCGGGATGAAGTCGGTCAAGACCATCGTCAACGCCAGCGGCCAGACGGGCATCAGATACCTGACGCTCTACGCCTTCTCGGTGGAGAACTGGCTGCGGCCAAAGCCTGAGGTCTCCGGGCTGATGAAGATCCTGCGGGAATACCTGGTCAAAGAGGTGGACGAGTTGGATGCCAAGGGGGTGAAGATAATCACCACCGGCCGTACCGCCGATCTGGAGGACAATGCCCGCAGGATACTGGAGGACTCCATCGCCCGTACTAAAAAAAACCAGGGACTGGTGCTGAACCTGGCCCTTTCCTATGGCGGCCGGGCCGAGCTGGTGGACGCGGTCAAAAAGATGTCCCACGACCTATTCGCCCACAAGATACAGGCCGGGAATATAGACGAGAAGCTGATCCAAAGATACCTGTATCACCCGGAGGTGCCGGACCCGGACCTGATCATCAGGACCTCGGGCGAGAGCCGGCTCTCCAACTTTCTGATCTGGCAGGCGGCCTATGCCGAGTATTATTTTACCGAAGCGCTGTGGCCGGATTTCGGGGAAGAGGACCTGTACCGGGCGCTGGTGGAGTACCAGCAGAGGGAGAGAAGGTTCGGGAGGGTGTAGCTGCTATTTTGCATTTAGATTTTAAAGCCTGGTGTTTGCCAGGCTTTTCAGCTTTACAATTATCATAAAATGGAACATTTTACTTGACACAATGTAAAGCCGGTGCTATATTTATAAAGTTGTATAACAATGGTCATTGATTGTATGTTGTTTACAGGTTTACTGGCAAATTAAAAACAGGCCATACAAATAAACCAAATGCAAAAGGAGACCCATGCGAAAATTTATTTCTACCATCATCATGGGAATCTTAATAATTTTCGGATGCAATAATGCGTATGCTCAGTTTATTGTACAGCCAATTAGCGGGGTACTGGCAACGGAGGGAAGTCCGGCATTTAAGAGTTCGCCACTAGACACTAACTGGGACAATCGGTTTTTTATCCCTGGAGTGAATAATTCTGTTAATCAAACGGCAGTAGATAGCTTAGGCAATTTATATATAGGTGGTTCTTTCACAGCTATAAATGGCGATACAACAATAAAATATATCGCCAAATGGAACGGGTCGTCTTGGTCTGCATTAGGTAGCGGGGTGAATGACGTTGTTCTTGCCGTAGCGGTAAGAGGTACTGATGTTTATGTTGGCGGATATTTTAATAACGCTGGCGGAGTGAATGCAATCCGTATTGCTAAGTGGAACGGGTCGTCTTGGTCAGCATTAGGCAGCGGTTTTAATAACGATGTCCGTACTATTGCTATCAGTGATAACTTTATATATGCCGGCGGTAATTTTATTACTGCTGGGATGGATACAGTAAATTATATTGCCATGTGGAATGATTCTTGCTGGGCTGCCTTGGATAGTGGATTAAACGACCAGGTAAGTGAAATTGTAGTAAACGGCAACGATGTTTATGTGGGTGGAGCTTTTACGATTGCCGGTGGGGATAGCGCAAAACGAATTGCCAAATGGAACGGGTCGGCTTGGTCTCCTCTGGGGAGTGGTTTGAACGCCGGGGTTATTTCTATGGCGGTCATTGACAGCAATGTGTATGCGGGTGGTGCTTTCACCATGGCCGGTAGTGATAGCGCAAAATATATTGCAAAATGGAATGGCTCAACCTGGGAAGCTTTAGGTGACGGTATGAATAGTTATGTCCGTGCCATAGCTGTAAATGGCAGTGATGTATATGCAAGCGGCCAGTTCACCACAGCCGGCGGGGATAGCGCAAAACGAATTGCCAGATGGGACGGTTCGAAATGGTCATCTCTGGGGAGTGGCCTGAATAGCCACACAGTAGCCATTACGGTTATGGATGGAAATGTTTATGCCGGTGGTGATTTCACCATAGCCGGAGATGTGGACGCTAATTATATTGCAAAATGGAATGGTTCCACTTGGTCAACCATAGGTGCTTTTGGTAGTGGCGTGAATGGTGAAGTACGTGCCATATCGGTCAATGGAAACGATGTTTATGTGGGCGGGTATTTTACTGATGTGGGCGGAGTGGCCGCGAAAAATATTGCTAAATGGAACGGTTCATCTTGGTCTCCCATGGGTGTTGGCGTGAATGACAGGGTTTATGCCATTGCAATCAGTGATAGCTTTGTTTATGTTGGAGGTTATTTCACCACTGCTGGCGGGGACAGCGCCAATCATATAGCCAAATGGAATGGTTCATCTTGGTCCGCCCTGGGCAGCGGCACTGGTGGCGAGGTACGTGCCATAGAGGTCATCGGAAACGATGTTTATGTGGGCGGATATTTTCACACTGCAGGAGGCGTTAGTGCTAATTATATTGCCAAGTGGAATGGCTCGTCCTGGTCAGCATTGGGCAGCGGTATCAATTTCGCTGTCGTTGCCATTGCAGCCCAAGGCAGTAATGTATATGCTGGTGGGCGTTTTTGGGTTGCCGGTGGCGATAGTGCAAGCAATATCGCCATGTGGAACGGTTCGTCATGGTCAGCATTGGGCAGCGGCGTGAATGACTGGGTCTGGTCTATAACAGTTAACGACTGTGATGTGTATGTTGGTGGTGCATTTTCTACTGCCGGCGGTGTAAGCGCTAATCGTGTTGCAAAATGGAACGGTTTGTCCTGGTCCACCCTGGGCAGCGGTATGAATTACACCGTCTATGACGTTGAGGTAAATGGCAGTGTTGTTTATGCGGGTGGGGTTTACACCACAGCCGGGGGGGATAGTATTAACTCTATTTCCAAGTGGAATGGATCAAACTGGTCAGCCTTGGGCAGCGGTGTGAATAATGAAGTTCTTGCTATTGCGGTAAGTGATAGTAATGTGTATGCTGGTGGTTATTTTACAAAGGCTGGCGATAAAGCGAGTTCCCATTTTGGTATTTACCACGAAGCTCCAACCGGTGTAGACCAGGTTCCTGAAAACGGATTACAGGTTACGGGTTTAAAAATAGAGCAGAATATGCCTAATCCGTTCAATCAAGAAACAATTATAAACTACCAGCTGCTAAAAGTCGGAAAAGTGAACCTTAAAGTTTATAACATTGCCGGGCAAGTGGTAAAAACCCTGGTCAGCGAAATCCAGAACCCCGGTCCGCACAGCGTCAAATGGAACGGCAATGACGAATCGGGCAGGCAGGTAGCGGCGGGCATATACTTCTACCGCATAGCCTCTGGTGAATTCAACAGCACAAAAAAGATGGTGGTGCTTAGGTAAAGCAGAACAATTATCTATAAAAGGCCGGAGCTTTAGCTCCGGCCTTTTATTTTCAAAATACTCAATAAATCTCTTGCAAACAAGGGGTTATATATGGTATTTTTAAATGTTAAACCACTTAAAAGGATATAATGAAAAAAGCCATTTTCGTTCTGTTTTTACTTTTATCCTTTGGCTCACTTTGGGCCGAAGATTCCAAGGACTTGGAACTTAAACACTGGGCTTATCCCGTCCTCCAAAGATTCGAGGCTAGGGGCTGGCTGGTGCTGCCAGCCACCCGGCCCTACAGCTATGGGCAGGTTTCCAATGAATTAGTAAAAATGAAGGTCATGATCTCCGACAGCCAGATAAGGCTCTCGCCGGCCGACCAATACAACTGGGACAGGCTTTCCCAGGAGTTCCTGGCAGATCCTGCGAAACCCCGGCTGGTGGAAAAGGACCTGCTATCCGTAGGTGATGAAAACCTGACATTCAATGCCGACGGGGCGCTTTGGCCCAGGGATGAGATCAGTAATTTGGGCGCCCCCCGCTATTCGCTGACCGGACAGGTGGATTTCGGCGGCAGCATAAAAGGATCAATGATCTTCGACCAAAGGCTGTCGTTCCTGGTGGAAAAGGAGAGGACCAAGCAGGAAAAGGTCTCGGCCACCCAGACCACCTGGCGGGGCGGCAAGTTCGTGATAGACTGGTCGTATTTCAGGTTCAAACTGCCCTGGCTCTACGTTACCCTTGGCCGGCAGCAGCATTGGTGGGGGCCGGGCCAGGTGGGCACCCTGCTGGTCTCGGACAACTCCCCGGCCTTCGATGCCTTGAACCTGAAACTGGATTACAAACGGGTCGGCTTGGAATCATTCGCCGGGATACTGGGCACAGAGCAGCAGCGCTTCTTTTCCGGGCACCGGGCCACCGTCAGATTGTTCAAGAGCCTGGATCTGGGGGCCTCGGAAGTGGTGATCTACAAAGCCAAAAACATAGACCCGGTCTACATCAATCCCCTGCTCCCGTTCTATGGCACCCAGTGGAACGAGCGGGAGGACGACAACGTGGTGTGGGCGGCCGACGCCGCCTGGAACGCCTTCAACGGCTGCAAGGTCTACGGCGAACTGCTGATGGATGACGTCCAGTACGAGCAGGATCCGCCGGCCCCCCAGAAGCTGGGCTTTTTGGCCGGGTTCCACCTGGCCGACCCGCTGGGCCTGCCCGACACCGATGTCAAGCTGGAATACGCCGGGAACCAGAAATGGGTCTACGGCCACCGCAGGTTCGCCAACCGCTATGCCGGCGGGGACAGCCTGAGCATCATTGGCCACTTCATCGGCACCGACGCCGACCTGTTCGATCTGAAGCTGGAGCACAGGCTGCATCCCAGGTTCAACCTGGGCCTGGAGTACACGCTGGAACGGCACGGCCAGGGAAGGATCTCTGACAGCCTGATCTATGGGAACGAGATATTTTACGTTAACGGCGACCCCTACACCACCGGCGGGGTTCTGGGTTCTGACACGGTGGCCCTGAGCACCGGCTTTTTGACCGGCACCATCCAGCGCCGCGACCTGGGCGCGCTGTATCTCAGCTGGCAGCCCCGGCACTGGATGGTCTTTGATGCCAAGTTCTGGCTGGCTTATACCAAAGATCCCGGCAACCTGGCGGGTTTGGGGTTCAATGACCGGGGAGCGGAGATAAGTTTAAAGTTGGATTACTGACCTCTCCCTTGGTCTTTAATATTTTTTCCTACGATAGCCTGAAGGCTATCGCTATAAGCCATCAAGGCTTGTGCTGAGCGGGGCCGAAGTGCCTCTGGCGAGGCCTGACAAGGTAGCCCGATTTATCGGGGTTGATGATTAGTAGCGATGTCATTCATGGCATCGCTATGATAAGAAATATGGTATTGTTGTAAAGCGTTATAGTTTAAAAAATCATGTAAATCATGTTAATCCTGTCAAAAAACGTGCTTAACAAAATAACCGCCGCCATAAAACTTTCCCGTCCGGGGAACGCGGCCATCACCGGGCTTTCGGTGCTGGTGGGAACTTCAGGCTATGGGCTCAAAGCCCACGCCGCGGGTATCGTCCTGGCGGTGGTCTCGGCCATGCTGATAGCTTCCGGGGGCAACAGCCTCAACGATTATTATGACTATGAAATAGACAAGATCAACCGGCCCCAAAGGCCGTTACCTGCGGATCTGCTGCAGCCAAAGACGGCCGTATTTCTTGGATATCTCTGGATAGCTTTGGGACTGGTCCTGGCGTATTTCATCGGCATCAAACCTTTAGCGCTGGCCCTGGCGGTCTCCATCCTGCTATGGCTTTATGCCGCCAGGGGCAAAAGGATGGGGCTGTCCGGAAATCTGGCTGTGGCGCTGGTCTGCGGGCTGGCCTTTGTCTACGGCGGACTGACAGTGGAGAATGTGGGGATCTCGCTGTTCCCGGCCGGGTTCGCTTTTCTGATGCACCTGTCACGGGAGATCATCAAGGATGTCCAGGACAGGAGCGGGGACCTGGCGCAGGGGGCCAAAACCCTGCCCATCGTCTGGGGTGCGCAAAGGTCTCTTAAACTGGCGGCGGCGGTGCTGATGGTCCTGGTAACCCTGACCCCGGTCCCGTATCTGCTGGGCATATACAACGTCCGTTACCTGCTGGCGGTGATACTGGGCGTGGATTTTATGCTGGCCATGATGATAATGAAACTTGTGACCAGCCCCCGTGACGAGGACCTAGCCCGGATAAGCTTTTTCATGAAGATAGTGATGCTGGTGGGGATAATGGCCATCAGCCTGGGACTTTAACCAAATGGAAAAATCAAAAAGCAGAAAACAAAAACGAAAAATATCACAATTGTTTTAAGATTATGTCAATATTTCAAGCGCTGATACTGGGGTTGATCCAGGGGCTGACCGAGTTCCTGCCGGTGTCCAGTTCCGGGCACCTGGCCCTGGCCCAAAAACTGTTCGGGTTATCCGGAGACAATCTGAGGTTCGAGGTCTTCGTGCACCTGGGAACGCTGCTGGCGGTGCTGGTCTTCTTCCGCCTCAAGATATGGAAACTGATCAAGTCGGTCTTCACCGGACGGATGTATTACCAGAAAGGATGGCACTTCACCGACGACAACCTGCGGCTGGCTCTGCTGCTGATCCTGGCCACCATCCCGGCTGCCTTGATCGGTTACAAGTTCGACGATGTCATTGAGCAGGCCTTTGCCAGCCCCATCGCGGTCTCGGCCTTTCTGCTGGTCACCGGGACCATCCTATTTTTGACCCGCTTTGTAAAAGACCACGAAGGAAAGATAAATTGGTGGCGGGCCTTAGTCATAGGCCTGGCCCAGGCGGCGGCCATACTGCCAGGAGTGTCGCGCTCGGGAAGCACCATTGCCGCCGGGATCTTCACCAGGATGAAACAGGAGAAGGCGGCCGAGTTCTCGTTCCTTTTGTCCATCCCCATCATTTTGGGGGCCGGAGTCCTTAAACTGAAGGAGATGCTGGAGACCGGTCTGCCGTCCTCCGAGTTGGCTATGATCACAGTGGGGGCCATCGCCGCCGCATTGTCAGGTTACTGGGCCATCAAGGTAATGATGCAGCTCGTCAAGAAAGGCCGGCTGGAGTATTTTGCCTATTATTGCTGGGCGGTGGGCCTGGCCGGGCTGGTTTGGTTCGTCCTGGTCAAGTAGCAACAAACAATAAAACTGGGAAGCTGTCATCCCGAGGGCGCATCATGCCTGACCAATTGAGGGATGCTTCGATTTGCCAGGCAACGCGGTTCGGCTCAGCATGACATTCCTTTCGATTTGTCTGGCGGTGAAGCCCTGTTCAGCATGACATAGTGGTGATGCTTGCCAAAGTTCAGAAAACAGATAAACAATGAAAAAACAAAAAACAAATCCGCTGAAGATCGGGCTTCTGATAATAGCCGGCGCACTGATCGCCGTGGCCATCACCGGGGCCTTTTACCGGACCAACGATCCCGAACCGGCGGCATGGCCGGCCACTCCCGGGATCCTTTGGGCCCTGATCCTGTCGGCGGTCTACGCGGCCCTGATCTGGCGGACCGTCAGCCGGGAGAGCCGCCAGCGCTGGCAGCTTTGGACCCTGCTGCTGATGACGGCGGTCACCGTCATGGCCGTGCAGCAGACCGGGGGCCTGAACTCACCCTGGCTGTTCACTTATCTGCTTTTGACCCTGCTGGCGCTTTACCGGGCCGAGGAGAAATGGCAGCTCTTGGTCCCGGCCGTCCTGTTCCTGACCGAGGGCGGATCCGCCTGGTTCCACCAGATGATTCCGGGACCGGCCCTGTACCGGCTGGGCGGGCTGCTGCTGTTCCTGGTCTCGGCTTTTACCGTGGGCAGGCTTTTGCTGAAGCGCAGTTTCTCTCCGGCCCAAAACCAGGAGGATGAACCGGAGCGGGAGGCTGTGGCCCCGTCGTCCGAACTGAAGCACGATCTGCAGTCCCTGGCCTCGCTGATGCACGCCAGCCTGGGCGCCAAGACGGCCGCCTTTTTCCGGCTGGACCCTTCGGCCAATTATCTTAAACTGGCGGCCTGCCGTAGCTATAGCGCCGAGATCATCAAGGACGCGGCCCTGGAAGCCCAGAAGGGGATCCTGGGCTGGGTGGTCAGGGAAAAACAGGCCCTGCTCTATCCGGTCTTTTCCAAGGATTCCAAGGACCTGGGATATTACGCCAAGTCCGAGCCGCTCAAATCCCTTTTAGCCGTGCCCATCATCATGGAGAACCGGGTGGAGGGGATCGCGGTGGCCGACAGCGAGAAGGAAAACCATTTCAACGAAGGTTCCAAGGCCCTACTGGCCGGCTTCGCCGAAGAGGCCGCCCGGTTGATGATCCTCCACCAGAGCCATTCGGCCCTGGGGCTGGAGGGGGAGCGGCTCAAGGAATGGAACCGCTACCTGGAGCAGATGGCCAACCGGCTGAAGGTGGACGAGGTGATAGAGATCATGGGAAAGCTGATCCCCGAGCTGGTCCCCTGCGACCATCTGGTCCTGCTGCAGGCGCCGGAGTCCGGCGATATCTGCCGGGTGCTGCTGGCCGAGCCGGCCGCCGCCGGGTTCCCGGCCCCGGGGACGGAACTGGACATCTCCGGCACCTTATGCGAGCAGGCTGTGCGCATCCTGGAATGGCGCAAGGTGGACGATTTTTACCGCCGCTCGCTGGGCCTGTTCCGGTTCAGCCGGGAGGAGAGGCAGGACCACGGCTTCCGCTCGGTGCTGGCCGCGCCCCTGACCTACGAAGGGGTTTGCCATTACATCCTGGTGCTGGAAAGCCGGAAACCCTACGCCTTTGAGGCCGAAGCCGAGACACTGCACATCCTGCTGAGCCAGTTCTCGCTGGCCCTGCGCAGCGCTGCCCTGTACGAGGAGAAGGAGCAGATGGCCATCCGGGACGGGCTGACGGGGCTGGCCAACCACCGCCGGTTCCAGGATTACCTGGCCGAGACCCTGGCCAGGTCGGCAGGCAAGCCGGTGGGCGTGGCGCTTTTCGACATCGACTTCTTCAAAAAACTGAACGACAATTACGGGCACCCCATCGGTGATGCGGTGCTTAAGGAAGTGGCGGCCCGGCTTAAGGCCAACATCTCCAAATATGACTTTGTGGCCCGCTACGGCGGCGAGGAGTTCATAGCGGTGTGGCCGGGCAGGACCGACAAGGAGGCCGAGGTCCTGGCCGAAGGTTTAAGGCAGGCCATCGGGAACGAAAAATTCTCCACCACCGCCGGGGAGCTTCCGGTGACGGTCAGCCTGGGAGTGGCCTCGTATCCCCAGGATTCCAACAACAAGCCGGACCTGATCAAGGCCGCCGACGAGGCGCTGTATGCCGCCAAGAAGTCGGGGAGGAACCGGGTGGTGAGATATTCCGCTATGCCTAAAGCATGATTGTTATTACGATTCGATCAAAATGACAAAGAGATCTGTAAAAATATTTTTGAATCCCAATCCAGGGTTACGCGGGGAAACATTGGTTGACCCGCATGGCAGGCGTTTTGGTATGATCAATGACCCGTTTATTGCCGTGGAACTATTTAACTATCCCAAAGGCGAATATAATGTAGCTTTGCAAAGTCCGTTATGCCTGACTAAAAAAATAAATATATCCGAGCCGTATCAAATAATATATTTGTTAGACAGACGGCTGGCGGATCCTTTGATTTCAAAAGCCAAAGTTGTTGTTAATGGCCGAGGCTATAATGATATTTATACTCAAGATATAGGATTTCATTCCATTAAAGGTCTAATCTGCGATTACAACAAAAAGCCCCGCCAGGCGTATATTTGGTTTGGCTTAAACACCCATTCGGAACACAAAATAGTCGTCCGTTCGGACAAAAAGGGGAAATATCGGATATACCTTCCGAAAGAAAAAAGGGTAAGGGTATTTATCAACGATTTAAGCTACGGAAAATCCACGCTGGAATGCTGGATAATGGCCCAGGAGTTAAAAAATAACGTGACCATTGATCCGGTAATAGGCGGGAGATTTGAATTCTATGAATTAAAGGCTTGGCATTTTGACAATATCTGGAATATATTTTTTCTTCCGGCTGTTGTGGATGCACCGATACCTTCACTGATAAATAAAAAGGATCTGAAAATAAGCATCAACGGGCAAAAAGCAAAAATACTCAAGTTCACACCACATAAAGTATTTTTCAAGGGAAAAACCAAGGGTATATTTTATCCGGCTTATATTATAGCTGCTGCCACAGAAAAACCGGTTCCGTTAAATGAAAGCCCAGCATTGATACATGTGCAACTTAACTCAAAAAAACTGGGAAAAGGGGAAGCCTGGTATATATACAATCTATCAGAAGGATAAATTATTACTTACTAATAAAACCACTAAACAATAGAAAATAATTGTTGTGTAGCCATGCTTAAAACCTACTTAAAATCTCTTTATGATGCGGCGCAGGCAGGCGATGCCCGCGAGGAAAGCTATTATTCTTCGCTGGAACGCTTGTTCAATGCGTATGCTGTTGATAAAAAGCTGAAAAATATTCATGTTACTACTTTGCCCAAAAAGACCGATGCCGGAAACCCTGATTTCCGGATTTGGGACGGCCAGCACGATATCATTGGCTACATTGAGGCTAAAGAACCAACCAAGGACAATTTAGACGTAATTGAAACAACTGAGCAATTAAAAAGATACCGGCATACCTTCCCCAACCTGATCTTAACCAACTTCCTGGAATTCCGGCTTTACCGCAATGGAGAATGCATAGACACAGTACAGATTGCGAGGCCGTTCATCCTGAATAAACTTAAAGCCGTGCCCGCAGTGGAACATGAAGAAGCCTTTTATAAATTGCTGGAGAAATATTTTGCCTTTAGCCTGCCAAAAACATATACTGCAAAAACGTTAGCATTGGAATTGGCTAAAAGGACAAGATTTTTAAGGGACGAAGTAATTACCGAGGAATTAAAGGAAGAAGACAGTGCCAAGGCAGGAAATATATTGGGCTTTTATGAAGCCTTCCAACAATCCTTGATAGCTGGCCTTACTAAAGAGGAATTCGCAGATCTGTATTCGCAAACCCTGACCTATGGACTGTTTGCCGCCCGAACCAGGTGTCCGGGGCAATTCAACCGCGAGCTGGCCTTTAAATATATTCCCCGAACCATCGGCATTTTGCGTTCGGTGTTTCAGTTTATCTCTTCCAGCGATATACCAAAGCCCCTGGAATGGGCGGTGGACGACATCGCAGCAGTTTTAAATGCCGCCGATGTCAATAAACTATTGCATGAGTACTATGAACAGGGCAAGGGGAAAGACCCGATTGTCCACTTTTACGAAACATTCCTAAGCGAATACGATCCATCCTTGCGTGAAAAGCGCGGCGTTTACTATACGCCGGAGCCGGTGGTTGGTTATATCGTCCGTTCTTTGCACCAGATCCTAAAAGATGAATTTAACAAGGCCGACGGCTTGGCCTCGCCAGATGTAACGGTGCTTGACCCGGCCGCCGGGACGCTGACCTTTTTGGCCGAAGCTGCCAAGCTGGCGGTCAACGAGTTTGTGGGCAAATATGGCAAGGGCAGCAAGGATAAATTCATCAAAGAGCATATCCTGAAAAACTTCTACGCTTTTGAACTGATGATGGCCCCTTATGCGGTGGGACATTTAAAAATGGGTTTTCTGTTGGAGGAATTGGGCTATAAGCTGCGCGATGACGACCGATTTAAGTTGTATTTGACCAATACCCTTGAAATGGATGAATTCAAGCAGACCAATATCCCGTTTATGGCAGAGCTGTCCAAAGAGTCAAAGGAAGCCAATCATGTTAAACGGCAGGAAAAGATTTTGGTTATTATGGGCAATCCGCCGTATTCCGGCATTTCTACCAATAAAGGCGAATGGATAACCCAACTTATAGAAGACTACAAATATGTTGACGGAGAGCATTTTGGCGAGCGTAAACATTGGTTGCAGGATGATTATGTAAAATTTATTCGTTTTGCGCAATGGAAAATAGATCAAGCCGGGCATGGCGTGGTTGGTATGATTACAAACCATGGGTATTTGGACAATCCCACATTTAGGGGAATGCGCCAATCGCTAATGAAAACTTTTGACGAAATACGTGTTCTTGATTTGCATGGCAATGCGCTTAAAAAGGAAAAATGCCCCGATGGCTCTGACGACAAGAATGTTTTTGACATCATGCAAGGCGTGACTATTGTGCTCATGGTAAAGCACAAGGCAAACGAGAGAAACAAAGTCTTTCATGCCGAAAGATATGGGTTACGCAAAGAAAAATATAATTGGCTTGATAAACATGAGATTGCGAAAACGAAATGGTCAAAGTTGATTCCGGACAAACCATTTTACATGTTTGTTCCAACAAACGATGAATTAAACAAACTATTCACGGGGTGGACCAAAATTACTGATATTTTTAAGTTATCAGTTACTGGCGTGCAAACGTCCAGAGATGAATTTGTGGTTGATTTTGAAAAGGCAGCTTTAAAGCGAAGAATAGATATGTTTGCCAATACTAAAGGTATGACCAATGATGAAATCATTGCTGCTTTTAAATTGAAGGATACAAGGGGGTGGAAGCTAAAAGAACAACGGCAGGTATTGGCAAAAGATGAAAATATGGACAGCTATTATACCGATATTCAGTACCGGCCTTTTGACAAACGAAAAATATATTACACAGGCACAATGGTTGATTGGCCACGTTATGAAGTTATGCAACACATGTTGAAGGATAATATCAGTATTTGTGTCGGTCGGCAATGGGCTGCAATTGGTTCAGAAATATGGGATATTGCCTATGTATCTGATAAGATAGTTGATATAAATTTATTCCGTAGGGGTGGTGGTTTGCTTTTCCCACTATATCTCTATACCGGTAATAGTAATTTGAAAAAAACAAGCCATAATGTAATGATGCTTTTTGAATCCAGCGCTGAATATAATGCAAAGAAAACCAATTTAGCGTCGGAGTTTGTGGCAAAACTTGCCAAAGCCTACGGAAAAGCGCTCAAACCGGAACAAATATTCAATTATATTTATGCCGTGCTGTTTTCCAATATTTACCGGGCTAAATATGCCGAATTCCTAAAAAGCGATTTCCCCCGAGTGCCGTTTACTGCTGATTACAAGCTGTTTGTAAAACTTTCCGAACTTGGCGAACAGTTAACGGAACTGCATTTGCTTAAGTCCAAAACCCTTAATAAGCCCATCGTAAAATTTGAAGGGAAAGGCGACAACCGGGTTGGCAAATTGGTCTATGAGAAATCAAAGTTATATATTAACGAAACCCAATATTTCTCCGGCCTTTCACAAAATATATACGAATATCAAATAGGCGGTTATCAGGTCTGTCATAAATGGCTAAAGGACAGGAAGGGCAGGATATTGTCATTAGAGGAAATCCAAACCTATTGCAAAATAGCCACCTCATTGCACGAAACGGTAGTTGTCCAAAAAGAGATAGACAAACTTTACGATAAAATAGAAAACAAAACGATATAAGGAGAAATGCCATGCGTCAGATCATCAAAACAGAAAAAGCCCCGGGCGCCATCGGGCCCTATTCCCAGGGCGTGCAGTACGACAACAAGCTGGTCTTCACCTCCGGCCAGATCCCGCTGGATCCCAAGACCGGCCAATTGGTAGAAGGCGACATCAAGGCCCAGACCAAACAGGTGATGGAGAACCTTAAGGCAGTGCTGGAGGCCGGCGGCTCAAACATGAAGAAGGTCATCAAGTGCACGGTCTTCCTGGCCGACATGAACGACTTTGCCGCCATGAACGAGGCATACGGCGAGTACTTCCAGCAGGCGCCCCCGGCCCGCTCGGCCTTCCAGGTGGCAAAACTGCCCAAGGATGCGAAGATAGAGATTGAGGCGATAGCAGAGATCTGACCACTGAATATTGAATACTGAAGATTGAATACAGAAGATTGAATATTGAATTGAGAGGAGTGTGTGATGATGGAACCGGCAAAATCTTTCAGAGACCTGATAGTCTGGCAAAAGGCGCACCAATTGGTATTAGCTGTATACCGATATTCTGATAACTTCCCCGGAAAAGAAATGTACTGTCTGATACCGCAACTGCGACGGGCGGCAATTTCAGTCCCGGCCAACATTGCAGAAGGTTTCAAGAAGAAAAGCAAGCCGGATAAAGTACGGTATATGAACATTTCCCAGGGGTCATTGGAAGAAGTCCGGTATTATCTGATCCTGGCGGCGGATCTGGGTTACGGCAACAGCGATAAATTGAGTGACGATCTTGATATCGTCAGCAAGATGTTGGATGGTTATATGTCCAGCATCAGAAAAAGCATTTTGATGAAAGTTCCGCAGTCTTAAAACAAATTCAATATTCAAAATTCCAACTCCAATATTCACGAGCAATAAGATGCGCATAAAAGTTATTTTGAACCCCAAGGCCCACGGCGGAGAGGCCGCCGGGCATGCCGAGCAGGTAAAGTCGCTGTTCACGGCCTATGGGTTGAACTTTGAACTGGCCTTTACCGACCACGAGGGCGACGGGGCCCGGCTGGCCAAGGAGGCCATCGAGCGCGGCTTCCAGGTCATCGTGGCGGCCGGAGGCGACGGACTGGCCGGAGAAGTGGCCGGAGCTTTGGTGGGCAGCCAGGCGGTGTTCGGCATGGTTCCCCTGGGCTCGGGAGACGATTTTGCCAAGTCGCTTAAGATCGGACGTTCCATCCCCCAGGCGGTGGAGGCCATCCGCGACCGGCAGACCATGATGGTGGATGCCGGGATTGTCGGCTCGCCGCTGCCCGGGGGGCAGAAGCTGGAACGGTACTTCTTTAACTGCGTGGGCATAGGGTTGGACGGCGAGGTGATCATAGAAAAGCAGAAGATCAAGGGCCTGCGCGACCTGAAGCTGTATCTCTATGCCACCTTCAAGGCCCTGCTGCGTTACAGGGGCCAGCGGATGTCCTTCGACTTCGGGCAGGGCAAGATATGGCACCAGACTCTGGTGGCCGAGATCACCAACGGCAAGAGCGTGGGCGGCGGGTACTATCTGAACCCCGGGGCCAAAGTTGACGACGGCCTGCTGGACCTCTGCCTGATCCACAAGCTGACTTGGCTGGAATTCTTCCTGCACGTACCAAAGACCTTCAAGGGAAAGCATACCGAGATCCGCCAGGTGACAATGGGCAAACTGACCAGGGTCACGGTGGAGTCGGAAATCCCCATGTCGGCCCAGGTGGACGGCGAGCTGTGGCCCTACGTGCACCGCTTCGACATCTCCATCGTCCCCAGGGCCCTGCAGTGCATAGCGGGCAAGGACGACGCCGGTGAGAGGTTGAAGAGTTTTTCATGATGAATCATAAATACAAAGTATTCAGTATTCAGTATTCGGTCTCCAGTATACAGAGGAGAATACGTTGAAGGCCCTGTCCCTCCTCTCCGGGGGCCTGGACAGCATCCTGGCCGCCAGGACCGTCATGGAACAGGGCATCGAGGTCATCGGCCTCTGCTTCGTCACGCCGTTCTTCGGACCGGAGCCGGCCCGCAAGGCCGCCGGGCAGCTGGGCATCAAACTGATAGAGCATGATTTCACCGGCGATTATTTTGAGATGATGAAGAACCCCCGCTACGGTTTCGGCGGGAACATGAACCCCTGCATAGACTGTCACGGGATGATGCTGAGGACTGCCCACGGCCTGCTGGAGAAACACGAGGCCTCGTTCCTGATCACCGGTGAAGTGCTGGGCGAGCGGCCCATGTCCCAGACCAAGGGAGGGTTGAATGCGGTGCTTAAATTGTCCGCCGACCGGGATCTGATCCTGCGTCCGCTGTCGGCCAAACTGCTGGCGCCCTCCAAGCCGGAGCGGGAGGGCTGGGTGGACCGGGAAAAGCTCTACGACTTTTCCGGGCGGGGCCGCAAACGGCAGGAGGAACTGGCCAAAAAATTCGGGATCAAGGATTATCCCCAGCCGGCCGGGGGCTGCCTGCTGACCGAGCCCAACTATTCCACCCGGCTGAAAGAACTGCTTAAGCACGAAGGGCTGGTAAGGAGGGACGTGGAACTGCTGGCCGCCGGACGGCATTTCAGAATTGCCCCGGACCTAAAGCTGGCGGTGGGGCGCAACAAGGCGGAGAACGAAGTTCTGCTGAAACTGGCCGGGGAAGGGGATCTGGTCATCCGGCCCGATCACCATATCAAGGGCCCGGTGGGTCTGCTGCGGGGACGACCGGATGAGGCCGGGCTGGCCCTGGCCCTGCAGATAGTGGCCCGCTACTGCGATGTCAAGATAGATGAAAAACTAAGCCTGAACATATACTCCGGCAAAGACCAGATGAAAACCCAGGAAACGATGAAACCTGCCGAGCAGGAAGTGAACGGTTACATGATATGAAAAAAATATTTCTGATAATTCCCCTGTGGCTGCTGTTCCTTACTCCAGCGGTGGCCCAGCAGGATACTACCTTCAAAAAGCCCCACCGGTCTGCTTTTCTGGCGGTTTCATTTTCAGCCGTGATCCCCGGGGGCGGCCAGCTGTATACCCAGAATTATCTGAAAGCGGCCGGGTTCGCCGGGGCCCTCGGCTATCTGGGATATAACTGGTATAAGTATGACCGGGATTATATCAATTCCAGCTGGGCCGAAGAGGACTATTATTACCAGAAACGCCGCAAGTACATGCTGTGGACCGTAGGGGTCTGGCTGGGATCGCTGGCCGACGCCTATGTCA
The DNA here is from genome assembly GCA_002412795.1 of bacterium UBP2_UBA5202. GTDB lineage: Bacteria > Edwardsbacteria > AC1 > AC1 > EtOH8 > UBA5202. The sequence continues at coordinate 57,997 of DHVS01000005.1, read as the reverse complement.
GCGCCCATCTCTACAAGTTCGACCAAAACGCCGAACCGCGGGTCACATTTGTGATCGACCGGAACAAGCTGGCCCTGGCGGGACGGTTTTAAGGTAACCCCACCCTTAATCCCTCCCCCCTCATAGCCACCATAAAAGAGTGTCTCGGGGCAGGCTCTCGAGGGGAGGGAAGAGGGAGAGGTTAAACTTCAAGCAAATTATTCTTGACACTCATCTTGAATACAAGGAGTATCCAATGCAGATAACGACCAATTTAATTTTTTTGGGCTTGGGGCTGTTCCTGGCCTTGGCAGTTTTCTGGCTGTTTCTGAGGGGCTTGAGCCGCTGGAAATTCTTCAAAAGCCTGGGCCTGTTACTGAACATCAGCGTACTATACCTGATCTTCCGGCTTTTTTTACATTGGGGGCAGATATCTCTAAAACCTCAGGCCAACACCCTGGTGCTTTCCATAGGTGCCTTTTTGGGTTTTTACCTGGCCATAAAGATCATAGATTTTTTGGGCTTTGATTTGCTATTGGCCGGTAACAAAAAGGCCCAGGTGCCGCAGTTGCTTCGGGACATCGTGCGCTGGATGCTGGCCCTACTGGTGTTCTTTATTATTCTCAAGGTCAACCTGGGGGTCAACCTGGGGCCGCTGTTCGCCACCTCGGCCGCCCTGACCTTCATCCTGGGCATCGCCATGCAGGACGTGCTGGGAAATCTGTTCGCCGGGATCGCCCTGAACCTGGAACGGCCATTCAGTATCGGGGACTGGGTAACCATCAATGGGATGGAGGGGCAGGTGGACAACATGACTTGGCGGGCCACCCGGCTGAAGACCTTTACCGATGATTTCGTGATCATACCCAACGCCGAGATCGCCAAGAACAAGATAATCAACTATAATTACCCCACCAGCATTCATGCCCGGGAGCTGGTGATAGGCGTGCCCTATCCCACCTCACCCAACACCATTAAAAGGGTAATCCGTGAGGCGTTGAGCGAATCCAGGAACATCAAGGCCGAGCCCAAACCAAAGGTTTGGCTCAAGGAATACGACGATTACACCATCAATTACCTGGTTAAGTTCTGGATCGACGATTTCGGCGATCTGTACGAGATCGAGGACGACGTGATGAGCCGGATCTGGTACCATTTCAAGCGAAACGGAATTGAATTCCCCTATCCCATCAGCGATGTCCGGGTGACCCCGGCCAAGGTCAGGGAGCCGGAGGAAATTCGCAGGGCGGAAGAACAGAAGGCGGGGCATTATCTGAAGCAGGTGCCGCTCTTCGCCGCCATCCCCGAAAAGGACCTCAAACGACTGGCCTCCAGCCTCCAGGCCAAGACCTTCGCGGCCGGTGAGCATCTGGTGCATCAGGGCGACGAGGACGGGTCGTTCTATATCATCAAGCAGGGAAAGGTGGAGGTGTTGGTGGCCGATCCCGAAGGCCGCGAGACCAGGGTGGCCGAACTGGAAACGGGAAAGTTCTTCGGCGAGATGGCGCTGCTGACCGGGGAAAAGCGCAGCGCCTCGGTCCGGGCCGTCTGCGATGTGGAGGTGCTGGCGGTGGAGAAGAAGGACATCAGCCCGATACTGACCGCCAACCCCAAGATAGCCGAATCGCTTTCCAAGATGATAGAGCAGAGGCAGAAGGAGAACCTGGAGCGGATCGCCAAGTCCCGGGCCATCTCCGAGGAGGAGCGCCGGGCCGCCAGCTCGGCCAGCATTTTGAAGAAGATCCGGAATTTCTTCGCGATGTAAACAGCAGGATTACTTTTACCACAGAAACACGGAATCCAGAAAAGTCTTTTCCTGCATTCATGGATTCCTAATAAAAGGTCTAAGTATATCGACTTCAAATTATTAAATAAATCAGGCAAGGCCCGGCGGGGCACTGTTACCACCGCCCACGGCCAGATCCAGACCCCGGCCTTCATGCCGGTGGGCACCCAGGGCACGGTCAAGTCCCTGACCCCCCGGCATCTCAAGGATATCGGGGCCCAGATCATTCTGGGCAACGCCTATCACCTTTACCTGCGGCCGGGCCAGGAACTGGTGAAGAAGGCCGGGGGCCTGCATGGGTTCATGGGCTGGGACCGCCCGATCCTCACCGATTCCGGCGGGTTCCAGGTATTCAGCCTGGCCGAGCTCCGCAACATCAAGGAGGAGGGGGTCAGTTTCCAATCCCACCTCGACGGCTCTTCCCACCTGTTCACCCCGGAAAGCGTGATGCGGCTGGAGGCCGATCTGGGAGCGGACATCATCATGTGCTTTGACGAATGCATTCCCTATCCCGCCACTTTGGAATATGCCGAGCGCTCCACCGGCCGCACCACCCGCTGGGCCCGGCGCTGCCGGGACGAGTTTCTGTCGCTCAATACCGGCCAGGCCTTGTTCGGCATAGTCCAGGGCGGTACCTACCCGGAACTGCGGAAGAGAAGCGCCGAAGAACTTCTGGAAATAGGCTTTGAAGGATACGCCATAGGCGGGCTGGCCATCGGCGAGCCCAAGGAGCAGACCTGGGAGGCCATCCAGACCGCCAATACCGTGCTGCCGGGGGAAAAACCCCGTTACATGATGGGGGTGGGCTTTCCCGAGGACATCATCCAGGGGGTGTCGCTGGGGGTGGACATGTTCGACTGCGTGATGCCCACCCGCAACGCCCGCAACGGCTCGCTGTTCACCTCCTCCGGCCGTCTGGCTATGCGCAACGCCAAACATTTTGACGACTTTGCCCCGGTGGACCCGGAATGCGACTGCTATCTTTGCCAGAACTTTTCCCGGGCCTATCTCCGGCACCTGTATATGTCCGACGAGATACTGGCCTCTACTTTGGGCACCATGCATAATCTTAGGTTCTATCTGAAAATGATGGAGGAGATACGCCAGGCCATAGAACAAGACGGCTTTGACCGGTGGCGGAAGACGTTCACGGATAAATATCAGAGAGAAAACGGAACGGAAGGCGCCTGACCAGCTTTTGACAGGAACAAAACATGCCCAAGATCGCGGCCATAGACATAGGCTCCAACGCCATCAGGATGGCGGTGGCGGAGGTATCCGCCGCCGGGCTTCCGCAAAATCTGAAGCACTACCGGGAACCGGTGCGGATGGGTGCCGATGTCTTCACCGTAGGCCGGGTCGGCCGGGAGACATTGGGCGCTGCGCTGGCGGCCCTGAACAAATATCAGGCCATAATGAAGGCCGAAGGAGTACTTAACTTCAGGGCCGTGGCCACCGAAGCCCTGCGCCGGGCCGATAATTGCTCCGAGGTTCTTCAAACCATCGAGCTTGAGACCGGCCTGAAGGTGGAGATAATATCTCCGCAGACCGAGGCTGAATTGGTGCTGAACGCTCTCTCCCAAAAGATAGATCTAACGGGCAAAAATGTACTGCACCTTGAACTGGGCGGGGGCAGTCTTGAACTGAGCACGGTTTTAAACGGCGCACTGGCCGCGTCTCAAAGCTTTGAATTAGGCGCCATAAGGCTTTTGCAAAACATCAAAACAACGGACAAGGACCAGGGGTTGTCCGATATCTCAAAACTGGCCGGCCCTGCACTGGAATGGCTGAACGGAGCGCAAAAGGATCATCAACCGGACATCCTGATCGGCACCGGGGGAAGCCTGGAACTTCTGGCAGACCTGGCGGTCCAGATCACGGGGTCCGGTAAAAAAAACCTCCTGCATCGTGGCAGCCTGGAAAGGATCGTGGATTCTCTGATCCCATTGAACCTGAAACAGAGAATGGACCGGTTCAACTTGAAACCGGACCGGGCGGATGTGGCCCTACCGGCGGCCCTGCTGCTGCTGGTTCTGATCGGACGTACTGAACTGGCGGAGATCCAAGTCCCCCGAGTGGGTTTGAAAGAGGGTCTGCTCATGGCAATAGCACAATCTTTAAAAACAGGAAACAGCAATGACGGCTAAATTCGTAGAAGGGCAGGAACTGCCGGGCAAGCTGATAGCGGTGGAAGGCCTGGACGGCTCGGGCAAGTCCACCCAGATCCACCTGGTCAAACGCTGGCTGGAACTGGAGGGCTACAAGGTCTTTTTCACCGAGTGGAACTCTTCGCCCCTGGTCCGTCAGTCGGTGAAGAACGGCAAGCGGGAGCAGCTGCTGACCCCCACCACCTTCGCCCTGATCCACTGCACCGATTTCGCCGACCGCTACGAGCGCCAGATCCTGCCGCTGCTCCACGCCGGTTACATAGTGCTGGCCGACCGCTACATCTTCACCGCCTTTGCCCGGGACGCGGTGCGGGGCTGCGACCGGGACTGGGTGAAAAGCCTCTACAGCTACGCGGTCCACCCCCACGTCACCTTCTTCTTTGACGTGCCGCTGGAGATGGCGCTGTCCCGGATCATGTCGGGGCGGGCCAAGCTGAAGCACTACGAGGCCGGGATGGACATGGGATTTTCGCCCGACATCCTCCAGAGTTTCAAGACCTTTCAGGGCAAGATGCGGGAGGAATATCTGCGGATGACCGAGGAGTTCGGTTTCATCAAGATAGACGTGGGCCGACCGCCCGACCAGCTGCAGAAGGAGGTGCGGGGCCACATTCAGGAACGGATAGAGCTGGAGAGGTACAAATGGAAAACATCGCGCTGACCCCCAAGAAATTCTACGGCCAGGGGCTTCCCAACGTCGATCCGGGAAAGCTCACCGGCAAGCTGATCGTGATAGAAGGGGCCGACGGCTCCGGGCGCACCACCCAGATCAACCTCCTCAGCGACTGGCTGGAGCGGCTGGGCTACGCCACCACCCGGGTGGGATTGAAGCGGTCGAAGCTGGTGGGGGCCGAGCTGGAGGAGGCCATGCAGGGCAACACCCTCAGCCCCATCACCCTTTCGCTGTTCTACGCCACCGATTTCGCCGACCAGCTGGAGAAGACCATAATCCCGGCGCTGAAGTCCGATTTCATCGTGCTGGCCGACCGCTACATCTACACCCTGATGGCCCGGGACATCGCCCGGGGGGTGGACCCGGCCTGGGTGCGCGAGGTCTACGGCATCGCCCTGGTCCCGGACGCGGTCTTTTACCTGAAGGCCGGCCCGGAACTTCTGGCCGAGCGGAACTTCAAGAACAAGGGAGGGCTGGATTACTGGGAGTCGGGCATGGACATTCAGCGCAGCGGAGACCGCTACGAATGTTTCATAAAATACCACCGGAAGATCCAGAACATCTTCGGGGAGATGCAGGAGCACTACGGGTTCGAGTCCGTCAATGCCGGAAGGGCGCCCAACACCATTTCCCAGGATCTGATATCCAAGGTCAGGTTCATATTAAGCCCGCTGGAGCTGAACGGCCGGGAAGAATAGCGATACCCAAACCATAAGGTTGCCCACTAAAGGCACTAAAAGGCACTAAATATTTAATAAGGTTGGTAGTGTTTTAGTTTGTTTCGTGGGCAGAGTAAATCCTGGTATAAAAAATCATGTAAATTCGCTTACGCTACCTGCCTGACTTCTTTAAACGCCATAGCTTCAGCGAAGGAGCTCCTGTAAAAAATGTCCATGGAACTTTATATCTTAAGATATGTGGAGCTGAACGGCCGGGAAGAATAGCGATACCAAAACCATAAGGTTGCCCACTAAAAGGCACTAAATATTTAATAAGGTTGGTAGTGTTTTTAGTGTTTTTCGTGGGCAGAATAAATCCTGGTATAAAAAATCATGTAAATTCGCTTACGCTACCTGCCTGACTTCTTTAAGCGCCATAGCTTCAGCGAAGGAGCTTCTGTAAAAAAATGTCCATGGAACTTTATATTTTAAGACACGGGCTGGCCGGGGAGTTCGGGGATCCCCGCTACCCCGACGACAGCCAGAGGCCGCTGACCGCCGAGGGCAAGCGCAAGATGCTCCAGGCGGCGCTGGGCATGAAGGCCCTGGGTCTGTCCTTTGACCTGGCCTTTGCCAGCCCGTACCTGCGGGCCCGGCAGACGGCCGAGATCGTCTGCCGGCAGCTGGATTGCATGGAGATACTGCAGATAACAGAAAATCTGGAACCGGGGCGCAACCCTTTGAAGGCAATAAATGAGATTAATGACCGTAATCTTCATAGTAGCAGGGTATTGATTACCGGGCACGAGCCGTTTTTAAGCCAGCTTGTTTCGCTGCTGATAACAGGCAGCAACGATCCGGTGGTCGAAATGAAAAAGGGAGCCCTGTGCAAACTGGAGGCAGAAGAGCTAAAGTATGGCCGCTGCGCCGAGCTTCACTGGCTGTTGACCGGCAAACAGATGGGGATGATAGCGAAATGAAATGGCACGATGAAAATAAAATATTATTCGCCATTTTGCTGTTTTTTGCCGGCCTGGCCCACGCCGGTGATTTTAAATGCACCATGGTAAGCATGTTGTCAAGTGGCGGCCGCAGCATTGCAATTGTGCCCGGACGGAACGATGGAATAAACAGGCTATATGTAACCGGCGGAAGGCGGCCTTATGAGTTCACCTGGAACGGGTCTAATTGGACAATGGACAGTTTGTGTTCCCAGGTCATATACCCCAAGTCACTGGCAGCAGGATTTGGCAGGAATGACAGTTTGTATAGATTGTATTATGGAAAACTGATGTCAGGGAAAATATACGAATTTACCTATAACGGTGCGACCTGGGATAGCGTGCTTGTAAAAAATGAAAACGACAAGTATATGTACAGCCTGGCAATAGGCAATATAAAAAATGATGATAGTTTACGGTTGATAGCTGGATCTGCTGACAGTACGACATTAGCCTTTACGTATGACAAGCTAGCCAATGCATGGCAGGTTGATACATTGGGTATTAAGAGACGTGCTGTACTTCATGTAACAATAGGCAAAGGACGAAATGATGATACAAACAGAGTTTATTCTAGCGGCGATGGTTTTTGGGTTGAGTACACATATCGAAATGGCTGGGATTCAGCATCATTTGTAGATTATATTATAACCGGCATGCTGGTGGCAGATGCAAAAAACGATGGTGTAAAAAAGCTATATATTTCAAAGGATGATGCAGGCTTATACGAATACTTATGGGATTTGTCTGATTGGATGTGTACAGATACAATAGATACTTTAGGGGCTTGGTATCCCATCTCTGGTGATGGGCATAACGACGGAAAGCAGAGAATATATGCAATGAGTTATAGTATGTGTATTGATGATTCCTTGTTCAGCAAAATCCATGTCTTTGAGTACAGCTATAACGGATATGAATGGACCAAGGATACCCTGGACACGATAGCTTTTAATTACGGAGTGAATTTTTTCATGAGTGCTCTTGCGGTGGGCGATGCCCGCAATGACGGAAAGAACAGGGTATATGGCGTAAGCGAACTGGGGCACATATTTGAATGGGAGTGGGACGATTCTTTGAACGGGGTGGAACAAGAGGACTTAAAGGTTGTAAATGACCTAAAGGTTAGAAAGGTTTTAAAGGTTAAACCAAATCCGTTTTATAGTTATACCGCTATTTCCAATTTGCCATCAGATGTTGAACTTAAGATATACGACATTACCGGAAGATTAGTGGAAAAGACCAATTCAACCAAGGTCGGGGCCAAGCTGAAAACCGGGGTTTACTTTGTTACAGCCGGCGGTTATAAACCCGCTAAAATGGTTAAGATCAAATAGCTAAAACAATAGTCAGTCCAGCCCTTGACAATGCCCCTAAATTGAGTTACACTAATTAATTAGAGATAAATATTGCATATTGTGTAAAATATGCATCATTCCCTGGAAACCGAAATGGTTCTAAAGTAATCTAACTTATTATCCACTTTCCAGTCCCTTGGAAACAAAGACCTTGCAGTTTTTGACCGACCGGTCAAAAACGAAGAGATCAGGCACTATTCTTGCAGTAATATTATTCAATATACATACGGAGAAAAACATGAAATACCATGGCATAAAAATGGCTGTAATCGGCCTGATGATATTAGCCATATCAGGGTCAGCCAACGCCCAATGGCTGTCCCTTTCCCAGGCCGGCACGTCCCAAAAGCCGGTCAGCCTGCTGCAAAGCGGCAACAATCAGATAATCTTCGAGATCAACGTTCCCGGTTTCGAAAAAAGCGCCGCCAGCACCAAGGGCGGTAACTTTGACCTGCTGACCATTCCCGGGCAGGGTTACAATACCACCGTCGGACAGCCAAAACTTCCGGTGATATCCGAATGGCTGGAGATACCCCAAGGAGCCACTGCCACTGCTGAATTCCAAATACTGGAAAGCCGGGAAGTAAGTCTTAAGGAACTGGGGCTGGAACAAAAGATCGTTCCGGTGCAGTACCCGGTGCCCAAGATCGAAGGCGCTGCGGACAAGATACCTTTTGCCATTGATGATAACATTTATTCCCAGGACAAATTCTTCGGTCAGGCCAAAGTAACGCTTTCCCGGCCGGTAAGCATGCGCTCCAAGCGGGCAGTGCTGGCCAGTTTTAATCCCATATCCTATAACCCGGTAAGCGGAGTGCTTAAAGTTGCCACCAGGGTCAAGGTCACGGTAAATCTTTCCGGATCGGATCAGGCCCGCACCAACAGCGTTCACCATAAATATTCCTCCAAGTTATATGACCGCCATGTGGCGGGCATCACCATCAATGAACTGGCAGTAAGCAAGACTGCCAAAGCCGTTCTCCCGGCGCCGGTCAACCAGCTGATCATAGTGGTGGATTCTTTCTACACCGGGATCCAGCCGCTGGTGGACTGGGACACCCGCAAGGGCTATCATGTGACGGTGACCAGAACTTCGGAGATCCCCGGCGGGGCCGACACCACCCACATCCGCCAGTACATCCAATCGGCCTATGACGGGGCCAACCCGCCCGACCTGGTCCTTTTGGTGGGGGATGTCAACGGCATCCCGGCCCACCGTAGCACCGAGGATGACCTGCCCTACACCGACCTGTACTATTCCACCATGGCCGGCGATGACATCGTGCCCGACCTTTATGTCAGCCGGATCTCGGTGGTCAACAGCACCCAGCTGGGGAATTATCTCAATAAATACCTCAACTACCAGCGGGGCAGCTGGGGGGCAAGCCAGGACTGGATGTCCAAAGCCTATTTTACCGGGACGGATGATTACACTTACCACCTTTTCGCCGAAACCACCGACAATTATTGCATGGCCCTGTCCCGGGCCCACGGCATGGTCTGCGACTCACTTTTTGATTATTACGGCACCGGGACCCCGGTGGCTACCGCCTTCAACGACGGCCGGACGGTGATGGCCTATACCGGGCACGGCTCACAAACATCATGGGCCGGACCTACTTTTACCCAGGCCAATGTCAATGCCCTCACCAATTCATATAAATCAGCTTTCGTCACCAGTTTTGCCTGTCAGACCGGGGATTTTAACTACGGCGAGTGTTTTGGCGAGACCTGGATAAGGGCGGCCGACAAGGGGGCCATTGCCTTCTGGGGTTCGTCGGTCTATTCCTACTGGGACGAGGACGACATCCTGCAGCGCCGGATGTTCGACGCCTTTCTGGACAGCGGTTACACTCTGATCGGAGGGATGACGGTCAAGGCCAAGCTGGACATGGGCCGCTATTACGGCTGGGACCAGGCGGTCAGCGTCACGGTCACCCGCTATTTTGAGGAATACAACATCCTGGGCAGCGCCGGGGTGGACATGTACACCCGGCAGCCGGCCGTCCTGATGGTAACCCATCCTGACAGCATTCCGGCCTGGCCCAGCCAGCTTACGGTCAACGCCGATACCGGCGGCCCGGTGCAGGATGCGCTGGTGGCAATCTACCGGCCCGGCACCAAGACCCTGCTGGCCTCCGGCTATACCAATGCATCAGGCAACGTGGTGTTCAACCTGGATCCCGGGGGAGCGGTTGACAGCCTGGCGGTAACCGTTACCGCCCATAACTGCGCCCCGTATCAGGGCACGATCCAGACCTATTCCGGCGGGGCCTATGTTGCTTATCTCAAGAACACGGTAGACGATGCCTCCGGAAACAACGACGGCGGGCTGAACCCGGGAGAGAGTGACGGGATCAACCTTTGGCTGAAGAACTTCGGAGCGGATACCGCCAGGGCGATCAGCGCCAAGATCCGGTCCGGGGATGCCTTCGTCTCCTTCACCGATTCTATTGAAAGCTACGGGGACATCGCTCCGGGAGATTCCCTGGGAATTTTGGGATATTCGCTGAACGTATCGGCCGCCGCACCCGACAGCCACAGCGTCCTGTTCACGGTGGAATGCCGGGACAGCCGGGATACTGTCTGGCAGTCGGGCTTCACGCTGGTGATCCGCTCTCCGGAGCTGGCTTATAAATCCCACCTGGTGCTTGACCCGGCTGCCGGCGGCAACGGCAACAGCATTCTGGAACCGGGTGAGGGCGACAGCATCCTGGTGAGCATCGGCAATAGCGGCGGGCAGGCCGCCACCGGGACCAGCGCTTTGCTCAGCACCTCGGACCCGTACCTAAGCATAACCGGGAACAGCGCTTCCTACGGGGACATTGTTCCCGCCGGAGGCGGGACTTCGGCTCCGGCCTATGCGGTGACGGTGGGCACGCCTCCGGTCTCGCCCTACTTCGCCTGGGTAAGGCTCGGCATCAGCGCCTTAAGCGGCGGCTATGCCAGGAACGACAGTTTCCGGGTGGTGATAGGCAGCGCCGGGTTCTTCGACAATGCCGAGGATGCAGGCGTCACCGCCAAATATTCGGTCCAATCACAGTGGCACATAACGGGACAAAGTTCATACAGCCCCGGGCACAGCTGGTGGTGCGGAGACAGCGTCTCGGGCCAGTACAGCAGTTCCCTTGACGCCTCTCTGGTCACACCCGACATAATCCTGGGCCCCAACAGCGAGCTCAGCTTCTGGCACAAGTATGGCACTGAGGCCACCTACGATTACTGCAATGTGGAATACAGCTCAAACAGCGGTGGCAGCTGGAACAATTTGGGCTCGTTTGACGGCTCCCAGCCGGACTGGGTGAAACAAACTTACGACCTGTCGGCATTGTCCTCGGGGACGGTCATCAAGGTGCGTTTCCACTTCACTTCGGACGGATCCATCACCGGTACCGGCTGGTACGTGGATGACATCCGGGTCCAGGAGACCACCGGGGTCACGGGAAAGCCCCCGATTGTTCCCCCACCAGCAGCCATTAAGCTGGGCCTAGCCTATCCCAACCCCAGCTTCGGCGCCAAAACCATCACTATTGACTATCAACTGCCGGGCAAAGCCGTGATTGAACTCAGGGTTTATAATATATCCGGGCAGCTGGTCAAGATTATCGATCAGGGGGCCAAGGAACCTGGCCTGCATGCGGTGGAATGGGATGGGCGGGATCAGAATAATCAAAAAGCCGCCACCGGGGTCTATTTCTACCAGCTGAATGCCGCAGGCTTTACGGCCGCCAAAAAATTGGTGGTGATAAAATAAACCATACCGCATATGACACGGGCGTTTTCTGAACAAAAGAAAACGCCCGTTGGTTTTAAGAGAAAGGCAGACATGAAAAACAAATTGTTATTCCTCCCGGTTTTGCTGTTGCTGCTGGCCCCGGCTGGTCTTCGGGCCCAGGCCGGCAGTTTGATCCCGGTGAAGATATACATTTCCTCCCATGATGATGTCTACAAATTTAAAGGTTTGGGCGTGGGTGTAGAGGAACTGCGCAACGGGTATATAGAGGCCCGGGTGTTCGAGGCCAAATATAAGGAACTGCAAGCCTTGGGTTGGAAAGTAGAGAAGGTGATGCCGGTACCGGGGGACGAAAAGATAGTAACAGCCTACCATAATTACAGTTGGCTGACTGCCAAGCTGGATTCGGTCCATGCCGGATACCCGTTAATTACCAGGAAGATATCCATAGGCCAGACGGTGGAAGGCCGTGAAATGTGGGCGTTTTTGGTGACCGATCACCCGGACAGCGCCGAGAACGAAGCGGAGATCCGGTTCGCAGCCACCATTCACGGAAATGAGCCGGTGGGGACAGAGCTGTGCATTGCAATGATCGATTCCCTGACCCAAGCCTATGGTTCTGTCCCGGAGATAGCTGATCTGGTCAATAACCGGGAGATCTGGTTCCTTCCCCTGTACAACCCGGACGGCAATGCGTTGGGAAACGTCAATAATGCCCGCTACAATGCTTTTGGGATTGATCTCAACCGGAATTTTCCGGTGCCGGACGGTTCCGCCGGAGATGACGGCACCTATGACATAGAGCCGGAAAACCAGAACTTCATCGGCTGGACAAGCGCAAATCATTTCGTGCTGGGCTGCATGTATCACGGCGGGGCCCTGGTGGCAAATTACCACTGGGACTACAGCGACTCATTGTCCAACGACCTGCCGGACCACCATCTGATCCGGGAGGTGTCGCTGGGCTATGCCCGCCTTAATAACCCGATGTACAACGAGACCTCCGACTACAATTATGACGGGCAGTCCGACAGCGGCGTGGTGTTCGGATATTACTGGTATCCGGTTCTAGGATCTTTGCAGGACTGGTCCTATCACACCTCTGCGGCGATAGACCTGACCCTGGAGATCGGCTACAGCAAATGGCCCAACGCTTCGAACCTTCCCAACTACTGGTCCGACAACCGCCAATCCATGCTGTTCCTGATCCGTCAGGCCGGGTTGGGCATCCAGGGCCTGGTAACCGACTCGGCCACCGGCCTGCCCCTGGACTTTGCCCGGGTTGAAGTGGCCGGCATCGATAAACCGGTCTATACCGATTCCATCGGAGACTACCACCGGATGCTGCTTTCGGGTAATTATGATCTCACTTTTTCCAAAGCCGGGTATTTCCCCAAGACCGTCACGGGCGTCCGGGTGAATTACGACAGCCTGACCAGCCTGGACGTGGCCCTGGCCAGGGACCTGGGCGTGGCCGGCGGAGAACCCTCAGAACTGATCTGGCAGAAAGACCGGTTATTGAACAACGTCCCAAATCCCTTCAGGGTTCAGACCGCCATAGATTACCAGGTTTTATCCCCGGGAATGGTCAGTCTGAGAATATACAATGCAGCCGGTCAGTTGGTAAAGACATTGGATGAGGGAAATCAGATCCCAGGGACTCATAGCATCAAGTGGGATGGCCGGGATGATAGCGGACACGCAGTTTCCAACGGGGTTTATGTTTACCGGCTTCAGGCAGGGGGGGTAAAACAAACCGGAAAGATGATCGTCTTGAGGTAAGCAATGCCGAATTGTTTTCAGCCCAAAACGATGTTTGACCTTCTTTGGTTTATTCGAAATTAATGCTTGACATCCTTGCTTTTAGGTGTATACTTAACGATAATAGGAATGGCGAAAATTAAAACCATTAGAACTAAGAGGAGGGTTTTATGTCAATAAAGCACTTGTTAGTAGTATTAGCTGGGCTTGCTGTATTGGCGCAGCCTGGCCAGGCCGGACAGTGGACGGAAACCACCCAACCGGATTTTTCGGACGGTGACTATCAGGCTAACATGTATTCCTCCGGGGCCGGCACCGGGGACGGCGCTTTGGTGGCCAATCCCGGCTCATGTTACGATCTTAACCGGGACGGTTATGCCGACCTGATTATTTCCAATTTCTGGGATTCCGGAAATTTTGACTGCAATTCGTTCATTTACTGGGGCAGCGATTCCGGCTATACCATTGGCAACCGGACCGAACTGCCGACCCACGGTGCCACCTCCAATGCGGTAGATGACCTGAACCGGGACGGACAATTGGACATCGTTTTCAGCTGCTTTTCCGGCGGCATGCACGGAAGCGGGGAGTGGGCTACAAACTCACTGATCTTCTGGGGTTCAAAGGACGGGTTTAATGCCGCCGACACCACGGCCCTGCCGACCCTGGGGGCCTACGGCAATTATATCTGCGACCTCAATCATGACGGGCATCTGGACATCATCTTTGCCAATTTCCAGGACGTCGGTTACTCTTTCGAGATCAATTCCTATATTTACTGGGGCAGCAAGACCGGCTACAGCGTCTCTAACCGGACCGAACTGCCCACCAAGGCCGCCTGCGACGTCTCGGTGGCCGACCTTAACAAGGACGGCCGGCTGGACATCGTATTCTGCAACCGCCAGCAGAACCTTACCGTTCCCGATATTTTCAACATCCATTCATACATTTATTACGGGCAGGGCACGGACTCGATATACTACAGCACCGCCGCCCGGGACTCCGTTTCCACCCACGGGGCCAGCAGCTGCACCATCGTGGACCTGAACCGTGACGGCAGCCTGGACCTGGTCTTCAGCAACAGCCGGGTGGAGGCCTCCTACAACATCCATTCCTACATCTATTACGGGTCGGCAACCGGATACAGCCAGTCCGACATGGATTCCCTGCAGACCCACGGCAGTTACGACAACGCGGTGGCCGACCTCAACAAGGACGGTCATCTGGACATAGTGTTCGCCAACGCCGAAAGTAATTTTGCCACCCCGTTCGATACTTCGTACATCTATTGGGGGCCGAATTTCGCGGTCCGCAGCGATCTGCCCATCAAAAGCGGGGCCGGGGTAATGGTGGACCGGATAGACCATGACGGCTACCTGGACATTGTGATGATCAAGGGTTTGGACCAGGGATACGGCTATGTTTTTTACGGGTCGGACACCGGTTATTCTCCGGCTGGCTGCGATTCGTTCTATACCACCAGGGGCGGGGTATCCACCAAGGACGCCGGGAATGTCCACAACCGGTCGCTGACGGAGATCTATCATTCTTCGGTATTCGGCAATGAATCTGAAACCAAGGAATGGGGAACCTGCTCCTGGAACGAACATCTCCCGGCCGGCGCCGTCTCCCAGGTGTCTTTAAGGACCGGCAATACTTCCGATCCCGGGGACGGGACATGGAGCGCCTGGTCACAGGTTGCCAAGTCGGGGCTGCCGGGCAAGGCCTCGCCCTCAAAATACCTTCAGTATCAATATTCCGCCACCGCCAATGAACTATACCAGGCCCCGGCGCTGGAAGACATCAGCGTTGATTATTCCATTTTTACCGGCGTCACTGGTACGGTGCAGGAGGTCCTTAAAACAAGTTTTTCTCTGCAGACGGCGGGCTCCCAGGCCATAATCAAATATACCCTGGCCGGACCGGCTTTGGTCTCGATCAAAGCTTACAATCTAATCGGTCAGCAGATTGGGGTGCTGGAGAAGGGAATGAAGACGGCCGGAAGCTACCAGCTTAACTGGAGCAAGCGGGAGACCATGTCAAACGGTGTATATATCATCCGCGCCCAGCTGGGGCGGGAATGTTTTACCGAGCGCATGGTGCTGGTCAAATAGTATAAATAACATACAAGCCCGGCGCCAACCGGAATGAAAAAAAGACGCAGCCTACACTGCGTCTTTTTTTATACCCAGGCTCCGCCGCCTGGAAAAAATCACGCTGTTCGCCAGCCTAATTTGCTGTCGGTCAATTTATTTTTAAAAACATATTGCATGCGCTCGGTAAATTTGGTATCATATAATGTTTAAAACTATTTGCCGCAATTGCAGTTAGGTGAACTATAATTCCCAAAACAACGACAAAAAAAATAGTTGTGATCGGCGGCGGTCCGGCCGGAATGATGGCTGCAATCACTGCCGCCAAAGCAGGCGCGAAGGTCAGACTTTTGGAGAAAATGCCGGCTTTGGGCCGTAAGCTTCTGCTTACAGGGCAGGGCCGCTGCAATGTGACCAACAACCTTGACCCCAAACAGTTCATCGCCGACTGCGGCCCCGGCGCCCGCTTTTTGCACGGGGTCTTGAACCGTTTTTCCAGCCAGGAAACGCTGGATTTTTTTGAGAAGCTGGGGGTCAGGCTGGTGCTGGAGCGGGGAGGAAGGTATTTCCCGGAATCGCAAAGATCCCTGGACATACTGCTGGCCCTGCAGAAGGCCCTGAAGCAGGCCGGGGCGGAGGTTGTGGCCGGCGCCAGGGTCCTGAATGTAACCAGACAGCCTGGCGGTTTTAAAATAGCCACGTCCGAAAAGACATATACCGCTGACTCTCTGGTAATAGCCACCGGAGGGAGATCATATCCGGCCACCGGCTCCACCGGGGATGGCTATGGTTTTGCCCAGGAACTCGGGCATAGCATTGTCCCCACCAGGCCCTGCGACGTGCCTTTGGTCGTCCGGGAGGATTTTGTCAGACAGCTTCAGGGATTAAGCCTGAAAAACGTGGAACTGAAATTTTCCCAGGGCCGGAACAAAGCCTCCTTTTTCGGCGAGATGCTTTTCACCCATTACGGCATCTCCGGACCGATGGCGCTGGATGCCAGCCGGCCGGCGGGCCAGTGGCTTAAGGAAGGCCCGGTGCAATGTTCGCTGGACCTGAAACCGGCCCTGTCCAACGAGGTGCTGGACCAGAGGCTGCTGCGCGACATGGACCTTCAGGGCAGGAAGACCTACAAAAATCTCTTAAAGGGGCTGATGCCCTCCAGCCTGATCCCGGTATTCTGCTCCCTTTCCCGGATAAGCCCGGACATTCTGGTCAACCAGTTGAACAAGGAACAGCGGGGCACGGTCAGAAAGCTTCTGAAAGGAATTGATTTCACCGTCATCGGGTTGAGGGGTTATGACGAGGCGGTGGTCACCGTCGGAGGGGTGGAATTGTCCGAAGTGAATCCCAAGACCATGGAATCCAAGAGAACACCCGGCCTGTATTTTTGCGGGGAAGTATTGGACCTGGACGGCCCCTGCGGGGGATACAATCTGCAGATAGCCTGGTCCACCGGGTTTGCCGCCGGCAGCAGCGCCTAAAAACCGGTTAATTTTGATGCCCAAAAAACAGCCTGACATAAACAGGGATCAGCGGCACCTGGAGGTGATGTCGTCTTGGGTGCGCTGGGCGGTGCTGTTCCTGGCGGTGCTGCTGACAGTTGTGCACCCCGAGCAGCTGGATTACAGCGGGCTGGGGTTGGTGGTGGTTCTTGCTCTGGCGGCGGTCTACAACCTGCTGATAATCCTGGCCGGGGCCAAGGTCTTTGATGTCCTAAGGCGCCGGCCCATCACCCTGGCCTTTGATCTGGCGTTTGCCACTCTGCTGATAGCTTTTACCGGAGGCAGCCGCAGCCAGTTCTTCTATCTCTATTACCTGGCGGTGATCTGGGCGGCCCTGCTGGGGAGCCGCCAGGGGGCTCTTAAAACGGCAGGCGCTTCGATCATACTGTATTTTGCCGTACTGTTATTACGCCGGGAACTGGCATTAGATCAATTGTTCCTGTACGACCTGTTCTTTAAGATCGGACTGCTTTCCCTGACAGCTTTTTGGGCCGGCTTCATCTCCGATCAGCAGAAACTCTGGCGTCTTCGGCATCGGGAGCTGAGCCGGGCGGCGGATGAGCTGACCCGTACCGCCTCCAACATCCAGTCGGTGGCCATGTTCGGGATCGGGGCCCTGATCTCCTCATCAAAGAACATCGAGGAAACCCTGGGGCTGACCCTGGATGCCATCGAGGATATCGTAAAGTCCGACCGCTGTTCAATTCTCCTGTTGGATTTCGGGACCGGTGAACTGGTGCTGCGGGCCGCCCGGGGGATGAGGGCCGGGATGGTGGGCAAACTGCGGCTGAGATCGGACCAGGGCCTGGCCGGTGAAGTGCTGCGGACCGGGATCCCCAAAAACGTGCCCGACACCGACCTGGAGCCGATGTTCGTGCCCTCCCCCAAGGGATACGACAAGGTGCATTCCATGCTGGTGGTGCCGCTGATGGTCCGGGAAAAAAGGCTGGGGGTGATCAACCTCTCCGAGGTCAAGGGCAAAAGGGAATTCACCCCGGGCGAACTTTCGGCCCTAAAACTGATCGCCGATTACGCGGCCCTGGCCCTGGAAAACGCCGGTATCATGGAGGAGAAGGAGCGGGAGGCTACCACCGACGGCCTGACCGGTCTTTACAATTATCGTTATTTCTGGGATGAACTGGTGCTGCTGCTGAAGGATGATAAACAGCATCCCCTGTCCCTGATCTGGATGGACCTGGACCACTTCAAGGAATATAACGATGTATTCGGGCACCTCAAGGGAAGCGAGATCCTGAAAAGGCTGGGCGGAATAATCGGCTCGGCCCTGGATGGACAATCCCCGGTGATCTGCCGCTATGGCGGTGACGAATTCGCGGTGATCATTAAAAATACTGACAGGGCCAGCGCCTGCCGGGCCGCCGAGGCCATCAGGCTTTCCATCTACGGGACGGAATTTGCCCAGACCCGTCCCGACGGGAAAAAACTTTCGGCCAGCCTGGGGGTGGCTTGTTTTCCCGGCGACGCCAAAGACGGCCGGGAGTTGATCGAAAAGGCCGACCAGGCCATGTACTTTGCCAAAGAGCAGGGCAAGAACAGGGTGGCTTGCTGGGACCGGGATAAAATAAGCCTGGCCAGCGGGTCAAAACACAAAAAATAAACAAATAAATCATTCAATATAAAACCGGGAGAAGATCATGAAGTTAGCAGTGGTGGGGACCGGATATGTGGGCCTGGTCTCCGGGGTTTGTTTCGCCGAATGGGGACATCAGGTAATCTGCGTGGATAATGATGCCGCCAAGATAGACATGCTCAAAAAGGGGCAGATACCCATCTATGAGCCGGGCCTCAAAGAGTTGATGGATAAAAATCTGGCCCGCCTGTCATTCACCACTTCCATCGAGGAGGCCACCGACCGCTCGGACATCATCTTCATCGCGGTGGGCACCCCGCCCCGGCCCAACGGGGAAGCCGATCTTTCGGCGGTGGAGACAGTGGCCGCCACCGTGGCCCGCCGGATGAAAAGCTACAAACTGGTGGTGGAGAAGTCCACCGTGCCGGTGCAGACCGGCGACCAGGTCAAACGGACCATGGCCCAGAACAACGCCAACCAAGTGGAATTTGACGTGGCCTCCAACCCGGAATTCCTGAGGGAGGGCACGGCCATCGAAGATTCCTTAAAGCCCGACCGGGTGGTGTTCGGCACCGACTCGGAGCGGGCCAAGAAAATGCTGATGGAACTGTACAGCCCGCTGGGCTGCCCCGTCGTGGCCACCGACATCCAGAGCTCGGAACTGATCAAGCACGCCTCCAATTCCTTCCTGGCCATGAAGATCTCCTTCATCAACGCGGTCTCGGTGATCTGCGAAAAATCGGGGGCCAATGTGGAACAGGTGGCCCACGGCATGGGGCTGGACAAAAGGATCGGCCGGAGCTTTCTGAACGCCGGCATAGGTTTCGGCGGGTTCTGCTTTCCCAAGGACCTGCAGGCCTTCATCCGGATCTCGGAAAAACTGGGCTACGATTTCAAACTGCTGAAGGAGGTGGAGGGGATCAACGACCGGCAGAAGATGAACTTCGTCAAAAAGATAGAAGAGACGGTGTGGAACATCTCGGGCAAGACCATCGGCATCCTGGGGCTGGCCTTTAAGCCCAACACCGATGACATGCGCTTCGCCCCGTCCATCGAGATCATCGAGGCCCTGCAGAGGGACGGAGCCAGGGTCAAGGCCTACGATCCGGTGTCCATGGACCGGGCCCGGCAGGTGCTGAAGGATGTCCAATACTGCGACAATCCCTACGATGTGGCCAAGGATGCCGACTGCCTGGCCATAGTCACCGAGTGGGACGAGTTTAAAAAGATGGACCTGGCCAAAGTCAAATCATTGCTGAAAGTGCCGGCCATAGTGGACGGGCGTAATATCTTCGACCCGGTCAGAATGAAGGAAATGGGCTTCACTTACAAGGGGATCGGAAGATGAGGATCCTGGCAGCCGGAGGGGCGGGCTTTTTAGGCTCCCACCTGTGCGACCGTCTGCTGGCCGAGGGCCATCAGGTCATTGCATTGGACAACCTGATCACCGGAAGCCTGGATAACATCGGCCATCTGCAGGGCAGGAGTGATTTCAGTTTCATCCGGCAGGATATCACCAAGCCGTTCCGGATCGAGGGACCGGTGGATTTCATCCTCGACCTGGCCTCTCCGGCCAGCCCCGTTGACTTCGTGAAGATACCCTTGGAGATACTGCTGGTGGGGTCTTACGGCGTGCATAACCTGCTGGAGCTGGCCCGGGAGAAGAAGGCCGGGTTCCTTTTGACCTCCACCTCCGAGGTTTACGGCGATCCCCTGGTGCACCCCCAGAGCGAGGATTACTGGGGCAACGTCAATCCCATCGGGCCCCGCAGCGTCTACGACGAATCCAAGCGCTATGCCGAGGCCCTGACCATGGCCTATCACCGGTTTCATCAGATCGATACCAGGATCGTCAGGATCTTCAATACCTACGGACCGCGGATGCGTCTGAACGACGGCCGGGTGGTGCCGGCCCTGATAGACCAATCCCTGAATAACCGCCCGCTGACGGTATTCGGCGACGGCAGTCAGACCCGCAGTTTCTGCTATGTCTCGGACCTGATCGAGGGTATTTATTTGACCATGAAGTCTGCCGAACATCAGCCCATGAATATGGGCAATCCCCACGAGATGTCAATTCTGGAATTCGCCCGGGCCATTCAAAAGTTCACCGGCACCAAGGCCCCGATCGAACATAAGCCCCTGCCGGCCGATGATCCAAAAGTAAGAAGGCCCGACATCAGCCGGGCCCGGCAGGCGCTGAACTGGGAGCCGAAAGTCGGCTTTGAAGAGGGGATAAAGCGGACCATAGAGTGGTTCGCCAAAAAGGAGGGTAAATGAGACTTTCCGTGATTATGCCGGTCTATAACGAAAAGGCCACCATCGAAAAAATAATTTCCCGGGTCATGGATGTCCCGGTGGAAAAGGAACTGGTGATAGTGGACGATTTCTCCACCGACGGTACCCGGGAAATCCTGAAAACATACGAGGGGAAACTGGGGATCAAGATAACGTATCATCCCCACAACCTGGGCAAAGGGGCCGGCATCCGCACCGGGATCCGGGAATGCACCGGGGACATAGTGATCATCCAGGATGCCGATTTGGAATACTCCCCCGAGGAATACCCCAAACTGATTGAGCCGATCGTCCGGGGCGCGGCCGACGTGGTTTACGGCTCCAGATTCTACGGCACTCACCGGGTGTTCATGGTTTGGCACTATCTGGGCAACAAATTCCTGACGGCCTTCACCAATGTCCTTTATAACACCATGCTGACCGACATGGAGACCTGTTACAAGGTATTCAGGTCCGAGGTGTTGAAAAACCTGGAACTGAGATCCAACCGGTTCGACATCGAGCCGGAGATAACAGCCAAGATATTCAAGAACCGGAAGCTGAGGGTATATGAGACTCCCATCACCTACGACGGCAGGGATTATCAGGAAGGCAAGAAGATAGGGATCAAGGACGTGTTTCCAGCCATCTGGGCGCTGATCAAATTCCGCTTTACCGATTAGACCGATGGCAGCGATAACCAAACCGACCCGGGGGCACGGCCTGCTGGAAAGATTTCTGGCCCAAAAAAGAGCGGCCATGGCCGAGGGACTTATCGATGATGACCTGCGGACCGGGAGGATCTTGGACATAGGCTGCGGAAGCGAACCCCTTTTCCTGCTGTCCACCCGGTTTGCCGAAAAACACGGAGTTGATCAGATAACCCGGATCCAGGGCGCTCAGGGGATCAATTACCAGACGGTCAATGCCGGCCGGGGACAACGCCTGCCCTATGCCGACGGGTATTTCAGCGTGGTCACCATGCTGGCGGTCATCGAACACATGGAGCCAGGTGAGGTCGTCGCCATTTTAAAGGATATTCGTCGCCTGCTTCAGCCCGGGGGGCAGATCATACTTACCACGCCTGCTTCCTGGAGCGACAAATTACTGCGGGTGATGGCCGGGATGCATCTGGTAAGCCCCGAGGAGATCAACGAACACAAAGATACATTCAGCCGGAAGAAGATCAAAACTTTGCTGGAAACGGCCGGGTTTGAGCGGGTCGAAACCGGTTATTTTGAAATGGGTTTGAACCTGTGGGCCAGGGCCGCCAAATGATCTCAGGACAACCAGACCGATGAAAAGAAAAGAAAAGAAAAGATCAGCGCCAGTTTCTGCCCGGATAAATACCGAACCCTGGCCATCCAAGTTAAACGGATGGGCGGAGCAATGGCAATGGTGGATACTATCCGCCATTGTAACGGCATTTGTCATCCTGGCCGGGCTGTCATTTGATCCCAAGCCCTTTGTGGGCGGGGACAATGCCAACTACGTGCTGCTTTCCCAGGCACTGGCCAGCAATAAAGGGATGACTGAGATATGGACCCCGGGCGAAGTATATAATACCCTCTATCCGTTCGGTTTCCCGCTGCTGCTGGCTCCGGTCTCCCTGCTGAGAACGGCCTACCCCTGGTATAAACTCATTCCATTTTTGTCGGCTTTGGCCGGGCTGGCGATGCTATGGCTGATATTGCGCCGCCAGGGGGCGCTGCTGGCTGCTGCGGTGACCGCTTTGTGCGCGGTCAACCCGGTCATTCTGGATTATTCGCACTGGGTGCTTTCCGAACTTTCGTTCATGGCATTTTTGCTGCTGGCCGTCTGGCTGATGATGCGATGGGAGGAAAAGGAGGACAAAGTCACTTTTGTTCTGCTGATACTGGCAACGGCCTTCACCAACCATATCCGCAGTTCCGGAATAGCCTTGCTGGCTGGTCTTGTGGTTTACCTGTTCATTAAGCGGAAATTCCGGGCCGCAATGGCATTGTTTATCGGCTTTGTGCTTTTAAGCATTCCCTGGGCTTTGCGGAACCGGGCGGCCGGCAGCGGCTTGAGCTATCTGGACTGGCTGTTGGTCCGGGATCCGTATCAGGTGGAATCAGGCAATGTCACGATCCTGGAACTGCTGCAGCGGGTCTGGTATAACGCCCGGCTGTATTTCGGCCACATAATCCCCCAGGCCTTGTTTCCCCATGGCGAACCTGGAGGATCAACGGGTCCTGGTCTTCTGGGGTTCCTGCTTACCGGTCTTCCCATGCTGGCCGGGATAATCGTCCGGCTGGTAAAAAAAAGCAGTCCCTGCGATTGGTGCATATTTTTCTATTTCGGCCTGATGCTGCTCTGGCCTTCATCCTGGACCGATGTCCGGTTTGCGTTGCCGGTGCTGCCGTTTTTCATCATGTACCTGTTCCAGGGATACCGGGCGCTGGCCGGGGTGATCAGCAAAAACCTCCGCCCCTATCTGGCGGGGCTCCTGTTTCTCGTTCTTTTCTCCGCCAGTCTGGTAAGCTCGGCCGCTTCTTGGGGCAGCAATCTGGACATGCAGTCCGCCTACCGCAAGGGAGATCATCTGGCGGGCTATGATCCGGCCTGGCGCAGTTTCTTCACCGCCGCGGAATGGGTCAATATCAATACCCAGGAAAACAGCATCGTAGTTTCCCGCAAACCGTCATTGTTCTACCTTTCAGCCCAGAGAAAAACTTTCTGCTATCCCTTCACCGCCAACCGGGACTCGGTGTTGAAAGTGATAGACCGGGCCGATTACGTGATGGTGGAGCCGGTCAGCGGCACCGGGCAGAAATACCTGATTCCGGCCATCCAGCCGCTGCTGGATAAAAGATACAAGATAATTTACGCCCAGGGCGATCCGCCCACCTATGTATTGCAGGTAATAAAGTAAGTAAACCCGCGAAAGGAATACCATGAAAAACCAACAAGGTTTCTCGTTACTGGAATTCCTGGCATCAATGTTCATTGTTTTTACGCTGGCGACCATCGGATATTCACAGTATGTAACCTCCGCTGAAAATGCCAAGCAAACAGCAATAATTGCCAATATGCACACTGTGCAGTTATGTGCTGAGGATTTTTGTACTCAGTCCGAAGGATATTATCCGGGAGGTATAAATACCACCGTAGAACAAGCCAACCCTTCGGTGGTGGGAAACGATAATGTAATAGCAGGCGTCACCAAGCAGCCGTTCCCATCAACTGCTCTCATTCCTTCGACTTTCGTTAATCCCGTCAACAGCGGCTATGATGCCATCAAGAACGGCCCGGCAAAAAAACCGTTCGGGTGCGTATACTATGCTGCCTATGATATAGCAGGAAATAAAGTGAATGACGGGCAGGGAGCCTCGTCATATAAAATTACTGCCATGGGAGCATACCGGCCAATTACATTTATGCTTTATTCCTCTAAAAAGGAGGGAGGTAAATGAAAAAGCTGTATTTTTTGCTGATTAGTTGTTTCGCTATATCGGTTTTGACTGTTTCAGCAGACGTAAAGGTAAACGACGATACCGGCAAAACCTGGCAAGGCTGGCCGGCAATTACCTCCGGAGAGCAGGGAACGGCTTTGATCTGGCAGGAAGACATCTCCGACAGCTCTTTTTTGTATCTGCAATGTCTGGATACCGCCGGGGTACCCATAGGCAGCAATTTAAAACTGGATTCCCCAAAATACCGGATGCTGCCGGCAATCTGTACAATAGCGAATTCGGGATACGCCGCAGTTTGGATGGAAATAGGCGATTCTTCCAAAGGCTGGGATGTATATGGCCAACTGTTCGATGTCAATGGGGATTCCATGACCCCGGCCTTTAAAGTCAATGACAACAGCCTGGCTGAAAGGTTTTGCCCGGATATAGCATCCGACAGCCAGGGGAACTTTGCCGTGGTTTGGATGGATTCCCGCAATCAATGGAAAATATACGGGCAAAGTTATTCTGCTTTGGGCAGCCCCGTTGGCGGCAACATAATGTTGGGAGATTCGGCGGGGAGCGATCCCAAAATATGCATGAAGCCCGATGGCAATTTGGCCATTACCTGGCAGTCGGAAACCGGTAATATTTTATGGCGCAGGTTTGATCCAACGGGCAACCCCTTAACCAATTCTCTGCGGGTAAACTCTCGCGATGTCAATCTGGATTATGCTCAGCCCGTAATCGCCGTAAACGATTCGGGAAACTACTGCCTCTCATGGAACCGTCTGACGGTTGCAGGCATGGCGATCATGACCCAGTTCTGCGATTCAACCGGAACCCCAGTCGGCAATAATGTGGCGGTGAACGAAGATACCCTGATCTGGGGCGGGCACCCCACCGTGATCCCGTCTGCCGGCAACCGCTTCGTGGTAGGTTGGACCGATGAAAGGGATTGGGTGGACAATTATTGCCAGCGTTTTTACGATTGCAACCAGCCGGAGGGCAATAATGTCAAGCTCAGCAGTTCTGCTTCTGTCGGGGAAAGATACCGTCAAAGCCTGGCGTTGGCAGCTTCCGGGAATGATTTATTTGCCGCTTGGATGGACCTGCGAGACACTTCATCCAGTTGGGATATATATACCCGAAAGACCAGCTATCAGGAACTGGGAGTCGAAGGATATCCGGTTCAGTTAAACCAACCGGAAAAACCTGCGTTAAATGCCGCAGCCTATCCAAATCCGTCAAGGGCTAAAATTACCATCCGTTACAGCTTGCAAGGGGTTTCTGGCTCTGTTCCGGCCAGTCTTGAAATATACAATATTTGCGGCCAAAAAGTTGACGGGATCAATTTGGGTTTGAAAAATTCAGGGAACCACAGCCTTAAATTGGGCGATATTGGGGTCAATTCAAGAACTGTTTCAGCGGGGATATATTTTTACAGATTAACGGCAGGCCCCCTTGTGGGTAAAGGTAAATTCGTAGTATTAAAATAAAGGATCAATATAATGCCAGATAATATCAATCTTTCGGTGGTGATACCGGTCTACAACGAGGAAGAGAACATCGCCGAACTTTCGGCCCGGTTAACTAGGATCTGCCAAGAATTGAAACTCAGCTACGAACTTCTGTTTGTCGACGACGGCAGCCGGGACGGAACGGTAAAGGCGGTGGAAAGGGCCAAGCAGAACGACAGGAATATTTTTGCCGTAAGCCTGGCCAAGAACTCGGGCAAGGCCCAGGCATATACCGCCGGTTTTGCCGAGGCCAGGGGCGAAATAGTGATCACCATGGACGGGGACCTGCAGGACGCCCCGGAGGAGATCCCGAATTTCCTCAAGAAGATCGAAGAGGGGTACGACCTGGTCACCGGCTGGAAGTACACCGGCAAGGGCAAACGGTCGCTTTCCTCAAAGCTTTTCAACTGGGTGGCCCGCAAGCTGACCAAATTCCAGGTCCACGATTCCAACTGCCCGTTCAAGGCCTACCGCAACGAGGTGGTCAAGAACCTTAAGGTTTACGGCGATCTCTACCGTTTCATCCCGGCCATGGCCTACTGGAAGGGATACCGGGTGGCCGAGATCAAGGTGGAGAATTATCCCCGTCTTCACGGGGTCACCAAATACGGGGCCTCCCGGGCTC
The DNA here is from genome assembly GCA_002412795.1 of bacterium UBP2_UBA5202. Taxonomy (GTDB): domain Bacteria; phylum Edwardsbacteria; class AC1; order AC1; family EtOH8; genus UBA5202. The sequence continues at coordinate 31,855 of DHVS01000005.1, read as the reverse complement.
TGCGCGGTTTCTTTGACCTGATGACCGTGACCTTCCTGACCCAGTACATCAGGCGGCCCCTGCATTTCTTCGGGCTGGCCGGCCTGGTCGTCGGGAGCATTGGATTTCTGATCGACCTGGTGATCGTGATCGAAGGGCTGATAATCGGCAAAGTGGGGCATCAGGCCATGCTGCTGCTGGGACTGGGGCTGATCATCATCAGCGTCCAGTTCATATTCACCGGTCTGCTGGCCGAAATGCTTTTCAGGCTGTATCAGGAACAGGGCAAAGACATACCGGTCTACCGGAAGATATAAAGGTTCCAAAGTCAAATATCAAAAAATAATAGTTTGACAGCTTCTTGAAAAAAAAGAGCATCATAATTTTGGGCTCCACCGGCTCCATCGGAACCCAGACCGTGGAGGTCATCGCCAAATACCCCGGCCTTTTCAGGGTGGTGGGGCTGGCGGCCAATTCGCGCTTTGATCTTCTGTCCCGGCAGATAAAACAGTTCAAGCCCCGGATGGTCTGCATCGGCGACCAGGCGGCCGGCCTGCCGGGGCCAGACAGCCCGGGAGCAAAATTTAAACTGGTCAAAGGGCCGGAGGGCTTAAAACGTCTGGCAGCGCTACCCGGGGCTGATATGGTGGTGAACGCCCTGGTGGGCTCGGCCGGCCTGGAGCCGACCCTGGCCGCGGTCCGGGCAGGGCACGACGTGGCCCTGGCCAACAAGGAGACCCTGGTGGCCGGTGGGCAGCTGGTGATGCAGGCGGTCAAAAAGAAACGGGTACGGCTGCTGCCCATAGACAGCGAGCACGCGGCCCTGCATCAGTGCCTGGAAGGGCGGGACATCAAGACCGTCAAGAACCTGATCCTGACCGCATCCGGCGGACCTTTCCGCAACCATACCATCAAACAGCTTCACCGGATCAAGGCCAGCCATGCCCTAAACCACCCCACCTGGTCCATGGGGCGGAAGGTGACCATAGACTCGGCCACCCTGATGAACAAGGGGCTGGAGATGATAGAGGCCCATCACCTTTTCGGCATCCCGCCGGAAAGGATCAAAATAGTCATCCACCCCGAGTCCGTCATCCATTCCATGGTGGAGTTCAACGACGGCTCCATCCTGGCCCAACTGTCCACGCCCGATATGCGGCTGCCGATCCAATATGCCCTGACCCATCCCCAAAGGCTGCCCTCGCTGGTGAAGGACTGCCGGCTGGATGAACTGGGCAAGCTCACTTTTCATAAACCGGACCGGATGACCTTCAAATGCCTGGACCTGGCCTATCTGGCTTTGAAACGGGGGGGAATGATCCCGGCGGTGATGAATGCCGCCAACGAGATAGCGGTGAAGGCCTTTTTGGAAGGCAGGATAGGTTTTCTGCAGATCCCGGAATTGATCTCCGGAGTGATGAAAGAATACCGGTCGGCCGCGGTCAGGTCCGTTTCGGACGCCGTTTCCGCCGACCATTCCGCCCGGCGGCTGGCCGAAGAACTTTTAAACTCATATCAGGGCAAATAAAGCAAATAAAGATTGACAACCAGGCTTCGGGTCTGCTATCCTTAAAGGTTCAAGATGCCCTGGAACCGGCCGGGGATAAAGGACGGAAACCTTCTCTTTAACCCAATAAACATCGGCTAAGCATGGAATCGAAAATATTTGAATATATCCTGATAATCCCTCCGGTGCTGTTCGCCATCACCATTCACGAAGTGGCCCATGGGTTCGTCGCCTTCAAGCGGGGGGACTCCACCGCATTTTTGATGGGCAGGCTGAACCTGAACCCCCTGAAGCACCTGGACCTTTTCGGCAGTTTCATCTTCCCGGCCCTGCTGATATTCTTCAAGGCTCCGTTTGTGTTCGGCTGGGCCAAGCCGGTGCCGGTGAACTTTTTCGCCCTGAAAAACCCCAAGCGGGACATGATCTGGGTCTCGGCGGCCGGGCCGGGCAGCAACCTGCTGGTGGCCGCGGCGGCCGGGCTTTTCTTCCGCCTGCTGTACCCGTTTTACGGGGGGCCGGAGACGATGCTGCACCCGGTGCTGGTGATCCTGTTCTATTTTGTGCTGATAGACACCGCCCTGGCCGTGTTCAACCTGATTCCCATCCCGCCGCTGGACGGCTCCAAGATACTGGCCGGACTGCTGCCCGGACCGCTTTCGGCCAGATACCTGAGGCTGGAAAAATACGGGATGTTCATCTTCATGGCGCTGATAATCGTCATCCAGCTTACCAGGATCAATTTCCTTTCCTATGTGCTGGCCCTGCCGGTGGTCCTGATATCGCAGTTTTTCGGGGGTGTGGAACTGTTCCAGTTCATGCCCCGGTAGAAAAACATAAACCATAAATCAACGGCAATATGCACAGTTACAGCAACAAGCATTATCCGGTCCGGGAGGGCCTGGGCCTGATCACCATCAAGGGGATGCTGGCCCGCTCGGCCGGGCTGTATCCTCACCACACGGCCCTTCAGATCAAACGGGGTAACGAATTCTACAAGGTCACCTACCGGGACCTGAAGGAGCGGGCGGAACAGCTGGCGGCAGGGCTGGCAAAGAAGGGCATCAAGTTCGGGGACCGGGTGGCCCTGATCGGCGAGAATTGCCCGGAATGGGTGGAGGGCTACATGGCCCTGGCCAGCCTGGGGGCGGTGATAGTTCCTTTGGACACCCAGCTTAAGGCCCAGGAGATCCGGCACATCCTGACCGATTCCGAGTCGGTGGCCCTGCTGGCCTCCAATAATTTCAAGGAAGCGGCGGACGAGGCAGCCAATAAACTGCCCAGCCTTAAACATCATTTCCCGTTGAACAATCTACCGGCCCTGTACGAAACGCCGGAGCCCAAAGGGCTGAAGCGCCAGGTCCAGCTGGATGACCTGGCGGCCATCATCTACACCTCCGGCACCACCGGGCAGTCCAAGGGGGTGATGCTCAGCCACAAGAACATCATGTCCGACGTGGACGGCAGCTACCAGATATTCCATTACGACCACCACGACAATTTCATCTCGGTGCTGCCGCTGCACCACACCTTTGAAGCCACCTGCGGGATGCTGGTCCCCCTGTATGTGGGAGCCACCATCACCTACGCCCAGTCGCTTAAATCCCGGGACATCATCAACGATATCCGGGACAGCCAGGCCACCATGATGGTGGGGGTGCCGCTGCTGTTCGAAAAGATGTATCAGGGCATCACCCGGGCGGTCAAGGAAAAGCCCCTGCTGACCAGAATGGCCTTTTCCACCTCCAACGGCCTGGTCCGGTCCATCAAGACCGTTACCGGGAAAAGGGCCGGGGGCAGGGTCTTTCAGTCTTTGCGGGAGAAGGCCGGGCTGTCCAGCCTCCGCCTTTTCGTCTCGGGGGGAGCGGCCCTGAACGCGGAAGTGGGCAGGGGTTTTGAGACGCTGGGATTCGCAATTGTCCAGGGTTACGGCCTGACCGAATCCTCCCCGGTGCTGACCATCAACACCGTCAAGGATCCGGACCATGCCTCGGTGGGGGCCCCCATCACCTGCGTGGAGCTGAAGATCATAGACCCCGACGCCGGCGGCATCGGCGAGATCGCGGCCAAGGGCCCCAACGTGATGCTGGGATATTACAAAAATCCCAGGGCCACCGAAGCGGTGATGAAGGACGGCTGGCTGCTGACCGGCGACCTGGGTTACATCGACAAGCGGGGCTGCCTGTACATCACCGGCCGGGCCAAGAACCTGATCGTCTCAGCCGCCGGCAAGAACATCTACCCCGAAGAGGTGGAGGCCCAGCTGCTGAACAGCCAGTTCATCTCCGAAGCGCTGGTGATAGGGGAAAAGAACCCCCAAACCGGGAGGGAGGAGGTTCACGCCATCATCTATCCCAATTACGAAGCCCTGGACGAATACGCGGCCAAACATAAGGTTGCCCTGGACACGGCCCAGATAGAAAAGATAATGAAGGAGGAGGTCAGGCACCAGTGCAGCCACCTGGCCGATTACAAGCGGGTCAAGCATTTCTCCCTGCGGGAGGAGGAGTTCCCCAAGACCACCACCCGCAAGATAAAGCGGTATCTGTTCGTGGGTAAGAAGGTGCAGGTATAAATCTGGTACGGAAGAATGAACATAGAATATTGCGGTCTCTGGTCATCGCGAACGGGCATACTGGTCAGGCAAATGAAGCGTTTCAAAGCACCGCCAAGATTATTTATGTGGCCCTGCTGGCCGGCATCCCGGCCTACCGCCCCAACGAGCTGGAACTTAAGACCGCAACCTTTCACCGGAATAAAATGGTATTGCCAAGATAGAATTCAAGAAGTAACAGTTGATGCGCCAACATTTTAATTGCAAGAGGAGTGGAGTCGGATGAATTTTGTTAGACTTTTTCTTGTTGCCGTCATCTGTATCAACCTTGTCGGGTGTGCCACGACTGAATTACAAGGTCCGACGATGAAAGAAATATGCGAAAGCCGTGTGGGTAAGCATTATTCGGAATTCGTGAAGCAATGGGGGTCATATAATCATGAATCAGTAGATGGCAAAGGCGGACGCATATTGGTTTGGTTAAATACGCCAATTTTACTGGGGCAAAGTAATCAAGGTTGCACAACTTTAGGGGTTGATGCCGATGGATATGTTTACAAATGTGAGAGCAATCAAAAATCACCAGCCGAGATTGAATTCATAAAAGCAGAGAGACGTAACGCAGTTGCTGCGTTCATTGCAATAACGGCGGTAGCAGGCATAGCCATAATATTGTATAATATGAGTCATATGGATTTTTCTGCGGGGAATGGCAGTTTAGGCGATGATTGGTGGTAAATAACTTCAAGTAAGTGCGAACGGCCGTTCGCTCCAACATGACGATCAACGGTAAACAGTAAACCATTTCCATCCCCCGGCAGTACTTTCCCCCAAAGTCCCAAAACAATTGCAGGAGGTTCGCAAAGGCCATGTTGTTCTCCAAGAAAAAAGAAGAAAAGGCTCCCCTCAGCCCCATGGACACCCTCAAAAAAGAGGAGGAAGCCCTGATCACCCAGGTGGAACAGGGCCGCCGCAGCTACACCTCGCTGGATCAGCTTTTGGCCGACCGCAAGGCCATGCTGGAAGACGTCAACCACCGGCTGGCTGAGTCCCTGGGCGAGGAGATGTCCATGTCCCAGAGGATGGAAGAGGCGCAGGCCAAGCTGGACGACATCAACCGCAAACTGGACGACCGCACCAAGGAGGATTCCAACCTGGCCACCAAGATCTGGGAGAAGCGGGCCGAACTGCTGAAGATCAACCAGCAACTGGGAGAAGACGCCAAAAAACTGGCGGCCATAGAGGAAAAGAGCCAGGGCCTGCAGGCCGACCTGATGATGCTGGAGCAGTCCCACTCCGAACAGCAGAGCCAGGCCGACAGCTGGAAGGACGAGCTGGCCAAGCTGCAGCAGGCCATTAAAGAGCGCCAGGCGGAGCTGGGCGGGGCGGAGGCCAGGTACAAAGAGCACGAAAGCCGGCTGGCCGAAGTGGACGGGACCATGAAGTCCTGGCAGGACCAGGCGGCCGAGGCCGAAGGCCGGGCGAACAAATACCGGGCGGAGGAGGAAGCCTTAAGACAAAAGATAGAAGAGATCAGCAACCAGCAGGCGGCCATCCTGTCCGACCTGACCATGGCCGAACAGGAAAAGAGTGACATGCTGGCCGAAGCCCAAAAGAGCCGGGAGGAATCCGAAGCCGTGCGGGCAGAGATCAAGGCCTTGGCTTTGGAAAAGGACGAACTGGTAAGGGGCATAGAAGAGGTCAAGCATTCGGAATCCCAGGTGCTGGAGCGGCACCAGGCCCTTAAGCAGGAAGAGGATCGGATCCGGCAAAGGGTCTCCGAACTGCAGGCCCAGGAGTCCTCGCTTACCACCAAGGTGGAGGCCCTGAACGGGGCCCTGGCCGATTCGGAGTCCAAGCTTCAGGCCCTGGCCCAGGAACAGCACAATCATCGCCAGCAGGCGGAAAGCCTGGCGGCCGAATTATCGTCCCAGGAAAATGCCCTGTCCGAAAAGCAGCGGCAGCATGATGACCTGATCAGGTCAATGGAACAGATGGAAGCGGAGAAGGTCCAGGCCGCCGCCATGCTGGAGGAGATTCAGACCAATGTCTTTAAGGCCGAGACCAGGCAGGCCGAACTGGAACAGCGCAATGCCGAACTTACCCAGGCAGTGGAAGCCGGTACGGCCAGGTCCGCCGAACTGGAAAATGAAATATCCCAGCGCCAACACGAGGTGGCGGCGGTGCGGGAACTGGAAAGCTACCTGGCCGACATCCGCGGCCAGATAGAAGAAGCCAAGCAGCATCTGCAGAAGACCGGAGAGGAACAGAACCAGGCCGGGCAGCAGTTGGAACAGCTTTCCCAGCAAAAGCAGGAACTGGAGTCTCAGGTCAGACAGCAGATGGAAGAGCTGGAATCCAGAAAACGGGAGGCGGAGTCCCAGGCCGGCGAATGGCAGGCCAGACTGAACGAGCACAATCAGAAAATAGCCGAGCTGGAGCCGCAGCGGGTCCAGATGGAAGAGGAGGTCTCGGCCCTGTCGCGGCAGAAAGAGGAACTTGAGCAGGGGATCGCCAATCTGAAGAACGAGACCCAGCTGCTGGAGGAAGCCAACCAGGAGCTCAACCAGCTGAAGGCCGAGCGCAAGGAGCTTCAGGCCGAGGTCAAAAAGGTAAAACAGCAGAAACAGGAGTTCGCCCAGTCGGCCGAGGAGAGCCAGGCCAAGCTGGACAAGTCCGAGACCCGGCTGGAAAAGGTAAGGGCCGAGGAATCCCAGCTCAAGGAAAGCCTGGCCGCCGCCAAAAAGGAAGTGGCCGACATAGGAAAGGAACGGGCCGAGCTGGAGAAATACCTGCACCAGAAGCAGGACCTGCTGGCCGAGCAGAAGGGCCTGAAGTCCAGCGTGGATGCCTTAAAGGCCGAGCTGGCCAATTCCCAGGAACAGCTGGATGTTCTCAAAGAAGAGGAAAAGGGCTGGAGCCTGAGGCTGGAGGAGAACAAGAAACAGGCCCAGCAAATGGATAACCTTTTGGAGACCCTGAGGGCTGACGAGGAAAAGGTTAAGTACCGTCTGGAAGAGGCAGGACAGGCCGCCGAAAAGATCGCGGCCATTGAACAGGAGATCGCAGGCAAAAAGAGCGAGATAGAGGAATTGAACGTTCAAGCCGACGAGGCCCGCAGCCGGATGGAGGCCTTGAAGCAGGAACAGGCCGAGATGGAGCAGGAGAAAGCCCGCCGCCGCGAAGAGGAGATGTCGGCTTTGACCAAGCTGAAATCCAAGGTAAGACCCCAGGGGCTTGGGGCCGGGACAACCCCTTCGGCCCCGCCGGTTTCCCCAATTGCTCCGATCCCCGAACAGCCGGTGGCAGCGGAACGTCCTGCCCAGGTCGTCAAACCCTTGTCGCCGTTTGCCGGAAAGCCCCCGGAACCGGCCAGGCCGCTGGGCCTGCCCAAGCCGGCCCCGGCCCTGCTTAAGCCGGTCTCGCCCCTGTCCGCCCCTCATCAGGCGGTGCTGCCGATCAAAGAACACCCGGCTCCGTTAAAACCAGTATCCCCGTTCTCCAGCCCTCAGGCCAGGCCGGGCCTGGCGCCCAAGGTGGCGGTGAACCCGCTGGGGAAAATGCCCCTGCCGGTAAAACCCCAGACCGGGTTAAGGCCGCCAGTTCCCCCGGTGGCCCACCGGCCCGCGCCGTTGAGCCCGCCCAGACCTTTGGAAAAACCCAAAGGGGATGTCTCCTTCAGTTGAGATTTACAGATGTACGGGACCCATTCCAAACTAAGCAGGACAATATTTTATAAGGAAAACAGGAATCCATGAATTATTCCTGCCTTCTCTGCCTACGTTTCCACTTCGGCGGACAGGCTGGGTTCATTATTTATTCCGGTAATCAGGTTTAGGAACATATGGACGAAGCGCTGCAGCAATATCTGACCCACCTGGCGGTGGAGCGGGGGCTGTCGGGGAACAGCCTTGGCTCTTATGCCAGCGACCTCAAGCGCTACCTGGCTTTTTTGGAAACCAAGCATATTGACGACCTCCGGGCGGTGGAGAGGAAAATGGTATCCGAATTCCTGTCAACGCTGATGGGCTACGGGCTTTCCCCGGTTTCTCTTTCCCGGAACATATCCGCCCTGCGAGGGTTTCACCGGTTCCTGGCCTCGGAGGGGATCTCCAGAACCGATCCCACCGAGAATATAGAGACCCCGCGGCTGGACAAAAAACTTCCCGAAGTTTTGGACCTCAGCGAAGTGGAAAAACTGCTGGCCCAGCCGGATCCTGCGTCCCTGCTGGGCCTGCGTGATAAGGCCATGCTGGAGCTTTTGTACGCCTGCGGCCTGAGGGTCACGGAGCTTTTGACACTCAAGACTTCCGACCTTTTTTTCGACCAGGATTTCATCCGCTGTATCGGCAAGGGCTCCAAAGAAAGGATCGTTCCGGTGGGCCGGTCGGCCCGCAACTGGACTGATAGATACCGCCAGGGCTCGCGTCCGGCGCTGCTTAAGAAGTTCAGCACCGAAGTGCTGTTCCTGAACAACCGGGGCCGCCCCATGTCCCGGATGGGTTTTTGGAAACTGCTGAAAGCCTATGCCCAGAAGGCCGGGATCAAGAAGCGGGTGCATCCCCACATTCTGCGCCATTCCTTTGCCACGCATATGCTGGAGGGCGGGGCCGATCTGCGCTCGGTGCAGGAGATGCTGGGCCACGCCGACATCTCCACCACCCAGATATACACCCATGTTGACCGGGAGTATTTGAAGGAAGTGCACCGGCAGTTTCATCCAAGAGGATAAAAAACATGAAGAGATCAATTATTATATTATTCTTACTTTCTTTAGCTGCTTGTTCAAATTATGATAAAGACAAGTATAAAGGATGTGTATATATAAACGATCAGGATAATATATGCAGGTATGCATTTAATAAAAATGGTTTATATAATAGAGATACGGTTTTAGTATTTACAAGAAATGCATCAGGTTGCTTTTATGGCATTTCAGCAGCTCCTGGGTGTACTTTGGTCTGTTATGTTAGTTCTGAAAATATTAGTAGAAAGGGAGAGTATACTTTACAATATTGTTTAAGTATTACTAATACCAAAACAAATCAGACAGATATTTTGATAAGAGATACAATTCCCCTTGAATGTCCATCTATTTCGCCTGACAACAAAAATATTGCCTTCTCCCAAAAGTCAAAATGTGCCATTTATAACATTGCAACAAAAATAGTTGGTGTTTGGGATACTTATACCTTAACTGTAACGCCATGCTGGGCGGCTGAAGGCAAAAGTCTAATGATTTCGACAGCGGATGGTGAGATTGTGCGATTATCTTTAGAAGGTAAAATAATTGAAAGATATGGAAGCGGTTTTGGCCCGGTTATATCACCTGATGGTAAATATATAGCTTTCACGGATTATATCGATGATCATACAATTTATGTTGAAGACATTAAAACAAAGAAAAGAAGAACAGTGGCATCGTGGGGTTCGTTGTATTTACCGCATGATCATAACACTGTATATTTATGCTGGTCACCGGATTCAAAATATATACTCTATCAAGCCTGGACACCAATATCACGTATTACTTCATGGGAATCCAGATATGTTATTGTGCCTGTATTTAAAAGTGGTATGCCCTTTTCTATTGCTGCAGTGACTGGATGTGGTTATGGAGCAAGTTGGGCAGCTTATTAATATAGCAATAAAATATAGGAGGAAATCTATGAACATCAGAATCACTTTGCTTCTGTTTATGGCAGCAGGTTTTGCCGTTGCTGCCGGGGACAAGCCCCACGGCATCGTCAATCTGAAAACCGTTGACGTGATAATTGACGGCAAGGTGGCCGAGGGCGAGTATCCCACCCACTTTACTGATTCCTACACCGGAATAGGGGTAAACTGGGTCTCGGACGGCAAGCTGCTCTACGTGGCATTGGAAAGCCCGCATAAGGGCTGGGCGGCCATCTCCTTTGGCGAACAGAAGATCCGGGGCAGTTCCATGATCATCGCCTACCATGACCCTTCGGGACGCCGGGTGGACGAACACATGGGCAGCTGGGTCTCCACCCACAAGGCCATAGAAAAGCCGAAATTAGTTGACTTTAAAACCGCCAAGACCAATTCCGGGATGATTGTGGAATTCTCCATGCCCCTGGTTCTTTCCAACGGCCAAGCCATAGCTCCGGGACAGCCGATGCCTTATGTGCTGGCCTATCACAAAAGCAAGAGATCGTTCAAGGGCCGGCCCAGCCGCAAGTCAGCTGGGATGCTGATCCTGGGCAGGGCGGAGCAGGAAGGGCAGGGGGAACCGGCCCCGGCCGATACCACGAAATAATAAAATGATCTATACGGGATTTCAAGCATATGCCGGGAAGCCCGAAGTTATTTAACGGGACACGGATTTTCACGGATTGCTGCTTCCTTAAGATCGGCAGGCTAGTTTCCCGTTGGAATGAGCGTTGTCAATCAGCGCCCGAATAGTGCATAATATATTTGACTTATCACCATATGTAAGGAGATCGCCATGAAAATCATCAACGCATTATTGCTGTTGCTGCTGGCGCCGGGGTTGTTGTTTGCCGGCCAGAAAGAGGTCCAGAAGATCCCGGTGGTAGCCCGATCAGAGGCGAAGATTGACGGAGTGATCGCCAAGGGAGAATATCAGGCCTACTTCACTGATGCCAAGACCGGCATCACCGTATACTGGCAGGCCGACAGCGCCAGCCTGTACTGCGCTCTGCAAAGCCCGGGACAGGGCTGGTTGTCGATCGGCTTTGGCTCCGGCGGGATGAACGGAGCGGTGATGATAATCGCCCATAAAACTTCCGGCGGGGAATGGGCGGCCGAAGAACACCTGGGCAAAGCCTTTTTCAGGCATGCCCGGGCCGAAAAGCCAAAACTTATCGCGGCTAGGGCCGGGATCATTGACGGGCATACCACAATGGAGTTCTGCCTGCCGCTGTCCCTTTCCAACGGAAAGACACTCAACAGCGCCGGGGAGCTGCCGTACATCCTGGCCTATCACCAGGACAAGTCCCAGCTCTCCAAGCACAGTAAAAAATCATCAGGCCTGCTGGTATTGACTTCGGGCCAATAGCTGGTATAATCGAAGAAAGACGCAAAAAAGAACGCACCAAAAGGGAGGGTCCGATGGCCAAGATATCCGAAGTCAAGGGCAAGCACCAGAAGCATCAGGTCATGCTCTATGCCCTGTCTACCTGCATCTGGTGCAAAAAGACCAAGAAGCTGCTGGAAGACCTGGACGTGACCTTTAACTATGTGTTTGTGGACCATCTGAGCGGCAAGGAAGAGCAGGAGATCATGGATCAGGTCAGAAAACACAATCCCGGCTGTACTTTTCCCACTATGGTGATAGACAACGGGAAAGTGATCGTTGGTCTGAAGGAGCCTGAGATCAAGAAGGAATTGGCATGAGGCCGGCAGGGGAGATCGAGGCCGAGATCAGGGCGCTGGCCCAAAAAGAAGGATACACCCTGAACCCGGACCGGGAGATCCGGGAAGGGATCATCGAGGGCATCGCCGTCAACGAAGAGAGCCTGGGCTACTGGAATTGTCCCTGCCGCAAGGCTTCGGGCGACCGCAACGCCGATCTGGACATAGTGTGCCCCTGCCAGTACCGGGACGCCGACCTGAAAGAACACGGCCGCTGTTACTGCGCACTGTATGTCAACCAGGATTATCTGGACCGGGGCTCGCCGCCAGAGCCGATACCGGAGAGAAGGTTTATTACCAAAGTTCAAAAGGTTGGAAAGGCGGAAGAAATTCAAAATGCTATGACCGGTGACGGAAAAGGCATAAAGGTCTGGAGATGCACTGTCTGCGGGTATCTTTGCGCCAAAAGCGAGGCCCCGCCCATTTGTCCCATCTGCCGGGCCAAGCAGGAGAGGTTTGAGGAATTTAAGTTGTGAGCTTCCTATTTGGTTGATAAAATAAAAACAGTGAACTCATCCCCTATCCCTTCTCTTGACAAGAGAAGGGGATAAAGGAGTTGAGTCTGTGAAAATCTGAGAACAGAAAACCCCCGGACTTTGTTTCCAAAGTCCGGGGGTTTCTCTTGAGGCAGGGCGGGGGATGGGTCTAAAACGGCGCGAAGCGGTTGGCTTCCCAGTAAGACTGCTGCAGGAACTGCTGCTGCTTTATCAATGCCTCCAAATGCATTTCCTCCCAGCGGATAAAGGCGTTGAAGAGACGCTTGGTCTTGAGCTCCTTGGCCTGGCGGCGGTAGTTCTTGTACCTTTCGATTGAATTCTGTTCCAGCAGTATCCCGATGGACAGGGCCGACATCTCGTAGTGCTTGTCGCCCACCCGTTCCCTGAACTCGGGGCTGAAGATCGGGCTTTCCTGGGCCGGGTCCAACTTGGACTTGATCCGGGGCGGCTTCAGCTTTATGTTTCCCTGTTTCTGGTGATCGGCGAACATCAGCTCCAGTGTCTTGTGATGCGAAAGCTCGTCCTCTGCCAGCTGGCCGAACATCTGTTTGGCCTTGGGGTCCTCGGTGCGCTGGGCCGCAGCGGTGTAGTGATGATAGCCGTCATTCTCGAACTGCATGGCCTCCACCAGCGAACGGGAAAAATCATCCATGACAATTTCTCCTTATATCTTGATTTCTGTTTGTTGGTAATTATCCGGTCACTTATTCAGAACAAGCCGGGCTATTATAATGGCCACATAAAGCACAAAGGTCACAAATACAAACACGTTTAACGTTATTCCGCAGTAACGTTATAACGTTATATGTGCTACTTCGGCACAGCTCAGCGCATGTTTTTGTGGCTGAAAGGTTACGTTGTTATTCGTTGGCCTCCAGGGTGAATTCCTGTATCCCGAACCAAAAGCCCACGTCCTTGATGTGGTCCAGCTCGGCCTGGATCAGGTTGTAATGGGCCTCTTCCATTTCGGTCAGCCGGGCGTACATGGCCTGGGCGTTCTTGTCCCCGGCTTTCTGTCCTTCCCGCTTGTAGAAGGTGGAGGCTTTTTTCTCCATCTCCAGGGCCAGGTTAAGCGCCGCAAGATCATCGGAAGTTCCCTGCCCGGAAGACTTCAGATCCTTGGGCGAAGACAGATGGGGCAGGATCTCCTCGATGTCGGAATGCTGGAATTTGGCCTTGACCCATTTCTGCCCGGTCATCAGGGTGTCCAGCTCTTTTTCCAGAATGTTAAGGTGCCCCAGTTCATCCTGGCAGAGCCTTAAGAACATGTCCTTGCCGGAGACGTTCTTGGTCTGGCGGGCGAATTTGAGGTAAGTCTCCAGGGCGCTCTTTTCCGACTGGATGGCCTTTTGCAGGGCGTCACGGCCGACAATGGTGGTTTTGATAGACTTGGAAGGCTTAGTTTGCTTTTTCATGTAATGTCCTTTGCTGTTTTGGAACGGTCGGCTGAATGAGCCATTCTAATACAAATGCGAATGATTTGCAAGCGGGTTGCTATCTTTTTATTGCCACGACCTTAAGGTCGTGGCAATATTACCCTGTTTACTTCTTGTGTTCCTTGGACCAGCTATCTTTCAAGCCCACCGTGCGGTTGAAGACCGGTTTGTCTTTGGTGGAATTCTTTGAATCCACGCAGAAATAACCCTGGCGCAGGAACTGGAATTTTTCACCCGGTTTGGCGTTCCGTAATCCCGGCTCCAGTTTGCAATCCTTGAGTGCGGTCAAAGAATTCGGATTGACCGGGCTTTCGGTGGAGGGAGTGGGATCGGTGAAAAGCTGCTCGTACAGGCGCACCTCTCCGGAAACAGCGTCAGCCGCGCTGACCCAGTGCAGGGTGCTTTTAACCTTGCGGCCGTCGGGGGAGTCGCCGCCCTTGGTGGCCGGGTCATACTCGCATCGTAGCTCTATAATAGAACCTTTATCGTCCTTTACCGCCTCTAAACATTTTATGTAATAGGCGTGTTTCAATCTGACCTCCTTGCCGGGGGAAAGCCGGAAAAAGCCCTTGGACGGAGTTTCCATGAAATCCTCCTGCTCGATGTACAGCTCGCGGCCGAAGGGAACCTGGCGCTTGCCGGCCGAGGCGTCTTCCGGGTTATTGTCGCAGTCGATCATCTCGCTTTGGCCCGCCGGATAGTTCCCGATGACAACCTTCAACGGCCGTAGCACTGCCATCACCCGGGGGGCGGTCTTGTTAAGTTCCTCGCGGATGTAGTGCTCCAGCAGGGCTATGTCCACCAGGCTGTCGCGTTTGGCCACGCCGATGCGGTCGCAGAAATTCTTGATCGAAGCAGAAGTGTAGCCCCGGCGCCTTAAACCAGCCAAAGTGGGCAGACGAGGGTCGTCAAAGCCCTCCACCACGCCGTCCCTGACCAGCTCGATGAACTTGCGCTTGCTCATCACGGTGTAGTTCATGTTCAGCCGGGCGAATTCTATCTGCCGGGGATGATATATCCCCAGCTGGTCCAAAAACCAGTCGTACAGCGGCCGGTGGTCCTCGTACTCCAGCGAACAGAGGGAATGGGTGATGCCCTCAATGGAATCCTCCAAGCCGTGGGCCCAGTCGTACATGGGGTAGATCTTCCATTTGGCGCCCTGGCGGTGGTGCTCCTGGTGCAGGATGCGGTACATCACCGGGTCGCGCATGTTCAAATTGGGGTGGGCCATGTCTATCCTGGCCCGCAGGGTCTTGGCCCCGTCGGGGAATTCTCCGGCCTTCATGCGGCTGAACAGGTCCAGATTCTCCTCAACCGTGCGGTCGCGGTTGGGGCTGTTCTGGCCCGGCTCGGAAAGGTTTCCCCTGGTCTTGCTTACTTCTTCGGCGCTCAGGTCGCAGACGTAGGCCTTGTTCTTCTTGATCAGCTCCACCGCCCACTGGTACATCTGCTCAAAGTAATCCGAGCCGAAGAACAGCCGGTCGCCGAACTCGGCCCCGATCCATTTGACGTCCTCGATGATGGCATCCACGAACTCCTGTTCTTCCTTGGCCGGGTTGGTGTCGTCGAAGCGCAGGTTGAACAGGCCGCCGAATTCCCGGGCGATGCCGTAGTCTATCCAGATGGCCTTGGCGTGGCCGATGTGGAGGTAGGCGTTGGGTTCCGGTGGGAAACGGGTGTGGACGCCGGGGAAGCGGCCGGTTTTAAGGTCCTCGGCCACGGCCTCGCGGATGAAGTTGGTGGCGGCCGCACCCTCGATGGAGGTCTTGGTGTTTTCTGTATTGCTCATAATGTTATTTTCTGCCACAAAGGCACTAAGACACAAACACGACTTACAATTCACGATTTGGCTTGGTGATTGGTGTCTTGACGGTTAATTTTAAAGTTGTGTTAATTTTGTGATTCCATTTTTTATCCGTTGCAGGGTTTCCGCTTTCCCCAGTATCTCCGCCAGTTCCGTGGCCCCGCCGGGGGTGACCTCGCGGCCGGAGAGGGCTATGCGCAGCGGGGTAAGGAAGGTGTTGGCCTTGACCCCCAGCGATTCGACCATCGCATACAGCGCTTGCTTGATGGTCTCATGGTCCCAGCTTCCCAGCTTCTCAAGTTCCGCCTGGCAGGTCTTCAAATATTCCAGTGAATTCACCAGGTCGGTCTTGGCTTTCTTGTTGACGAACATATCCTTTGAATATTCCGGAAGCACATCAATGAAATCTACCCGGGCCGGGATGTCCGACAGCACCACGGTGCGCTGCTGCAAAAGTCCTGAGAGCTTTCGCAAATCAATATCCGCGCGGTGTATCGCTTTTTGCAGCCAGGGCAGGGCCGCTTCATAAAAGATCTCGGGCGTCATCTTGCGGATATATTCGCCGTTCATCCATTGCAGCTTCTCCACGTCGAAGATGGCCGGGGAGTTGTTAAGTCCGGCGACGGAGAAGACCTTCTTCAACTCATCCAATGAAAACATCTCCCGGTCATCCTTGGGGTTCCAGCCCAGCAGGGTTATGTAATTGACGATGGCCTCCTTGAGATACCCCTGGTTGTAGAAATCTTCGAAGGAGGCATCGCCCTCGCGCTTGGAGAGCTTCTTTCCTGCTGCCTTCATGATCAAAGGCAGGTGGATGTAGGCCGGGATCTCCCATTCCAGGGCCTGGTAGATCAGGTTGTATTTGGGGGCCGAGGACAGGTATTCGCTGCCCCGGATGACGTGCGATATCTGCATCAGGTGGTCGTCCACCACGTTGGCGAAGTTGTAGGTGGGCAGGCCGTCGGACTTTAAAAGAATTCCGTCCTCCAGGGTGGAGTTCTCCACAGTCACCGTGCCGTAGACCAGGTCGTCAAAGCTGGTGGAGCCCCCGCGGGGGATCTTCTGCCGGACCACTAAAGGCTCGCCCGAGGCCGCCCGCTTCTTGGCTTCTTCCGGACCGAGGTCCCGGCAGGGGTCCTGGAATTTGACGGCAGTAATGTTACCGCCAGCTTCCTGGCGCAGGGAATCCAGTTTCTCCTTGCTACAGAAACAGTAATAGCCGCCGTCCCTGGCGATAAGCTTTTCGGCCCACTCCTGGTAGATGCTTTTACGCTGGCTCTGGACATAGGGTCCGAAGGGGCCGCCGATATCCGGGCCCTCATCATGTTCCAGACCCACCAGTTTCAGGGTATTATAGATCACCTCGACCGAGCCTTCCACCAGTCTTTCCTGATCGGTGTCCTCGATCCGCAGGATGAACTTACCGTTCATGGTACGGGCGATCAGATAGGCATAGAGGGCGGTGCGAAGATTGCCGATGTGCATGTAGCCGGTGGGGCTGGGAGCGAAGCGGGTGCGGACGGTAGTCATGTTGCTGTCGTTTGGGATTTGGTGATTGGGATTTGGGTACTGCGGGTCATCCTATGTCATCCTGAGACTTGTACTGAGCCGGGCTGCCTGCATTACTGGCGAAGGCAATACGCCGTGCTTGACAAACCGAAGGATGAACTTTCATCCCTCATCCAGCTAAGCGGTAAGAGGTCTCGGGATGACAGCGGATAAGTTAAATAATGATACCAAATATGACGGGCAAAGTCAAAGGTAAATGCCACTAATTATAAGGGCTTATTGATATTTAATTAGCTTGATTTTATAAAAAAAGTATGATATAATAATTGTTTGCATTAAAGTCACAACTATAACCCATTCAACAGCATAAGGTTATATATGAAGCCCCAAGCCAGGCCAAACATTCAGGGCATCAGCCCCTACATCCCCGGCAAGCCCATCGAAGAGGTGCGCCGGGAGTTGGGCATCAGGGGTCAGATCATCAAGCTGGCCTCCAACGAAAACCCGCTGGGGCCTTCTCCGAAGGCGGTCAAAGCCCTGCGCAAGTCGCTTAAGGAGATCAACTTATATCCCGATGACGGTTGCTTTGCCCTGAGCAAAAAGCTGGCCGCCAAACTGGGGGTCAACGAGGACCAGCTGATCTTCGGCAACGGCTCGGTGGACGTGATAGAGTTCATCACCAAGACCTTCGTGGCTCCCGGCGACCATGTGGTCATCGCCGAGGGGGCCTTCATCATGTACAAGATAGCGGCCAAGATGGCCGACGCCAGGCCCTCGCTGATACCCCTGAAAAATTACGTCCACGACCTGGACGCCATGGCGGCGGCTGTCACCCCCCAGACCAAGGTGGTATACATCGCCAACCCCAACAATCCCACCGGCACCATGCTTACCGAAGCCCAGGTCAAGGCCTTCATGAAGAAGGTTCCGGAGAGCTGCGTGGTGGTTTTCGACGAGGCCTATTCCGAATACATCGACCGGCCGGATTTCCCCGACACCATCAAACTGCTCAAGGACTGGCCCAACGCCATAGTGCTCCACACCTTTTCCAAGATCTACGGCCTGGCCGGATTGAGGGTGGGCTACGGGGTGGGAAGCCCCGAGCTGATCTCCCAGATCCGCAAGGTGCGCCTGCCTTTCAACATCAGCCTGAGCGGACAGGTGGCCTGCCTGGCGGCATTGGACGACTCCAAGCATCTGGCCCGAAGCAAGAAACTAAACTCCCAGGGCAGGGAATACCTCTACCAACAGTTGCAGGCTCTGGGCATCGCCTATGTGCCGTCCGAAGGCAATTTCATCCTGATAGACCCCAAGACGGACTCCATGCCGGTCTTTACCGCCCTGCAGAAACTGGGGGTCATCGTCCGGCCGGTCAAGAACTACGGATACCAGACCGAACTGCGGGTGACCATCGGCACCGCCCGCCAGAACAGGAAGCTGATCGGGGCGCTGAAGCAGGTGCTTAAATAGGGAACAGATGACAGGGAACAGGGTTTTGATCAGAGAAATTTGTAATTTTCATTTTAGTAATTAGTAATTTTCAGCGATGTCTCGCAAACCGGTGATAGCCATAGACGGCCCGGCGGCCTCCGGCAAAAGCACCACTGCCAGGATGGTTGCCCAAAAGCTGGGGTACCTGTACATCGACACCGGGGCTATGTACCGGGCGGCCGGTTTAAAGGCCCTGCGTCTGGGGATCTCATTCAGCGACCGGGAAGCCATAGCCAAAATGATGGAACAAACGGACATCAGCCAGAAACCTTCTTCCCAGGGACCGCTTACCTTTCTGGACGGGGTTGACGTCAGTGGGCTGATCCGCAGCCCGGAGGTCTCCCAGGCGGCCTCGGACATCTCGGCCATTACTTCGGTCCGCCAAAGGCTGGTGGCGCTGCAGCAGCAGATGGGCCGGGGGGGCGGGGTGGTGATGGAGGGCCGGGACATAACCACGGTGGTCTTTCCCGCGGCCGAGGTCAAGGTCTTCATGAAAGCCTCCATCCAAGAAAGGGCTTTCAGGCGCAAGGCGGAGCTGGAGGCCAAGGGCATGACCATGGACCTGAAAGAACTTGAGAAACAGATTGAAGCCCGGGACCGGCAGGACAGCCAGAGGGACGACAGCCCCCTGACCTGCACCCCCGATTCGCTGGTAATAGACACTTCAACCCTGACCATTGACCAGCAGGTGGAGTTGGTGATAGCCCGGGCGGAAAAGGTTCAAAAGGGGCAATCATGATCTGGGAAAGCCGGGCCTTTAGATCGCGGGGTTTCCGCTTCAGTTGGTATTCGCTCAACATATTGTTCTCCGCTTTCTTCCGCTGGCGGGTGGAGGGCCGGGAGAACATCCCCCGGCAGGGGCCGTTGATCATCGCCTCCAACCACATCGCCCTGATCGACCCGCCGTACCTGGGAGCCTGCGTGCCCAGGGAGATAGCCTTCATGGCCAAGAAGGAATTGTTTGCATTCCCTCCCTTCAGGTCACTGATCAGCATCCATAATGCCTTTCCCATCAGGCGGGGTGGGTGGGATTCCCAGGTCTTCCGGCTGCTGAAAGAAAAGCTGGACCAGGGACTGGCGGTGCTGGTCTTCCCCGAAGGCACCCGCAGCCGGACCGATGAGTTCCTGGAACCAAAACCGGGAATCGGGCTTCTGGTCAGACAGCAGCTGGTACCGGTGGTTCCCTGTTTCATCCGGGGCACCAACCTGGGATGGAGGGACCTGTTTTCCGGAAAACACCGGCTGACCACCCGGTTCGGCCGGCCGATAACCCCGGCCGAGATAGAAGCTTTTCCTTCCGACAAGGAAGGTTACATCGGCTTGAGCCGCCTGATCATGCAGAGGATAGCCGAGCTGAAGGAAGATTCCCGATGAAGATGAAAGTGGCCCAAAGCGCCGGGTTCTGCTTCGGGGTGAAGCGGGCGGTGAACCTGGCCTTCGAGATAGCTAAGAAGTCCAAAAAGCCGGTATATACCCTGGGCCCCATCATCCACAATCCCCAGGTGGTGGCCCAGCTGGAGGCCTGCGGGGTCAGGGCGGTCAACAGCCTCTCCGGGATCAAAAAGGGAACGGTCATCATCCGCTCCCACGGGGTGCACCCCAGGGTGATGGCCGGACTTCGGAAAAAGGGGATCAGGATCGTGGACGCCACCTGCCCCTTTGTGACCAAGGCCCAGAAAGCCGCGGCCCTGCTCAAATCCGAAAACCGCCAGGTGGTGATAGTGGGCGAGGCCGAACATCCCGAGGTGGCGGCTTTAAAGGGATATGCCGGCCCCAACTCGGTGGTCTACAATAACAATCATTTCAAAGTCCAGAAGAAACTGGGGGTGCTGGCCCAGACCACGCTCTCGGCCGGGGATTTTATAGAGGCCCTGATATCCTTCGGGCGGAAGGCGGAAGACATCCACATCATCAACACCATCTGCCAGGCCACCAAGGTGCGGCAGCAGGACACCATGAGGCTGGCCAAGGATTCCGACGTGATGATAGTGGTGGGCGGGCGCAACTCGGCCAATACCTCGCGCCTGTTGGAACTGTGCCGGAAGGCGGGCCGTCCGGCTTATCACGTGGAAACCGAGCGGGAGCTTAAGGCCAAATGGTTCCAAAACTGCTCCAAAGCCGGGGTCACGGCCGGGGCTTCCACTCCGGACAGCATGGTCAAAAAAGTGGTGGACCGGATCAAGGAACTCAGTTCCAATCATAAAATGGTTAAATTATAAGGAAACCATGAAAACAGGAAATTATTTCCTGCCCTCCTGGCTTCCTAATAAACATTCTCAAGGTAATACAGGCAAAGGCTGGCATTAGTCGGCCTATTTTATACCGAAAGGAGTTTTAATAAAACTCATGGCAAAAACCAAGCAACCAAGCGAGGAGCTTCTGTCACAGGACCACCTGCTGGAGCAGGATGATCAGGATGGCTCGGGCGAGTTCCGGAAACTGCTGGAGGAATTCACCAGCAACAGGAAATTCGAGGAGGGCGAGATCGTCACCGGCACGGTCCTGCGGATCTCCGGGGAATCGGTGATCGTGGACGTCGGGTTCAAATCCGAGGGCATCGTCCCGGTGGTGGAATTTCTGGACCGGACCGCCATTGAGATCGGGAAAAAGGTGGACCTGCTGCTGGAGCAGGTGGAGGACCAGGACGGGCAGATCGTGCTGTCCAAGATCAAGGCCGACTTTATCAAGGTCTGGGACAAGGTCCAGAAATCCCTGGACAGCGAGGTGGTGGTGGACGGCAAGGTGCTGCGCAAGGTCAAGGGCGGTCTGATCATCGACCTGCTGGGGGTGGACGCCTTCCTGCCGGGTTCCCAGATCGGCCTCCGGCCGCTGGAGACCATCGACAGCCTGCTGGGCCAGACCATACCCCTGAAGATCATCAAGATCAACAAGAAGAAACGCAACATCGTGGTTTCGCGCCGGGTGGTGCTGGACGCCGACCGTGACAAGCAGCGGGCGGTGATCCTGGCCGAGATCGACAAGGGCCAGGTGCGCGAGGGCATCGCCAAGAACATCACCGATTTCGGGGTGTTCGTGGACCTGGGCGGCCTGGACGGCCTGCTCCATATCACCGACATGTCGTGGGGCCGGATCAGCCATCCTTCGGAGCTGGTCCAGATCGGCCAAAAGGTCAAGGTCAAGATACTGGAATACGACCGCGAGCGGTCCCGGGTCTCCCTGGGCTTAAAGCAGCTGACCACCCATCCCTGGGAGAGCATCGAGTCCAAGTTCCCGGTGGGCACCAAGATCTTCGGCAAGATCGTATCCATCACCGATTACGGCGCCTTCATCGAACTGGAGAAGGGGGTGGAGGGACTGATCCACATCTCCGAGATGTCCTGGACCCGCCAGGTAAAGCATCCTTCCAAGATAGTCTCCATCGGGGACTCGGTGGAAGCGATGGTGCTGAAGATAGACAAGGCCGAGCAGAAGATATCGCTGGGCCTGCGCCAGCTGGGGCCGGATCCCTGGACCAGCATCGAGGCCAAGTACCCGATAGGGGCCAAGGCGGTGGGCAAGGTCCGCAACATCACCAACTTCGGCATCTTCGTGGAGCTGGAGGACGGGATCGACGGCCTGATCCACATCTCCGACATCTCCTGGACCAAGCGCATCAAGCACCCCGGCGATGTGGTCAAGAAGGGCGATGACGTCAACGTGGTGGTCACCAACATCGACAAGGAGAACCACCGGATATCGCTGGGCATTAAGCAGATGGAGGAGGACCCCTGGAACACGGTCGGCCAGAGCTTTACCCTGGGCCAGACGGTGCAATGCAAGGTGAACCGTCCCCTGGAACGGGGCCTGCTGGTGGACATGGACAAGGGTTTTGAGGGCTTCGTGCCGGTCTCGGAACTGGACAAGGTGGACGAGACCAAGCTGGAGGAGACCTTCAAGGGCGGCGAGGAGATGGACCTGAAGATCATCGAGATCGACGTCAACAACCGCCGGATAGCCCTTTCCCAGAAGGCTTTGATATCGGGCCAGGAGGCCGAGGACATCAAGCCGTACCTGAAGGAAGAGACCAAGGAAGCCCCGGGGGCGGAACAGGCACAGTAGTATTTTCAGGACTTGGATCAAGGCATGTGTCTTTGATCATAAAGCGGGCCGGATGAAAATCCGGCCCGCTGTTTTATTTGCTTGACAAGCAGGCCCAGACATAATATCATTTATGTTTAACGAGATATCAGTAATTATTTAGCCACAGAAAGCACAAACAGCACAAAAATAACCATAATTACTAAGAAAATTTAATGGAACAAGCAAACAAACAAGATTTCAGACCCAAGGACTGGAGCGCAAAAAAAACATTCTCCGGCCTGGGATTAAGGTTGCTGGTGGCAGTGCTGGGAATTCCGGCCCTGCTGGCCGCGGTTTGGATAGGCGGTTACTGGCTGTTGGCGCTAGTTGCCATTTTATCATTACTGGGAATGAAGGAATTCTATCATTTGGCACAAGTAAAAGGCTACGCCCCTCTATCATGGTGGGGCTATGCTATCGGTCTGTCTGTGATTCTTGCTGTTTTTTTTGGACATCACTACCTCTGGGGGTTATCTGTAATCTTATTGTTGCTTATGTTCTTTAGTATAGTGATCAGGGCAAAGGTAGATACAGCCATCATGAGTTTGTCGTCCACAGTATTTGGCTTAATCTATGTTTCGCTGTTACTTTCCCACATGATTTTATTACGATATATATCCGATCCGGTGATGTTGTTTGATGAAGTCTATGACCCAGTAGGATCCAAACTTATAGTTTTAACATTTGCCCTGATCTGGATCGGCGACACCGGGGCCTATTTCACCGGAATGGCCTTTGGCAAAAAGCCGCTGGCCCCAAAGATCAGCCCCAAGAAATCAATGGAAGGACTGGCCGGCGGAGCGCTGTTCACTTTGGCCGCGGCTTTTCTGATCGCAAGGTATTGGATATGGGAACTATCCCTCTGGCAGACCCTGGTGCTCGGGCTGGGGGTGGTCATCTTCGGCACTTTGGGGGATCTGTTCGAATCACTGCTCAAGCGCGATGCCGGGGTCAAGGATTCGGGCAGTCTGCTGCCGGGCCACGGCGGGGTGCTGGACCGCTTTGACAGCATGATGTTTGCGCTGCCGTTTGTTTATTGGTTCTGCAGGATATTTGTGCTTGGGTAATACTTCTGCCACAAAGACACTAAGGCACAAAGGTTTAGAAAATTATATTAGAACTATTAAGCTTGGCCAAATTATGTTATCTTATCAAGAACATTATGCCCAATATTTAGGCTACAATTCGAATCAAACAGGGAATCTGATCGTTTGTCATTCTTCGGTAAGAGACAAATTAGAAACCCAGCGTAAACCGCTACTCCTGTCATTCTTGACCCGGCAGCAAGTGGTAATATCGGCCTCTACCGATCTGTTGGGCAAGGTCCGCAGGATGGCCGTGACCCTTTCCCGAAAAAAGATGGCCCCCGCCGCGTGGTTTAAAACAGTAGATGATCTTATTTATAACGAGTTCAAACTTTACCAGATCGATCATTATATTCGGATGACCATTGATCAGAATGATATAATAAAATCAAGAAAATGCGAACAAGCCGTTCGGGCTTTGGGTTTGGCCGATAAAAAGACGATATTCGGCAAGGGGCTGTTATTACAAAGAGGCAAAAAATTCCAAGATCATTTCTGGGAACAAAATAAAAGATACATCAAAGAAGGCCGATGCTTTGGGGTGGTCAGGAAAGGGCAGATACTGAGCCGGGCTGCGGTAGAGCCGATAGAATGCGGGGCCGGAAACATTGCCGTAGCGACCGATGCCAGCCATCGCAAAAAAGGTTACGGCAAAATGGTGGTTTCTGCTGCGGTCAATTGGTGTTTTGAGCATGACATACTTCCGATATATTATGTGAAATCGGATAACATTGCCTCTATTGCTTTAGCCAGGAGTTTGGGTTTTAAACTTAAGAATAAAGAGATCATTGTCAGCCACTGGCCCGGCGATGCCTGGGAAAAATATTAAAGTAAACGATCAGACGCAGAATTGACATGCCCTCAACAGATTTCCTGATAATCGGCTCCGGCATCGCCGGGCTGACCTTCGCCTTAAAAGTCGCCGATCACGGCCGGGTGGTGATCGTCACCAAAAAGGACGACACCGAGTCCAACACCAACTACGCCCAGGGCGGCATAGCCGCTGTGTTCGGGCCGGACGACAGCTCATCCAGCCACATCAAAGACACCATCGAGGCTGGGGCCGGGCTTTCCCACCCGGAAGCGGTCCAGGCCATGGTCTCCGAGGGCCCGGCCCTGGTGGAAAAGCTTTCCCGGCTGGGGGTGGCCTTCACTAAAGGACAGGCCGGAGGGCTGGACCTGGGGCGGGAGGGGGGGCACTCCAAACGCCGGATCGTCCACGCCAAGGATTATACCGGGCAGGAGGTGGAACGGGCCCTGGTGCACCAGATCCGCAGCCATCCCCACATCACCATCCTGGAGCACCACCTGGCCATAAACCTGATCATGTCTCAGAGCGGCGGGGAAGATGTCTGCCGCGGAGCCTACGTGCTGGAGCCAAAGACCGGAAATATCCTGGAATACGCCGCCGGGGTCACTCTTTTGGCGGCCGGAGGCTGCGGGCAGGCCTATCTGCACACCACCAACCCGGCCATCGCCACCGGGGACGGCCTTGCCATGGCCTACCGGGCCGGGGCCGCCGCGGCCAACCTGGAGTTCATGCAGTTTCATCCCACCACCCTGTATCAGGATTCGCTGGACGAGAACGAGAGGTCCTTCCTGATCTCCGAAGCGGTGCGGGGCGAGGGCGCGGTATTGCGCGACCTGAAGGGCCGGGCCTTCATGCCGGAGTATCACCAGCTGGCCGACCTGGCTCCCCGCGATGTGGTGGCCCGGGCCATAGACAGCGAGCTGAAGGCCTCCGGCGATTTCCATGTCAACCTGGACATTTCTTCCATCGGACTGGAAAAGTTCCATGACCGGTTCCCCAACATCAGCCAGGGCTGCGCCCAGCGGGGCATAGACCTTTCCCAAAACCTGATCCCGGTGGTGCCGGCGGCCCACTACATGTGCGGCGGGGTAAAGACCGACCTGGACGGCCGCACCAGCATCAATGGTCTGTATGCCGCCGGGGAGACGGCCTGCACCGGCGTCCACGGGGCCAACCGGCTGGCCTCGAACTCCCTGCTGGAAGCGCTGGTCTTTGCCGACCGGGCGGCCACGGCCGCCATCAAGGAAAAACCGGAAGCGGCCGCCGTTCCGGCCTGGGATTACGTCGGATCTGTTCCCAGCCGGGAGAAGGTGGTGATCCGGCAGAACCGGCTTTCCATCCGCTGGCTGCTGTGGAATTACGCCGGGATCGTGCGAAACGACAAAAGGCTGTGGTGGGCCAAAAACCGCCTCCAGTCCATCATGGACGAGATCCACGATTATTACTGGAAGTACCAGGTCAGCCCCGACCTGGTGGAACTGCGCAATATTGCGGCCGTGGCCAAAATGATCATAGACTGCGCCATCCAGCGCAAGGAGTCACGGGGCCTGCATTACAACCAGGATCATCCGGAGAGGGATGACGTGAATTACGGGAAGGAGACAGTGATAACAAGTAATGACGATTCAAGTAAGGGCAATTCATGAATTGCCCCAACAAACCAAAATATTTCTGGCCGGTGATGGCCCTGGGAGTGATAGGGATATCCTTCGGTTCCATCCTGATCAAGCTTTCCACCGCCCAGCCGCTGGCCATAGCCTTTTACCGGCTGATGTTCTCCGGGTTGCTAATGCTGCCGTTCTACTTCGGCCAGCCCGGCCAAAAAAAAGTGTCATTAAACGACCTGGGATGGATCGCCCTGTCCGCCTTGTTCCTGAGCCTGCACTTCGTGGCCTGGGTCTATTCCCTCAGCTTTACCTCGGTCACCAGTTCGGTGGTCCTGGTGACAATAAATCCCCTGTTCGTCAGCATCCTGGGCTGGGTGTTCCTTAAGGAGAAGACAGGCCCCCGGATCCTGGTCGCCATCGCGGTGGTGGTAACTGGTGGGGCCATCATCGGGGGAAGGGCGCTGGCCGCCGGCGGGATGGGCAACCTGGGGAACCTGCTGGCGCTGGCCGGGGCGCTGATGGCCTCGGGCTATCTTCTGACGGGGCGGCACCTGCGGAAGCGACTGAGCCTGGTGACCTATACCACCATTTGTTATTCCATGACGGCAGTGATACTATTGATGGCTTCCCTGGCCGCCAAGACGCCACTGGGCGGTTTCTCCAAGATAAATTATCTTTACTTTGCGCTGATGGCCATAGGCCCCCAGCTGCTGGGGCACAGCATTTTCAATTGGGGGCTTAAGTACCTGCCCACCCCGCGGATCGCCATGCTGATTATCGCCGAGCCGGTGGGCGCGACCATTTTGGCTTTTGTGGTGCTAAAACAGGTGCCGTCAATATTTGAGATGATAGGTGCGGTGTTCATCATGGCGGGGGTGTATATTTCGGCGCAGGAAGGAAAAGGTCCTGCAGTCACATAAAGTATAAGGAGCAGCAAAAAGCCCTGACGATCTCTCGTCAGGGCTTTTTGCTATTATAATCTAAGTACTGAACTCAACCCCTATCATCCCCTTCTCTTACCCCAAGCCAGGCCATAAAGAAGCCAAGAGAAGGGGACCGTGGGGATGAGTTTCTAAAACGAATCGTAATAGGCCAGTTTCACTGTTCTGCCGATCCTGCCGGCATCGGTGTCTTGCTGCCCGTTTCTCAGTATATTCTTCAGGTCGGCCTCCAGCATCAGGCGGCTGCCGAACAGCCAGCGCAGGCCCACGTTCAAATATCCATAGCCTTCCCCGAACTGGTCGTCTTTGACATTGTCGTTAAAAGCCCCGTCATATTCGGCGATCATCCATAACTCGGGGTTCAGCGATTTCTCCAAGCCTGCATAAAAGTCAACTTCGTTATCCTCGCCGTGCCGCTCCTCGATGCTGTAGCTGGCTCCGCCGTGAAAGGCCAGGGTGCCCAGAAATTTGTAGTTCTTGCTGGCCACGGCATAGAATCCCCGGGACTTGATGAAATAGCGGCTTCCGGCCCAGTAGCCAAAGCCCTGGTTGTCAAACCCCAGCGCTATGGCCGGCATGGCGTAACTCTCGTCGAAGATGCGATACTTGACCTGAAATCCCGGCTGGGGGTTCCAATTGACATTGCCGTAGCCGATGACATTGTCCCCGCCGTAGGAGAAACCCAGATTAAGGCGGTCAAAAAGCCCGAAGCTGAGGCCGAAAAGCAGACCGCCCACCGGCTGCATCCGCAAGTTCACAGCATACTGGGCTCGGTTCAAAGAGCCGGCGGTGGGCATGTCCACCAGTTGCTCGAACTGCAGGGCCAGGCAGGGCAGGGCGGCAAGAAGAAGCAGGGATGATAACAGAAATATCCGCAGTGTTTTCATATTCCCTCTTATAAATTGTGTGTATGCTTTACCAATATACAATATATAGTGATTATATAACAAAAATAGCCGTAAAATCAAGCAAAATCGGCATAAAACTGGACAACCTTTTCCCACTAAAACTTGTCCTGAGCAGTGCCGAAGGATACACGAAAAAACACGAAAAAATACCATATACTTTTTATAGTGTATGGTAAAAGAAAATGAATCCGCGTTTATCAGCGTAAATCCGCGTCCTATGAAAGGTGCCCCTGGTTCACTCGCTCTGGCCGTTGCGCTGGTAGTTGCCCCTCTTGCGGGGCGGGGCCGGGTTCCATTTGCCGCCCAGTTTAAAGTGCGGGCCCTGGAGCAGCTCGGTCAGCCCGGTAAACAGCTGGTGTTCTATTTTCACTTTTATGTTCTTGGGCCTGATCTTCACCGGCAGGCCGTTCTCCCCCTTAACCGAGAATACCACCGGACAGTTCCCGGGATGCCCGTCCAACAGTTTGGTCAGGGCCTGGTTGAATTTCTGATCCAGCTGGTCCTCTTCCAGGGAGATCTCCAAGAACTCCACAAGTTTTCCGCTGGCCTGCTCCAGCGGAAAAATATCGGCCACCACCAATTTGGGAAACTCGTTCTCCTTGGTGGAAACGCTGCCGGCCACCAGCACCAGGGTGTCCTCTTTTATGAACTCCCGCTTGCTTTCAAACAGGTCGGCAAACACCACTATTTCGCAGAAGCCGGTCAGATCCTCCAGGCTGACGAAGCCCATGGGCTTTGAGCCTTTGGGGGTGTAGATCTTGAAACTGGAGATCAGCCCGCCCACTATCACCTGGTCGTTGTCGTCCAGCTCGGCCAGCTGGCTGATGGTGTGGGTGGCCAGGCTCTTCAGCTCGGCGGTGTGCTTCTCCAAAGGATGCCCCGAAAGATAGAATCCCAGGGACTCCTTCTCGTAGACCAGAAAGGCCTTGCGGTCGATGGGATGGGGGGCTTTGGCCGGGGCCGCCTGGGTCTTGGCTGCGGCCGGGGGGACTGATGCTCCGGCGTCGAACATCAGGGTCTGGCCCTTCATCTGATCCTCCCGGGCCTGGGCCGCCCGGATCATCAGGTCGTCCAGCCTTTCCAACAGGGCGGTGCGGTCGGGGTCCAGGCTGTCAAAACAGCCGGCCTTGATCAGGCTCTCCAGGGCCTTGCGGTTGACCAAACGGGCGTCGGCCCGCTCCAGTACCTGTTCTATGGAGACGAAATCTCCGCCGGCCTGGCGGGCCTTGATGACGGACTCCACCGCCGAGGAACCCACGTTCTTGACCACTCCCAGTCCCATCCGGATGGACCCGTCCTCGGGAACGTAGGCATAGAGGCTTTTGTTGATGTCCGGGGGCAGGAGGGTCAGCTTGGACTCGCGGCAGTTGGCCATGAAGGCCATGGTCTTGGCGGTGTCGCCCATCACGCTGGTCAGCAGGGCGGCCATGTATTCCAAGGGATGGTGGGCCTTGAGATAGGCAGTCTGGTAGGCCAGCACTGCGTATCCGGCGGCGTGGGATTTGTTAAAGCCGTATCCGGCGAACTTGGCCAGGATGTCGAATATCTTCTCGGCTTTTTCCTTGGGTATCTTGTTGACCGTATGGCAGCCCTTGATGAAGGCCGGGCGGAGCTTTTCCAGCACGTCGGCCTTCTTCTTGCTGATGGCCTTGATCAGCTCGTAACCCTTGCCCAGCGAAAAACCGGCCAGGGCCTGTACCGCCTGCATCACCTGCTCCTGGTAGATCATCACCCCGTAAGTCTCCCGGCAGATGGGCTCCAGCAGGGGGTGCTCGTACCCGATCTTCTCCTGGCCGTTCTTGCGCTTCAGGAAGTCCTCGATCAGGTCCATGGGGCCGGGGCGGAACAGGGAGATGATGGCGATCAGGTCCTCGATGGAGGCGGTCTTGAACCTGACGGTCAGGTCCCGCATTCCCGCCGATTCCAGCTGGAACAGGCCGATGGTGTCGCCCCGCCGCAGCAGTTCAAAGGTCAGGGCGTCGTCGTAGGGGATCTTTTCGATGTCGACCTTAACGTCCTTGGCGGCCAGCATCTCCAGGGTCTGCTCGATCACGGTCAGGTTGCGGAGGCCCAGAAAATCCATCTTCAGCAGGCCGCATTTCTCCAGCCAGCCCATGTCGAACTGGGTGGAGATGTCTCCGGTCTTGGGGCTCTTGAACAGGGGCAGGTAGTCGGTCAGCCTGCCGGGGGTGATCACCACCCCGGCGGCGTGGGTGGAGGCGTTGCGGATCCGGCCTTCCACCGCCTGGGCCACCTCGATCACTTCCACGAACCGGGGATCGGATTTTATCAGCTTCACCAGGTCGGGGGTGGTCTTCAGCGACTCGGCGATGGTCTTGCCGAAGGGGATCAGTTTGGCCAGCCGGTCGGCCTCGCTGTAGGCCAGCTTGTAGGCCCGGGCCACGTCCCGGATGGCCGCCTTGGCCTGCATGGTGCCGAAGGTGATGATCTGGCAGACGCTGTCCTTGCCGTACTTCTCGATCACGTAGTCTATCATCCGGTCCCGCTTGTTGTCCCCGAAGTCGATGTCGATGTCGGGCATGCTGATCCGCTCGGGGTTCAGGAAACGCTCGAACAGCAGGTGGTACTGCAGGGGATCGACGTCGGTTATTCCCAGGCTGTAAAGCACCAGGCTGCCCACCGCCGAGCCGCGGCCCGGGCCCACCGGGATCTGGCTCTTTTTGGCGTAATCCACGAAATCCTTGACCACCAGAAAGTATCCGGCAAAGTTCATCTGTTCGATGATGGCCAGCTCCTTTGACAGCCTTTCCCGCTGGCCGGGGGTGGGCTGGCCGAACCTTTTGCTGAGTCCGGTCTCGGCCAGGTGCTTAAGATAAGCGTTCTGGCTGGGATATTCCGCCGGGACAGTGAAGTGGGGCAGGTGCAGTTTGCCGCAGGTCAGCTGGTCCAGGGTCAGGTTGCAGCGCTCGGCTATGGCCACGGTGTTCTCCAGCGCGCCGGGGATGTGCCCGAAAAGTTTTACCATCTCCTCGGGTGAGCGGAAATAAAAACTCTGGTTGGAGAATTTCAAACGCTTCTCATCATCCAAAGTGGTTCCGGTCTGGATGCAGAGCAGCACATCGTGGACCTTGGCGTCTTTGGACTCCAGGTAATGAACGTCGTTGGTGGCCACCAGACCGATACCCAGCTCCTTGCTCAATTCCAGCAGCCCGGGGTTGATCACCTTTTCGTCTTCCATTCCGTGGTCCTGGATCTCCAGGTAAAAATCCGGCCCGAACAGGTTCTTGTAAAACAAGGCCGCGGTTTTGGCCTTTTCCCTGTCCCCCTTCAGCAGGGCCTGGGAGATCTCGCCCTTGGTGCAGGCCGACAGGGCCACCAGGCCTTCGGCGTGCTGGGACAAAAGCTCCTTGTCTATCCGGGGCTTGCGGTAAAAGCCCTCCAGGTAGGCCAGCGAGGAGAGCACCAGCAGGTTCTTGTAGCCCTTTTCGTTCCGGGCCAAAAGCAGCAGGTGATAGGAGGTGTCATCGGTCTCGGCCAGGGCATGGTCGGTACGGCCCTTGGGGGCCACATAGGTCTCGATCCCGATGATGGGCTTGATGCCGGCGCTGCGGGCCTGGGTGTAAAAGTCCAGCGCCCCGAACATATTGCCGTGGTCGGTGATGGCCAGGGCCGGCAGCTTGTATTGCACTGCTTTGGCGATCAGGTCCTTGACCGGGATCAGTCCGTCCAGGATGCTGTACTCGGTGTGAACGTGAAGGTGGGCGAAGCGGGTGTGGGGCATCTTACAACTTGGGATTTGGGATTTGATGTTTGGGATTGGGCAACTATATCCAGTAGTCAGAATTCAGTAGCCAGTAAACGGTAAACAGTAAATAGTAAATAGTTTAGTCAGTCTTCCAGGTCCGAGACATTCTGGGGAACCTGGCTTTTATCCAGCGGCAGGTTCAGGGGGTTGGCGCAGTATTTCTCCTTGCAGCGGGGGCAGAGCCAGAAAAGGAACTCCCGGTGGACCTCGCCCTCCAGCAAATGCTCCGGCACCCCGGCGGTCTGGTCGTCAATCTTCTTGAGAAGGGAGGCCAGGTCGGTGCCTTTGCTGAGTTTGATCACCCCGTCAAAACCCTGTTGCAGCATTACTTTCAGCTGGTAAAAGCTGCTGCCGGGGGGCAGGGGGCGCTGGCATTTGTGACAGCGTCTCATATGCTTGAATTATTTTTGTTCATACTTGTTTAGGATATCACTTAATGTTTGGCTTGTCAATAATAAACTAACTGAACTTTGGCAAAATCAATA
>DHVS01000001.1 GCA_002412795.1 bacterium UBP2_UBA5202 | reverse complement strand
TATTGATTTTGCCAAAGTTCAGTAAATAAAAAAACATTAGTTGTGACCTAAAACCGACGGTCTCCTAATTTGAAATAAAAAAGTTTTGTTTTTTGTACATTATTGTAGCTAAATAAAAAACCATTGCCATGACCTAAATCCGATGGCCTCCTATTTTGAGATTAAAAATAGTTTTGTGTTATTTGTGCATTTTTGTGGCTAAATAAAAAACCATTAACTGTGATCTAAGACCGATGGCATTAGAAGGAAATCTTTCCGACTTCAGCATCCCCGAGATACTGCAGCTGATCTCCAGCCAGCGCAAGAACGGCGTCCTGACCCTGAGGCAGGGACAGGACGAGGCCGCCTTTGACCTGGACCAGGGATACATCACCGGGGGTTTCTACCGCCAGGAAGGCCGGCAGGAGCATATCTCCGAGTACCTGTTCAAGACCGGTCTGGTTTCCCAGGCCGGATTCATGGAGGCCGAGGCCCAGCAGAAGGCCCTTAAGGTCCCCCTGGAGGAGATCCTGATCGAGCGCGGCTTTTTGTCGCAGGACGATTTTGAGGAGGTGATCCGCTTCAAGATCCAGGAGATCATGGACGAGATCTTCACCTGGGTGGAGGGGCACTACGTCTTCGACGTCAAGGCCAGGCTGTACACCCAGGCCAAATACCCGGTGCGGCTGGCGGTGGACGGCTTTCTGCTGGAGGGCATGCGGCGGCTGGACGAGTGGCTGCGGATCAAGAAGGAGATCCCCTCGCTGGAAACCATCGTCAAGGCAGGCTCCAAGCCCCGGCCGGCCGGGCTGACCCCGGAACAGGAGAAGCTGCTGGAGTTTTTGGGCCTGCGGTCCCTGTCGGCGGCCAATCTGATCGCTTTGAGCGGAATGGGGAAATTTTTGACCTGCCAGACCCTGAGCGAACTGCTGGAACTGGGCCTGGCTGAAAAGGCCTCCGGGCTGGCGGCCGCCCCCCAGGAGTCCCGGTCGTTTGATCCAGCCTTCCAGGTAAAGACCATCGCCCTGCTGATGAAACAATTCGGCCTGCTGATCAGGAACATCACCCGCTATCCCTTTAACCACCCCCAGATCCTGGCCAATCTGGACGGCTTCTCCCACCTGCTGGGCAACCTGCCTATGGAGAACAGCAGCCTTTCCTTTTCCTCGGACATCGGCCAGACCCTGGTCAACGGCTGGCCGATCTATGATGAAAGCCAGGTTCTGCCCCAATTCGCTCTTTACCTTCACCAGCGTCAGATCCAAAGCCTGTCATTCATGCCCCAGATCAGGGACGAAGAGCTGCGAACCCTGGCCTTCATCATGGCCATGCCCCCGGATCTGCTGGAACTGTTGGGCGGCACAGGGGAGGCCGGCAGAATTTTACGCTGGCACCACATCAAGCTGGAGGGCCTGGCTCAAAAAGCGGAAAAACTGCTGAAGGATGAAAAGATGTTCGTCATCCCCTCCGGCTTTCTGGAGGTGGTGGAGGGACTGTCGCCCTTCTCCGCCAAGCCCGCCCAGACGGCCCAGGCCTTCGCCAGCCTAAAAGCAGTGCGGCTTTTGCCTCTGCCAAAGTTATCGTCCGAAGATTCCATGCTGATCGAGGAGGCCGAGATGGCCTCGGAGAAGGTCTTCAGCGTTTATGCCCGCGGCGGCCGGGAGAAGTACATCGAGAAGGTGGTGGCGGCCGTGATGCAGCTGCCCCCCGCCCCCCGGCTGGCGCTGATCCAGCGGAAACTTCTGGATGTCCGCTGGCTGTTCCCCATCGACAACATCCTGGCCCTGTCGCACAGTGAGTTCGAGAAGATCTGAGTCTCTTGCGTTGGTCTGCCACTAAGACGCAAAGGCACAAATTACATTTCCTATTTCCCGTTTTTAAAAATGGTTTGGTGTCTTGGTGCCTTTGTGGCAAAAGAAAAAACTATGCGCTTATCGCTTTATCTAATATCCACCCTGTTCCGGGCCTCGGCCTCGCAGATCTTCGCCCCCCGCCGGGGCCGCCTGCTGCAGCTGGGGTCATACCTGTTCGCCGTGGCCGTGTTCCTGGTGGGCGGGTATTTTTTGTTCTATAAGATCTTCGCCTACCTGCTGGCCTTGGAGGAGATCGGGCGGCCCCTGCTGTTCCGGCTGATGTCCACCGCCTTTCTGACCTTCTTTTTGATGCTGTTTTTAAGCAACCTGATCACCTCGCTCTCCACACTGTACTATTCCCCGGAGGTGGACTACCTGCTGGCCACCCCCATAGACCCCTCCAAACTGTTCAGCTACCGCTTCCTGCAGAACTTTTCCTTCAGCACCTGGGCCACTTTGATAATGGGCCTGCCCCTGTTGGCGGCGCTTACCGCGGCCCGGCACCAGGGCGTCTTTGCCCTGGCGTTCTATCTGATATCCCTGCTGGTCTTCACCACCCTGCCGGCCTTTCTGTCGGTGTCGGTCTTTTTGGTCCTGATAAAAATCTTTCCCAAGATGGGACTGCGCCAGTTACTGGGATTCCTGTTGCTGTTTTTGGCCCTGGCAGCCTGGGCCTTCTTTTTGTTCGGCCAGCCCAAAGGGATGGTGATCGCCCAGATCGACACCATGCCCGAGCTGGAGCGCTACCTGTCCCAGCTGGCGCTGGCGGGCTCGCCGCTTTTGCCCGGCACCTGGCTGGCCCGGCTGGTGCTGGCCCCCCTGCCCGAAAATTTTGGAGAGGCGCTGAAGATGGCCTGGCTGCTTTTGATCACCGCCGCCTTCTGGGGGGGGCTGTGTTTCTGGCTGGCGGGAAAGATCTACTATCACGCATTGACAGGGCGGGTGGGCAATTCCCCGGACCTGGGTTTTAGGAAAAGTTTTTGGCTCACCGCCAAACTGGCCGACCGCCTGCCCATTGCGGCCAAGGACGCTTTGCTCTTTATGCGCGACCCCGGCCAGTGGGCCCAGGGACTGATCTTCCTCTCCCTGCTGGTGATCTACCTGGCGGGCCTGCGGACCTATCCCCTGCTGTTCACCTTTTCGGTCTGGAAGGTGGCCATCGCCTTTTTGAATTTCGCCTTTGCCGGGTACATTCTGGCCACCCTGTCGGTGCGGTTCGTGTTCCCGGTGATCAGCCTGGAAGGCCCGATGATGTGGCTGATGCGCTCGGCTCCGGTCTCGGCCAAAAGACTGCTGATGGAGAAATCTACCCTTAACCTGGCGGTGGCGCTGGTGCTGACCGAGACCCTGAGTTTGCTTTCCAACAATATTTTAAAGACCCTGCCCCAGATGCGGCTGTTAAGCCATTTTTCCCTGGGCCTGATGTGCCTGGCCATCACCAGCCTGGTGCTGGGCCTGGGGGCCATCTTCCCAGATTTTAAGGAACGAAACCCCAGCCGGATCGCCTCGGGGCTGGGGGGACTGCTGGCCGCCTTGGCCGGGCTGGGTTATGTGGGGCTTTCGGTGGTGGTGCTGGCCTGGCCGGCCTATCTGTATGCCGCCGGGCAATGGCGGCACCATATAAGTTACGGAAGCGCTTTGGCGGTTGCTTTGATGCTTTTTGTGGTGATATCGGGGTTTGTGATATATGTGCCCCTGAGGATGGGTTTGAAGAGTTTGGAGCGGCACGAAGTTTGACCCCTCTCCACCCTCTCCCCGCTGCGGAGAGAGGTGCATGGAGTACCATGTATATGGTACAAAAATAAAAGCCCTTCCCAAACCGGGAAGGGCTTTTACAATCCCTCTCCGTGGCAGGGAGGGATGAGAGGGAGGGGTCCACCCGACGGGGCGGTCAAAACTCATACCCCACGCCCAGGGAAACCGAGTACGGCCTTATCCCGTCCTGGGAAGAAGTCCCGTAAGAAGCATCCACTCCCAGCAGCATATCCCCGAAATGATACTTCACGGTCAGGCAGGGCCGGGAATGCTCTTCCTCTATCCAACCGCTCATACCAACCCACAGGTCCAGGTTCCCGGTCTGGCGGCCCAGGCCGGTGGCCATGATCCCGTGGCCTGAGCGGAACGGATTGGCATATAAAAACTCCCAGGACAAGTAGACCTTGTCCCGCGGCCCGGCCCTCAGCAAAACAGCCGGACCCACATCAAATCCGCCCTCATCGCCGAGCGCCACCCCACCCAGTCCAAAGCCGAAGTTCTTATAGTCGGCCTGCACTTTGGCGCCCACTTGGATGTATTCTATGGTTGTCTCGGCCGGGGTGGAGTGATACTCATCATAGTAATAATAGTCGAGATCGGTGGCGGTACCCTGGGTCATCGAGGCGTCCAGGATCAAGGTTACCGGGGATGCCACCTTCCGGATGGCCACCTTTCCGCTGTCGTTAAGGTATTCCTCTGTCTCCACCACCTTATGCTTGTAGCTGACTGCGATGTCGTGGTACTTCACCCTCTGGTAATGGCCGCAGCCGGCATCCCGGCGGTATTGGCCGGTGCCGCCCCAGAACTCAACGGTGTTCTGGTTGGGGTCCGGCGGGGCCGCGCCGATAAACAGCGGGGCCAGAAAGACCAGGATTAGAAGTTTTTTCATACCGGAAGAATAAACCATTTGTGTTTTCTGTGCTTTTTGTGGCTAATTAACCCCCGGTCATTTCGCCGTCACGTTCATCCCGTCAAACAGCATGGCCGGCGTGCGGTACGGCCCCTTGTCCTCGGTCTCGGACGAGATTTCCAGCACCCGGTTTTTCAACATATCGTAGACGTTGCCCGCCACCATGGCGTCCTTCACCCGGCCCGTTATCTTCCCCTTCTCCACCTTGTAGCCCAGCCCGATGTTGACCGAGAAATCCCCGGCGGCGATGTTGCTCTGCCCGGCCCCCAAAAGATCGTAGAGGATCAGGCCAGAGTCCATGTTCCTGATGATCTGGGCCAGCTTGGTCTGGCCGGCGGCGATCACCAGGTTGCTGACCTGGGGCGAGGGCTGGGTGCTGAACGACCGGCTGCCGTGGCCGGTGGACCGCTTGCCCAGTATCCCCGCGGTCTGCAGGTCGTAAATGAAATTCTTGAACACGCCCCGGTGAAACAGTTCCAGTTTGGCCCCGCAGACCCCCTCGTCGTCGAAGGGCGCCGAGGACAGGCCCAGGGGCAACAGCGGATCGTCGGTGATGGTGATCCGGGGATCCAGCATCTTCTCACCCAGCCGGCCTAAAAGCGGGGTGGTCTTCTTCTGCTCCGCCTTGCCGTTGACTCCCATGGCTACGGACATCCACAGCAGCCTCATGGCCTCCGGGGCGAACAGCACCGGCATCTTTCCCGAAGACAGCTTGGCGGTCCGCTGGGCGTCATCGTACATTTTGACGATCCTGGCGGTCATCTCGGAGGTGGCCAGGTCCAGCTTACCCCCCCGGCGGTCCTGGCCGATGAAGGTCAGGCTGCCGTTGATGATGCTTACCCCGCTCAGTCCGTAGCTGAAGGAGGTCTTGTCGTATTGTCCCTGGAATCCCCGGCTGTTGGCCAGGGAGACGCGGTGAAACTTCTTGTTCAGGCCGATGTCGCATTTCAGCTCCGGGGCTTTCTTGGCCAAAATGCCCAGGGCCTTGTTCCCCTCGGCCACCGCCTGGGCGGTGGTGAATTTCTCCAGCTTGGGATCCACGGTCTTGACCCCGCCCGGCTTGCATCCGGCCGGAAGCTTGAAGGCCGCCTGCTGGCCGAAGGCCGCGCCGGCCTCCGCATGGTCCACCAGCTCCTGGAGCTTGCCGAAGTCGGTGGTGGAGGAAAATCCTATCCGGCCGTTTTTGATCACCCGCAGTCCGGCCCCTTTGATCTCCTTGTGCTCCACCGAATGCAGTTTTCCCGAGCGGAAGTCCACCGGGCTCTCCTGCCCTTCCACCAAGATGACCTCGGCCGCGTCGGTTTTCTTTTTGGCCAGGCCCAGTATCTGATCGATAATTTTATTCATCTTATTTGCCTCCCACTACCACATCTTTGACCCGGATGTGCGGTCCGCCGTCCGAGACCGGCAGCGGCATCTGCCCGTCCTTGCCGCAGCCGCCCAGGCCGCCGTGCAGCTCCAGGTCGTCGCCGATGGCGTCGATGTTCTTGAGTGTCTCAAAGACGTTGCCGGTAAGAATGACGTCCCTGACCATCGGCCCCAGCCTGCCGTTCTTGATCAGGTAGGCCTTCATGGCCGAGAAGGTGAACATCTCCAGCTCGGTCATCCCGCCCAGGGCCGAGACCACGTACAGCCCGTGCTTGATCTCTCCGATCATCTTCTGGAAGCTGCAGTCCCGGGGCTCGATGTAGGTGCAGCCCATCCGGACGATGGGCCCGAACTGGTAGCTGATGGCCCGGGCGCTGCCGGTGGCCTTCTCGTTCATCCGGCCCGCGGTCTGGCGGGAGTGGAGCCGGCCCACTAATATCCCGTGCTTGATCAGATAGTTCCTGTGCGAGGCCACCCCTTCCTCGTCGTAATAGTAGTGCCCCCGCTGGCCCTTGATGGTGGCGTCGTCCAGAATGGACAGGGAGTTGGCGCCGAACCTCCGGCCCAGGGTCATCATCTTCTTGAGCTTGGCGTTCTCCGAGATGTGGTCGGCCTCGGACAGGTGGCCAAAGGCCTCGTGGGCGAACACCCCGCACATCTTGGGATCCATCACCACTGTGTATTTGCCGGAGGAGACCTTCTCGGCCTTCAGCAGGCCCAGGGCGTCCCTGACCGTCTGCTGGGCGTTCTGCTCCAGCTTCAGCACGGTGTGGTAGCCTTCGGTGCCGCCCACCGAGTCGTGGGCCCGCTGGACGTTGGCCCCGTCCTTGGCCACCGCCGAAAAGGCCGCCCCGCAGTATACCCGCTCCTCGGTGATGCAGCTGCCCTCGGTGTTGGCGAAGGTCTGCTTTTTGAAGACGTCCTCGTAGCGCACCCCGGAGCTGATGATCCCCTTGGAGCCGATGATGATCTGGTTGTACTTTTTGGCCAGCGCCACCTTCTGGGCCAGGGAGATATTCCGGGGGTCGTCCTTTAGGCTGACCCGGATGTCGGCATTGACTTTGGGGACCTTGGCCAGAACGCTTTTGCCCCTGCCCACCAAACGGGCCGCTTTACAGGCCTCGGCCACCTTGGCCTCCAGCTGGTCCATGGAGTTGAAGGAGACGAAGCCCCAGCCTCCCCTGTACAGGGCCCGGACGTTGCCGCCCTTGGTGGTGTTGGCTCCGGCGCTGTCCAGTTCCCTGCCGGAGTAAACCACGCTGGTGACGGCCTTATCCTCCAGCCGGACCTCTATGTAGTCGGCCTGCCCTTTGCCCAGGGCCTTTTTGATCAGTCCTTCCATGAAGCTCCTTGATTATATGCTGAATTTATGTTTTTCTTTAACGGGACACGGATTATCACGGATTTTTATTTAATATTCTGCCCTCTGCCTTCGTGCCCTGAGCCTGTCGAAGGGCTGCCTTTTGCCTTTAGAATTCTATCCCCCCCCGGGCCTGCACCCCCTGCTGATAGTAGTGCTTCACCTCCCTGACCTCCGACACCAGGTCGGCCAGCTTGACCACTTTGGGATGGGCGTTGCGCCCGGTGATCACCAGCTCCAGGTCCCGGGGCACCCAGGCCAGCATCAGCAGCACCTCGTCCAGCGGGATCAGTTTGAAGTCCAGGGCCACGTTCAGCTCGTCCAGGATGATGATGTCGTATTTCCCGGAGCCGATGGTCTTGGCCGCAAAGTCCAAAGCTTCCTGTGCCCCCTTGATATCAGCCGGGGCAGGGTTCTTCTTGTCCACAAAGGTCGGCCGCCCGAACTGTTTGATGGTGAACCCGGGAAGAAGCTTGGCGGACTTAAGTTCCCCGTAGTTCACCTTGCCCTTCATGAACTGGATCATCATCACCTTCTTCTTCTGCCCCGAGGCCCGCAGGGCCAGGCCCAAAGAAGCGGTGGTCTTGCCCTTGCCGTTGCCGGTGTAAACTTGGATCATATCTTTCCTAAAGTAGTAGAGTAGTAACGTGGAATGATCTTTTCTTTTCTCTAACCTCTCCCTCGTTCCCTCCCCTCGAGGGGAGGGATGCCGTAAGGCAGGGAGAGGTTTAAAGCTTCTTTGCCAAAGCCACTGTCTGTTTCTTCTTCACCGAGCCGGAGCCGTTGGCGTCACGGGCCTCCAGCAGCACGATGTAAACCCCCATCGGGCACATCCGCCCCCCGCCGTCCCGGCCGTCCCAGACCACGGTCCCCGAAGCCCCAAAGGACTGCTGTTCCGCCAGGGTTTTAACCGGCCGCCCCAGCCGGTCAAAGATCTTGATGTTCACCACCGCCCGGGTCCAGGTGAAGTCCAGGCCTATCAGGACATGGTCCTCAAAGCCGTCGCCGTCCGGGGAGAAGGGGTTGGGCGAGATGCTGAGGTTGGCCGAGGATTCCAGCTTTTCGATGTAGATGCTGTTTTGAGCGCCGGGGGTGGACCGGCTGGAAGACACACAGCCTCCCCAGTTGGCCGCCTCCTGGCTCAGCAAAAAGGGATTTATCTTTTCCAATGATCTTCCGTCTCCGCCGCCCCAGGACGACCGGTACTGCACCCGGTCCGCGACCGCTCCCCGGGAATCCCGCAGGCAGACGATGTCCCCGTCGCTGTTCAGGGCCGGCCAGCCGCTGACCTTTATCTTGGCGCAGGCGCTGTTGAAGTATGAAGTGTCCGGAGCCAGCAGCAGATATTCTCCCGGCAGGATGTTCTTGGAAACGGAGATGATGATCTTGGGGGAGGCCGTGGCGTCCTCGAAAGTCCAGTTGCAGACATCTATGATGCCGGAGGAACGGTTGTAAAGCTCCACCCATTCCGGCTGTCCGGGGTAGGGCGCATACATGACCTCGTTGATCACCAGCGGGCTGCCGGCCAGGTACCAGAAGGACTGGTTATTATTGGCCAGCACCGATTCGCTGTCGCTGATTGCCGAGACCGACAGATGGTAAGCGCCTTCGGCCAAAGCGCCGTGGGTAAAACTGCAGATCCGGTCGCCTGGCAGGGAATCCCAATGCTCCTGGTGAAGGATTGTTTCTTCCGGCTGGCAGACCGAGTCGCCGTTGGCGTCCTGATAGAACTTGATCAAAACGTTCCGGGCGGCCTTGGTGCCCTGGTTTTTTATCTGTGACGAAACAGTGAAAGCGCTTCCAACCGGGACCTCTAGCGGCGTGGTATATGGTACGGAGAGGGCCACGTCATATTCCTGAGGATCATTGGTATACCCCGGGGTGGGTTTCAAGAATTCCTTCCAGTCGGAAACACGGTTGCTGTCGGCCCCGTCGGAGGCCAGGCCCAGGGACCAGGCGCAGGTTGCGGTGTCCACAAAATCCAGCTTGGTCCAGATCCCGGCGTTTGCCGCGGTGGCTTCATAGGTCTGGCCGGCTGCGCCGTATTGCACGAAATCTATTATGGTATCCCGGTTGCTGTTGGTAAAAATTGCCAGCGAGGCCTTGGTGTTCGGCAT
The DNA here is from genome assembly GCA_002412795.1 of bacterium UBP2_UBA5202. Taxonomy (GTDB): domain Bacteria; phylum Edwardsbacteria; class AC1; order AC1; family EtOH8; genus UBA5202. The sequence goes on along the minus strand of DHVS01000001.1, from coordinate 60,261 downwards.
GTTGCTGGTGGGGGTGGTGCCTTCGTAAAGGTCTGAAGCACTGTTGGGCCCGTCCTGGCGCAAGTGGATCAGCACGAATGATTTTGGCCCCAGCACAAAATCCTGGGGCACTATGTAATGCGGGGTGCGTCCGCAATAAATATCGTAACCGGATAGGTCCTGGGCCAAGGAATCGGGATTGTAAAGCTCTATCCATTCCTTGCCGGTGTCGCCGGCCGGGTCTAAGTAATAGGCGAACTCATTGATCATCACTCCGGCCCGGGCCGGGGAAAAAATAAAAAAAACGGCGGCTAAAAGCCACCAGCCGTTTATCAGAAATGACCATGTTATTCTGTTCCCCATGCTTAACCTATCGGACAGTTAATGTTTGACAAACAATTTTCGTGTCTTTTAGCGGGTGCCGTCCTGCTCCGGCATCGGCCGGCTGACCGTGACCTTGGCTCCCTGCCCTAGGTGCTTTCCCGCATTCAAATCAAGCCTTGGCCCTGAAATACTTGACCACCAGAAAAACAAACAATACTGCGGCCGCCGCCAAAAGCCACCAGACATACTGCCGGACAAAGTCTGGGAAATACGCCCCGATGACCATTCCGCAAATGGTGCAGAATATTTTCAGAGCCCCGATGTACCAGGCATCGAAGGTTTTTATCTTTCTGTTTGCCCACTCTATAACTCTCTTCATTTTACCCTCCAGGTTTTAATTGACAGTTTCAATAGAGATGTGCGTTGCACCCTGATCACTCCGACATCGGCAGGCTGACCGTGACCTTGGTCCCCTTGCCCGCCGTGCTTTCCACCGATATGTTTCCGCCGTGGGTCTCCAGGATCTCCTTGGTCAGGGATAGCCCGATCCCCGTTCCCTGGATGGTGTGCACCTTCTGGTCGGTGCGGTAGAATTTCTCGAAGATGTGGGGCATCACCTCGGGGGCGATCCCCGACCCGGTGTCGCTGATGTGGACCTGCATCTTCCACATCCCGTCCTCCAGCCGCCATCCTCCGGTCTCCACCGTGATGCTTCCCCCCTGGCTGTTGAATTTCACCGCATTGTCCATGATGTTGCTGAAGGCAAAGCGCAGGGCGTTGAAGTCCCCCCGCGAAGGGGCCAGGGTCTGGGGGACCTTTTTGATTATTTTTATCTCCTTCTTGGCGGATTTGGGCCCCAGATCGTGGATCACTGTATTCAGCAGGGCGATGATGTCCACCTTTTCCTGGCGCAGGCCCATCATCCCGGAACTGGCCTGGCGGAAATTGATGATCGAATCCAGCAGCCCGGCCAGCCGGTCGCCTTCGTCCACTATCACCTTCATCAGGTCGGCCTGTTCGTGGCCTGCCGATTTGGCGTCTTCGTAGAGGATCTCGGCATAGCCCTTGATCACCGTCAGCGGCGTCCGCAGTTCGTGGGAGATATTGGTGATGAACTCCTCCCGCAGCTTGTTGTAGTCCATGGCCTGGTTTTTGGGATGAAACATCCATCCGACCCGCTGGCCTCCGGGCAGAACCCAGATCCGGGTATTGACCTCCAGCTCGGTCCCGTCCTTTAGAATTATCTTATCCTGCTCCAGTTCGGCCAGATCCTTGTCCTTTAAAGCCTGTATCCGGGCCGGGCCTTGGGGCTGGTTTGCCTGGCCGGTCAAAGTTTGCTCCCAGCCGCGGCCCACGATTTCAACGGCCCGGTAGCCGCTGATCCTCTCCGCCTCGGCATTAATGGAAAGCACCTTGTTCTCGGGTTTGCTGATCAGCAGCATGCCGGCCGGCAGACTGTCCCAGGCGGTCTTGATCTCCTGCAGCCGGCGCTCCAGGTCTTTCCGGAATTCTTCTGATTTTTCCTTCTGGCGGGCTAGTTCCTGTCCCTGATTTTTCTGGCGCCCGGCGTCGTCTTTCAGCTGGGCCAGCTCTTCCAAAGACTTTTCAGATTGGGACTTTTGGCGGGACAGGCTTAAATAGAGCCAGGCCCCCCAGCCGAACAGCAACAGCATCCCGCCCCCGCCGGCGATCTTCAGCACCAGCGTCTGGGAGGCCAGGAATATTCCGGCCAGGAACGGTATGGCTAATAGCCACAGCCAGGATATCATTTAGGTGTTTTCTCCCACCATGTTGCGCACCAGTTCCAGCAGCCGGTTGGGCGAAAACGGCTTGGTGATGTAATCGCTGGCACCCACGCTTAAACCCTCCTCCCGGTCGCGCTCCTGCCCTTTGGCGGTCAATATGACCACCGGAATGCCGGACAGCTGGGGGTCGGCCTTGATCTTCTGACAGACTTCGTACCCGGTCAGCCCCGGCATCATCACGTCCAAAAGCACCAGGTCCGGCTTTTCCAGCTTGATCTTCTCCAGGCCGGTCAGACCGTCGTTGGCCGAGAACACGGTGTAGCCTTCCTGCTCCAGCTTGAACTTGATGACCCGGGCAATGTAGGGCTCGTCATCAATCACCATGATTTTTTTGGTCATACGAAAACACCTCATTAAAAAAGGTTTGAATTATTCATGGATCCGGGGATGGTTCATTTGGGAAGGGTGAAGATGAATTTGCTGCCCTGTCCCTGCCGGCTCTCCACCCAGATCTTGCCGCCGTGGGCGTCCACTAATTTACGGCAGAGAGGCAGGCCCAGTCCGGTCCCGGTTTTGCGGCCCAGCTTGCGTTTTTCCACCTGGTAAAACTTCTGAAATACTTTTTCCAGCTCATCCGGCGAGATTCCCTCGCCGGTGTCCTGAACGGAGATCTGAACAAACTGTTTTTTATCGGCCGCCGAAACTATTATCCGCCCTTCCTTGGGGGTGAATTTCAAGGCGTTGGTCAGCAGGTTGGATATCACCCGGATCAGCTTGCCCTCATCCGCCGTCACCGTCAGGCTTAAGGGGGTATCCTGGAACAATTCTATCCGGCGCTCCTTGGCCAGGGCGGAAAAGTCGGACACCAGTTTGGAGATCAGCTGGGTGATGTCGAACTGGGTCTTTTCCAGTTTCAGCTCCACCGCTTCGTATTTATAACCGTCCAGCAGATCGTTGAGCATCTCCAGCATCCGGCGGCTGTCGTTCATGGCGCTGCCCAGGAACTGCTGCTGATTGTCGTTGAGACCGCCCAGGCTGCCGTCCAGGGAAAGCTCCAGGGTGGCGATGATGGCCGAAAGGGGGTTGCGCATATCGTGGGAAAGCATCCCCACGAACTCCTGCCGGGTCTCGGCAATCTGGTGTTCCACCGTCACATCCTGGTGCAGCAGCACCAGCCCGTTGCCGGGGCCTTCGGCGTCGTCCACCGGGAAGGAGACGATCTTCAGGAATGAGCCGCTGTTGAGCTCCAGTTCCACCGACTCCTGGCGGATGGCGGTGTTGCCGGCGCACTGCTGCAGGAATTCCAGCAGCGGCTTCTGGTCCCGGAGCTGTTCCCCCAGCAAAGGCAGGATGGCCTTGTGGAATTCCATCCCCGGCTTTATCCTTATGCCCAGGCTCCAGAGTTTTTCGTAGCTGTCATTGCTGATTATAACCCGGAAATCCTTGTCCACCATCAGCAGCCCTTCGGGCATGGAGTTGATGATGGAACCCAGCCTGCCGCCCTCCCGGCGGATCTCTTCGTACAGCATGGCGCTGCGCAGGGCAAAGGTGATCAGCGGGGTGATCTCATCCATCAGGGCCTGGTCCATAGCGCCGAAATATCCCGGCTGCCGGCTGAGGGCCATCAAGGCCCCGATGCTCTTGTCCTTGATCTTCAGGGGATGCCACAGGCCCGACTTGAACGGGGTCCGGGGCGAGGGCTGGATGAACCGGGAATCGCGGGACAGGTCGCCGATGATCTCCGGCTGGCCCCGGGCCACCACCTGGGCGGTGACATCCTTCATCTCCATCAGCCGGATGTGCTCCAGTTTGACCCCCGAGCTTTTGATCAGGGCCAAAAAGCCCTGGCCCTCGTTGGGGGCCACCATGGATTTCCCGGTCCATTGCCCGGAGATCTCGTCAAAGAAGTAAAGGCTGACCTCCTCGGCCTTGAGCTCCTTGGCGATGGTCCTGATCATCAGGCTTAGCAGGCTTCCCAGCTGCAGCACCGAGCCGGCGGCAAACCCTATCTCGTAAAGCTTGTTGCGGAGCTGGTTCTCGCTTTCGAATTTCTGGGCCATCCGGGCTTCGTCCAGTATCTTCACGAAGATCTCGGAAAGTTCGGTCAGCAGGGTCAGGTGCCCGTTGCCGAAGGCCGGGCCGGATTTATGGAGCAGCAGGAAGCCCAGGGCCTGCTGGGCCCGCATCAAAGGGACTATCAGAACGGAACCGGCTCTGGCTCCGGCCACCTTCAGCAGTTTGGCGCCAAGGGACTGTTCCAGATTTTCGGCGGTTCCGGAAACCGCCATCGGCCGTCCTTCCTTATAGCAGGCTTCCAGTATGGGGCTCTTTGGCAGGAACTCTTCCCTTTGGGCTTCGTCCTCCAGCCCCTGGCCGGCCAGGATCCTGTAACTTCCGCTTCGTTCCAGCACCGCCAGCATTCCCTTGTCAAACCCCAGGCTCTTTTTCAGAGTCTTCAGCAGGAACTCGGCCACCGCCTTTTCGTCCTGGGTGGCTATCAGCAGGTCCATCAGTTTCTTGAACTGACCGGCCACCTCCTCGGCCTGGTCGGCAAAGGCCAGCAAAGCTCCCAGAAAAACATTCTGGTGATACAACGGAACCAGTCCCAGGTTCCACAGCCGGTCCTTGAAGGTGATTTTTTTTTCGGCCGTGATCCCAGGCTTTTGGACATAGGTCAGCAAGTTACTTTTGATCCAGGCCAGGTCTTCGGGCTCAAGTTCCAGATCATCCCAGGCCAGGCCCCTGCCCAGCACCAGCTCCCTGGCCTTTTGGTTGTGCATTATTATCCGGCACTCCCGGTCGGTCAGCACCGCCGGCTGCGGCAGCCACTCCAAAAGTCCGGGCGTCATCAAACCGAAAAGCTCCCCGGCCTCTCCGGCCGAAGGGGCCGGATGACTGTCAACGGAGGCCGCGGGGGCCTGGATGTTTATTTCGTTATTTTCGTTCATGGCCTGTTGTTTGGTTGTCGGCGCCGGAAAAACTCTGCAGAAAAAGCTCCACCGCCATCGGGTCGAACTGGTTGCCGGAATTGTCCCTGAGTTCGGCCAGGGCCTGTCTGGAATCGAAAGTGGGCCGGTAGCTGCGCTGGGTGGTCATGGCGTCGTAGGCGTCGGCCACGGATATGATCCGGGCGAACAGCGAGATGTCCTGGCCCTTGATCCCGGTAGGGTACCCGCTGCCGTCGTAACGCTCGTGATGCTGCCCGATGGCCGGCAGTATATTCTTCAGCTGGGCCACGTGGGTCAGGATCGAGACACCGATCTCGGGATGCTGCTTCACCAGCTGCCACTGCTCTTCGGTCAGCCGGCTTTTGACGTTGTTCAGAATGGAATCTGGCAGGCCGATCTTGCCCAGGTCGTGCAGCAGGGCGGCCAGCTCCAGCATCTTCTGGTCCTGGATGCTCATTCCCATTTTCTGGGCCATCAGGGAGGAATAGCGGCGGACCCGCTCGGAATGGCCCCGGGTGCTGGGGTCCTTGGCGTCGATGGCCTCCACCATGCTTTTGATGGTGGAGAAGAAGAGGGTCTCCAGCCCTTCATAGAGCCGTCCGCTCTCCAGCAGCAGGGCGGCGTAGGAGGCGAGCGTCACCAGCATCTTGACATCCCCGGAGCGGTAGATCCCCTCGGTCCTGGGTCCCAGGGCCAGGGCCCCTATGGGCAGGTTCTCGCTGACGGACAGAGGCAGGGCTATGTATTTTTTTTCGTCCACCTCCGGATGGTTCCGCTCAGCTGCCCGGCGGGCCAAAGCGCTGACAGCCTCCCGGTCCATCTCCCTCTCCCCCCGGTTGACGAAGCGGCAGTCCCCGTCCAGCATTAGCAGGCAGCCGCAGCTGGCCGAGACCGCGGTGGCGGCGGTGTCCAGGATGGCGGCCACCCGGGAGGGGTTGTCCCCGGCCATCCCCAGCTTTTCGCTCATCTCGAAAAGGGTGGCCAGCTGCTCGTAGCGTTCGGTTATCTCCTGGGTCAGGGAAAACGACTCCTGTTCCTTGGCGCTGATCTCTTTGGCCAGTTTCTTGGCGGTCTCCAGGACCTTCCCCACCTTGTTCTTCGGGCCTTTTAGCTGAAGTTTCCGGCGGAATTCCGGCAGAAGCAGGGCTTCGCCCGGATCGTCCCGGCTGGAAAAAATGTCTTGTTCCAAAGGGAAAAAATCCGCTTGGCACTCCAGGCTCTCGGCGGCTATTTTTATAACTGCCTCCAGATGTTCCGAAGGCAGAACGATTATCCCGTCTCTAAGGCTCATTAGCCTTTAACTATATCAAATATTTGTTAAAAGTCAATGATTTTTTATGCAGTTTGCGAAAACAAATAGGAAGTCCCTTTTAAATAAATGGGAAATAGGAACTTTTGCTGTTCGCTTCACTTCCCATTTCCTATTTGTCCGCTTCCCTTTTATTTATTTTTGATTATTATCCTTGACTTTAAAAGCCTGCTTTTGTTAAACTATTGGTTTATGCCGTCAGGAAGTTTAAGAAACGGCGATCAGCCCTTAAATATCACGCTCTCATTTATTACTTTTAATTGTCATGGCCAAAATTGACGAACTGCTAAGAATGCTGGTCAGCCAGCAGGGATCGGATCTGCACATCAAATACGGCGAGCCGCCCATTTACAGGATCCACGGGCAGCTGGTGCGCACCAGCCTGCCGGTGATGACGGCCGACGACACCAAGATGCTGCTGTACGAGATATTGAACGAGGAACGGCGCCAGAAATTCGAGCAGACCCACCAGATGGACCTGTCTTACTCCATTCCCGGCGTCTCCCGCTTCCGGGTCAATGTCTTTAAACAGAAGAACGCCGTGGGGGCGGTGCTTCGGGTCATCCCCCTTCTGGTCAAGACCATCGACGAACTGGCCCTTCCCCAGATAATGAAAAAGGTCTCCATGCTGCCCCGGGGCCTGGTGCTGGTCACCGGTCCCACCGGCTCGGGCAAATCCACCAGCCTGGCCGCCATGATCGACTTCATCAACGAGAGCCGTTCCTGCCATATCATCACCATCGAAGACCCCATCGAGTTCCTGCACCGGGACAAGAAGGCCTGCGTCAACCAGCGCGAGGTGGGGATAGACACCCACAGCTTTGCCGGGGCCCTTAAGCACGTGATGCGCCAGAACCCGGATATCATCCTGGTGGGCGAGATGCGCGACCTGGAGACCATCAGCCTGGCCATCACCGCGGCCGAGACCGGACACCTGGTGATGGCCACCCTCCACACCGCCGACGCCGCCCAGACCGTGGACCGGATCATCGACGTCTTTCCCCCGGCCCAGCAGCAGCAGGTGAGGCTGCAGCTTTCCACCACCCTCCAGGCCATCTTCTCCCAGACCCTGCTGCCACGCACCGACGGCAAGGGGCGGATGGTGGGCTACGAGGTGCTGATCTGCACCCCGGCCCTCCGGGCCATCATCCGGGAAGGCAAGACCCACCAGATCTACAGCGCCATCCAGAGCGGCGGCAAATACGGGATGGTCACATTGGATTCCTGCTTAAAGGACTATTTCCTGAAAGGACAGGTGACAATGGAGGACGCCATGGCCAAGTCCTCCAATCCCATAGAATTTGAACGGATGATCATGAAGGTCTGATCTTTCCCGGGAAGCGGCCTGCTGTTTTGATTCACTATTGACGGAACATTCATCCACCCCGCTTGAAGTAAAATGGAAATACTCCAGTTATTGCAGCACATGGCCCAGCAGGGGGCTTCGGACCTTCACCTTAAGGTCGGCAGCGCTCCGTTGCTGCGGATCAACGGCGACCTGATGCCCAGCCAGTTTCCGGCCCTGACCCCCGATGATGTCAAGCGTTTCGTGGGTTCGGTGCTGACCCCGGCCCAGTGGCAGAAGTTCACCCAGGACCTGGAGCTGGATTTTGCCTACACCCAGGCCGGCACCGGCCGGTTCCGGGTCAACCTGTTCCTGCAGCGCAGCTCCTTGGGGATGGTCTTCCGGCTGGTGCCCGAAAGGATCCCCTCGCTGGACGAGCTGGGATTCCCGGCCATCATGAAAGAGGCCTCGATGAGGCCCCGGGGACTGGTGCTGGTCACCGGCCCGGCCGGCTGCGGCAAGTCCACCACCCAGGCTTCGATGATCGACTACCGCAACGCCAATGAGGCCTGCCACATCATGACGGTGGAGGACCCGGTGGAGTTCGTCCATGCCGACAAGAAGGCCATCGTCAACCAGCGGGAGCTGGGCCGGGACACCCTGACCTTTGCCGACGCCCTGAAATACGTGCTGCGCCAGGACCCGGACTGCATCCTGATCGGCGAGATGCGCGACCTGGAGACCATCCAGCTGGCCATCACCGCGGCCGAGACCGGCCACCTGGTGCTGGCCACCCTCCACACCACCGACGCCGTCCAGACCATCGACCGGATCATCGACGTTTTCCCGCTGTTCCAGCAGGAGCAGATCCGGATGCAGGTGGCGGTGAACTTCGTGGCGGTGATCTCCCAGATCCTGGTGAAAAGGGCCGACGGCCAGGGCCGGGTGGCGGTCCACGAGATAATGACCGGCACCGGAGCGGTGCGCAACCTGATCCGGGAGGGCAAGACCTACCAGCTGCAGAGCCTGATCCAGACCAGCATCAAGCAGGGCATGTGCACCCTGAACATGTCGCTGGCCTCGCTGTTCAAGCGCAAGGTGATTACCCTGGACGAGGCCCTCAGCAAGTCCCCCGACCCCGACAACCTCCAGATGATCATGAGGTCCCAGCAGTCATAGGTCCTGCCTCTGGTTTTATTGAAAAATCCGGCGGCCCGATATTTCGGGGCGCCGGATTTTATTTATTGACGCTGGTTTAAAACTGTCCTGTTTTCATCTCTGTCAGACCTTTAGATCGGCCTTCAACTGCTCCCGCTCTGCCTTAAGCTTCTGCAGTTCCTCCATCATCTGCTCCTCCATCTGGTTCAGCCTCTCCATTTTTTTCTTGATGGCCTCGGTATCGGGTTCGGGTATATTTCCGTCCAGCTTCGACCCTTCCCCGGGAACCGTTACCGGTTCCGGGCTTTGGTCATCCAATGGAACGTCCAGCTCCCGCAGTAACTTTAGGGCCTCGTCCTCCATTTCCTTGGCGCTGGACCCGGGAGCATCGTTGTCTGAAGCAACCGGAAGTCCGGACAAAGGAGAAACCTCTGGTTGCGGGGATATGTCCTGAATGTTCTCCGGTGGAACTTCCGCTCCGGCCTGCTCTATCCCCGCCACCATGGATTCTATGGAATCCAGTTCCTTTAAAAGATCCAGGGTTGATTCATCAATGGATTCGGTATCGGGCTTTGATCCAGCGGCCTGGTCAACTGCCGCCGATTCCTGTGAAACCAGCTCTTCCTGTACGGTAACGATCTCCAGTCTGGATTCCCCGGCCTGGCTGTCCGGAGACTGTTGCCCGTCCCCGGGCGGCAGATCAGCGACCAGTTCATCCTTGACGGTGACGATCTCCAACGGGGGAATATCGTTCCGGCCTTCCGATGATGGCTGCGGTTCGCCGGATGGAATTTGTGCAATAAGTTCATCCTTGGCCGTGACTATCTCCAACGGGGATGTTTCCGGTTCGTCAGAAACTTCGGTTTGGCCATTGTGGTAAGTCTCCACCTTTTCCATGCTGGACTCCAGGGAATCCAGTTCGCTCAACAGGTCGTCTATTCCAGAATGATCGGAAGTCTCCTCTGGCGCGGCCGAAGTCAGCTCTGGCGCCGCTTCCGGGACAGGGGCCATTTGTTGTTTTTCCTTTTTTTCCGGGACCGGTTCTTCGGCCTGGGGCAGGGCAATTACTCCGGGTTGTTCCTCGCCCGGCAGGGCCATGGTCTCTTCTATGGAATCCAGCTCCTTCAGCAGGCTGCCGGCGTCCCCTCTCCATTCGGCGGAGATGGCGGCCGTCTGCTGGGCCGAGTGCTTGGCCTGCCTCACCTGCTGGGCCTCCTGGGCCTTGCTGAAAGACTGCTGGGCGGGCTCGCTTAAATTGTGGCGCTGGTACAGGAACCCCAGGTTGAAATAGAACACCGGATTGTCGGGATCCAGCTCGATGGCCTTTTTGCAGTAAAGCTCGGCCTCGGGCAGCCGGCCCGGAAACATTCCGATGGACAGTCCCCACTGGCTGAAAAAGTGGCCCTGCTTGGGATCCAGCCGGGCGGCCCGGGCAAAATACTGCACCGCCTCCTGATAATTCTGGAGATCGAAGGCCTTGAGTCCGTCTAAATAGGCCTTCTCTGCTTTGCTTGGTTTTTCCAGGTTTTCCACGCTGAACTGCCCGGACAGGAGGTCCAGCATGGCGTCATAGTCCCGGCGCTTGCCGGGATTGGTAAGGGTTTTATGGGCCTGGCTTAACAACGAAAGGTCGGCCTCCCTGCCCATTTGCTGATACTGGTCCTGTAGCAGGCGGCGGTAGGTCTGGGATATCTCCGCTGCCTCGGCCCCGCGGCTTACTCCCAGGATTTCGTAGTAGTTGCTCATTTGGCGGCCGCTTCCTGTTTTTGCAGTTTTTCCAGCCTGGCCCGGCTGCCTTCCAGCAGCTGCATCACCGCCGTCAGGTCCTTTTGCTTTTCCCCTATCTCCAGGGACAGGCGGTCCTTCTCGCCGGTCCACTGTTCGCTGATATCGGACAGCTCCTGGATGTTGCCCCGCATTTCCTCCACCTTCTGCTCCAGCTCGGCCGACTCGCGCCGCTTCTCTTCAATGGTCTGCTCCAGTTCGCTTTCCTCTATCCGCTTCTCGGCGATGAACTGCACCAGGTTCTGGACCTCGGCCTTGGACTGCTTGAGCCACTGGGCCAGATTGGTTTCGCCCTTCTTGAGCTCGGTCATCCGGGTGTTAAGCTCGGCCTCCTGCTGCTGGATGCTGACCAGCCGCTTGTCCAGCTCTATGCCCTCTTCGATCCGGGCGGTCAGCTGGTGGCTGACCTCCTCCAGCTTGGACTGCTTGTTCCGGAGCAGGCCCTCGAACTCCACCAGTTGCTTGCGCCCCTGGTCGATCACGCCCTCCAGCTCGGTCCGTTCCTGCCGCATCTTCTTCACCTGGCTGGTCAGGTCGGCTTCCTCTCCCCGGAACATCTCCAGCCACCGGGTATGGTCGGCCGCCTCGGCCTCCACTTTTTTAAGGTCCTTGCGCTTGTTCTCCAGGTCTTTTTCTATTTCTTTTTTCTTGTGCTCAAACTCGGCCAGGGCTTCGCCCGAGGCGGCCACAGTGATCGTCTTGGGGGACGAAAGCGCCAGCAGCAGTATGATCAGGATCAGGGCCGCCGCCTGTCCGGCCACTATCGGGACCGGGATGGCCGGATTCGGTGAGGAGGCTGACTGGGCCTGGCCTCTGGTCAAAAGATAAAGCCCGCCTATCTTTTCCCTGCCCAAAAGAATGGGAACCGCTGCCCAGTAGGATCTTTCCTTGGGCCCGGCCGCCGCCGGCTGCAACAGCAGATTCTCTTCCGCCAGCGTTTTGATCCCGCCCGGCAGCGACAGGGGCTGGCCCACCAGGTCCTCCTCGGAGGCGGCCACCATAATTCCCCTGCTGTTGGCCACCCGGATCTGCGACACTTCGGGATAATCCGACTGGGCCTGGGCCATCAGTTCGGACAGCGAAAGGTCGTCCCCGTTGGCCACCGGGTCGGAAAGGCTGCGGGCCAGGCTCTTGGCAATGAGCTCGGAACGGGTCTTGAGCTCATCAGGAACGGCTCCGCCTGCAGGCTTCCGGTCTTTCAGCAGCAGCCACGAAGTAATGCCCAATACACCAAGGGCCAGTATCACACTAATTATTATGGATACGGTTCTTTTCATTAAAGACGTTATGGGATAATATGTTATATATCAGTATAATATTAATAAAAAATGATTTTAAAGTCAAGTAAAATAATTAAAATTTTTCGCTTGGCTTAAATATTTGACTAATGAAAACAGTCTGCCCATTTTTTTGACCGGCTGTTTAGACGATTTGCCGGAACTACCCGGCCTGATAATTCCCGATTCAAGGATCATTTATTACGTGATCTGTCTGGAGGGATTATTGGTTTCCCTTCATGGACAAAGCGATACGCTTGCGTTCCAGGTCTATCTCCAGCACCCTGACCTTTACCCGCTGGCCCACCTTGACCACTTCCTTGGGGTCCTTCACATATTTGTCGGCCAGCTGCGAGATGTGCACCAGACCGTCCTGATGGACCCCGATATCCACGAAGGCCCCGAAATTGGCCACGTTGGTGACCACCCCCTCCAGCATCATGTCGGGTTTTAGGTGCTTGATCTCGGTGACCCCGTCCTTGAAGTTGGCCGGCTCGAACCTGTCCCGGGGATCGCGCCCCGGTTTTTTCAGCTCGGACAGGATGTCGTTCAGGGTGGGCAGTCCCACCTCAGGGGTGACGTATTTTTTAAGGTCGATCTGCCCGGCCAGCAGGGGATCGCCCACCAGCAGGCCGGTCTTGGTCTTCAGGTCCTTGGCCATCTGTTTGACGATGGGATAGCTTTCGGGATGGACGGCCGAATTGTCCAGCGGATCGGCCCCGTTCCGGATCCTCAAAAATCCCGCCGCCTGCTCAAAGGCCTTGGGACCCAGCCTGGTGACTTTCAGAAGTTCCTTCCGGTTCTTGAAGGCCCCCTGCTCGTCCCGGTATTTGACGATGTTCTTGGCCATGGCCTGGCTTAAGCCGGAAACGTAGGACAGCAGCGAATAGGAGGCGGTGTTCAGGTCCACCCCCACGAAGTTGACGCAGGATTCCACCGTCTCGTGCAGCGACTGCCTGAGCTTGGGCTGGTTGACGTCGTGCTGGTACTGGCCCACCCCGATGGATTTTGGGTCTATCTTCACCAGTTCGGCCAGCGGGTCCTGCAGCCTCCGGGCGATGGAAACGGCGCCGCGGACCGAGACATCAAGGTCGGGGAACTCCTCCCGGGCCAGGTCCGAGGCCGAGTAGACCGAGGCCCCCGATTCGCTGACCACCACCGGCTGCAGCTTTAGCCCCTGGTGCTCCGCGATCACCTCCCGCACGAACTGGTCGGTCTCCCGGGAGGCGGTGCCGTTGCCGATGGAAGCCAGCTCCATCCTGTATTTTTTGGCCAGGGCCGCCAGGGTCTTGGCCGCTTCCTGTTTCTGGGAGGCCGAACTGTGGGGAAAGATGGTGGAGTATTCCATGAATTTTCCGGTCTCGTCCACCACCGCTATCTTGCAGCCGGTGCGCAGTCCGGGATCTATGCCCATGATGGCCTTGGAGCCGGCCGGCGGGGCCAGCAGCAGATTCCGGAGATTCTCGGCGAACACCCGGATGGCCTCGGCGTCGGATTTTTCCTTGATCTCCGACCTCAATTCCACTTCGATGGAAGTGTTAAGGTAGATCCGGTAGGCGAACCCTATTACCTCGCTTAAATACTGGAACTGGGCGAATGATCTGTCCTTGATGAATTTGTTGAGCAGATACTGGTTTATCTCTTCCACCGGGGCGTCCACCCTGGCTGTCAGCACTTCCTCGTTCTCCCCCCGCATGATGGCCAGATAGCGGTGGGAGGGGATCAGCTTCAGCGGCTCCTTGAATTCGTAGTACTGGTTGAACTTGGTCTTCTGTTCCTTGTACTCGTCCTTGACCTGGGAGACCAGGATCCCCTTGGCCATGGTGGTCTCCCGCAGATATTTGCGGACCTCGGCGTCGTCGGAGATCAGCTCGGCAATGATGTACCGGGCCCCGTCCAGGGCCTCCTTGGCGCTGTTGATCCCCAGTTCCGGGTTGAGATATTTTTCGGCCTCGGCCTGCGGGTCAAAACTTCCCTCCTGCAGCCAAAGCGACAGGGCCAAAGGCTCCAGTCCTTTTTCCTTGGCCACCATGCCCTTGGTCTTCCGCTTCTGCTTGTAGGGCAGGTAGAGGTCCTCCAGCTCCTGCTTCACCAGGCAGGCCTCGATCTTGGCCTTCAGCTCGTCGGTCAGCTTGCCCTGTTCCTCTATGCTTTTCAGGATGGCCGCCTTGCGCTCGTCCAGTTCCTTTATGTAATCGAACCGGTCGCGGATGTCCCGGATCTGAACCTCGTCCAGCAGCCCGGTCTTTTCCTTGCGGTACCGGGCGATGAAGGGAATGGTGGCCCCCTGGCCGAATAGTTCCAGAGTGTTGCTGACCTGGAACGGCTGCAGGCCCAATTCCTTGGTGATGACCTGGGTTATTTGAAGTTCGCTAAGCATGTTTTCTTTCAAAGTGATTATGAGCGAATGTTTTCCTGATCATTCTCACACAAAGCCACGGTGTACACGAAGAGAAATTTGTTCTCGGCGGCCTTTGTGTCTTTATGTGATGCTTTTTGTATTCCCTGGTTCCCCGGGCTTCGGTATTATAATAAAAGGCCGGACCAAAGTCCAGCCTTTTCGGCGTTAGTAGAGATGCCTTTGTTCCCGCAGTTGCCCTGGATGATTCGCAGGAGCAAGCCTGCCTTATATTATAACTTTATTGTTTCGTCATCTAGCTGCTTTACGCCAGCCCTGGCCGGGTCGCCAAACCTCATGAAATTGCTTTTTCTCGATGAGCGATCTCACCGCAGGCATCAGAAAACCCTGTATCTCAGCAACGGCGGCGATCAACTCTTGGGCTTCACGCGGCCTGTTCTTTTTAAGGAATGATGTCCATTGTCTTTGTTTGGAGGGATCGGATGAAAATCCTTTATCCAGTCCCTCCGGCAGGGAGCTTGGCAGTTCTGTTTTTCTTCTCTTGAAGGTGGCGGTTACCGCCTTGGCCAGGATGGCGCCGTCGATCTCGCTGTGCCGGGATATGTACCAAAGATCGTAGTAATCCTTCATCCGGCTGTTGGCCAGGCCCTTGTCTACGATGGTCTGGAACTTTTCGGCAATGACCGTATATTGGGTATAGGCTTTGACGCTGGGAGCCGGGAGGTCCAGCAGCACCGGATAATTTATGGTCTTGGCCTGCGGGGACACCGCATCACCGTAGCCGACATCGATCTGGAGGTGTATCCGGGCGCCGGCCAGCACTGCGGCCAATGTCATCCTGATGCCCTGATATTCCGAATTTTCCCGTATCTCTTCGCCGTGGACGGTGTCCGCAAGGAATTCCAGCCCGTCAGGCTCGACGGATACCCGGCACAGGTCGCGGAATATCTTCTCCACCTTGGGGATATCGGCAGGCCCTTCTCCCAGCAGATCGGCGTCCATTGAGGAGCGGACCGGCTGATCGTACCAGACCTTGAAGAGCAGGGCTCCCTTAAGCAGGAATTGGTTTCGGTATTTAGAGCGGCCCAGGCGGTAAAGCAGGCGCTCCAGGGCATAATGGGTGAGCAGTACCTGAAAGTCGTATCCGAACCCCGGGAATTTCTGTTTCAGGCGGTCACGCACCGAAGCCCCGATATCTGCAGCGACCCGCCTGCTCAAAAGACCGCCTCCATATAAGGCTTGATCACATTGAGCACCCGGTCGATCCGGGCGTATTTGGTCAGTTCGTCGGCAGTGAACTTGCGGGCCCGCCGCCCTTCCTTAAGGGCCTCCAGGGCTACGTCCAGGCCGATCTTGTTGCGGTATTTGAAGCAATCGGCCACCGTCTTGGCGGGGGTGTAGACTCGGACATTTACGCCTTCGATAATATGATCTTCAACGCCCGAGGTAAAGGATTCGCCGGAAAAGAACACCAGATGCAGCCCGGCATCAATCTGTTTCGTTCGCCACATTTTATTCTCTATGGCAATCCAGACATGCGCGGGCAGTTGGGTCGTGATACCGTGAAACCTGAGGGCCGTTGCCAGACAGATAACACCCTTTGGTACAGCCTTTGCCGCCAGGGCAAATGAATGTTTTTCCGTGAGTTCCGCTCCGATAACACGATATGCACCACGCCCGACACGTTCAAACTCACCTTTATTGGTCATCCGGCGTATGACCTCCGGATGAATGTCCATATTAACCGCATCAGCTATGGTAAAATATGCTTGCCGTGCATACTTCTTCTTTATTCTTTTTAGCGTTTGATCTCTCAAGTGTTTATGTCTCGGTAGTTATTAATATTTACCGAGATTATTACACATTTTTAGTTTAATGTCAAGCTCTTTTTTATAATTGGCATTGGCTAAATATTGGGCGCCATCATCATGATGGTCATATTTGCTTTCATGATCGTGCACATCATCATCAAGGTCATTGGCATCATCATGATGGTGGTGGTGGCCTGCCCACTCAATAAAGAGATAAAATATTGCATCACGCACATTTCCCAAGCGTTGTCGGCGGTTACCCTAATAAATTAGCCCGGAAAAAGCAATGAAAAAAGCCGGAGGCTTTCGCTTCCGGCTTAATATTTTCTAACCTGTCATTTCCCCTTCTGAACATTATGCTTTACGATCTTGGCCTCGGAGATGTAGATCTCCTCCTCGCTGATGTTGGTGGAAAGGTCGGCCACCCGCTCCAGGTTCCGGCTGACCAGGATCAGGTCCATGGCCCGGCCGATGGAGTCCTGCTTCTCCATCATATAGGTCAGCAGTTCCCTGAATATCTGGTCCTTCAGGTCGTCCACCTTGTCGTCGCTCCGGCACACCGCCCGGGCCTTGTCCGGGTCGTTGTTGACGAAGCTGTCCAGGCTGTCCTTGAGCATGCCGATGGAAAATTCGGCCATCCGCGGAATGTCGATCAGGGGTTTAAGGTCGGGCTGGGCGGCCAGCCTGATGGCGCTCTGGGCGATGTTGACCCCGTGGTCGCTGATCCGCTCCAGGTCGTTGTTGATCTTGATGGCCCCGATCAGGAACCTCAGGTCCCCGGCCGCCGGCTGGTGCCGGGCGATCAGGGCGATGGCGTCCTCTTCTATATCGATCTCCAGCTTGTCCACTTCCTTGTCCAGGGCAAAAAGCGACTGAGCCAGGGCCGCATCTTTCTTGATCAGGGCCTCCACCGACTGCTTGATCAGCTGCTCCACCTTGGCCGCCATTAAAAGAAGCTTTTCCTTCAGTTCCAGAAGCTCCCGGTCAAAATGCCTTTGTTCCATCTTTCTACCTCTAACTTCGTTTGCCGTTTACTGTTTAGCGTTTCTGCCACAAATCCCGAATATCAGTTCCCTGTTATCAGCGTTCCGTCACCCGAACCTTCCGGTGATATAGTCCTCGGTCAGCTTCTGCGAAGGATTGGTGAACAGCGTTTTTGTTTCCCCGAACTCTATCATCTCCCCCAGCAGCATATAGCCCGAAAAATCCGAGACCCGGGCCGCCTGCTGCATGTTGTGGGTGACGATGACGATGGTGTAATCCTTTTTCAGTTCCAGCATCAGCTCCTCCACCTTGGCGGTGGCGATGGGGTCAAGTGAGGAGCAGGGCTCGTCCATCAGGATCACCTCCGGCTCCACCGCCAGCAGGCGGGCCAGGCACAGCCGCTGCTGCTGATCCAGGGGAAGAGAGATGGCCGGCTGATGAAGTTTGTCCTTGAGCTGGTCCCAGAGCCAGGCGGCCTTCAGGCTTTTTTCCGCCGTCTGATCCAGGGTCTTCTTGTCGTTCTCTCCGGCCACCCTCAAGCCGTAGACCACGTTCTCGTAGATCGGCAGCGGGAAGGGATTGGGACGCTGAAAGACCATTCCCACCCTCTTCCGGAGGCCTTCCACATCGGTGCTCCGGTCGTAGATGTTGACCCCGTCCAGCAGGGCCCGGCCCGTGATCCTGACCTCGGAGATCAGGTCGTTCATCCGGTTGAGACAGCGGAGCAGGGTGGATTTCCCGCAGCCGGAAGGGCCGATCAAAGCGGTGATCTGCCGGTCATAGACCGGCATGGACACTGCCTTCAGCGCCTGGAAACTGCCGTAGAAAAGATCCAGGTCCTTTATTTCAATCTTTTGATCCATCATAAATTACCGAATTAGCCACAAAAAGCACATAGGTCACAAAATGGTAAATATTTAAGATAGTTATGTGTTTTTGTGCATTCTGTGGCAAAATAAATTAGTACTCTTGACAGCCCTCATCCAAACCTTCCGGTGATGTAGTCGCTGGTCCTCTTGTCCTTGGGAGCGGTGAACATCTGCTGGGTGGTCCCCTCCTCCACCAGTTTCCCCATCAGGAAGAAAGCCGTGCGGTCGGCCACCCGGGCCGCCTGCTTGGTGTTGTTGGTGACCAGGATCACGGTGTATCTTTCCTTTAGGATGGTCAGCGCCTCCTCGATCTTGGCGGTGGAAACCGGGTCCAGCCCGGAGCAGGGCTCGTCCAGCAGGATAACCTCCGGCTCCAGGGCCAGGGTCCTGGCCAGGCATAGCCGCTGCTGCTGGCCGCCGGAAAGCCTTAAGGCCGAAGTCTTCAAACGGTCCCTGACCTCGTCCCATAAAAACGCCGCCTTTAAGGAGCTCTCCACCACTGCTTCGTCATACTTCCATCCCCGGCCGGCCGAAAGTTTGGGGCCGTAGATTATGTTCTCGTGAATGCTCATGGGCAGCGGCACCGGCATGGCAAACACCATCCCCACTTTTTTGCGCAGGCTTACGGCATCATAATCAAGTCCGTAGATGTCCTCCCCGTCCAACATGATCCGGCCACTGGCGGTAAAGCCGGGCTGCAGTTCGTTCATCCGGTTCAGGGCGCGCAGAAAGGTGGTCTTGCCGGAGCCGGACGGCCCGATCACGCCCAGGATCTGATTGCTTTGGATCTCCAGGTCTATCTCCTGAAGAAGCGGGTCCGGACCGTAATGGACCGAAAATTTATTCAGTGCTATTTTGTCTGGCATCTGTTCATCTTTATGTTCTTTTGGCAACCATCCGGTTCATCATCCAATAGGCCAGCAGGTTCACCGAGAGCACGGCTATGATCAGGGCCGCCGCCGTTCCGTAGGCGTTCTCGGCCGAGATGCCCTCCCGGGCCAGCAGGTAGAAGTGCACCGCCATGGTCCGGACCGAATCGAAGATCGAGGCCGGCATCCTGAGCGATGACCCGGCGGTGAAGATGACGGCCGCCGTCTCGCCCAGCGACCTCCCCACCCCCAGCATCACACCGGTCAGGATCCCGGGCAGGGCATTGGGCAGGATAACTTTGTACACCGTCTGCCAGCGGGTGGCCCCCAGCGAATAGCTGACCTCGCGGTAGGAAAGCGGCACCGCCTTGATGGCCTCCTCGGTGGTCCGGATGATGGTGGGCAGGATCATCAGGGCCAGGGTCAGCCCCCCGGCCAGCAGCGACCAGCCCATCTTTAGGATGGTCACGAACAGTATGAAGCCGAACAGTCCGAAGATGATTGACGGGATGCCGGCCAGGCAGTCGGCCCCGAAACGGATGATGGCGGTCAGGCGCGACTCCCGGGTGTATTCGGTCAGGTAGACCGCCGTGCCCACCCCCAGAGGAGCGGCCAGCAGCACCGCCAGAACGGTAAGGGCGACCGAGCCGGCTATGGCCGGAAAAATGCCCCCGGCCCGGCCCATGTCCTGGGGCGCCCCGGTCAGAAAGGACCAGTTTAAGACCGGCAGGCCCTTCTCCAGCACGAAGACGATGATGAAGATCAGGGCGGTCAGGGTCAGCAGGGTGGCGGAACCCAACACCGCCACCGCCGCCCGCTGGGTGTTTTTGGGATCAAGCTTCATCGGCGGGCCTTTCGCTGGCGCATCACATAACTGGCGCTGAAATTGAGGATCATGATCACCACGAACAGCACCACCCCGGTGGCGAACAGGGCCTGGCGGTGCATTCCGGTGGCGTATCCCATCTCCAGGGCGATGTTGGCGGTCAGGGTCCGCACCGGCTCCAGGGCCGAGCCCGGTATCTTGACGGAGTTACCGGTGACCATTATCACCGCCATGGTCTCGCCCACGGCCCGCCCCATGGCCAGGATGATGCTGGCCGCGATGCCGGACCGGGCGGCCGGCAGGGTCACCATCCGCACCGTCTGCCAGACCGTGGCCCCCAGGGCCAGCGAGCCTTCGCGGTAGCTTTTGGGCACCGCCATGATGGAATCGATGGAGATGCTGATGATGGTGGGCAGGATCATTATTCCCAGGATGATGGACCCGGCCAAAAGCGAAAGCCCCGGCCCGCCCAGATGGTCCCGGATCAGCGGGGCCAGCACCATCACCCCTATGAACCCATAGACCACCGAAGGGATCCCGGCCAGCAGTTCGATGGACGGCTTTATTATCCGCATCACCGTCCGGGGCACGAACTCGGTCAGGAACACCGCCCCGGCCACTCCCAGCGGCGCCCCGATGGCCATGGCCCCCAGGGTGACCCACAGGGTGGAGACCACCATGGGAAATATTCCGAATTTTCCGGCCTGGGGATTCCACTGGGATGAGAACAAGAATTCCCTGAACCCGTACCTGAAAATAAAGGGCAGCCCCTGGCTGATGATGAATACTGCGATCAACAGCAGGGCCGAAAGGGCCGAAAAGGCCACGGCCAGCAGCAGCCGCTGCATTATTTTTTCACTGGTAACGGGCATTTTTAATTTTGCGTTTCAGTACTGTCAACAATGTTACTGGCTACAGTATTCAAAATTCAGTATTCCGTATTCAGGAATTAGTTTCACTTGGCCGTGATCAATCCGTTCTGCTGGATGGTCTGCTGTCCCTCGGGGGAAAGGATATAATCAATCATCCGTTGCACCTCGGCTCCGGGCTGGGCCTTGGTCAAAAGAAATATCGGACGCACCAGCAGGTATTTCTGGGTCATGATGCATTCGGTGGTGCAGTCCTGGCCGTCTATCTGCACGGCTTTGATCTTTTCGTTCAATAGCCCGTGGGAAAGATAGCCTATGGCTCCGGCGTCGTTGGCCACCGTCTCCCGGATAGTGCCGTTGGATTCCTGGATCAGAGCCTCTCCAACCAGCTCGATCCCCGTGATTATCTCCTCAAAGGAGGTCCTGGTGCCGGAGCCGGCCTCCCGCGAGACCACGGTGATGGTTTTATCCGCCCCGCCGGCTTCCTTCCAGTTCTTTATCTTTCCGTTGAAAATGTCCCTGATCTGGCCGGTGGTCAAATTGTTCACTTTGTTGGCCGGGTTTATCACCACCGCGATGCCGTCGCGGGCCACTACGGTGGCGCTAAGGTCCTTGGCTTCCGGAGGCAGGTTTACCAGGTCGGCCATTCCTATCTGGGCAGCCCCGGAAAGGGCCGACTGGATGCCCACCGCCGAACCCCCGCCCTGAACGGTGATCGTGGCTCCGGGATTGGATGTCATGTACTGCTCGGCCAGTTTCTCGGCGAAAGGCTGGAAGGCGGTGGATCCGGCCAGGGTAATGCTTTGTTTGTTCTTGCCGCAGCCGGCTGAAAAGACCAATGCCACCGAAAACAGCAAATATAATGCTTTCTTTTTCATCATGTGGTTCGTGACTCCTTTTATGTTTTATGATTGTTAACAATATATAAAACATAATTGAACCACAGGTTAATTCAATGTTAAATCCGTGTTAAATTATCTTCCTTTAAAATGCTTAGCCAAACGTCATCCGAACCTTCCGGTGATGTATTCCTCGGTGGTCTTGTTTTTGGGGTTGGTGAAAATGGTGGCCGTATCTCCGTACTCTATGAGTTTGCCCAGCATTAAGAAGGCCGTCTGGTCCGAGACCCGGGCCGCCTGCTGCATGTTGTGGGTGACGATGACGATGGTGTATTTTTCCTTTAGTTTGAATATCAGTTCCTCGATCTTGGCGGTGGCTATGGGATCCAGGGCCGAGGCCGGTTCGTCCATCAATATGACCTCCGGCTCCACCGCCAGGGCCCGGGCGATGCAGACCCTCTGCTGCTGTCCGCCCGAAAGCTCCATGGCCGAGCGCTGCAGCCGGTCCTTGACCTCGTCCCAGATGGCCGCCTCCTTCAGCGACCGCTCCACCACTTCCTCCAGCCGGCCCTTGGCCTGTTTGTTCTCCCCCATCCGCACCCCGAAGGCCACGTTCTCGTAGATGGATTTGGGAAAGGGGTTGGGCCTCTGGAATACCATCCCCACCTTGCGGCGCAGCTCCACCACGTCTATGCTCCGGTCGTAAATGTTCTCGGCATCCAGCAGTATCCGGCCCTCGGTCAGCACCCCGTCTATCATCTCGTTCATCCGGTTGATGGACCGGAGCAGGGTGGACTTGCCGCAGCCCGAAGGCCCGATGATGGCGGTCACCTTTTTTTCGGGGATGTCCATGGAGATTTCCTCCAGGGCCTTGGTGCGGTGGTAGTAAAGGCTGAAATCCTTTATCTCCAAACGGTTTTCTCTGATTTCCATTCTATCTTCCTTTTCTAAGCTGGCTTCTGGTGCGGGACCTGATGATGATGGCGATGATGTTCAGCGAGAAGGTCAGCGCCAGCAAAACCAGGGTGGCGCCCATGGCTATGGGCACGGTGGCGTCTATGTCCGGCGACTGGGTGGTCATCACGAAGATGTGGTAGCCCAGGGTCATGAACTGGTCGGTGGGCAGTTTGGGCAGGTAGGGCAGGTAATAGGCCGCCCCGGTGAACATGATGGGCGCCACCTCCCCGGCCCCCCGGCTGACCACCAGCACCACTCCGGTCAGTATGCCGGGGATGGCCTGGGGCAGCACCACATGCCGGATGGTCTGCCACTTGGTGGCCCCCAGGGCCAGGGCCCCGGCCCGCTCCGCCTGGGGTATGGCCCTCAAAGCCTCCTCGGTGGCCACGATGATCATCGGCAGGTTCATCAGGGCCAGGGTCAGCGAGGCCCACAGGATGCAGGGCTGGCCGAACAGTCCGCTCTGCCCCAGCGACCGGTCGATCCCGTTGCCGATGAACTGGATGAAGAAGCCCAGTCCGAACAGGCCGAAAACGATGGAAGGAACCCCGGCCAGGTTGTTGACCGCCCCCCGGATCAATCTGGTCAGGATAAAATCTGGCCGGGCATACTCGTGCAGGTAAACGGCGGTGGCCACTCCCACCGGCACCACCGCGATCAGCATCAGGATCAGCGAGAACACCATCCCGAAGATGGCCGGGAAGATCCCGCCCTTGGTCATGCCGTCGCGGGGCGGCTGGCTCAGGAACTCCCAGCTCAGGCTTTTATAACCGCCGGCGATTACAGCCAAAAGGATGATTGCCAGAATTGCCAATATCAAAAGGACCGCCGTCCCGGTCAGGCCGATCTTTACCTTGTCGCCGATTTTTTTAAATTTTGTCTGATAATTCATATGCCGCCTATTTCTTCGCCCCATACAGTCTGTTCATCAGACCGTCGAACAAGACCCAGGAAACGGTGTTGATCACAAACGTGACCAGGAATAAGGCCAGGCCGATAAAGAACAGGGCATGGTAGTGGCCGCCGCCGAACACTACTTCTCCCAGCTCGGCCGCGATGGTGGCGGTCATGGTGCGGGTGGACTCCAGCGGGTTGAAGGAGAACAGCGGGGCGTTGCCGGCGGCCATCAGCACCACCATGGTCTCGCCCACCGCCCGGCCCATGCCGAACAGCACCGCCGCCGATACCCCGGGCAGGGCCGCCGGCAGTACCACTTTGGTTGCTGTCTGCCAGGGGGTGGCGCCCAGCCCCAGGGCCGCCTCCCGGAACGATCTGGGCACGGCATTGATGGCGTCCTCGGCCAGCGAATAGATGGCCGGGATCACTGCAAATCCCAGGGCGATTCCGGCATTGACCGCGTTCAGGCGGTAGGTCCAGCCGAAGATGCTTTTCAGGAAAGAAGCCATGATTATCAGGGCGAAGAAACCCAGCACCACCGAGGGAATGCCGGCCAGCAGTTCCACCACCGGTTTGATGAACTCCTTGAGCCGGGGCCCGGCGAACTCCGAGCTGTAGAGGGCCGCTCCGATGGCCGCCGGGACCGCAAAGACCAGGGCGATCATGGTAACTTTTAAACTGCCCAAAATTATCGGCCACATCGAGAACCGGGGATTATCCGACACCGGCTGCCATTCGATCCCATGGAATAATTTCCCGAAGGTTATCTCCTGCATCACTTCCTGGCTGAAGAATATCGGCAGCGACTCCCGCATGATGAACAGGAATATCAGAAACACCGCGATTATGGCCAGGATGGCGGTGATCTTGATGTTGCCCTCTATCAGCGATTCCCCGAGGTAGCGAAACCTTTTTTTCTGGAGGCTCATAAGGTTATCCTTAAAACAACGGCCAAATCCAGAGGACCTTGTTTGGGCAAAAGTCCCCTGGATCAGGCGTTAATGTATAGTGATCGGCCTATTTTATGGTGAAATATCCGACTTTCTTGACGATCTCCTGCCCCTCGGGAGAAAGCACCCAGTCCACTAATTTTTTCATCTCGCCGCTGGGTTTTGCCCGCAGGTACCAAAACAGGTTCCGGGCCAGCGGATATTGCCCGCTTTTTACGGTTTCGGTGGTGGGCTTAAAGCTTCCCTTGGCGGTCTTGATGGCCACTTCCTTGACGCCCTTGGCATAAGCGGATCCGCCGTATCCGATCCCGTAGACATCCTTGGCCACGGCATTGACCACCGCCGCGGTGCCGGGCAGGGACTGCATGCTGGAGGTGTAATCAGCGTTCTTCATGGCCACTTCCCGGAAGAAGACGTAGGTGCCCGAGCTGTTCTCGCGGCCGTAGACGATGATCTTGGCGTCCGGCCCGCCCAGCTGCGACCAGTTGGTGGTGTTGCCGGTGTAAATGTCCTTGATCTGGTCCAGGGTCAGTTCGCTGATCTGATTCTTTTCGTTAAGGTACAGGGTCACGCCGTCCTTGGCCACCGGGATCTCGTGCCCCAGATTGAAGTACCGTTCGCGCAGTTTCTGCTTTTCCGAATCCCTCATGCTGCGGGAGGCCATGCAGATTTCGGTGGAACCGTTGATCAGGGCTGCGATGCCC
This sequence comes from bacterium UBP2_UBA5202, assembly GCA_002412795.1. Classification (GTDB taxonomy): domain Bacteria; phylum Edwardsbacteria; class AC1; order AC1; family EtOH8; genus UBA5202. Next base: position 35,517 of record DHVS01000001.1, on the reverse strand, counting down.
ACTCCCGAACCGCCTCCGGTCACCTGGATCACCGCACCCGGGTTCTTCTGCATATAGATCTCGGCCCAGCGCTGGCCCAAAAGCAGCATGGTGTCGGACCCCTTTAAAGTTATGCCCCTCCCGGCCTGGGACAACCCGGCCATGACCGCCACCAGTACCAGGGCTGCGGTTATAATGATTTTTTTTGTCATTTGAATTCTCCTCATTTTTTATTTTTTAGAACTTGATCTGCATTTGGGCGGTAATTTTATCGTCCTGATAGGTCTTGTATTTGGGGTGCTGTTCCATGATCATCATGCCGGTATGGTAAAGGGTCCGGTCGGCCGAAAGGGTAAAGCGCACCGCGTCATCCCACCAGTAGTTCAAGGCCGCCGAGAGATTCGAGGTCTGTTCGTACTTCAGATCGTTGGCGGTGCCGCCAAACAGCGTGGTGTCAGAGGAGGTGTTGGGGTCATAGGTGTCGGCCCGGAAGGCCAGGCCGAACTTGTCCCCGATGTTCTGGACCAGCATCACATAGCCTCCCAGCACTTTCTTGCCGGTCTGGATGCCCTGGACGCCCTCGGCCAGCAAAGCCGTTCCGCCGAAGGGCAGGAACTGGTAGTAGGCTTCCAGCGAACCTCCCAGTCGGCCCTTGTAATAGTTGCCTGAGGTAACCGATGATTTTTCATGGCCGTCATAATAAGAGGCTGTCAGGCTGACCACCCCCAGGTCGGCCCTGGCCCGGGCGATGAAATCCTTGGGTTTGGTGGGATCGTTCCAGGTGAAGGTGCTGTTGTCTACGCCGTACCCGTTGTAAACTCCCAGGTCCACGGTCAGTGCGGAAAGCATCCCGGCTTTCTGCACCGGCGTGAATGAAAGCTTGACTCCCCGGTCGCGCTCTCCCTTGAACAACTTGCCGGATGCGGTGGAGCGCTCCGGGAGCTCCCGGGTGGACGAGGAACGTTCGATCTCCACTCCGAACGGCCAGTTCATCTGGCCCATGGTCAGGCTGAAGCCTATCGGGGTCCAGGGTTCTTTGATCGTGATCCAGGCCTCCTTAAGGGAGACGGTGTTCTTGGAAAAGTCGGGGTAGATGCAATACTGGGAGGTCGGACCCGGGGTGTAGACGAACTTGATACGGCCCCGGCGGACATAGAACCAGCTGGAGTCGGTGCCCTTGTCGGTGGCATTGGGCAGGGTATCTATCTTGTCGTGGTTGATGTACTCAAAACGAGTCTGGATATAGCCGGAAACCTTCAGTTTTTTCACTCCGCCCAGATCGCTCTCTACCGTCAGAATCCTTTCGTCGATGCCGGCCAGTTTGTCGTGGGCCGCCGAGGCGCTCTCTTCCGCCGCCTGGATCCTTCCCCCTTCATTCTGGTTCATCTGGGCCTTGGCTGCATTTAGCTCCTGATTTAGGGTGGACACCTGCGAAACCAGTTGCTCCATCTGCTTTTTCATCTCAATTACCATGGTGTCCGGCTTTGCTTTCTTGGCAGTCTGGGCTGAGGCCATGTTGGCGGCCGCCAGCAGGGCCAGTCCCGTAAAAATAACCTTGTTGATTCCCATTACCGTTCCTTTCTGTTTTTTCATTTATATTTGATCCTGGCCTATTATATCCCGGAAATATTTTGTTCGTTTTTCCCGCAGATTAAGATAGTGTTAAACCGTATCAACCTGCCCCAGCCGCCCGCCCTGGGGACCGTACAGGGCCAGCTTGCCTTTTAAGTGGTCAGTTATGAAGTCCAGCAGGGCCTTAAACCGGGAGCCCGTTAAAACAGATCTGGTGGCTTTATGAATGATTGCGTTCCTGAGCCAGGCGGCGCCGCGCCCGGGAAACATTGTATAGGCCTGGCCCAAAGCCTCTATGGTGTGGGCGTCTGAGCCGCCCACTCCGGCCAGTTTTATCACCTTGTTGTTATAGGCCTTGGTGTACTGGTTGCTGAAGGTTTCGGTCAAGGCTCCGTTGGCCACCTCTATGGCGTCGAATTGGAGGCGTTCCGCCAGCCGCCCCACCCCGCCGCAGTTGAATAGCTTTAGCCAGAGCGAGAACGGGTGCACCGCCACCGCCAACCCGCCCTGCCGGTGGATCTCGTCCACCGTGGCCTGGGCGGTCAACAGGGGCCTGATCTTTTCTTTCAGGAAAAGCCCCACCACATGCCCGTCCGAGGTGGTGATCTCTTCCCCGATTATCACATCTATTTTCAGGCCCCACCGCTCCGCCAGTTCCCTGGCTTTTACGGCCCCGGCGATCTCATTGTGATCGGTGATGGCTATGGTATCCAGCCCCATTTCCACCGCCCGGCGCAGCACCTGCATCACGGTGGCGGAGCCGTCGGAGTAGTTGGTGTGGATGTGAAGATCGGCTTTACCCATTTGTATTGCCTCCTATTGGGAACTGCGGATTGGCGGACGACAGAGCTTGACAGGTTCCGGGCCAGACATATTTTTAAGGACCAATAACCAGGCTAAGAACAAAACATAACCCACTCCCACTAATACCAAACCATACCGGGTCAAAAAGGATGTTTCATTTTTCATGATGTTGCATTTAAAATGTTCACGGCCCAAATATAACCCGGCCGCGTTTCTTTCCCGTATGGCTTATGTTAATTTAATGTGAAATGGTTTGGCGGGAAGTTAACCGCCCCTTAACATTAGCTTCATCTCTTTTTCACTTTACATTGGCCCGGTTTTTTATTATCATTGTAATATAACGGTTTTCTAAAAAGCAATTTTCAACCGGGGGTACTTATGGCGAAACTTATTTATATAGTGGAGGACGAGCGGGACATCGCCGACCTGGTGGAGCATTACCTTAAAAAGGACGGCTTCAGATCCGAGGCCATCTCCGACGGCCAACGGGCCCTGGAGCGCATCCGTCGCCAGCCCCCCGACCTGCTGGTGCTGGACCTGATGCTGCCCGGGATGGAAGGCCTGGAACTTTGCCGGATCCTCCGTTCCGAGCCGGCCACCAAAAGGCTGCCCATCATCATGCTGACCGCCAAGGCCGAGGAGACCGACAAGATAGTGGGCCTGGAGATGGGGGCCGACGACTACCTGACCAAGCCTTTCAGCCCCAAGGAACTGATGGCCCGGATCCGGGCCATCTTCCGCCGCAACCAGCCGCCGGAAGAAACCAAGGCGGTTTTGAATTACGGAAAGATGATGCTGGACGGCGAGCGCCATGTGGTCACAGTCAGCAAAAAGGAGGTGGAACTGACCGCCAAGGAGTTCGGCCTGCTGGAATACCTGCTTAAACGCCCCGGCCGGGTGCTCTCCCGGGAGCAGATCCTCAACGCCGTCTGGGGCCAGGACTACTACGGCGGCAACCGGACGGTGGACGTTCATATCCGTCATCTGCGGAAAAAGATCCCCCTGCTGGACGGAGCCATTCTGACCGTCAAATCCTTCGGCTACAAACTTAAAGAGGAAGAATGACGCATCCCAGCCTTAAAATAAAACTGGCCTCGGCCGGCCTGGTCTCGGTTTTGGTGGTGTTGAGCGGATTCTCCCTTTACCTGTATTTCAGCACCCGGCAGCACCTGCTGAGCCTGGCCCTGGACGGGCTGCAGGGACAGGCCCTGTTGATCAGTTCCGAAATATCCCAAAAACTGGCGGAGGACCCCGGACTCAACATCGACTCCCTGGCCCAGGTCCAGTCCGCGGCGCTGGCCAAAAGGGTGACCATCATCGACAGCCTGGGCCGGGTGCTGGGGGATTCAGAGGAGGATGCCGCCGGGCTCAAGGCCATGGACAACCATCTGGGCCGGCCGGAGATCACCATGGCCAGGCAAAAAGGACTGGGCCATGCTTTAAGGTACAGCCAAACCCTTAAAATGGAAATGCTCTATTTTGCCGTCCCGGTCAGGTCGGGAAAAAACCTTTGGGGGTACTGCCGGATCGCCTGGCCCTGGGCGGGGCTGAAAAGTTACCAGAAACAATTGCTGGCCGGCGTGATCATCGGGCTGATCTTGAGTGCGGCCCTGCTCTGGCTTTTGGTCAGTCTGGCCTGGCGCCCCGAGATCGAGGCCATCAGGGACATTGAACAAACCGCCCGCCGGCTTTCATCCGGAGACCTTAAAGCCCGGGCTCCCCTGACCAAGAGCAGCCGGGAGACGGCCCTGGTGGCCAGGACCCTGAACCATCTGGCCCAATCCTGGGAGGGGACCGTCAGCGACCTGTCCGAACAAAGGAGCAACCTGGCCGCAGTGTTGGAGGGAATGAGCGAAGGAGTGATCACCCTGGACCAGCGCCAGGTGATAAGGATGGTGAACCACGCCGCCGCCGAAATGTTCGGGCTGGACCCCGGCCAGGCAAGGGGCCGGCTTCTTTTGGAGGCCATCCGCAGCCCCATCATGGAACAGCTGGTAAAGGAGCAGCGGGAATGGATCGAGCTGGAGTGGGAAAAGAAATTTTACATCGTCCGGATCGCCGCCATCGTGGACCAGGAAAGCCTGCGGGGCTGGGTGCTGGTGTCTTCTGACATCACCCGGCTTAAGATGCTGGAGCGAATCCGCAAGGATTTTGTGGCCAACGTTTCCCACGAGCTAAAAACCCCGCTCTCGGCCATCAATGGTTTTTCCGAAGCCCTGCTGGACGGCGCCATTGACAATCGTCCGCAGCTGGAGGATTTCCTGGGGCGGATCCACGCCCAATCGCTGCGGATGAGTAAATTAGTGAACGATCTGCTGGAGCTCTCGGCCATTGAGTCGGGAAATTACACTCTCAACAAGGTCCCCTCCGCTGTCGGCCCCCTGCTGGAACGGACCGTTGACAATCTAAAGACCCGGATCGCCGAAAAGAACCATCAGGTTCAAACCAATGACAAGGCCGGTCAGCAGCCGGTGCAGATGGATATTGATAAAATGGCCTCGGCCCTGGGCAACCTGCTGGACAACGCCGTCAAGTACGCGCCCCGGAACAGCTGGATAGATCTGGCGGCCGAGATCCGGGAAAATGCCCTGATCCTTTCGGTATCCGACAACGGCCCCGGCATCAGCCGGGAGAACCTGCCCCGCCTGTTCGAGCGGTTCTACCGGGTGGACCGGGCCCGCTCCCGGGAAATGGGGGGCACCGGCCTGGGTCTGGCCATCGTCAAGCACATCGCCGAGCTGCACGGGGGAAGCGCCGGGGCCGAAAGCGTTCTGGGAAAAGGCAGCCGCTTCTGGATCAAGATCCCCCTGGCTTAATATCGTTGGCAAATAAAAAGCCCCCCGCTTTAGGCGGGGGGCTTTTTTATCGTTTGATCATCCTTTGGCTTTTCGCTGGGCCTCCAGCTTTTGCCTGGTCCGTTCAAGATTCCTTTTGGCGCTGGCATGGCCGGGTTCGGATGACAAGATCTTCTGCCACATCTTCAGGGCTCCCTGGTAATCACCGGAAGAGAACAGCTTGGAACCTTCCTTATATAACGCATCTATTTCGGACGGCGAAAGCTTTGGCCCGGATACCGCCGGCGCCGGCACCGAACCCGGGCGGGGCGTTACCACCCTGGAGCTGCCGGGAACCGGTTTGTTGGCCGCGGCTTTGGGAGAAACGGAAGCCGGCATAGCAGAAGCCTCGGATACTTTCACCGTGCTTATCCCGCCGAAGACCACCTTCTTGACCGGCCTGACCTTTTTGGCCAGCACAAATTCCAGGTTATTGGTCACCTCCCCCTGCTTGATGCTGACCTGCAGGGAAGGTTCGCTCTTAAGTTCAAAATCCGGGGGGATGGTGTTTGGGTCTATGATCAGAGCCTGCTGGCCGGTGGGGGCGTTGGTGATGCGGAACATCCCTCCGCCGTTGGTGACCGCGGCCGAATTGGACGGCTGCATGGTCAGCATCACTCCGGAGATCCCCTGGTCGTCCCCGTCAAAAATTCCGTTGCTGTTTTGGTCCAGGAAAACCCGGCCCTTGACCCCTCCCAGGGCCGAAACAGCGAAATTGACCTGGGCCGGGCTCCACCCCCCCAGGGAAGCGTGCTTTTCTCCGGACCCTATGAGATTGTATTCCGCGGACAGGGTTGCCAGGTCCACTTTTACTGACGGTTGATTCTGGCTGATATTGGTGAAATAATACTTGCCGCTTCGGTCGGTAATGGCCCGCCGTCCGTCCGACAGGTTCAGGATGATGCCGGGCAGGCCGTATTCTCCAGACTCCTGAATTCCGTTCTTATTGGCGTCCATGAATATCCTGCCCTCCAGTCCTTTGCCGGAAACATCCATCTTCCGGGTAATGAACAATCCCAACCGGGAGCGGTCCCTCAGGTAAAAGAATCCCGTATCCTGGTTCACCACATTGTCATTCCACCAGGATAGGTCCAAATGGTAGTTCCTGGTCAGGTTGAGTTTAAACTTCAGGCTGGCCACAAAGCTTCCACTGCGCCCGTAATAGCTTTCAGTCCGGTCATCGAACCCCAGCTCCAGGTTGGCCCGGCTGCCGCTCCACAGACCAAAGTCGCCGCCGGCCCGAAAACGATTGAACTGTCCCTGGCTGGATTGTTTGGTGTCGCTCCACCGGTCGAATTCACCGCTCAGCCAGAAAGTGGCCAACTGCGCCCGATAGAGCGGCGTCAACCGCCAGGAATGCCTGGAGGCATCCATGGATTGATGCAGCAGCTCGGTCCGGTGGTCGGTTTGAAACCTGAGGCCCATCTCAAAACGGTTGGCCCGTTGCTTGAGCTCAAAAAATTTGTTGTCAGAAACATAGCGCCTGGCATTCAGCCCGCCCCAGTAGACCTTGTTGTCGGTGCTAGTGTAACCCATCTGCAGCGAAGGAAGATTGGGCAGGGTCAGACTGGAGCCCCCACCCCAGGTATTGGTGATCATGGGATACGAAGTATCCCCGTCGGCGTTGTTGTTGGCGAACCTGCCGTTCAGCCCCAGTATTTTATTGGGCCTCCAACCGGCATAGAGCCTGGGCCCATATTGGTTCCGGTCCTGCATGGGCCGGAAATGGGCTCCCAGAAAATCCATGCCTCCCGAGACCCGGTATTTTTCTGCGGCCCAGGTCAGATTGCTGGACACCGACGGGGCGGAACGGGTGATGGTCGCACCGCCTCTCTCCTCCTGTCTTTTTTTCCAGGCAGTGGACAGCATCATTTCAAGGCCCCAGGAAGTGGTGATATCCAGCTGCTGCCCGAAACCGACGGCCCGTCGGGACAAAGTGTCCTCCGCCAGGCTGCTGGCTTCGTTATATATGAAAAATTTCTCCGAGAGCCACCCCGCCGGCCTGATCCCGAGATATGACCCGAAAACGTTCCGGCTGCTCAATGACGTTCCCCTGCGGTACAGATCCGAAGGGGTCCCTCCGAAAACCCCGGCGCTGGCCCACCGGTATTTATAATCAGCCTGTCCGCCCCGGAACCGGTTGTAGAACATGCCTGAGTTGTAGGGCAGGCCGGACGTATTGTCCCCCAGACTGATGTTTATCAGGCTTTGGTCCAGAGTTATATCGTTAAACCCGACCCTGATTGTCTGCAAGTGGGTCCGATCCAAGTTGCTGTAAAACAAAGATACTTCTGACAGCAGGCTGTAGCCGCTCATTTTTTTGTCAAGCGTGGACTTGAGTGAGTGGCGGTATTCCTGCCGGCCATAATGATATCCGGTCAAGCTGTTGCCGTTCTCAAAACCATAGGTAATGCTAAACTGACCCTCGGCCCAAACCAGGGCCGGGACAATCGTTAAAAGCGTTGCTATGATTTTGAGTGATTTGAGCATTTAGCCTTTTATCTTTTTTAATGCCTGAATTTTGGTCTTGGTCCGCTCCATGTTCTTCCTGGCCGAACTGTGAGCCGGGTCGGCCCTCAGCAATTTTTGCCAGGTGGTCAAAGAAGCTTCGTAATCCCCGGAGGCGTACTGCCTGGTGGCCAGATCATACATGGCCTTGACCTCTTCGGGGCTTGCCTTTACCGCAGGCTTGGCGTCTTTGTCCGTCGTCTTCTTGATCGGGTTTCTGGACTGCGGTATGGGCCAGCTGTGGCGGGAGGCCTCGACGATCAGGTTGACCCGGGACTCTCCCGAGAGGATCTCCGATCCGCCGAAATCAACCGTGGCGAAAAGGTTGTAAATGCCGGATTTTATATCGCTGAGCGGGATGCGAAAGACCCTTTCGGATCTCGGCAGCACCGCCTGATTTTCCTCGTTAAGCAGCACCTTGGAGACCGTGAATCCTTCTTCGGTCTTTATCTCTATGGTCCCCTTGGGCCGGATCAGTATGTTACCCTTATTCAAAAATCCCAGTTCTACCTGGGCTGCATTTTCTTTGGTGGAACTGCTCATTGCCAGTGCGCTTAACTCGCCGTCCTTGAAGCCGGTGTTGCTGACGGTCAGAATGAACAAAACCCCCAGCCTGGCGGAAAGCCGGCTGCCGGTTCCCTTGCCGCCTTCCTGGGGCTTGGTCTGGAAAAAGGCCGAAGCCAGATAAGTGCCGGCCGCGTTTTCGGGCACTTTAAGAGTGTAGCGCACCTGTTGGCTGGTGCCCTGGGATAGGAAAAAATTCTCCGGGTTGACGCTCATCCAGGGTTCGCAGGAGGTGGCCGAAGTCCCCCCCTCGGGATAAAGCAGGTTGCCGTATCTGTCCATGGAAACATCGTTGATTTGGCAGAACACCTGAACCCTCTCAAGTCCCCGGTTGTTGACATTGATCAGCCCGGTCCTGCTTTCACCCGGGGTTACGTTCAAATCGACCCGGGGCGGCCAAACGTTCAACGAAATCACCCCCTGGCCATGGGCCAATGGCGCCGCAGACAGGAAACAAAAAATGATAAGATTGAAATATCTGATCATAAGTAAAAAGATGTAATGCTAAAGACGGGGCACCCCTTTGAAAAGCGATGCCCCGTCTTGCTGTTCCGTCCGATTACGGGGTGACGGTCAGGGTGTAGGTCAGGTTGTTGGTGTAGGTGCCCGCCGCCTGGTCTGCCGGGGCGGCCAGCTGATACTGCTGCTGGATGACCGTCGGTGATCCCACGTTCTTCTGCTCGGCCAGAGCGCAGGTGTAGAAGGTGGTGGCCGTTCCGGTCACGAATTCGGTGGCAGCCGCATCGGCACGGACGCCAGCTCCGCCGGTGCTGGTATGGGTGAAGTTGACGCTGGGGATGACCTCGGTGATGAGTGCGTCAGTCAGCAAGCCGTCCTGCTGCACCTTCAGGATCCAGGTATAGCCTTTCCAGTTGCTGCGCACGGTGACATCCATGGTCTGGGTGTTGTCGAAGTCTCCCGGCAGCAGCGGCAGGTAATTGATGGCTGCGGCGCTGAGGGTCATCTGAAACACGCCGCCCACCGGAACCGTGACCGGGATCAGGGCGGAATTCACGTCCGCGGGCTGGGCCATTGCCATACCGGCAAACATAGCGACCACCAAGCTGGCAAGCAGGATCTTTTTCATGAGTCTTCCTCCTTATAAGTTAATATTGGTTAATTTTTCTTTGGTTTGTAATTTCTTCCTTGACGTGCTATCTCCTTTTTTGTGTTTTATTTTTGGGGCTTTTGACAAAAAACCCACCCATGTACTGCCCAATGTAAAAAATACATCTTTCAGGATGGCGGGAACGATCAAAGGCTTATTTGAGAACTATCATGATGCTGCGTTTTTCGGAGTGGAAAGTTACCTTCCCCTCCCTGGCCAGCCATCCCAGGGCAAGACATAAATTCTTGTCATCAAGTCCGGTAAGCTTTTTTAAACTGGAAGAGGTTTGGGAACCTTTTTGATGCAGTGTTTTCCAAACCAAGCCTGCGTTTTTGCCTATCTCCACAATATCCATCTCAACCCTCCAATAACTAAGTTTGCATAATCTATGCCAACAAATATTTCCTTAAAACTTGCTGGATAATGCCGCTTTGGCGGGGAAAAACGAGTACCAGCCAAATATGTTCCTGCAACTATTGCATTGTGCAAGTATATTGCACGAAGATGGTGGGCAATGAGGGGCTCGAACCCCCGGCCTTCTGCGTGTAAAGCAGACGCTCTAACCAACTGAGCTAATCGCCCTTATTACATTATTGCTTTATCACCATGAGCTCAGTCGCTTGCTTCGAAAAAAAAAGACCTTCAACTCTGTTATTGTGATAGCCCTGCACCAGATCGTGACAACAAAATACACTTTGGGCAAAATTTTGTTTTTGTCTAATTGGGAAGTCTATCAGTTTACAATATAACAAATTATACATTTAATGTCAAGTAAAAAATTAAAGAAAATCTATTTTCCTTCAACCATCCCTAAATAGCCAATTGGATCAATGGCTTTTCCCTGAAATCTGACCTCGTAATGCAGGTGGGGGCCGGTGGAACGGCCGGTGGAGCCCACCGCCCCGATGATCTGTCCCTTCATCACCCGGTCTCCAACCTCCACCTCTATCAGCGACAGGTGGCCGAAACGGGTGGTATAGCCGTTACCGTGGTCCAGTTCTATCATCTTTCCGTAGTCTCCCTTCCAGCCGGCGTAAACCACCACCGCCTCGGCCGGGGAATTGACCGGGGTGCCCTTGGGAACGGCTATGTCCAAGCCGGCGTGGTTCTCGGAATGACCGCTCCGCCGCCAGCGCCGCACCCCGAAGCCCGAGGTCATCCGGCCGAACAGCGGGGCCAGTTCCGGGGTGTCCGAGACCAGGGACTGCTTGGTGGAAAGGTAGGCGTCTATCTCCCTGAGTTCTGCGTTCTGCTGTCCTATCCCGGGACGGACCTTGTTCTCCAGCGGGCCTGGGTCAATCGGCTGGTTCACGTCCTGCCAGCCGATGTAGGTCCTCTCCCCGGCCGGGCCCCCGGCCGCCTCGTTCTCGTCCACTATGTTAGATGACTTGAAACCGGATTGGATCTTGACCTTGATGGCCAGTTTTTTGACCGCATCCAGCTCCCGGGCCAGGCCGTTGACCGAGGACAGGTAGACCGAGCGCTCTTTTTTTAGCTGGGCCTGCAGCGATGAGATGTGGTGGGCCAGGGAATCCCTGACCTGGCCGTACCCCTTGCGCTCCTCGCGAAAAACCTCGTTCTCCTTGAAAGTGGGCTCGAAGGCTGTCTTGAGTTTGTGGTGATACAGGTAATGCCGGACGATGAAAAAGCCGGAGATGCCCAGCCCCGCCACTGTGATGAGCAAAAGGGCGTTCAGCCACTGCGAGTGGAAGAACACGGATTTTCCCTGCTCCCCGTGGTGCGGCAGAATGATGAAGGAATAAGACTTTTTGAAGATCATAAGCTCCCCTTTTGCCACCAAGACACTAAGACACAAACACGATTTCCAATTTTCCGTTTTTTAAATAACTCTTAGTGCCTTGGTGTCTTTGTGGCAGATTATTTCAGTACCCCCAGTTTCTTGCCGACCTTGGTAAAAGCTTCGATGGCCTTGTCCAGGTGCTCCCGCTCGTGCGCCGCCGAGATCTGGACCCGGATCCTGGCCCGGCCCCGCGGCACCACCGGGTAGAAGAACCCGACCACGTAGATGCCCTCGTCGTAGAGCATCCGGGACATCTGCTGGACGATCTCGGCCTCGTGCAGGATAATCGGCACAATTGGGTGTATCCCCTCCCGGATGGCAAACCCGGCTTCGGTCATCTTCTGCCTAAAGTACAGGGCGTTGCTCATCACCTTGTCCCGGAGGGCGGTGGAGCCCTGCATCATTTCGATCGCCTTGATGGTGGCGGCCACCACGGACGGGCTGATGGTGTTGGAGAACAGGTAGGGCCGGGAGCGCTGGCGCAGGATATTGATGATCTCCTGGCTGGATGCGATGCAGCCGCCGGATGCCCCGCCCAGCGCCTTGCCGAAAGTGGTGGTGATGATGTCCACCCGGCCCATCACGTCGTAATGCTCATGTGTCCCGCGGCCGGTGGGACCCACGAACCCGCTGGCATGGCTCTCGTCCACCAGCACCATGGCCTCGTACTCTTCCGCCAGATTGCAAATCTGCTCCAGCGGGGCCAGGTCGCCGTCCATGGAAAAGACCCCGTCGGTGACGATCATCCTAAAGCGCTTGTTCATGGTCTGCTTTAAATGGTTTTCCAGATCGTGCATGTCCATGTGCTTGAAGCGGCGCCGCTCTGCCTTGCATAATCTGATGCCGTCGATGATGGAGGCGTGGTTCAGCTCGTCCGAGATCAGGGCGTCCTCCTCGCCTAAAAGAGCCTCGAACACGCCCAGGTTGGCGTCAAAGCAGGAGGAATACAGGATGGCGTCCTCCATGCCCAGGAACTTTGAGATCTTCCGCTCCAGTTCCTTGTGCTTGTCCTGGGTGCCGCAGATGAACCGCACCGAAGACAGCCCGAAGCCCCGCTCCTCCAGGCCCTGCTTGGCCGCGGCCACTATGGCCGGGTGGCTGGAGAGCCCCAGGTAGTTGTTGGCGCAGAAGTTGACGACCTCCTTCTGGGGCGAGTCGGGCGGGTATTCGACCTTGATGCTGGCCGTCTGTGGCGTGTGGATGTAGCGCTCCTCCTTGAAGAGATCGGCGTTCTGCAGTTCCACCAGTTCCTGGCGGTAAAATTCCTTTACCTTGATATGAAGCGCCATGATGAGTTGGTGATTACCCCTTGTGTTATATTAGAAGGAAAAAGTTAACTGCGTTAAAACCTGGCACATTTGGGGAAAATTAGCATGGCTCGCATGGTTTTGATATGACATTTATTATACGCTCAAAGCAGGCTTTTGGCAATACCAAAGGCGTTGTTACAGAAAAGCCGCCTTGGATTACAAGGCGGCTTTTTAAAAACGTTTCAAACCTTTGGCACCCTTATATTCCTGGCAGGAACCTCAACAATTTTTCCGTTTTTAGATATGGCTATCGACCTTCCGGCTTTTTTATGTTCGGCCAGGGCCGTGGCCACACCCCGGCGGATGCCGAGGTCAATTCTTTCAAATAAACTTGCTTTTCTTGTCTGCTTCATTTTATTGATTCCTTGATGTTATTCAGTATCAGTTCTTTAAATATTTCCTCTTTTTTGTGGACATTTTTACGGGCCACCGCTATTGGATGATCCGACGAATTATCATAGATACCCCAACTATCGCAAACCGGCAAGTATAATCTAAAAAAGTTGGAAACTCCGTTTTTGTAACGCCTCCGGATAACTTCTACCGGAATGCCATGCCCCCCGCCTGCGACCCTCAAAGCCACTCTTTTAATTGCCAACTCCGGGCTTGCCAGCCAAAGATAGATAAGGGTTATGGAATAGCCTTTGTTTTTGCATTTTTTCAGCAAGGGAACAAATGTCTTTGATGCCATAGTGGTCTCAAAGGCAAAGTCCTCTCCCCGGTTTGACAAATAATGTATTCTCTCCAGCATTAACCGGCCGGCTTGGATGGCTGTTTGTTCCGGCTTAAAGGGAGAAATGCCTGCGGCTATGGCATCGGCGTTGACATACTCACGGCACTTTAATATTTCCGGCAACAGGGACATGGCGCAGGTGGTTTTTCCGGCGCCGTTCGGGCCGCCTATCACGAATAGCTTTGGCATTGCAGTTATTATACTTTAGCTTTTAAACGGAGTCAAGAAAAGAAAACGCTCCTCCTTGAAGAGATCGGCGTCCTGAAGTTCCACCAGTTCCTGGCGGTAAAATTCCTTTACCTTGATGTGAAGTGCCATGATGTAAGAATGATTACCCCTTGAGTTATATTAGAGAGAAAAAGTTTTCTAATTCATGCTTTGGTAAAAAAATTCCGATAATATCATTTTTAGTCGATATTTTATCCGATTGCTGTATTTTTATCAACTTTCTTTTGATAACTACTAATTTACATTATAGCCTTTTGTTATCTGCTATTTGATTTTATTCTTTTGGAATATGCTTTCACGTTGAACGTGAAGATAAAACCATATTGCAGATAATACTTTTATCGGAACAAATTTACAGCCAGTTATGTTAATATTTGATTTTACTTCCCTGCCTTTTTCCTTTGCATACCAGGCTGTCCAGTCAGAATAGTTAAGACCAACATTTGTGCCTGATGCTCTTGCCAAGGCACTTAAACAATGTCCTTTATAGCAGCCCATGATTCCGTCTGGTGCAGTATCCCCCATGTATCTTAACGAAAGGATAAGCTTTTCTGTATCCTTTTCACTCGCGTGATCCATTAACCAAATAAAAGTATCGTGATTAAGCCCAAATGAGTAAACAACTATATTTTTGAACAATACAGGCACAAAGTCAATTAGTAATATTACTATCACTAAAGTAGTAATAATAAACTTTACAATAATAGTTCTTTTCATATAAAATACCTTTTAAAAGTGTTATTCAACTTAGTGCTTGAATGTGACATCACACATACTTTGCCCACTTTTTAGGCGATTGATAAGCACAAACGGCGGGACGGGAGTTAAATCCCTTCCCGCCGCATAGTTACTCTCTAAATTACGGCTTGCATTATTATAAGCCAGATTACTTCATTTGCCAAGTAGCAGGCCAACTCGTAATGACACGTATGCCCATATGCAGGTTTTCTTGCAATGACACGTAAGCCAATATAATTGTATAATCTGCGATGATCTGCGTAATCGTTCGGCTAACGCTCACGACGGCGTCTGCGGATGGGGAATCCTACAGTCCGTACTTGGCTATGATCTCATCCTTCTTCAGCCCCAGTATCCCGTACTTCTCCCCGATCTTGGTGAAGGCCGCCAGGGCCTTGTCCAAATGCTCCATCTCGTGTCCGGCCGAGATCTGGGTCCTTATCCGGGCCTGCCCCTGGGCCACTACCGGGAAGAAGAAGCCCGTCACGTAGATCCCCTCGTGGTACAGGTCGCGGGCGATGTCCTGGGCCAGCTTGGCGTTGTACAGCATCACTGGAACGATGGGGGTGTCGCCCTGCTTCAGGTCGAAACCGGCCTTGCTTAGGCCTTCGCGCCAGTACTTTGTATTCTTCTCCAGCTTGTCCCTGCGGTCGGTGGATTTGGAGAGGATCTCCAGCACCTTGAGCGATCCGGCCACCACCGCCGGGGGCATGGTGTTGGAGAACAGGTAGGGACGGGCCCGCTGCCGGCACATCTCGGCGATCTCCTTGGGGCCGCTGACCGAGCCGCCGGTGGCGCCGCCCAGGCCCTTGCCGAAGGTGGTGGTGATGATGTCCACCCGCTTCATCACGTTGTGGTACTCGTGGGTGCCCCGGCCGGTCTTGCCGATGAACCCGGTGGCGTGGGAATCGTCCACCATCACCATGGCGTCATACTTGTCGGCCAGGTCGCAGATCTTGTCCAGGGGCGCGATGTCGCCGTCCATGGAGAACACCCCGTCGGTGATGATCATCCGCAGGCGGCAGCTCTGGGCCTCCTGCAGTTTTTCCTCCAGATGGGACATGCTGTTGTGCTTGTAGTTGAACATCTGTGCCTTGCACAGCTTGAGGCCGTCGACGATGGAGGCATGGACCAGCCGGTCCGAGATCATGGCGTCCTCCGGGGTCAGCACCACGTCGAACAGCCCGGCGTTGGCTTCCATGCAGGAGGGGAACAGGCAGGTGCCCTCCATCCCCAGGAACTCGCTCATCTGGATCTCCAGCTCGTTGTGGATGTCCTGGGTGCCGCAGATGAAGCGGACCGAGGACAGCCCGTAGCCCCGCGAATCCAGGGCCTCGTGGGCCGCCTTGACCACATCGGGATGGCTGGACAGGCCCAGATAGTTGTTGGCGCAGAAGTTTAAGACCTGCTTGGGCTCGGCCCCCTTGGGGTATTCCACATTGATGCTGGCGGCCTGGGGCGACTGAATGTATCGTTCTTCCTTGAAGATCCCCTTGTCCTTCATTCCCTGGAGTTCTCCGGAATAGAAATCACGGGCTTTGGAACTATAGGCCATCTTACCTCCCTTTATGATCTGAATAATGAATATCGAATTCAGAATTTTGAATTAGTAATTTAATAATTTGTAATTAGTAATTTGGTTCAGACCTTGGCTCCGAATTTCCTGATCAGCTCGATGATGTTGTTGACCGAGTCGAAAGCCTCGGGGGTGGCGTCCTCGTCCGGCAGCTTGATGCTGAATTTCTTCTCCAGGTAGGTCTTCAGGGAGACCATGGAGAAGGAGTCTACGATCCCGCTGGAGATCAGCTTGGTGTCTTCCTTGATCTCCTGGTCTGAATCCTCGTCCAGGTACTCTTTTTTGACGTATTCGATGATCATTTTCTTGATTTCGTCGGACATTTTAGTCTCCTAAAGTAAAACTGTTGATTGATTAATTTTTTGCCCACTAAAAAGCACGAAATGATCTAAAATGTAAAATCATAGTTTGTTTCGCGTCTTTTCGTGTGTTTCGTGAGTGCGTTTCTTTTTTTACCCACTAAAAACACTAAATATTCTAAAATAAATGTGAAACAAAATATTTTTCGCGTCTTTTCGTGTGTTTCGTGGGAGCGTTCCTAGTCGTTTTCCAGGGTGCTGATATCTCCGATCTCCTCGCCCCACTCCTTGGCCCGCAGCATCCGGCGCATGATCTTTCCGCTCCGGGTCTTGGGCATCGAAGCCATGAACTCTATCTCCTGGGGCATGGCCAGCGGCGAAAGTTTTTTGCGGATGAAGTTCATGATGTCCATCTCCAGGTCGCTGGAAGGCTCAAAGCCGGGCTTGAGGGCGATGAAGGCCTTGACCACCTCCATGTTGAGGGGGTCGGGCTTGCCCACCGCGGCCGACTCGGCCACCGCCGGGTGTTCCAGCAATGCCGATTCGATCTCGAACGGGCCCACCAAGTGTCCGGCGGTGTTGATGACATCGTCATCGCGGCCCACGAACCAGTAGTAGCCGTCGGCATCGATGCTGGAGCGGTCGCCCGAGAGGTACCAGCCGTTCTTGAACTTGCCGTCGTAGGTCTCCTTGTTGTTCCAGTAGGCCCGCATCATTGAGGGCCAGCCGGGCCTGAAGGCGATCAGGCCCACCGTGCCCGGCTTGTCCACCGGCTCGAAGGTCTTGGGGTTGACCACGGTGGCGGTGATGCCGGGGAAGGGCTTGCCCATGGAGCCGGGCTTGACCTTCATCCCGGGATAGTTGCAGATCATCATGGCCCCGGTCTCGGTCTGCCAGAAGGTGTCGTAGAACGGTTTGCCGAAAGCCTTCTCCGACCAGATCACGGCCTCGGCGTTCAGCGGCTCGCCCACGCTGCAGAGGTGGCGCAGTGACGAGAGGTTGTGCTTCTTGACCGCCTCCACCCCTTCCTTCATCAGCATCCGGATGGCGGTGGGGGCCGAATACCACATGGTGACCTTCATCCGCTCGATAAAGGCGTACCAGTTCTGGGCGCTGAAGCCGGCGTCCAGCACCACCTGGGTGACCCCGTTGGCCCAGGGCCCGATGATGCCGTAGGAGGTGCCGGTGACCCAGCCGGGATCGGCGGTGCACCAGTAGATGTCCTCCGGTTTCAGATCCAGCACCCACTTGGAGGTGATGTACTGGGCTACCAGGGAATTGTGGACGTGCTGGGCCCCCTTGGGTTTTCCGGTGGTGCCCGAGGTGTAGTGCAGCACCGAGGCGGTCTCGGGCTCAACTTTTACGATGTCGAACTTTTCCACCCGGGGCAGTTTTTCCATGGCAAAGGCGGCCTCCCCGGCGTTCAGCGGCTTGTCGTCGGCATCCACGATGATGATGGTGGCCAGCTCCGGCAGGTCTTTGCGGATCCGGCGGACCTTGCCGGCATGTTTTCTGGTGGTCAGCACCGCCTTGGTCTTGGCGTCGTCCAGCCTGGTGATCAGCGATTCCTCGCCGAAGGCCGAGAACAGCGGCTGGGCGATGCCCCCCATCTTGAGAATGCCCAGAAAGCAGATGTACAGCTCGGGGATCTTGTCCATGAACAGACAGACCCGGTCCCCCGGCTTGATCCCCTGGTCCTGCAGGAATTTGGCGGTGGTGTTGCTGTAGGCCCGGATGTCTTCGTAGGTGTACTTCTTGACCTCGCCGGTGAACCCTTCCCAGATCAGGGCCGGCTTTGAGCCCAGGCCCTTTTCGCAGATCCGGTCGCTGCAGTAATAGCCGATGTTATACTGCCCGTTCTTCCCGTACTCCAGCTCCTGTTCCGAAAGTTTCCAGTCGAAACTCTTGTAGCGATCCTCGTAGGAACCGATGTTGCTCATGCCGTTTCTCCTAAGTTAATATTTTTATCTTTGGATATTTTAAGAAGCCGACCACAGAACCGCGGAAAGAAATGAAAAATCGAAAAGTGCGATATCCACTATTATGAGCCCGTATAATTAATCCTTAAGTTCAGTGTTTCCGTGCCTGCACGCCAAAGTAGCAGTCATTAGTAGCTGTTTCGGCACGCAGGCGTGGTAAGGGTCATTTATTGGTTTTAGCTTCAATTATCACATAGGCCGTGGCGTATTCCCGGGTGCTGGAATGGCTGACCATGATTTCCGGGTTTGAACCCTCCGGGATAAATTTCATCAAACGCCCGGTGATGACTGCCCGCATGTCTCGGGAGACCCGGATATCGTGCCAGAAAGACCCCTGGCTTAAGCCGCATCCCAGGGCCTTGAGTACCGATTCCTTGACCGCAAACAGCGAGGCGTAGAACCGGTCCCGGTTTGCCCTTGGCGCGCGGGAAAGTTCTTCGGGCGAAAAGACCTGGGCCAAAAACTCCTCTTTGTCCTTCAGCTTCTTGAACCGCTCCACGGCCACGATGTCGGCCCCGATGCCAAGAACCATATTCAAAGCATTAAGAATTATATCAGCTATGTTTTTTTAGTCAACGCCCTCCGGGGCGGGCTAAAAGGCCAGCTGAACCTGGACGGCAAACTCGTCGTTTTGCAGTGCACCCGGCTGTTCCATCTTCTTGCGTATATAGTTTGCATAGATCATGGCATTGGTCCCCGATAGGTAATAGTTGGCACCCAGCGTAAGCCAAGCGGTGCCGTCATCTGAACGCTCGGTGTCGAACTTGTCCCAGCGGACCAGGGTTTCGAATTTCGAGTGGAGCCGCAGGCCTAGATGAGCATAATATCCCCCGCTCTTGACCAGGCCACCCGAGGAGGGCAGCCTGTCCTGTCCGGCTATGGCCTCGCTGCGGATGGTCAGGTGCATCGATTGGCCGAGCTTTTGTTCGATGCTGAATCCTCCCCCGTAACGGTTCTTGAGGGTATCCTGGATGTCCTTTTGCACAGAATTCCCCAGCCAGGAGTAGCCCAGAATCTGCAGGAAGCCTGCCGGTTTAGCGGCAACGGACAACAGCAGATCCTTTCCTCTGCCGTTATCGGCATAGTTGTTGGCTGGATAGCCGTTGAAGACCCCGATGGACAGCTCCAGGGACTGCAGCTTGGTGGTGGTCTGCACCCCCATCTGCCGCCACATGGCATACTTGGTAAGAACGACCGGGTAGTTGATCATATCCAGCGCGGCGGTGGAGCGTGGCATGTATAAGCTGAATGACGGAATGAACCTGCCCAGCATCAGATCTGTCTTGGGCAGATAACCGGCAGCCTGGATCCGGGCGTCCAGCAGGGCCGGGCTGGCCAGGGCCTCCAGCTGGATCAGATACTTGAGCCGTTGCTCGGGGAGATCCCCGTTCAGGATCAGCCGTACCCGCTTCGCAGCGAATGACCACTTGCCGGTCTGGGAATAGCCGTAAACCGTCTGAAGGTTTCCGCCCAGACGAAGGGTCCCCAAGCCGACCTCCAGCGGTGCGGCCGCCAAAGGAATTGATGGCAAAATAAGTACGGCAGCCAGCACCGTTATCCAGAGGGTTCTTCTCATGCTTTTCCCTCCGGTATTTCGTTTCTGGACTGCCGGGCCGCCTCCTGGCGCTGGGTAAGCAGCGAGACTATCACCAATGTCAGGAAGCTTAAGGGCACCGAGATGATGGCCGGGTTGTTGAAGGGGATCAGGGACTTGACATGGGGAATGTGATAGACCTCGTTGAAGGTCTCCTGCGACAGCAGGATCATCCCTAGGGCCGAGCCCAGACCCACCAGGATCGAGGCCAGCACCCCGCGGGAGGTGGTCTTTTTCCAGAACAGGATCATGGCGATGGTCGGCAGGTTGGCCGAGGCGGCCACCGCAAAGGCCCAGCCCACCAAATAGGAGACGTTCATGCCCTTGAACAGGATTCCCAGCGCCATGGCGATGATGCCCACGCCCACAGCCGACAGCTTGCCCCACAATACTTTCCTCTTCTCGTCCATTTTTACTTTGAAGAATTTGTCCGCCAGGTCGTGGGCCACCGCGCCCGAGGAGGCGATGATCAGGCCGCTGACCGTGCCCAGCACCGTGGCGAAGGCCAGGGCCGAGATAATGGCGAACACCGTCACCCCGAAAGATTTGGCCAGCAGCGGGGCCGACATGTTGTCGTTGGTCAGGTCCAGCACCCCGTTGACCATGGCCCCCAGCCCCATGTACAGGGTCAGCAGATAGAACAGGCCGATGGCGGCGATGGCCACGATGGTGGACTTCCGGGCGCTGGCCGGATTGGGAACGGTGTAGTAGCGGATCAGCACGTGGGGCAGGGCCGCGGTGCCGAAGAACAGGGCGATCATCAGGGATATGAAATCTATCTTGTTGGCGGTGGTGGCCCCCCGGGCGCTGTCCACCTTGAATTTCACTCCCGGCTTAAGCAGTTCCTTGCCCTCGATCGGCTGCTGGTAGTAAACGGTCACCTTGTCATCGCCGTCCTTTAAGCCCGCAAACTTAAGCCAGCGCACCACCGTCCCGTCCTTGATGGTCTTGATGAAACTGAAGAAGTCGGTGGTGCCGCTCTTTTGCACTTCCTGGCCGTTCTTGACTATCCGGCTCATGTGGCCCACCTGGTAAAATTTCCCCTTGTCCTTGGTTTCGCCGTTGTAAAGCTTGATGCCATCTGGCCTGGCGGAGATGGTCTGGGTCTCCTCCAGCAGCATTTCTGCGGGATCGAGCTTCCAGAAGGAGCTCTGGCCGTTCTTGACCAGCTTTACGAAGACCAGCTTGCCCGAATTTTCGGGAAAAACCCCCGCCACCGAGTAGCCGCTGTCGGCCAGGACTATGGTCTGGCCGTCCCAGGAGGCGGCCTTGATTGTTTGAAAATCACGGAAGGGCACGTCGCCGCCCTGGTCCGGCTTGGTGGAAACGCCGCGGGACATGATCAGGAAAACCAAAACCAAAGAGAATATCAACAGCAGCCCGCCCTTGAGGAACTGAACGTAGGTGGTCGAGGCCATGCCGGCCGTGGCTACTATAATGATCACCAGCGTGCCCACCATGATCACCCCGAACTCATGGGGCAGGCCTAAAAGCGGGGTTACCAGGCTTCCGGCCCCCACCATCTGGGGTATCAGGTAGAAGATGGACACCAGCAGGGTGCTGATGGCCGCCGCCAGCTGGATGCCGCGGGAGTTGAACTTGGCGTTGAGGGCGTCGGTAAAGGTGTATTTGCCCAGGCGCTTGATGGGCTCGGCCACCACGAACATGGCCACCACCCAGCCGGCCAGATATCCGACCGAGTACAGGAAGCCGTCATAGCCCGAGAAGGCTATCATACCGCAGATCCCCAGGAAGGAGGCGGCCGAGAGGTAATCCCCGGCGAAGGCGATGCCGTTGACCGACCAGTGGATGTTGCCGCCGGCGGTGTAGAATCCCGAGGCCGACTTGGCGGACCGGGCGAAATGGTAGGAGATGGCCAGCACCGTGATCACGAAAGAGCAGAAGATGGCTATGGCCCAGGGCGAGACGGAGTAGTTCATGAGTGTCCCTCCTTCAAAGCCTCTGTCTCATCGCCGGGACGCAGGGTCGTCATCACTTCCTCGGCGTGGGTGCAGATGTGGTTGTAGATGGCGGCTAAAAATATGGCGAAGATGATCAGCAAAAACCCGTAGACAATGGCCACGTTAAAGCTTCCCACATCAACCGCCATGAAGCTGGGGCTGACCACGTTGATGACGACGAATCCGGCGTAGATAATGCTGTACAGGGTCACAAACCAAAGGCCCAGCACCCGCTTTATCGAGGCCGCATGGTCCTTGGTCCAGTTGCTGGAGGGCTCGTGCATTTCTTTCTCCCGTCCTGTTATGTGAGTTGTTGAAAACTTAAAACTAATGTTATTTGGTTTTGTCTTTTAAGCCGGGATAACTGAAAGAACATAATTCTTAATGATATCAAAATATCGGCTTTAATGCAATAATATAAGATAAAAAACGCCCCGGAGAAACGGGGCGTTTTTTCTGTCCAGAGGAACTATGCTCCGGCCGGGGTCGCCGCTAACGGCATTCCTCCGGGCCGCCGGTTTTGGAGCCGACGCACCGGCAGAACCCGTGGTAGATGGCGCAGATCCCGCCGAACAGGCAGAACAGGCCCCAGAACAGGGGCAGGCCGAAGATATGGGCCAGGTCCGGTTTGGCGTACGGCAGCAGGTAGATGCCGTAGGTGATCAGGAAGCACCCGCAGGTGACGATGATGTGGCCCATAATGACGGTGGCCCGCCGGCCGCCCCGCCAGCCCAGGTAAACCAGGGAAAGCCCGATGACCAGCGGGATGAACTTGGCCGGGTTGTTGCTGGCCAGGATGCCCCAGGCGCCGAAGGCTGCCAGCAGGATGCCCAGGATAAAACTGACCGGAGACTTGATCTTCATATTTATTCCTTTTCAATAGATGAAGAAAATATTAGCCAGCATATTCAACCCCCGCCTGCTATACTTTGGCGCAATTCATGCAGTTCTTGATTGCTGGCGTCAATCTCTAACCCTTTACCGATAACGTCGCTTGCTTTTTGAACGGCCCCCGAATCGTATAATATTTTAGCCAGTAGAATGTAAGCATCCAATAAAAGAGCTTTGCTCTTAAAATCTTCCGCCGCCTCTGCCGCCAAGCTGGCCTGCTGGGCAGCCCTTGCATGGTTTTTCAGGGCAGCTTCTGCCCTGGCCAGTCCGATCTCGGCCTGGTAAACACCAAGCCGGTATCCTATATCACCGGCCAGTTGCTTCTGCTTTTCAAAATGATCCAGCGCTTTCCGGTAATCCTCCATCATCATGGATGCCTCGCCCATCGACCAATGGACGTTCGAAACCCCCACTTTATCGCCCAGAGACTGATAGATTTCCATTATCCTGTTGAATTGCACTAAGGATTTTTCGGCCTCTCCCTTATTCTGATGCACCAGGGCGATCGAAAGCAGCGCGTTGGCCTCCACCCCCTTCGTTCCCTGCCGTTTTGCCAGTTCCAGCTGTTTTTGGAAGTGTTTCATGGCTTCATCCATATTACCCTGTTTGGCGAGTATCACCCCCAAGTTTCCAATATTCGCCGCTTCCCCCCTGGCATCGCCTATTTTTTGGCAAATCGCCACAGAACGCTCGATGTATTCCCTGGCCTTATCCAGTTCTTCCCGATGGCTGTAAAGCAGCCCTATGGTTCCCAATCCGACGGCTCGGCCATTATCGTCATCCAACTTCTCCGCCAGCACCAGGTGCTCCCGATATTGATCCATGGCTCCGGCATAATCGCCAGTTATATTGAGCACGTTCCCGATATAACTCTCAATCTGCATCAGCTCGGTCAGGTGTCCCCCTTCTTTTGCTATACCCCGCGCTTCCTCGAGTGTTTTAAGCGCCGACTTGAAATCCCCCCGGACCTGGAAAATATAAGCCAGGAACCGCAGCGATTTTGCCTGGTATTTCCCTTGCCCCGCTTCCCTGGCCGAATCAATGCAGGCCCTGACATTCTTTTCCGATTGCTGATGCCGGCCGATATTTTCTAAAATTTCGGCCCTTTTAAGGTGCAGCGGACCCGGACGGAAGAAACCTCCGGTTTCACATCCGGTAAACCAAAATAATTGGGATTGGTACCGGCGTTTATTTTTCATTTTTTTAGTCGTTTTACCTTTAGCGTTTTGTTCCATAGGTGAACTGCTGCCGCACCTATCTTTCTTATCTTTGTATAGTTAAGGCAGACCTGTCTTAAAACCCCATTCTCTTTTTCGCCGCCTCCAGCTCCTTGGGGTCCGGGAACAGCACCGCCTTGCCGCACTGCCGGGGGTTTCCCATGGCCGCGTCAAAGCCCTGGGCATAGTCCTTCAACTCGAACAGGTGGGTGACGATGGGCCTGATGTCTATCCGCCCCGAGGACAGGAAATTCTTGACCCGGTACCAGGTGTCGAACATCTTGCGGCCCGAGATGCCGTGGATCTGGATGCCCCGGAACACTATCCCGTTGGTGTAGTCCACCGGCAGCGGCGAGGCGTTGGGCACCCCAAAGGCGCTGTAGCGGCCGCCCTTGCGGATTACCTTCATCCCCTCCTCGATGGCCGAAGGGGCGCCCACCATGTCCAGCACTATGTCGGTGCCGTAGCCTCCGGTGTGGTCCCTAATGAACTCCAGCCGGTTGACCGATTTGTCGGAGATGTTCAGGGTGTGGTCGGCCCCCATGGTCTTGGCGATGTTCAGGGCAAATTCCGACATCCCCACCACGAAGATCCGGGTCAGTCCCGAGGCCCGGGCCAGACCCACCGAGAACAGTGCGGTGGGGCCGTCCCCGAAGATGGTCACGCTCTTCCCGGCCACGTCGGCGGTCTCGCCCAGCAGGGCGTAGCAGGCGTTGCCCATCGGCTCCTGGACCGCGGCCAGCTCCGGCGGGATGGACTTGTCGTTGACCCAGCAGACCGATTCCGGCAGGGCAAAGTACTCGGCAAAACAGCCGTCGTGGTCCACCCCCAGTATCTTCATCCGCTCGCCGATGTGCAGCTGGCCCAGCATGGCCTGCAGGTCGCCGGGATCGTAGATGTGGGTCTCGGCCGAGATGTAGTCCCCAACCTTGATCCGCTTGCAGTGAGGCCCGACTTCGAGGACCTCGCCGGCTACTTCGTGGCCCAGGATCTGGGGAAGTTTTTGGGACCCGATCCGGTCCTGAGACCATTTGTTCCATTCGTAGATGTGGGCGTCTGTCCCGCAGATGGAAGTGGCCTTGACCCTGACCATCACCCAGTCGGGCTTGAGTTCGGGGACATTGACCTCCTGCCACTCGGCCCCGGGCTGGGGCCTGGCCTTGACCACCGCCTTCATTTTTTGAGGCATCAAAAGAACTCCTTGAAAATATATTTATTTGTTTATGGTATCAATTTTTCCCGCCAAGTATTCTGGCTATTTCGGCATCCGCCTTTTCCCGGGTGTCTCCCTGTTTAAGGGCCTCCCGGGCATAATTCCGGGCCGCCTGATCAGCCGGTTCCCTTTGGCCCAGCCGTCGGTGACACTCCATAAGATATATCCAGGCGTCCTTCAGCTCGCAGGGCAGGTCCCCGGACTCGGCCAGTTCGATCCCCTTCCTGATATCGGCAATCCCGGCCCCGGTCCCATCCCTAAAGACCCGGACCTTGCCCAGCCAGCTGTAACCTCTGGCCAAAAAGGAAGCCTCTTTCATCTGCCCTGACAGGTCTATCAGCCTTAAAAAACAACCCTCGGCCTGATCAAATTCCCCGGTGAAAAAATAAAATATCCCGGCTTCCCCTTCCCGGTAGGCTTTCAGGTGGGGATCGGTCAGTTTATGTTCCCGGATAATGACGTCCGCCTGTCCCAGCTTTTTCCCGGCCTCGTTAAAATTCTGTTCGTCGGTGAATATCCCGGCCTGTTTTAGCAGGTTATTGACCAGGCCGCGGTGGTCCTGAATGCTCCGCCGGAGGTCAAGGGATCTATGCAGGCAGTGCTTGGCCTGGTCCGTATCTTCCAACGCCAGCAGCACCTGGCTGAGCGAGTGCAGGACATGGGCGGTCCGGTAGATGTCGTTTTGCCCCTCGAACCGCTCCAGGGCTTCCAGATAAAGCAGTTTGGCTTTTTGGGAATCTCCGCGGATGTTATATATGTTGGCCAGGTTGTTGATGACGGTGCCGATGGAGGTCTCCATCTTCAGTCCCCGGTAATAGTCCAGGGCCCGGCGGAAGCATTTTTCGGCCTGGTCAAACTCGCAGCGCCTCAGGTGGATGTTTCCGGAGGTGTTCAGGGCGCTGGCCCGGTTCTCGTTCTGCTCCTCCCCCCCGGCCGAAATGACCAGCCCGGCCAGCTCCAGACCCTGGTCGAACCGGCCCCAGACGTAATACAGGGCGGCTTTTTCGGCCAGGGCCTTCTGCCTTTTGCCCTCCAGGTCGGACGTCCCGGCCAGGGCCGCCGCCCGGTCCAGCCGGGCCTCCGCATCCGGGTAGTCGGCCAACAGCTTGGCGACCAGGGCGCTGTTGATCAACAGCCTGACAACGGCTTCGGCCGTAATTTCCTTTTTGGGATGCATCAGATTTTCGGGCTTATCATCAAAACAGTTTAACCGTGAATTTCCGGCGGCAACGAAAGTATAACAATGGCTCCAAAGTGATGATTAGCGGGAAAAGACACGAAACGGGATTTGTAAATCTGGAATTGTAAATTCTTGTTAGTTAGTGACCATTAGGCATTGCTCATTCCAACGGCGTGCAGGCAAAGCTTGCTTTGTGTCTTAGCGGCAAACGTACTCCATCGGTAAGAATATCACGATAAAATCGGGATGTCAATGGTAAAATGGAAATGTCCGATTATGCTTGACAAGACCTTGTAATTTAGGCTAAAATAATGGTTTGCTGTCGATAATACAATCAATATCATTTAATGATAGGAGCTTAGTTTAAGGCGATGAGAAAAGCCAATCTTTGGAAAGCCTTGCTTACTGTGGTCCTTTTGGCGGCAGCCGTCTGGCAGCTGATTCCCACATTCAAGCTGCAGGGCTTGACCGAAACCCAGAAGGCCGAGATGCCCCGCGAGGAGCTGAACCGGATTTACACCAAGGCCATCCAACTGGGGCTGGACCTTAAGGGCGGGATGCATTTGGTGATGGAGATCAACCGCCAGGGCCTGGCCAAGGCCATGGGCAGAGAGCCCTCCGAGATCACAGAAAAGGAGATTTCCGACGCCACCGACCGGGCTCTGGAGATCATCCGGAACCGGGTGGACCAGTTCGGCGTGGCCGAACCATCCATCCAAAAACAGGGCAGCGACCGGATAGTGGTCCAGCTGCCGGGGGTGGACAAGGACCGGGCACGGGGACTGATCGGCACCACCGCTTTGCTGGAATTCAAGCTGGTCCAGGAGGACCGGTTGACCATGGAGGTGCTGGACAAGATAGACAAGGCCCTGCTGTCCGACAAAACCAGGAAGACAGCCTCCGACAGTTCCATGCTGGGATTGGAGGACAAGCCCTTCAGCGCTTTGCTGGCCCCCACCGGCAGCGAACTGATGGTGATGGAGCAGGACAAGCGCCTGGTGGAAAAACTGCTGGCCGACCCCCTGGTAATCGCGGCCATCCCCCCGGACTACCAGTTCCTGTGGGGCGAGAAAAGCAGCGGCGAGAATTTCCGGGGTTATCCACTTTATATGATGAAAAAACAGCCCGAGATCACCGGAGCCTCTTTGGCCGAGGCCCGGATGGGTGTGGGCACGGCCGACAACCCCGGCGGACTTTACGTGGACTTTGTGCTGGTGCGCCAGGCGGCCAATCTTTTTTCCCGGGTCACCGCGGCCAACGTCAAAAGGCGGCTGGCCATCGTGCTGGACGGCGTGGTCAAGTCTGCCCCGGTCATTCAGGAGCGCATCCCCAACGGCCGGGGGCAGATCACCATGGGCACTTCCTCCAACCCCGACCAGGCCAAGGACCTGGCCATCATCCTAAGGGCCGGCGCCCTGCCCGCCCCGGTGGAGATCATTGAGGAGCGCTCGGTGGGGCCCAGCCTAGGCCAGGATTCCATCAACAACGGCCTCAAGGCTACCCTGATCGGCGGCCTAGCGGTGGTGCTTTTCATGATAATCTACTACAACCTTGCCGGCCTGGTAGCCACTCTGGCTCTGACATTTAACATAGTGATGCTGCTGGCGGTGATGGCAGCCTTCCGCTTCACCCTGACCCTGCCCGGCATCGCCGGCATTGCGCTGACGGTGGGTATGGCGGTGGACGCCAACGTCCTGATTTTCGAGCGGATCCGGGAGGAACTGCGGGCCGGCAAAACGGTGAGGGCGGCCATCGAGGCCGGTTACGAACGGGCCTTTTCCACTATCTTCGACTCCAACGTCACCACCACCGCCGCCGCCGCCGCCCTGCTTTTCTTTGGCACCGGCCCGATCAAGGGTTTTGCGGTCTCATTAATCATCGGGCTGGCCGTCTCGATGTTCACCGCCATTGTGGTCACCCGGCTGATCTTCGAGTGGATGACCGTAAAATGGAATTTAGAAAAGCTGCCTATTTAAGGAGAAAGATAAAATGCTGTCATTATTCAAACACCGGACCAACATCGGATTCATCAAGAACCGCTACAAGGCCTACGCCTTTTCTCTGCTCTTGTTCGTCATTACCTTCATCTCCCTGGCCCTGCACGGCGGGCTGAAGATGGGGGTGGACTTTACCGGCGGGACTCTGCTCCAGGTCCATTTCAACGACCCCATTTCCACCGACGACCTGCGCCTGGCCCTTTCCCAGGCCGGGCTGGCCGGGGCCGAGATCCAGAAGATCAAGGACACCGAGCTGATCAAGAACGCCTTTCTGATCCGGACCGGACTTAAGGAAAAAGAAGGCGCCGGTCAGCAGACCATTGCCCAGAAAGTAACCGAAGTGCTGGGCCAGAAATATCCCCAGAACCCCCTGACGGTGGACAGCGACGAGACAGTGGGCCCCAAAATCGGCAAGGAGCTTAAGTGGAGCGCCTTTTGGGCGGTGATGGCCGGTCTGCTGGCTATTCTGACCTACGTGGCCATCAGGTTTGACTTCCGCTTCGGGGTGGCCGCGGTCGCCTCCCTGTTCCATGATGTAATCTGCACCATCGGCTTCATTTCCATCACCGGGATGGAGTTCAGCCTGCAGTCGGTGGCGGTGCTTTTGACCATAGTCGGTTATTCCATCAACGATTCCATCGTGGTGGCCGACCGGATCCGGGAGAACGTCAAAAAACCGAACAAGGAGACCTACGGCGAACTGATCAACCGCAGCCTCAACGAAACCCTGAGCCGGACGGTGATCACTGTGCTGACCGTGTTGCTGGTGCTGTTATCGCTGCAGTTCTTTGCCGGCCGGATATTACAGGACTTCACCAAACCCCTGATTTTCGGCCTTCTGATCGGCACTTACTCCTCTATCTTCATCGTGGCCGCCATCGTGGCGGACTGGGAGAAAAAATCTCCCACCAAACGCAAGAAATAAAGAACAGCATTTTCTAAACCCGCCCCGCCATCCAACGGGGCGGGTTTTTGCTTGACAGGGCGGCCCCTCTTCTTTTATAATGAAAATCCATTCCGGTAATTGCAAAACTGTATAGCATGGAGGAAACATCGGATGCTGTTTTTATGGCTGGAATTCTGTCTGTTGCTGGCGGTCATCATAATAGCCGGTTCTAGGCTGGCCCGCTACGGAGATATCCTGGGCGAGAAGCTGGGACTAACCGGCTCCTGGATTGGGCTGGTGTTGCTTTCAGCGGTAACTTCGCTCCCGGAGTTGTTCGCCGGTATCTCTGCCTCGGCCATCGTCAAACAACCCGACCTGGCAATCGGGAATCTCTTCGGGGCCAACATCATGAACATGGTAGGAGTGGCCGTGGTCAGCACCATGTACCGCGGCGCCATCTCCACCCGGGCCGGAAAAGTGCAGGCTTTGTCGGCGGCCTTGGGCATGGTAGCGGTAGCCCTGGCCGGCTTAGGCATTTTCGTCAGCCGGGAACTCCTTCCCGTCAGCCTGTTTGACACCGGTATCTTTTCCATAGCCATTTTCGTTTTTTACCTGGCGGCCCAGCGCATCATTTATCACCACGAATATTCTGAGGCCCAACAGGCGGAGGAGAGGAAACACCTCAAGCACCGCACTTCGACGGTAGTGTTGAATTTTTCGACCGCTGCGGTCTTCATAATCGCGGCCAGCATCTTCCTGCCAAGCGTGGCTGATGGAATTGCTACCGGCATGGGCTGGGGACGCAGTTTTGTGGGAAGCATCCTTATGGCCTTGGCCACCACCATGCCGGAACTCGTGGTCTCGGTCTCGGCCCTGCGGCTGGGCCTGCCGGGCATGGCCCTGGGAAATTTTTACGGCTCAACGGTCTTCAATATGGGCATAATCTTCGTGGATGACATATTCTATCCCGGGTCGATTTTGGCTTCGGCCTCAAGGTCGCACCTGTTCACGGCGACACTGTGCCTGTGCATGATGGCGGTTTCTCTGGTCGGACTGCTGTTTCCCACCAAAAGCAAAGGACTGCGGTTTATCGGCTGGGATGCTTTTATCGTTTTCGTCCTCTATTTTTTCGGTGCTTTCGTGCTTTTCAGGCTGGGCTCCGGTTAGGGTTATGCCGGCCGGCCCTATTTTACAGGGCTTCGCCAGACCCCTGCTGTTCGTCATGGTCATCGGCGCTTACTCCCCCCTCTTCCTGGTGGCCAGCCTGGTGGCGGACTGGGAGATGAAGTCGCCCGCCAAACGCAGGAAATAGTTTTTGAGCACTTAAAAAAGCCCGGCAGATCAACGCCGGGCTTTTACTTTTAGCGACGGCCGGCAAAAACCAAAATAGTTGACAAATATTATTGACTTTAACCCCCTTTCATAGTATCATAAACAGATATATTTGCCGGATATTTTACAATAAATAAACCAAAATGGAGCGAGCTTAACCATGAAATGGCTATCCGTATTTTTGGCCCTTAACCTCCTGCTTTCGCCGCTGGCGGCCTCGGTGGCCCAAGGCCAGACCAGGGCCAGCGTGGCGGTGATGGACATGGAGCCCAAGGGCGTGCCCGAGAACGAGGTCTCGGCCCTTTCCGACCGGCTGCGCACCGAGCTTTTCCGCACCGGGGCCTTTGACGTGATGGAGCGGGGCAAGATGCAGGACGTGCTTAAGGAGCAGGGCTTCCAGCAGAGCGGGGCCTGCAACACCGACGCCTGCGCGGTGGAGATCGGCCAGCTGATCGGGGTCCAGAAGATCATCGGCGGCTCCCTGGGCAAGGTGGGAAAGACCTATACCGTGAACCTGAGAATGATTGACGTCAAGACCGGCCGGATCGAGCGCAGTGTTACCGAGGATTACACCGGTGAGATCGACAAGCTGCTGACCAGCACCATGAAGACCGTGGCCTACACCCTGGCCAACTCGGTGGCCTCTGACCAAAAGGCCCAGAAAGCCGAGAACAAACAGGATCCGAAGGCCGGGAAAAAGCCGTCTGCCCAGGCCATGCCCAAGCCGGCTGCTTCCGGAGGCAGCCCGGTCTACAAAAAGTGGTGGTTCTGGGGTGGCATCGGCCTGCTGGGGGCCGGCGGCGCGGCCGCAGCCCTGGCCGGGGGCAGTTCTGATCCGACCACCGAGGAGACCCCGGTTGACAATACCATCCCAGCCCCGCCAACCAGGCCATAAGGAGAGATGAAAATGAAAAAAATATTTTTAGCCATAGTTTTGACAGCAGCTTTGTCCTCGGCGGCCTTGGCCGGGTATTACCAGATGGTGAACCACCTGCCCAACCCCGACGGGGTGCATGACGCTGCGGTAAACTTTTACTATGACGCCGCCAACTCCCAGCCCGGCATAGCCGTAATCGGCGGCTCAATGTTCGGCGGGGCCACCAACATGGCCTCCCATTACCAATTCGGAAACGGTTTCTCCGGGCTGGCCGGGCTGCCGTTCAGCCTGACCGGGGCCGCTGCGGTGAGCGTGGGGGACACGGTCTATTGCCACGGAGGCTGGAACTCCGATGAGATGAGAATGAACAACCGCTTGATGAAGTTCGCCCAGTATGTTCACAACTGGGATACCCTGGCCGGCTATTCTCTGTCGCCCAGGATGTACCATGGCCTGGTGAAGCTTTATGGGAATTATCTATACGCGGTGGGAGGAACCGTCGACGGGACCACTGCTGATTCCACCGTAGAACGCCTGGACCCCCTGGGTGGGCCGCCCATTTACGTCAAAGCCATGCCCCAGGGCCGCCGGAGTGCGGTGGTGGCCACTGCCACTGGGGGGGACGGGAAGCCTCATATCTACGTGATCGGGGGGTACACCCAGATCAGCAACATTTTGAATTCAGTGATCGAATACGACAGCACCGGCTATCCCGGCACCTGGAACACTCGGGCTCCCATACCCGGCCCGGCTCGGGCGTTGGCGGCCGGGGCGGTGGTGAATAACAAGATCTACGTGATGGGCGGGGTAGTGGATATGTCGAATACCACCACCCGCCGGGTGGATATCTATGACCCGGTGACCAATACTTGGAGTCTGGGCGACTCCCTGCCCGAGCCTCTGCGTCAGGCCGGGGCGGCCGCTTACGGCGAAATTATTTACATCTTCGGCGGGATTAACGCTAATACCAGCCAGATAAGCGACAGCGTCTGGGCCTACCACCCGCTGGCTCCCAATCCGCCGCTGCTGGTTTCACCGCCGCACAATGCCGTTACTAACAACACCTCTGCGAGCTTCGTCTGGAGGTCGGTGCCGGACGCCGGGCGTTACCGGATACAGGTCTCAACCGACCAGAGCTTCAGTACCATAGACATCCTTAATTACATTACGGCCACCAATATGGATACCGTAACGGGCGGAGTGTCCGTTTCTCCGGAGGGCGATTTTTACTGGAGGGTCATGTCGTACAATAACGCTTTGTCCGACAGTTCGCTGTGGTCGCCGGTGCGTAAACTGACCCTGGACCTTACCCCGCCCGACCAGCCGATACCTTCCACCCCATCAGACGGATCATTCACCAACAACTCCAGCGTTTATTTCTCCTGGTTTGCGGTGGACGGTGTTGACAAATACCATCTGCAGATCGCCTGGGACCCGACCTTTGCCGCGGTGCTGATCGATGATCCCGGCAAGACAGCAACCGGGACCACCGTGAACCTATCTTCCCATGGTGAAGCCACCTACTATTGGAGGGTGGAGGCCCTGGACTCGGCCGGCAACCACTCGGGATACCACAGCATCCAAAGCTTCACCATAGACCAGACGGCTCCCTGGGTGACATACACCGAGCCATCCAACGGAGAGCTATCGGTGCCGGTCGGGCGCGAGATCGTGATAGGTTTCTCCGAGCCAGTGAGTCAGGCCTTCGGCTCCGGCTCCTTTAACTTTAACTGTTCCCCCGATCCCGGAGGCTGGAGCAACTCATGGAATGCTGCCGGAGACACCATCACACTCTACCATAACAACTTCGGTTCCGGCCAGTCGGTCAGTTTCACTGTCACCAGTGCCACCGATCTGGCCCTTAACGACATGGTCTCCAGCTATGGTTTGAGCTTCCAGACCGCGGTCAACGACGTCACCCCGCCCGTCATCTCGGTGCCCGACATCAATTACAGTTACCTTAATGCCGGCTCGGGATTCACCTTTGGGGTCCACATCACCGATGATCTCGCCATGGGTCCGGTGACCCTGTACTGGGGCCCGGCCGGCTATGGCGGCTATACCAACAGCAGCTCGATGTTCTTGTCTGGATCAGGGAACTACGAGTGCGCTGTTCCCGGCACTGACGTGCTCCCCCGGGGCCTGCAGTACCAAGTCGTTGCCGCTGACGCTGTTGGCAATTACAGTTATTACCCGTCCAGCGGCGATTATTACATTCATTCGGTGCATTTTGCTGTCGGTACCACCCCGATCGGCACAGCCGTGCCCAACGACCAGTGGCACATGATATCCATACCGGCCGACGCCCGGGGGACCAATATCTACGGACAGATGGAGAACGAGCTGGGATACTACGACAACACCAAATGGCGACTGTTCTACTGGAACATGAGCTATGTCGAGATACCGGGCTTCAGCAGCGGCAACATCAGCAAGCTGGGGCAGGCCTACTGGCTTCGGCACCGGCTGGGCGGCCCGGTCAATATCAATTTTGAAGGGCCGGACAGCAGCTACGGCAATTTCAACCAGTCCAAACCCTGCAGCCTAATCCTGGAACCGGGCTGGAACGACATCGGCAGCCCCTTCATGTTCGACATCAACTGGATGAATGTCTATGTCCCCGGCGGGGTGTCCGGGCCGTATTATTACGACGGAACCCGATGGGTACTGCCGAATGAGGTCACAGCCAACATGAGCTTCGCCGGTTCTCAGGGTTTCAGCTTCCGGAACGACAACGGATATCCCACTCAGTTAGAAATATACCCGGCCTCGGCCAAAAAGAAGAATATCAAAACGGCAAAAGCAAAGTCTCCCGACGGCTGGCAGGCGGCGGTAACGGTTGAGAACAGCTCCGGCATGGACAATAACAGCTTCGGGCTCAGCAGCGATGCCTTGGTCCAGCGCGACCGGTATGACTATCCCGAGCCGCCCTCCGGCCTGACCGGGACCTCAGGTTATTTCCGCCTGGCAGATGACAAGTTCTGCACCGACATCCGTCCGGAGCTGGGCGACGGCCAGACCTGGGACTTTGCGGTGGACTGCCAGGGCCAGACCAAAATGACCATCACCCTGCCGGTGGAATTCCCGGCTGGAACGGAGTGTTACCTGGCCGACCTCAGCCGCCAGGTTTCGGTGAACGTCAAAGACAACAATACTTACAGCTTTACTCCCGAGCCCGGCGAAAAGGTCAGGGAATTCAAGATCGTGGCGGGCCAGTCCGATTACGCCAAGGGCGTGCTGGGCAGTTCCTTTGCTCTGCCCTCGGCCACCCTGCTGATGCAGAACCGGCCCAACCCGTTAAGGGACAACACCGCCATCGGCTATCAGCTGTCGGCGGACGGCCCGGTGAAGCTGGCGATATACAACGTGGCCGGGCAGCTGGTGAAGACCCTGGTGAACCGGCCCCAGATGGCGGGACGCTATACCATCACCTGGAACGGGCGGGATGAATCCGGACGGCAGGCCGCCGCCGGCGTTTACTTCTACCGCCTGACCGCCAACGGCGCTTCGGCCTCAAGGACCATGAACCTGATCAAGTAAAACCCGGACTGATCTAAACGAAAAAGCGCCCCGCACTATGCGGGGCGCTTTTCTTATGACCTTCTGCCTGTATTAAACGAAAAACTAAGCCATGGCCTGCTTGCGGGACAGGCTGTACTTTCCGGTGTCGGGATCCACTTTGATCAGCTTGACCGTGATGGAGTCTCCCTCCTTGACGATGTCCTCCACCTTGTTGACCCTGGTCTTGTCCAGCTCGGAGATGTGGACCAGTCCCTCGGTGCCCGGCATGAATTCCACGAAGGCCCCGAAGTTCATGATCTTGACCACCCGGCCCTGGTAAATCCGGCCCATCTCGGCTTCCACCGTCATGGCCTTGATCTTCTCATAGCAGGCCTGGGCCCCGCCCACGTCGGTCGAGGCGATGGTCACCTTGCCGTCGTCGTTGATGTCGATCTTGACCGAGAACTCCTCCTGCAGGGCCCGGATCATCTTGCCGCCGGGCCCGATGATCATTCCGATCTTCTCCACCGGGACGTTCAAAGCCAGGATCCGGGGCGCATAGACCGAGATCTCGGCCTTGGGAACGGAGATGGTCTTCTCCATCTCGCCCAAAATGTGCATCCGTCCCTGGTGGGCCTGGGCCAGGGCTTTCTCCAGAATGTCCTTGTTCAGTCCCTGGACCTTTATGTCCAGCTGCAGGGCGGTGATGCCGTCCCGGGTGCCGGCCACCTTGAAGTCCATGTCGCCCAAATGATCCTCCAGCCCCATGATGTCGGAGAGGATGGCCACCCGGCCCTGCTCCATCACCAGGCCCATGGCGATGCCCGCCACCGGC
>DHVS01000011.1 GCA_002412795.1 bacterium UBP2_UBA5202 | reverse complement strand
TTATTGATTTTGCCAAAGTTCAGTACCCTATAAGAATATTACAAGATAACACTCACGTCAAGCTTTTTTATGAATAAAACATAAATAGCCGGAATCATAAGATTCCGGCTATTCTATTGTCTGTTGCCTGTAAAATGTCCCCTGCCCTACATCCCCGAAACCCGGTAATCCCGGATCTTCAGCCCGCTCTGGAAATAGTTATACCACTCTTGCATGGCCTGGCGCTGTTTGGCCTGCAGAAGCTGCTGGGCTATCTGGGCCGCCTGCTGGCTGAGCAGGGCCTGATCGGGCAGGAGGTGTTTTTCCACCCGGATCAGATATACCCCGTATTCGGTGGCCACCGGGCTGCCGACCACCCCCAAAGGCTGGTTGAAGGCCGCGCCGAAGAATTCGTTGCGGGCCCCCACCCCCGGCACCATGTCATCGCGGGTGATCAGGGCGGTGGTGTCGAACCTGGCCCCGGCGGCAACCGCCGCCTGCTGCATGGTCTGGCCTGTTTCGATGGAAGATTTGATCTGCCGGGCCAGGGCTTTGGCCTGGTCCATGGCGCGTTCTCGGATGATGGTCATCTTGATGCGCTGTTCCACGTCGGCCAGGGGCTGAATGCCTTCCTTTCGCTTCTCCAGCACCCGGACCACCACCAGCGCTCCTTCGTTCTCCATCACCGGGCTCACCGTCCCGGCCTTTTCGTCAAAGGCAAAGTTGAGGGCCTCGGGGAATGCTCCCAGCCCGGGAATAAAGGAGCCCCGGGGCAAAAAGCCGGTGGGCGTGGCCTGCAATCCTTCGGCCTGGGCCGCCTTTTCAAATTCCTCGGTTTTGGCCCGTTCCGCCAGGGCCTCGGCCCTGCTGCGCAGCTGGGACAGGGTCTCCTCGCCCGGCTGTTTGCGCAACAGGATGTGGCGGGCCCTTACCTTGAGCTTTCCGGCTTCGGTCTTTCTTTCTTCCACCTTGACGATGTGCCAGCCAAAACTGCTTTGGAAGGGCTTGGATATCTGTCTGGGCGAAAGCTTGAAGGCCGCCTCGGCAAAGGCCGGGTCCATGGCCTCTTTTTCAAAGAAGCCCAGGTCCCCGCCGTTGAGGGCCGAACCCGGATCCTCGGAGTATTCCATGGCCAGGGTGTCAAAGCTGGCGCCGGGCCTGACCGCCTGGGCGTAGATATCGTCTATCTTCAGTTTAAGTTCGGCCAGGTCCCGCTCGGTGGGCTCCTTGGCCAAAGCCACGAAGGAGATCTTCACCCGTTCCGGGGCCTTGAAATCACCCTGATGGGATTTGTAATAGGCCGCGATCTCGGCGGCGGCCACCTCTTCCTTGGTGTTCAGGTACCTGCCCGGATCAACAGCTATGAAACTGGCCTTGACCTTTTCGTTCTGATCCTGAAAGGCCCTGATGATCTCCTGGTCGGTCACCCGCACCCCGGCCAGCACCTGCAGGTTCAGCTTCTGCTGGGGCAGCTGCTCCCGCAGCTGATTCTCATAATTCACCAGCCAGGCCAGGTTTTGGGGGTTGGAGGTTATGGACTGGTATTTCTGCATGTCGAACTGGCCGTTGGTCAAAAGCTGGGGGTCCTGCAGCAGCTCGTTGGGCGGCCGGTTCCTGATGATGCCCACTATCTCCTCGTCGTATATCCTGATCCCATACTGGCGGTAGGCTTTTTGCATGATCATTGAGCCCAGCAACCCCTGCCAGGTCTCCTGCTCCATCTGGCGGAAGGTGGCCTCGTCGGGATCGGCCCCGAAACGGCTGCGGTACTGTTCCCGGCTGCGGCTTAAGGCCTCCTGGTACTGGCGGGTGGAGATCTCCTGACCGCCCACTTCGCCGATTATGCCCCGGGCCAGCTTGTCCTGCCTTTTTCCCAGGCTGCCGCCGGTGCCCATGATGACATAGACGAATCCCACCACGAAGGTGACCACCACTACCCACATGATAGCCTTCATTTTGCGGCGCATCATTTGCATGACCATAAGAATTTTTCTCCCTGCTGCTTATTTGTGCTTGGATTTTTGGTAAAAGATAGAGGTCAGGGCCGGCCGGTTTGTTTTGACCCTGACCTTTAATTATAGCTTAAATGGAATGTGGATTCAAGGGAATTTTAGTTTTATGGTTGTCTGCCGGTCGCAAATGCCTTCTGATCAGCCCGCCACCAGGAACGCCTTGTACCCCAGATACGAAGCATGCAGATCCGCCACCGAGACCAGCTCGAACGGCGAGTGCATGGACAAAAGCCCCGGGCCGCAGTCCAGCACGTTCATCCCGTGTTTGGCCAGGTACTTGGCCACCGTGCCGCCGCCGCCCTCGTCCACCTTGCCCAGGGCCGCCGCCTGCCAGGGCACCCCGGCCCGGTTGAATATTTTCCGGACATGGCCCACGAACTCGGCGTTGGCGTCGCTGGCCCCGCCCTTGCCGCCGTGGCCGGTGTACTTGGTGATGGCTATCCCGAAGCCGGCCCGGCAGGCGTTGGACATCTCGTGCACCCCCTTGAAGTTCGGCTCCACCGCCGCGTTGACATCGCCGGAAAGAGCGCTGCTGTTGGCCAGGCACTTGCGCAGGCTGCTTTCTGAATATTTGGGCTGGGCCAGGGCCATCAGGTCGCCCAAGAAGTTGATTATGAAATTGGCCTGCATCCCGGTGTTGCCCTCGGAGCCGATCTCCTCCTTGTCCACGCAGATGGCCACCGCGGTCCGCTCCGGGATTTTGACGTCGAAGATGGCCCGGACCGAGGTGTAGGAGCAGATCTTGTCGTCCTGGCCGTAGCCGCCCAGAAAGCTTTTGTCGAAGCCCACGAAGCGGGCCGGGGTCAGCGGCACGGCCTCCAGCTCGGCGCTGACGAAATCCTCTTCCTCCATCTTATACAGCCGGTGCAGGTGCTCCATCACCGCGGCCTTGACCCGCTGCTTGATGTCCTGGTCGGCCACCGGGATCCCGCCGCAGATCAAAAGCATCTCCTCGCCCTTGATCACCTCGCCGGCCTTGCGCTCGGACTGGTCCTTCTTGTTGAGGTGGGGCAGGATGTCGGGAATCACCAGGCAGGGATCGTCCGGGTGCTTGCCCAGTGCTACGTCCACGTAAGTGCCGTCCCGGCGGATCACCCGGCCGAACAGCCCCAGCGGAACGTTGACCCACTGGTATTTCTTGACCCCGCCGTAATAGTGGGTCCGCAGCAGGGCCATCTGCAGTTCCTCGTCCTGGTAGAGAGGGTTCTGCTTCAGGTCCACCCGGGGGGCGTCCAGATGCGAGGCGATCAGGTTGGCGCCCTGTTCCAGGGGCTTTTTGCCCAGTACCGCCAGCACTATGTTCTTGCTATGGTTGAGTGCGTAGACCCGGGCCCCGGCCTGCCATTTTTTCTGTTTCTCCAGCGGGACGAAGCCGTGCTTCTGGGCCAGCCGGGTCAAAAACTCCACCGCCAGCCGTTCGGTCCGGCCCTCATCCAAAAAGACCGAATAGTCCTTGGCCAGGGCAAAGAAATTCTTCTTGTCGCTTTCCTTGGCTGTCTCCCAGATCGACTTGGGGTTCATTAAAAGCTTGTGCTCTTTAGCCATGATGGTTCCTTAATTTTTTATATTTTAAAAGTATTAATGTACGGAGTATTAAAGTAGTAATGCCTGGTATTTTAAGTTTTGCACTTTGAATTTTGAAATGTGCATTTAGTGCTTGGTCCCCTTGCCCAGTTCCTCGCGCATCAACTCGGCCCAGGAGGTGGCCGGATATTTGATGACCCCTTCCTCCCAGCACTTAAGCGCTTCCTTGGGGTCGGACAGCCTGTCCCTAAGCAGCAGGCCCCGCTGGTAGCAGGCCTCGG
This sequence comes from bacterium UBP2_UBA5202, assembly GCA_002412795.1. GTDB lineage: Bacteria > Edwardsbacteria > AC1 > AC1 > EtOH8 > UBA5202. The sequence continues at coordinate 83,454 of DHVS01000011.1, read as the reverse complement.
CCGCCAGTGAGGAATCTTTTGAGGTGCTGAACAGCCTGCCCCAGTATTCGGCCGCTTTTTTATGATCCCGGGCGCTTAAGGAAATTCCCGCCAAGCTGTTCAGGGACAGGTCGGCCAGCTGGCCAAAAGTGTCGCTTTGGATCACCTGTTTATAGGACGCCACCGCCTGGGGATACCTGAACTGGGATTGGAGTTTGAATCCTTTGGCCCATTCCTGTAAAAGATTTATTTTATCAGTTTTATGGTCACTAATCAAGAGTAATCGTGACAGGGCATCGTTGACCACGTCATTGTCCGAACCCAGGGCCGCCGCCTGCCGGTAGAACGCCAGGGCGCCGTCAAAGTCTCCGTTCATCAGGGACTGCTCCCCGGAATGGAAGAGGGCCGGCTGGCGCACCTTTACCGGTTTGGTGGAATCGCTGAGGGCAGAATAGACCGCCCTGGCGCTGTCGGGCAGGTCCAGGGCTATGTAGCAGCGGGCCTTTAGGAACTGGCCTTCGGTTTTAAGGGAATCGGTCCATGATCTTTGTCTGCTTTTGACGATCTCCAGCGCTTCGCCCGGCTTATGGCTTTGCTCCAGCAACAGACGGGACAGCTCCAGCCCGGCCCGGCCGTCATTCATGCTGCGGTAGACCTGCTCGGCCTTGTCGGTTTGGCCGTTCTCTGCCAGCAGTCCGGCCAGACGGTGCTGCCAGTAATTCTTGTCCGGGGGCACTTGGGAGATGTATTCAGTTACGATGTCAATGGCCAGGTTGGAGGAAAGGCCGGGGGAATTCAAAAGCCGCCGCAAGATCGTTCCCGAAACATTTTTGTCGGAGATCCTTTTGCAGCGGTCCCAGGCCCGCTTAAGATCGGAGCCTTTAAGGTAAAGTCCTGACAGCAGGGCCTGCCAGGCGTCGCTCTTGGACTCGCCGGCATCCTCCAGCAGTTTGGCGGCGGGCAGGTAACCGAACACCGGGGCGATCTCTTCTATCTTAAGCCGGGCGATATCGGGCAGGGTTTCAAAAGTTACGGCCCATTCCGGCAAGGCCTGGGGGTAGCTTAATTGGGCCGAGTAGATCTCGGCCAGCTCCCGGGCAAAGGCTTTTTTGTTCTTCAGGGTTTTGCGGCTCCAAAGATAGAGCTTCAGGTGCTCGTCCTTGGCCCCGCTGTTCTGTAATGTGGTGGCCGCCTGCCGGAAGAGGTTTTGGTCCTTGACCGGTTTTAAGACGGTCTGGTATTTTTCCAGCGCGGCGGGATGCTGGCCGGCCTTGGCCAAAGCCGCGGCCTCCTGCCAAAGTTTTTGGTCGGGCTTTTGAATCGGCTTCTGGGCCCGTGCAAACGCTGTGGTCAGCAATAAGATTATTATTATATGGATTTTATGAGACATTTTCTTTTAGCTTTGTGTCTTTGTGTCTTGGTGGCAAATGTCTGTCACTGACCCAGCGACCGGTAATACTTCTCCAGCAGTTCCCTGTATTCCAACGGATACGGCTGGTTTCTCCAGTCCGGCAGATTCTTCCAGGCCGGGTCGCCCTGGTTCGGTTTTGCCGGCCGGCCCGGCGCCTGGTATTCCCCCGGCTGAGCCTGCCGCTGGGGCGAGGTGTCCTGTTCCTTTAATGAATGCCCGGCCGAAAGCATTCTGGCCAAGATCTTCTCCTGCCGCTCTATGGTCTGGCGGCTGACATTGTTCTTCTTCAGGTCCTCCACCACCTTCTCCATCTCCTGCGTCAGGTCGTCCAGCTGGCCGGCCCGGTCCGGCCGGCCCCCGTATTTCTGGTTGAACTCCTCCATCCCCTGGCGCACCGCCTCCTGCTCGGCGGCCAGCCGGGCCATCTGGCTGCGGGCGGCTTGAGACATCCCGCCCTGCTCCCCTCCCGGCATGGGCATCAGCCCCTGGCTGGCCTGGTTGATGTTCTGCTGCATCCCGGACATGCCCTCCAGGTCGCCCAGCATGTCGCCGGACCCCGAGGACCCGCCGCTTTTGGAGGAGGACTGGATCAACGCCGCGGCCGACTGGTTCAGCAGACCCTGGGCCGTCTTGCCGCTGGTTCCGGCCTGCTGGCCCCGGCCTTCGGAAAGGGACTGGGCGGAGTTCTCCATTTGCTTGCCGGCCTCCTGCAGGGCCTGGGCCGCCTGGGGCGAAAGCAAAAAGTTCTTCCGGGTCAGTTCGTCCAATTTCTGTTTGACCCTGGCCGCCTGCCTCTGCAAGACCTGCTGTCTCCAGGCCAGCTCGGCCTGGTCGTCCGAACTATTTTGAATCCTCTGGTTCAGCTGTTCCTGCTGCTGGGAAAGTTTTATAAGTTCCCTGGCCTTGTCCCGCATGGCCTTTGAGGCCGCCTGGCTGCGCTGGGAGCCCATGGTGTTCCTGGCGCTCTGCAGTCCGGCCGACAGTTCGGTCAGGTCGGTCAACGCTTCCTGCTGCAGCTCCTGTGCTTCCCGGTTCTGCTTGGATTCCATCTTCTGCCCGGCCTGGCGCATCTTTTGGGCGGTCTTCTGTACTTGAGCCTTCTGCATGGCCTGCTGCATCTTCTGCGAAGCCTCGCGGTTTCCCTCGTCCATCTGTTTTGACAGTTCATTCATCTGCTGCAGGGAGGTTTCCAGGTCCCTGGCCAGTTGTTCCTGTCTTTGTTTGAGGTTGCTTGAGGCTTCTTTGCCGGGATCTTTTGCCAGACTGTCCTTGACCGCCTTCTGCTCGGCCGCCATCCGGTCCGCCTCCTGCTTGAGCAGGGACAGCATCCTCTCCTGCTTGAGTTCCTTAAGCGAGGCGATGGCCGCATCCAGTTTTTGCTGAAAGTCTTCCTGGGACAGCTTGAAATTCTCCAGGGCCTTCTCTATCTGTTTCCGGTCCATGTTCTGAAGAGCCTGCTGCATCTGCTCCATCGACCGGCGCATCTCCTCGCTGGCCACCTGGTCAAAGAGTTCTTTCAGCTCGGCCAGTTTCTCCACCGTCTGGGGATCGAACTTGAAGCCCTGGGCCTTTTTCACGTCCTGACGGGCCTGCTCGGCGGTCTGCTCCATCCGGCCCACCAGTTCCTCCTGCTTCTTCAGGGCCTCCTCCACCGCGGCCTTCTGCTGCCAATCCATCTTGCGGTTCTCCTTCACCGCCTGGCTTAAGCGCTCCATCTCCTGTTTTAGGGACTGGTTCTGCTTTTGGGCCTGATCCAGGTTCTGCTGATAGGCCGAGTCGGCCTGGGCCGCCGACTTGAAAAATTCTTCCCTGGAGGGCACCCGGAATTTCTGAATTTTGGACTTTGCACTTTTGGGGCCGCTGACGGCGTCGTTGTCCCAGGCCTCGGCCCAGTAAAGCACCGAGTCGCCCGGCAGCAGGAATGATTCGGAACTGTTCCAGGTAAAGAATATCCGGGTGTCGGAAACTGCAGGGTGTATTTTTAGCTGGTAGAGCTTCTCGAACTGAGTGTCCTGGACATGAAGCACGGCCCGGCTCAATCCATAATCGTCGGAAAAACGAAGCTGGATCTCCGCCAGCATCCCTTCGGGAAGGGGGCTGTCATCGGCCGGGGCCAGGATCTCGGCGGCGGGCCGCAAGTCCTCCAGCGCGGTGATGGTATATTCCAGTCCGTGCAACAGGGTGTCCCCGGTACCGCCTTTGGCCCAAAGATGATATCGTGAAATTTTTTGAACCTTGAAACTCAGTTTGAAAAGACTGTCTTTTATTTCCTGGGCCTCGCTTACCAAACCGTCGTCGTGGATCATCCCGGCCGTCTGCAGGGGCTGGCTGGCCCGGGCGGTCAGTGATACTCTGGTTCCCCTGGGCGCGGTAATGCTGGCGTCGTTCTCCTGAGTATAAGGACGGATGCCGGTATAGGCCGGGGGAGATATCTCCAGTTTCAGATCGCTCAGGGTCAGGGGCTGGTAGACCTGAACTGAATATCCTGCGCTCTGTCTGCGGCCCTGGATGATGCGGTAGCCAAAGGCTTGGCTGACATTCTCCATCCTGGCGGACAAACTGCCGTTGCCGGCATCCTGGAATTTTATTTTCTGAGACCGGCTGTGTTCTTGGATCAGCAGGTCAAACCTCGAACCAACCGGGTTGGCTGAAGACAACTCCGCCGTAAAGGTTTCCCCCCGGGCCAGCCGGGCATGACCGGGCAGAATCTCGACCCCGTCCCAGTCGCCGCAGATGCCGTTGGAATCATGGAACCTTTGCCAGGTTAGTTTGCAGGAACCCGGCCAGATCAGCAGGGCCAAAGCCATGACCACTGCCAATACCATAGCGGTTGTTTTTAGTTTTCGTGCCGGCCCGGGAAATATTTTCTTGTGATCCAGCTGGTCCAGCGCTTTTGTCATTTTGTCCTGCAAGGCCTGCAACAGGTCTGGGGAATAGCCTTCTATGGACTGTTGGGCATCCTCCCATTGCAGGGCGGTGGACAGTTCCTGGCGCAAGCTTGGTTCCCTGGCTTCGATCATGGCGGCGATCGTTTTAGGGGAGACCGGTTTGAACAGGTGATACAGCAGGTAGATGACGCCGGCTGCGGCCAGGGACAGCGAAGACCGGGCCGTAAAAGACCTGGCGCCGGAAGGCAAGATCAGCAGCACATCCAAGCAATGCCAAAAAAGCAACCAGCCCAGGGAAAGGAGCGCCGCCAGCCAAAGCTGTTTTCTGAGCAGAGAAATTCTGTATCTCTGACCGGCCTCTTTCAGTCCTGACTTTACAGTCCCTATGTTGTTATTGTCTGTCACTATTTACTTCAAGGCCTGGTCAATACATACCACAGGATGTTGATGCCCACCTTGAACGCCTCTTCCCTTTTTTCGGCCGGATCGTTGTGGTTGTTGGTCCAGCCGTCGGAGATGTTGGTGTTGAAGGTATAGCAGACCACCAGCCGCCCCTGATAAAATAAGCCGTAGGCTTTGGGCCTCCCCTTTTCGTGTTCGTGGATCTTGGGCAGTCCGGCGGAGAGATCATAATAACAAGTGAATAGCGGAAAATCCGGCGGGAGTTCCTGCAGTTCGGATTCCGGGAAGACCCGCTTCAGCTCCCGGCGGAAGGAAACATCCATCCCGTAGTCGTCGTCGGCATAGAGGAAGCCGCCAGAAACCAGGAACAGCCTCAGCCGCTCCACTTCGCGGGCCGTAAACTTTATCTCCCCGTGCCCGGTGATGTACAAAAAGGGGTGCAGGAACAGGTCTTCATCGGCGGCCGAGAGCGAGACCTTTTCGGCCTTGACGCTGGTCCCGGTACGGGCCGAGAACTCCTTTAGGAGGTTTAGCTCTCCCTCGGGATCGTTGTACCAGTCGCCTCCGCCGCCGTATTTCAAGCGGACGATGTCGATCGGCCCGGCAAAGAGACAGCCCGCCAAGAGCGCGATGAAAAGGGATGTGAAAATGGTAATGCGCATAGATAAGTATTTTACAACGAGGGGTGCTTAAAAGCAAGGACAAAACAAAGCCGCCCTGCTTTCAGCGGGGCGGCTTTTATGCTCCAGGAACCGGTTACTTTTTATCTTCATTCTTCAATGCGTGGATCCTGGTCTTCATGATATCGTCAATAATCCCGTATTCCTTGGCCTCGTCGGACGACATCCAAAAATTCCGGTCGGTGTCCTTGGCTATCCTCTCCACCGACTGCCCGGTGTGGTGGGCCAGGATGCCGTTGAGCTTCTCCCGGATCAAAAGGATCTCCTTGGCGTGGATGTCGATGTCGGTGGCCTGGCCCTGCACCCCGCCCAAAGGCTGGTGGATCATGATCCGTGAATTGGGCAGGGCAAAGCGTTTGCCCTTGGCGCCGGCGGCCAGCAGCAGGGCTCCCATGCTGGCGGCCATCCCCATGCAGATGGTGACCACGTCGGACTTGATGTACTGGATTGTGTCGTAGATGGCCATGCCCGAGGTGACCGAGCCCCCGGGGGAATTGATGTAGAACTGGATGTCCTTTTCCGGGTCCTCGGCCTCCAGGAACAGCAGCTGGGCGATGATCAGGTTGGCCACCACGTCGTCGATGGGTGAACCGATGAAGATGATCCGGTCCTTTAGCAGCCGGGAATAGATGTCGTAGGCCCGCTCGCCGCGGCCGCTCTGCTCGATCACAAATGGGACTAAGCTCATTGTTTTTCCTCTTTTAAATTCCCGTTTTCACGGGTATGAGGTTGTTGGATAATTTTCGTGTCTTTAGTGCCTGCGCGCTGAAGCCCCGCCGGACACTGAGCCGCCTGACGGAACCTGCCAAGTTATGGTCGAAGTGTGGCGGGACGCAAGCGTGGGTGGGTGTCCTACTTGGGCCCCTCGATGAATTCTTCCTTGACCGCGGCCGCTTCGGCCACCAGCTTACCGGCCTTGGTCACTGCTATCCTGTCCTTCAGGTCGTCAAGCCGGTCCTGGCTGGAACTGAAGGTGGCCTTGATCTCCTCGGCGGTCTTGCGGTAATAGCGGGCCAGGTCGGCGAAGGATTCATCCAAATCGGCCTGGGAGACCTCTATCTTTTCCTGCCGGGCCACCTCGGCCAGCAGCAGTTCCTCTTTTATCTTCCACTCGGCGATGGGCAGGTACTGCTCCTTGAGCTTGGCGTCATCGGGACAGTCCTGGCACTCTTTGCCGGTCTGGTGTTTGTGCTGGCGGTGATGGCGCTCCTTGGCGTCGGCCACCATCTTTTCCAGCTCTCCTGTCACCAGCGACTGGGGCAGTTCCAGCGGGTTGTCCTCTATCATCTTTTGCAGCACCTGCACCCTCACCCCCTCGGCGGCCTCGGCGCTGGAGCGGGACTCCAGCCCGTTCTTGATCTTTTCCTTCAGCTCGGTTATGGTCTGGTACTCGCTGACCTTCTTGGCAAATTCGTCGTCCAGGGACGGCAGGTGCTTTTCCCGCACTTCCTTGACCGTGACCTTGAACACCGCTTCCTTGCCGGCCAGCCCGCCGCCCTGGTAATCGTCGGGGTATTTTACGGTGATCTCCTTTATGTCCCCGGCTTTGGTCCCGATCAGGTTCTTATTGAACTCCGGCAGCACCTGGGGGGTGCCCAGATCCACCGGGTAGTTCTCGCCCTTGGATTTTTCGGGATTGTCCAGGCCCGACAGCGGCACAAAATCTATGATCAGCCGGTCGCCGTTTTTGGCCGGATTCCCGGTCTGCTTGTATTCGGCATACAGGCCCTGCAGGTATTCTATCTCCCGGTCCACGTCCAGGCCGGAAATCCTGCGCAGGCGCTTGGTGGCCGGCAGGCCGTTGTATTGCTTCAGGGCAACCGGGGGCAGCACCTCAAAGGTGGCCTTGAACTTGATGCTCCGGTCGGGGGTGAAGTCCAGGTCCGAGATCTCGGCCCGGTTGATGGGCACGATCTTGTGGTCCACCAGGGCCTTTTCGTAGGACTCCGGCACCAGCCGCTCGATGGCCTCGGCCTCGATACCCTTGCCGAAGCGGGCCTCCAGCACGGTGCGCGGGACCTTGCCCGGCCGGAACCCGGGAATCTTGGCATTGCGGCTGTAGTCCAGATAAAGCTCTTCGATGGCGGCCTTGACCTGCTCCCCAGGCACCTCGATCTCAAAAACACGCTGCCAGACCTTTGGCTCCTTTAACTCGACCTTCAAAACGTCTCCTTAATTATATCAATTTAGAATTACTGATTTTTAATTATAAATTCCATCGATTGCGGCTCATACAATCGATGTGGTGGTGCGAAGGGGGGGATTTGAACCCCCATGCCTTTTACGGCACCAGATCCTAAGTCTGGCGCGTCTGCCAGTTCCGCCACCCTCGCTGATTTTGCGGATTCAAACGGGATATGCAGATGCAAACCGATTCTCTCCGTTTGCATCCCCTGTTGTCCGTTTGCATCATGCTTAGCCGTGATTATAACAAATATAACCGCCAGCGTCAAGGTTTACGCAGCCGCCGGGCTTCTTTTAAAAGATATGCCTTGCGGTTGTTTTTGGGGTTTTCCAGCGTCATTTCAAAAAGCTGTTTCAATATCCGTCCCATTTCCGGCCCCGGAGCAAGGCCCAGTTCCTTCATCAGGTCGTTTCCGTTTACTTTCAGGTCCTTGATGGAAAAGGCCGGCTTTTTGCCGAGTTCCTCTTTGACGGCCTGCTTGAAGGATTCCAGGTAACCCGTATCACCCTCCATACCCTGGGCCAGGATGTCGGCCCGGCGCAGCTCGATCAGGTCGTCCAGGCCCTCCAGTCCGGTCTTGGAGATCAGCCTCCTCAAACCCTTGCCGGTCTCCGGCACGGCGAACATGTGTTTGGCGATAAGCCCGGTGACTCTTTCAATTATCTGATTTGAGTATTTCAGCCGGGCCAAAATCTCCCCGGCCATTTTTGCCCCCAGTTTGTCGTGACCGTAAAAATGGGCCCCGCCTTCCACGGCCTCCCGGCATTGTGGCTTGGCCACGTCGTGCAACAGGGCCGCCAAACGTAGTTCCAAGGTTTTGGGCGCAAAGTCCGCGGTCTTGATGGAGTGTTCAAAGACCTTATAGCGGTGATACCCCCCGGGCTGGGTGACGTCCGCGCCCTGTTCCAGTTCGGGCAGCATTGCTTTGAGCATTCCGCTGCGCTGCATCAGCCAGAGGCCGATGGACGGCTGATCGGACAGCAGCATCTTGTTCAGTTCCTGCTGCACCCTTTCCGGGGAAACCGTGGAGATAAGTTCGGCGTTCTTTTTAATGGCCTTGAAGGTATTTTGTTCCACCGAGAATCCCATCCGGGCTGCAAACTGGCAGGCCCGGAGCATCCGCAGGGGGTCCTCGGCAAAGGAGTTTGGCGAGACCATCCGCATCAACTTGTTTCTGATGTCTTCAACTCCACCACAAGGGTCTGTCAGTTCCAAATTTTGCCTTCTGCCTTCTGATTTTTTAATTTGCAGAGCGATAGCGTTGACGGTAAAGTCCCTCCGCCCCAGGTCCTGCTCCACCGGAATACCGGGATCGTATTCCACCGCAAAATCCCTGTGCCCCGGCCCGGTGCTTTGCTCCCTGCGCGGCAGGGCAATGTCAAAGGTTTTAAATTTGCCTTTTGCAGTCTGCAATTTAAATTTAATGATACCAAAGGATCTTCCCACCACTTCCACCCGGCCGAACTGCTTGAGAAGTTTGGCCAGCTCGTCCATCGTTATGCCGGTCACCAGGTAATCCACCTCTTCCGGCTGGAATTGGGTAAACCTTGTCTGATCTATGTTTCCCAATGTATCAAGAGAATGACGGATGCGGTCGCGCACCGCCCCGCCCACCTCGTAAAGCCGGCCGGCGGAGTTGATGGTTTCAATTATTTTCGGGGTAAGGCACATGGGAATATTTTAACTGACTCAAGTTTGGTTTATTGGAATTTACTCCATGATCAGGCCGGTGGAATCGGTATTCTCCAGCACCCAGAATCCCAGGGCGATGGCGTAAAAATTGTCGCCCGGCGAGGAGACCAGCTGGCCCTGCCAGAGGAGGAGGAAATTGCGGTTCCACAAAGAAGGGGGCTTTTGTTCAGACATAGTTGATCTACCCTCTATCTGAATTGTTCGATTTATTTTGGCTTGCTTCCTTTTATGGCAAAAAATTGACTGGAACAAAACCAATAAGCGGTGCCGTCCTTTACCTGCTGTTTATACAAATCATTTCTTGGTTTGTACTTTCTTTTTAATTTCATGTATTTGACATAATCGGACCTATTTCCTCCCCCGGCAAAAAATATTTTCTTGAATTCATAGTTGTCTTTTCTCTTCTCATTAGGCGTATCATACAGTTTTTGCAGTTTTTGCCTGTACTCAATGGCATATTTTTGTTTTTCTGTCTCATATGGCGGGATACCCAGCATCAAATAACTGTTTATCCGCGCATCTATTTTTTTGAATCCTGCTTCTTTAAGCCATAAGGGAACACGAGGGGCAGCATTATAATATCCCAAACCCAAGGCCGCATTCCCCTTGTTGCTTATGAACGCAACCTTTTGGAAAAACAACTCATCCTCTAACGGTAATTCAGGCAACGAAGTAATGGTATGCTGCAAAGACATGGATAGATTGTCCGGTTCCTTGCATAAAACTACACCTCCTGGCTTCAATATCCGGAACATTTCATTTATGGCTTTTTGGGCATCGGAAAGGTGGATCAGTAGGGTCTGGCACATGACCACATCGGCATAATTGTCGGGGTAGGGCAGTTTGTAAGCGTCCCCAGTTTTAAATTCAGTTTTTCCGCCTTTAGCCCAATGTAACGACAGCTTCTTGGCCTGCGTCGCAAGTTTGGTGCTAACATCCACCCCGCAATATTTGCCGCCCCGGCCGAAAAACGGCCAGTATAGGGTTCCCAGATACCCCAGCCCGCATCCCACATCAACCACGGTCTGGCCCTGTTTGAACCCCGCCCATTTGGCCAGCAGGGCCACGTATTCCGGTTCCCATAGATATTTTCGCTGATCGATGATAGCCCGCTTATATTCCCCCTTGGACCATTTGTTCTTGGCTGGTTTTCTCATAGTTGCCTCTCAATTTTGTTGGATTTGAGATCTTCTAACGTTTACAATGTACTATCGTGGTTTATTTCCCTTTATTGCAAAAAGCTGCCGGGCGTTGAACCAATAATATGAACCATTCTTTATCTGTTGTTCATAAAGTTTTTTCCTTGGCCTATTTTTTTTACGCAATTTCAGGTACTTATCATAATCAGACTGGGTTCCTCCCCCGGCAAAAAATGTTTTTCTGAAGTGTTCATTTGCCTGTTTTTTATAACTGGGCTCCTTGCTACTACGAATCGATTCCTTCCTCTCGGCGATTTCATGCTTTTGCCTGGGCGTTTCATACGGCGGGACCCCGAGCGATGCCTGGCTTGCTATCTTGGCGTCAATCTGGCTGAACCCGGCAGCTTTCAGCCACAGCGGTACCCGTGGGGCAGCATTAAAATAACCCTGCCCCAAATTTGCCCTGCCCTGGGTATAAATAAAATCTATTTTCCGGAAAAACATTTCATCCTCCACTGGTAATTCCGGAAGTGACGTGAGAGCGTGCTGTAAAGACCAGGACAGATTATCCGGCTCTTTGCACAGCACGGTCCCGCCCGGCTTCAATATCCTATACATCTCATTCACGGCCTTCTGCGGATCGGCCAAGTGCATCAACAGGGTCTGACACATTACTACATCCGCGAACTTATCGGGATATGGCAATTTATAAGCGTCCCCAATCTTGAATTCCGTTTCTCCGCTTTTGGCCCAGTTATGGGACAACTTCTTGGCCTGGGCTACCAGCTTCGGGCTGACATCCACTCCGCAATATTTACCATTCTTGCCAAAATGAGGCCAATATAACGTTCCTAGATATCCCAAGCCACAACCCACATCAACCACCGTCTGGCCCGGTTTGAAACCTACCCATTTAGCTATAAGGGCAACGTATTCCGGTTCCCACATAAATTTTCTCTGATCAATGATCATCTTCTTGTATAGGCCTTTGGACCATCTATTCTTGGCCGGTTTTCTTATGATTGATTTTTGGGATTTACTTGTCTTTATCATGCGATTCCCCTTTTATGAGTTATACTTCAAGTCAAAAGCCTTGCCCATCCAGGCGGGGGCCTGGGCAACCTTCTCAAATGAGATGCCTGGAATATCGCCGGCCTTCTTTCTGACGCTCTCGGTGACCAGGATCTGCCCGGATCCCGCCACGTCCTCGCCCAGCTTGCTGGCCGCGTTGACCTCGGCCCCGAAGATGTCCGAATCCCCTATCCTCAGCATGGGGCCGTAACCCAGCCCGACACAGAGCAGCACTTTTTCCTCCTCGGACTTGTCCATATTGAACGTTTTGAGTTTCCTCTGCATGGCGACGGCGGCGGTAATCGCCTGGGGCACGTCCCGAAAGACGATCAGCAGACTGTCCCCGTCGAACTTGAGCACCAAGCCGTCGTTCTCATCAATTACCGGCGCCAGGACGCATTCCGACTGGTAAATGGTCTGCAGGAAGTGAATTATCCCGAACTGGGCCACGTTGCGGGAGAATCCGGAAAGATCGGTGAACATCACGCAGTACTCCCCGCCGAACAGGTCCCATATCCGGCGGTCGATCTCCTTTTTGTCGGCCCCCGCCGTGAGCCTTTCCTTGACCAGCTTCTCCAGTTTGTCCTCGGAGGATCCCGGTTTGATCTTTTTCAGGTATATCATCGGCCGCTACCTCTTTGTGTGTTTGCGCTTTTTCATGATCCGGCCCGGGCTATCTTTTCCATCCTCCGGTTTTCCGATCCATTCCCACTGATCGCCCCTGGCGGCCTCCAGTGCATACCGCTGCCTCAGCTTGCCGGCGGCGCTGCGCTCCACAAAAAGCTCCTCCCCGGTATAGGGATTCCTCCCGGTGTGGTACATGGCGGCCGAGGCGGTCATGGGCAGGGGGATGAAATCCTGGACCTGTTCCACCGCCAGGCCGTTCTTTTTAAGGAAACGCTTCAGTTCCAGCATATCATCGTACCTGCAGCCCGGGTGGCTGGAGATCAGGTACGGCACCAGATACTGTTCCCGCCTGCTCAGCCGCCGGAAGATCTTCAGGAATTCTACGAAAGTGCCGATTCCCGGCTTGTTCATCTGTTTCAGGACGGTGGCCGAGCAGTGTTCCGGAGCTACCTTAAGATGCCCCCCGGTGTGCTTTTGTATCAGTTCCTTCAGATATTTGCGGTCGTGCAGAGCCAGGTCGTAGCGCACCCCGGAAGCCACGAAGATATTTTTGACCCCCGGTACCTTCAATGCTTCGCGCCAGAGCTTGACGCTGGGATGCTGTCCCGGTTTCAGGTTTTCGCACAGCTGCGGAGCCAGACAGCTGGGTTTCCGGCAGAACTTTTCCCGGCCATTGACCTTGCAGCCGGTGCCGTACATGTTGGCGGTCGGCCCGCCGATGTCGCTGATGATGCCTTTGAAGTTATTGTCTTTAGCCAGCATTTTTATCTCGTCTACGACAGACTGGGAACTGCGCGACTGGATGACAGGGCCCTGATGAAAATACAGGGTACAGAAACTGCAGCCGCCGTAACAGCCCCGGTGGGAAGTGATTGAGTATTTGACCGTTTCCAGGGCCGGAACCGGTTCTTTATATGAAGGATGGGCTTTGCGCTGATATGGCAGGGAATAGACCGCATCTAATTCTTCGGAACTCAGTGGCTGTGCTGGCGGATTGACCAAGAGATAACGGTCACCATGCTTTTGCAGCAGCCTTTTCCCAAAATGCGGATTGGCCTCACTGGACGCAATGACGAAAGCCTGGTTGAAGGCTTCCTTTGAGGTTGACACTTCCTCGAACGACGGCAGCTCGGCATATTCCGAAGTTCCGAATTTCGGAAGCTCCGAGTCACGAACTATGACCGCTGTCCCCGGCACGTTCATCAATTCGATATTCTGCCTTCTTGCCCTGAGCGGCTCGACTGAGCTTGCTGAAGCCCCTGTCGAAGGGCCTTCTTCAGTATTCAGCAGTTGAGCTATCCTGCCCACCGCCCTCTCCCCCATCCCGTAGACCAGCAGGTCGGCTTTGGCGTCGAACAGGATGGAACGCCGCACCGCATCGTCCCAGTAATCATAGTGGGCCAGCCGCCGCAGGGATGCCTCTATCCCGCCCAGCACGATGGGAACATCCTTATATGACTGTCTGATCAGGTTGGAATAGACTATCACCGCCCGGTTGGGGCGCAGGCCGTGGCGGCCTCCGGGGGAATAGGGGTCGTCGTGCCGCAGTTTTTTGTTGGCGGTGTAATGGTGCAGCATGCTGTCTATGTTCCCGGAGGTGACCCCGAAGAACAGCCGGGGCCTCCCCAGCCGCATGACATCGGCGGGACTGCGCCAGTCCGGCTGGGCGATGATGCCCACCTTGAAACCCTGGTCCTCCAGCACCCGCCCGATCACCGCCGCGCCAAACGAAGGGTGGTCTACATAGGCGTCGCCGGTGACCAGGATCACGTCGCATTGATCCCAGCCCAGGGTTTGCATTTCTTTTTTGGTGGTCGGTAAATGGCTCATATCAGCGAATAAATAAAGGGGCCGCTTTGTCAGAACGCCCCCGGGATGTTTCTTTGATAAAAGGATTCAGGCCAGCCCAGGCTTTCCCTGGGAATGCTCCCCGATCAACTCCATCACCCTCCCGGCCGACCAGGCCACCATAGGGTTGCACCGCTCCTGGTGGATGACGTCCATGTACCTTTTGCGGTCCGGCTCGTTCTTCATGTCCAGCCCGGTCAGTTCCCGGCAGGTGGAGTGGCCGAACCTTTCCACGAATTCGTTGTAGAACTGGTCGGCCGCCGGATAACAGGGATCCCGGCTTTCCTGGGCATTGTCTCTTCCCAGGGCCAGACCCAGGGCCATCAATCCGCCGGACAATGCCCCGCATATTCCGCCTTTGCGGGCGATGCCCCCGCCAAAGCCGGTGGCCACCCGGGGTATGCATATCCCATATTCTTTGGAATCATATCCCATCTGACCGCAGACTGACAATAGCACCGACTCGGCGCAGTTGTAGCCATTGTTGAAATAATGTCTGGCCTGATCTTCTATGTTCATCTTTTCACCATTTAGGCTCTTCGGTTATCTGGTAGGTGCTCTGGCAGTAGGGGCAGTTGATGAACACCGCCCCTTCCTTCACTGTCACAGTATCCTTGGAGAGCGGAGCCCCGCATTGTTTGCACTTCATCTGTTCGGGCAAAGACTTCCCGGCCAGGTCTATCTTCTGGACTATCTCGATCTTTTGGGCCGGTTTGGGCTGGTTTTTTTTGAGCATCACGGCGATGGCGATCCCGCCCCCCATCAGGGCCAGCCCGGTGATGATCCGGCTTCCCGGATTGGCGGTGTACTCGGCCCGGGCAGACATCAGGAACAGCACCCCGAAAAATATCAGGATGGCGGCAATGATGTAACCGGCTGTTCTCATTTCATCTGCTCCTTAGGATAGTTGACCCGGCATATTCCGCCAGCTGTTTGAAGAACCGCACCGCTTCCGGGTCCCTGAATTTCTGGCTCCAGAGGTGGGCGGCCCAGCCGGCCTGGCACAGGCCGTAGTATCCGAAAACGATCTGTCCCACCGCGATGTAACCGGTGGCCAGCTGCCCCATCCCGAACAGCAGGGCTACCGCGATCTGGGCGATGGCCGTGGTTCCCAGGATTATCTGCCCGAAGCCGAACACTATCCCCACCCCGAACTGGGCGATGGTGATAGCGCCTATGCCGAACTGCCCGATGGCCACCCAGCCCCTGGCCACCCTGAGCTTGCTGTTCCGGTCCTTGCCGACCGAGACGTGGACCAGCGGCCAGCCGTAGTAGGAGGCTTTGGATTTCCAGTCGAAGCCCCACCCGTTCCAGGCCTGGTTGGCCGGCTGGGGAGCGCCGCAGTGGGGGCAGCTCCGGGCATTGGGGCTGACCTCTTTTTTGCATTCCCGGCAGCTGGACAGGCTCATTTTCCCTCGGCCTCCGATTCGGTCTGCTGTTCTTCTTTTTCCGGCAATTCCTCCTTGGCGTCGTCTATCAGCTGGCGGACACGGGGCGGCATGGCCAGCTCCTCGGTGGGATACCGGGCCAGGATCTGGGCCAGCACCCGGGTCTGCTCCTTGGGCATCATCCGCTTGTTGATGATGATCTTCTCGGTGCCCTTGAGCTTGCACCAGCCTCCCCGGCCGTCGAACTCGTCGAATTTGATGGATAGGCCAAGCTTTTCGGCCAGCCCGGTCATGGTTTCGATTATTTGATTGTCGCGCATAAACTATTTTAACTCTATGCAATATTTCCAGTGGCTGTTAATAATATATACTTGATTATCGTGCTCCGTATAAGCACGACCAATACTTGTCTCAAATGTTTTACATATATAATCGCTATCTTTTTCATTTACTGAAAACCACAACCAATCACCATTTTCACCAATCTTCATGTAACATACTTCGTTCTCATCCCAATACATTTTAAGGATATTGTGTTTCAATAAAAACGCATTGTACTCCACAAGGATGCTTGATGGTTTCTTTACTTTAGTAACCGATTTAGGCGATATAAAGGGATTCCAATCAAATTTAGATAGTTTTTTTACTTTGTAGAATCCTCCACCAGTTCTTCTGATAAATATATTTAACGAATCTAAATAGATTCTCTGACCCCTGTTTTTATCGTGAAATTGCAACCCCTTTAACTTTACAAGATTGTCCTGTTCACTTACAATATTATCTACCTCACCCCTTAAAACCTCATATCTTTGCCAAACTGTATTTTTAGACCTGCCGTTTGATGCGGGTGTAGTAGCCTTAGAAACTTTAATTATTACTCCTGAATATTGTTGTTTATATCTAGTTTCTTTTTCATCTCCATCGTGTTCAATCTTAATAGTATCCTTAGATAAAGTAATATCAATTTTATTGCTTCGGTAACTATTGAAAACATTCCCTCGATCGCTATCGGTTAGGCAATCAGCTGTATCAAGAAATGACACACACGTGCTAAATGCAGTTGTAGCTCCACCATTTCCGACAAAGGCAACAGCCTTATATTTTGTACCTGGGATGTATACCTCTTTTACGAATTCGTTCCCATACATACCCCGAAAGACAAGATAACCTATTGTCACAAACGCAACAACAACCATTAAAACTATAGCACAAGCTATTATAATTATTTTTTTTGCTTTACTCATCAGCGTTTATTTATTTAATATTTTCCTCGATCACTTCAGCTTCGAAGATAAACAACTTCGTCTCCTTCTCCCTCCAGGCCCCGGCCGGCAGGCCCGCCTTGTGGGCGCAGAGATAATTCAAGGTCTCCTCCCGGTTCCAGCCCTCCTCGGCCGCCACCTGCGGCAAAAACACCCCGGAGCGCCCGCCCCGCTGTACTATTATCCCGTGCTGGCCGGGAATGAATTCTTCCGGAGAACCTATCTGCCTTTTCGGCGTCAGCACCGAGATCTCGTATTCCAAATGCGGCAGTTCTGCTTCCGCGACCCCGGGAAAGCGCGGATCGTCTACCGCCGCGGCCACCGCCATCTCGGCCACCGCCAGATACAGCGGCTTGATGCCCTCAATGTAGCCAATGCAGCCCCGCAGCTGCCTCTGCTCCTTCAGGGTTACGAACACCCCGCGCAGTTCGGACAGCCTCGGGGTCAGCGGAGCGAGTTTCGGCTTGGGCAGTCCCCTGACCTCGGCCTCGATGGACAAATGAGCGATCCGGAAAAGCTCTTTTTTCTCTTCCGAGCTCAACCCGCCCACTATTTCCGTATTTTTTAAATTGCCCATTTTTTATTCCATCGGCTCCTGTGCCTTGTAGAGCCCCGCGGCCAGATACCCCACCACCTGTTCCTTCTCACCCGTTACATCGCCCGAGGTCCGGTAATCATAGACCACGCCCTTATCCGCTCCCAGCAGTTTGCAGGCGATCATCACTGTCACTATGGGCCCGCCCCCGCAGGCCTCGCATTTCTCAAAGGCCAGGTCCCCGGCCAGTTTTTCGGGATCGTAGCTCTCGATGCCCTTGACCACCTTCTGGTCCAGCTTCTTGGCTTCGGCCTGGGAATGGAAATGGGACAGGTCGCTGGAGGCCAAAAGCATGATCCCTTCACTGTTTCCATTGAGCGCATGGACTATGGAGTGGGCCAGCCTTTCGCAGGAAGCCAGCGAATGATTGGACACCATGATGGGAACGATCTTAAAACCGGGATCCAATACCGTTTGCAGAAAGGGAAGCTGGATCTCCAGCGAATGCTCCTGGGCGTGGGCCGCCGGCAGATCATTGATATGGGTCTGGTCCTGGCTGATGATCTTCCGGCAGAGTTCGGCGTCGATTCCCACTTTGCCCAGCGGGGTCTCCCATTCTCCGGAGGCATAGACTGCGGCGCCCTCGAAATAGGCTCGGTGGCTGGGGCCTATCAGCACCACGGTCTTGATGCCGAAGCCTTTGATATTTTTGTAGGCATAGGCCGCCACCGGCCCGGAGTACATCAATCCCGCATGGGGGGCCACTATCCCCAGCAGTTCGGAATCCGTGGAATATGTTTGGACCGCCGCCAGGTATCTTTCGACCTCGGCCTTAAGCATGGCCGGCTCTCCCGGATACCAGCTCCCGGCTATTATTGAGCGCCTGATATTCATAGTGCTTACCTTTTTTACCACCAAGACACAAAGACACAAATACGATTAACGATTAACGAATAACCAGTAACTACTTTATTGACTCCGTGCTGGATTACCCCCGGTCGGCGAATTTCGGATAATCCATGTTGAACCGCTTCTTGTGGTAGACCTTCAGCGCCAGGTAGGTGCCCAATAGCAGTAAAAAGAACACGGGATACATCAGCCCCACCAGCAGCACCAGTATCAAGGATCCCCCCTGGTAGGACAGCATGGTCCACTTCATCTTCCCGGTGATAACCGCTATCAGGAACAAGGGAACGGCGCATAGGGCGGCGATCAGGCACAGCATGTCGTTCAGGTAATATGCCAGTCCCGCCGAACCAGCCATCAGGGCCAGCCCCAGCCCGATGGTGACCGTTCCGCCCAGAAAGACCCCGGTGGTGATGTTGCCGGTGGCCTTGTCCGAATGGTAATCGGGAATGGTGGTGTTGACATAGACCGCCGCCACCGCCAGCATGTAGGGCGACGCCGCCAGCCATATTTTTTCACTATACTGCCCAAAGACCAGCCAGCCAACAGCAAAGGCCAGTCCCCCATAGCCGAAACCGTTGGCCGCCATGTCCAGGAATGGTTTGGCCTTGAACTTGAACGGAGGCACCGAATACAGCAGACCCAGGATACCTGAGGCCAGAATGATCACCGCAAAGGGCCGGCTGAAAAAATAAACAGCCAGGGCCAGGGCCAGCACCATCAGTATCCCGGCCTCCGCCCAGATGCCGCTCTTGCTGACATAGCCCTCGGCCACCAGGAACAGCTTCTTGTTGATCCGGTCGGTCTCGATGTCGAAGATCTGGTTGACTATGTAGACCGCGCCCATCAGCCCGCTGTAAATGGCCAGGGCCAGCCATAGCTTCCCGGGCAGCAGCCAAAGCGGCCTGGCAGAAATCCCCGCCTGGAGCTGGGCCTGGTAATAACCGGCCAGCACCATGGTCCAGGCCGGCACCAAGAGGATGGGCCTGAGGACGAAAAAGTAATCCAGAATATTTGATCTTTTGTCATTCATCGGATATTTGATTTGGTTTTACCGGCGGCAAATTCTTATAACCCTTAATATCATTATAGCAAGGGCGTTTAATGATGTCAAGAAAAGAAGAACGGTTTTAATCGTAGTGAACTGGATTGTATAAAAGGCCCGGTCTTTAACCGGGCCTTTGGGAATACAGTCTTTAAAAGTTGGACACGGAACTGACTCGGGTGTAATTCCAGCAATTCAGGGCCTCCTGCGGTGCGGCAACCTCCAGCCCGGTGCGGCCGCATTAATCGCAGCACACCCGGTAGCTAACTTTGGACAAGAATTTTCTGATGCGGACCAGCCTGATGTCGTGCTTTTCCCCGCATTTGGGGCAGGGGTGGAGATGGTCATTAAAGTATTCCATCGTCATGTCTGGTTCCTATCTTAATTGCGTTATTTTTGCCGCAGAATCGCCTGTCATTATTTTTGGTGATATTTGCTGTTCGTCAGAATTTCCAGCTCCAGACCGCCTTGAAACCCCGGAAGGCCGGCTCCCAGCGGCAGAACCCGCCGGAGCAGACCAACCCTCCCTTGGTCTTTCCCACGGAAAGTTTCAGTTGTTGTCGTCCCTGATCGAGATCGACGGAACATCCGGTCTCGCCCCAACTTTTTTGACCGTCGTACTCGGCCACCGGCTTGTCGGCCAGATCGGCCGAGGCAAAAACGTTCAGCCATTTTAGAGGCACCCAGCCCAGTTCGGCCAGGACTTCGTCATAATCAAGATTTTCAGTTTGATAAATATTATGGTAGCGGTTGCCTCCGGCCTTTAAGGATAATGTCTGATCAGCGCTATATCTCCAGACTATCCCGGCCGAAGCCCCTTGATATTTTTTGACGATGATGTCGGGCTGCAGGTTGTCCTCCCGCCGGGATCGCGCCTCGCCGGTAAATATTATGCTGGAAGAATATTCCCATCTGCATTCGGCCAAGATATCGCCCCACTTC
Source organism: bacterium UBP2_UBA5202 (assembly GCA_002412795.1). Lineage (GTDB taxonomy): Bacteria > Edwardsbacteria > AC1 > AC1 > EtOH8 > UBA5202. The sequence continues at coordinate 63,454 of DHVS01000011.1, read as the reverse complement.
TGTTCTCCGGGATATACTGTTCCGTCACTAACAGACACGTTGTCGGATTTTTTTGTGCTTTTAGCTGAGGATATGTTTCCGTGCAGCTCCAGTAACTCCCAGGGGGTGGTCGTTATATCCAGCTGAAAACCCCTCTCACCCCGGCCGTTGTTCAAAAGCCGGCCCTCCCGGTTGCAGGGCGGCGGGGCGTTGATGCCGGCGTCGAAGTCCCGGTAGTCTTTGAAATCCATCATAACGCCGAGGCCGCTGGATGACGCCGACAAACTGCCGTAAATAGCGTGCCCATTGATGTCTTTGATGCCGACCCAGCCGGCGGTGGGCGAAAGCCGTCCGTAAGTGCGCCGCCCCCCATACTCGCCGTAGTACTCCACCGGACCAAGATTGCCTGCCAGACTGCCGCTGTAAGTTTCCTCCACCGGCTTTCCCAGCGAGGGGTCGGAACCCTGGCCGGCGGCATTGGCTCTGAGGTAAGCCAGGCCGGGCGTGATTGATGCCAACTTGGTAAATTTCAGTTCTATTCCCAGATAGGTCATGGAAGTGTCCAGCTCCCTGGTGTTCTCGCTGATCCGGCCGAATAGCAGCCGGGCATCGCCCAGGCCGTCAACCGAGACCAAGGCCATTGCTCCGTCCAGTTGCCGGTCTATCTTGGCCGCCTGTTCGTTGGCGCAGTTCAGCACCAGGCCCCGTCCCAAAGCAACATAGTACGTGCCGATCCGGACTGTCAGCATATCGGTTTTAAGCTGGAGGTAACGTTTGGAGAACCCTGAGAATAAAGGCTGGTCGTCCCAGGTCTCCTGGTCGTATAGGAATTTGAGTCCGGCCTCGAGCCTGATGCCGTCCTTGACCCTGCCCGCCAGCCTCAGGTCGCAAGCTTCCCGGTACTGCAGGATATTGTATGCGCCTCCGGAAAGTGAATCGCCCCGTGACACCCAGATGGTTGCCTGGTTGTTGCCGGAAAAATCCCAGGCTGCAGCCGGCAAAGCAAATGCCAGCAGGCATAGCAAGATAAAACCATTTCTCACGGCAGCACCTCCAGGTAAAGCTTGCGGATCATGATATGCGAGGGGTTGTCTGCGGCCCACAGCTTCAGCGTCAGCCAGTGCAGGCCCTCCGGCGGCGGCAGGGTGTTGAAGTTGAAATGCACCGTCCAGTGCTGGGTGGTCCCGGACTTGAACAAAGCGCTGGCGACGCCATCTGGCCCATAACAGTTGGCTTCGGAGCATAAGTATCCCCAGAACAACAGTGAATCAGAATTAAGCGCGGACGGAGCCTGGGCATAGATCGTCATCTGGGAGGACAGGTTGGTCAGATAGATGTGGTAACCCAGCTCCGGTGGTTCCGGGTGGGACAGGCTGTAGCTTATGATTGTGTCCGGCAGCCAGACGGTTGAGTCCGGTGTTATTACCCGGGAGAAGCCGTAGCCCCGGGCGTCGGTAAAATTCCAAACCTCGGACCAGGCCGAGGCCCCGAAATTGTTGGAGGCATTGGCCCTCCAGTAATAGGTGGTCAGGGAGTCAATTCCGTTGAACGCCTGGCTGGTATCGGTCAAACCTCCCTGGTCTAAGGCGGCATTCCTGAAATCGTGGTTGGGCGAAACCTGGAGGCGGTAGCCAACGGCGCCATAGCATGAACTCCATTTCAGGACCGGATTGGTGCCCGCGTTCAATTCCCAGTTTGCCGGTGAGAGCAAGCCCGGGGCTTCGGGGGCCGGGCTGACTGTGGTGGTGAAGGACCGGGTCTCCGACCAGGCCGACCCCCCCGCATCATTGAAAGCGTTGATCCGCCAATAATATACGGTGGCTGGCTCCAGGCCCAGCAGCTCCTGGCTGGTGCCGGTCAGGTTGGTTTGAGAAAAGATAAGGCTGGCGGGATAAAATGAGTTGCTGGTGGCCGCCTGCAGGCCGTAGCTAAGAGCTCCGCTGCTGGTGTTCCAACTCAAAGCGGGGCTTTTACTGATCCCGGTATCGCCGCTGGCCGGCGAAACCAGGGTCGGTGCGCCTGGCAGTGATGTGGCGGTGGTGGTGAAACTTCTCCAGGACGACCAGTTCGAGGTCCCGGCATTGTTGCTGGCGTTGACCCGCCAGTAGTAGGTGGTGGAATTAATCAGCCCCCCCAGGATGACACTGGTTGCGTTCAGGCCACTGGGATATTGTATCAGATTGTTGAACAGGCTGTCTGTGGCCAAATGCAGGGTATAGCTGGCCGCTCCGCTGCTGGCCAGCCAGCTCAGGGTGGGATTCAGGCTCTGGCCCACGGCATAATTGGCCGGCAGGCTCAGTACCGGCGTGGCCGGAGCCGTGGTGGCAGCAATGATCCGGACCTTGGCCGCCTGTAGTATTTCCTTAGTATCATTGTTACGGACATAGGCAATCAGCGACAGGCGCCAGGGGAGCCAGCCGGTATTTCTTGCGATGGTGCCGGCCTTGGATATCGAAGAAGCCGGCTGGATAACCAGCGGATTGCCATTGGTATTCGGTATAAACGAGCGGGCCACATAGCGGAACGCCTTGCCGTAGGCATTCACCGAATCCTCTACCACCAGCAGCACCAGACCCAGATCAGCATCTTTTGGCAGCGAAGCATCTGAGTTGATCTGGGCCGAATATACCACGGCATCCTGATCTAGCCAGGCGGTCAGGGATATCTCCAAAGGGCTCTTGATCAGCTTGCGCAGGTCAGCCTTTTGCCGGTACTCCTGGTACGTGCCGGAGACATCGGATTGGGTGCCCAGGATGTTTTCAATCCCGTCGCAGGAGAAGAACGGCAGCCCCTGCGAAGCCAGACCGGCTTCATACCCCGCCACCAGCGTATCGGCCTCGGCCAGGCCCAGGCTGTCTCCGGAGGATTGGAAGGCCTTGGGATGCAGTTCCACCAGGCACAACGAGTCCCCCATCTCCGCGGCCAGGCTTTCGGCGGCGGCATCGGCCTTGGGGCAGTTGGTGCAGAATTCCGAGGTAAAAACCTCCACCAGCAGGGTGCGTTGATATCCCTGGCCTTCATCGACCGTGGTAGGCAGCCTCTTGCCGCAGCCGTTGAGCAATGATAAGATTGTTACTATTACCCCGGCCCATAGCAGGGATAAGTTTCTGATTTTCATTTATCCTCCTTGCCGGTGGACCCGGTGGTGTCGGAAAGCGCAGAAGAATCGGGGGGCAGAGAAAGCTCCGGATTTTTTATCAGTCCGACAATGGTTTTAATATTAACATCCAGCCCCGCCTCGTCGCCGGGTTTGTAGCCGATATGGTGGTAAAGCAGTTTTCCGTCCTTGCCCACTATGAAGACCCCGGGGACGTTGGAAAGCCCGAAGTTCTGCATGGCCTCCTGCTCCGGATCCAGCAGGATGGGAATGGTCAGGCGCTTGCCGCTGGCCACTGTCCGGACCTTGCCGGCTGTCTTGGCGTCGTCGATGGAAACTGCGAAGAAGCTGAGTCCGCTGTCCCGGTAGACTTCATATATTTTCTGCAGATGGACCAGTTCATCCTGGCAGGGATGGCACCAGGTGGCCCAAAAGGACACCAACACCGGGCCTTTTTCCAGCAATTTAGCCAATTCCAGTTTCTTCCCGCCATTCAGCGGCTTCAGTTTGAAATTCAATTCACCGGCAGCTGCTGAAGCCGTGTTTAGGAAAAACCATGCTGCTAAAATAAAAGATGTGAACCGTTTCCTGGCAGATAATTTGCTCATCGTATTCCCTCTAAATGTTTTTGTGAACTGCCTCCGGCTTACCTTAGTATTGGCACCCTGAATATCGCTGAAGAACATATTCTTCCCGCTTATTTCTGTAATCCTTTATTTACATTATAACAAGAGGTTTCAGCCCTGTCAAGAGACTGTGGCATTGTCTGGCAATACGCAGTATTTTTCTAAATAACCAACTTGCAAATAAAAAAAAGACTTGACAAATAACCGGATTTTGCTATACAATAACACATTAATCTCAAACCTTAACTTTCTATGGTACCCAAAGGGGGGTGCGCAAAAATGATCAACCACACTGACATAATCGCGAATTTGCTTCCCATGGATAATTTCCCTGGGATAGCTGCGCCCCCATGCCAAAGTTGATTTGAGCTGATCTTCTTTACAAGGCCATGGGTTGCGTAAAACCTGGGGCCTTTTTCTTTTGCCGTTGTCTGTTGCGTCAATAAAGAGCATGGGAAAGCCACAGGAAAAATCTAAACCTGTGGCTTTTTTCTTTGGCCTTCCCCACTAAGGCAAAGGGAGGAAAAATGCAATCGGCCACCTGGCCAAAGCAGGCAAACCGTCACAAACCAAAACACTGAAAAACAAGGAAACTGTTAAATGGACCTTTCGATCTTAGGCTGGGATGATCATTTCGAACAGAATTTCCGGTTGCTGGTCTCCGCCCTGCCTGAAAACAAGAACATCTTGCCAGGCCGGGTGGCGGCCGTCCATTTAAGCCTGGTAAGGGTCTTAACAAAAATGGGCGAGCTGGAGCTGGCGGTCTCGGGAAAACTGCGGGACGGGATACTGACGGAAGGACTGCCGGAAGAATGGCTGACCGGGATCCCGGCGGTGGGCGACTGGGTGGCTTTTGACCACGATCCGGCCAACCGCAGCGGGACCATCAAGGCCATTCTGCCCAGGAAGAACTGCCTGACCCGGAACCGGGCCGGGGCGCTGACCGATCAACAAACCATGGCCGCCAATATTGACACCGTGTTCATCGTGGGGGCCCTGAACGACGAGCTTAATTTCAGCCGGCTGGAGCGGTATCTGGTCTCGGCCCGGAACTGCGGGGCCAGTCCGGTGATCGTGCTGAACAAGGCGGACCTCTGCTTGGATCCGGCGGAAAAACAAAGGGAAGCGGAAAAGGCGGCCCGGGAGATCCCGGTGGCGGTAATCAGCGCCGTTTTGGACCAGGGAATGGAAAGGCTGTGGAAATATCTGCCGGAAGGCAGGACCTGCGTCTTCGTCGGCAGTTCGGGGGTGGGAAAATCCACCATCGTCAACCGGCTGACCGGGACCGATACCCTGGCCACCGGGGAGCTGTCTGCTTACAAGGACAAAGGCCGACATATCACCAGCAGCCGCAACCTTTTTCTGCTGCCGAACAAGAGGATGGTGATCGACACCCCGGGCTTAAGGGAAATGCAGCTGTGGGACGGGGGCGATGGTTTGAGTCAGACCTTTGACGACATCGAGGAACTGGCCCGCGCCTGCCGCTTCAAGGACTGCCGCCATGAAGGAGAACCGGGCTGCGCCGTGAAAGAAGCCATGAAAAGCGGTGGTCTGGAACCCTCCCGGTACAAGAATTACCAGAAGATGCACCGGGAACTGGCGGCTCACAAAAAAAGACAGGCCATGAAAGAAAAGATCACGGAACACCGGAGCTCCCAAAAAAAAGTGCGGAGCGGACAACGGCGGGAAACGTTGGATGAGGAATGACCGGGTTGGCCCGCAAAACAACGTTAGAACAAAACCAATGAACATTCAACCACGAGACATACACTGGGTACCATATTGAGCGATGTTCTGATCCCGGACGAAGTGCTACTGGGGTGCCAAGCTTAGCCATCATTTTGTGTCTTGGTGCCTTGGTGGCTGAATGTTTGTAAAAATGAAATTATTGGAATTATCTTATGTGGTTCGACGAAAGCGACGAAAATATTGAAGACCTGCCGTCCAAGAAGATCTACGACCGGCAGCTTTTGAAACGAATGCTGCCCCTGCTGAAGCCATTCAAAATGAGGGTCCTCGGCGGCGGGCTGATACTGACCATCTCCTCGACCCTGGGATTGCTGCCTCCCCTGCTGTTGAAACGGGCCATAGACGTCAACATTGCCGGCAGCGACTTTAAGGGCCTGCTGCTGACGGTGGGGCTCTACGTCCTGCTCCAGCTGGCCACCTTTGGCGTCAATTATTTGATGCTGGTGCTGCTGGAATCGCTGGGGGTGAAGATCGTGTCGGCCCTTAAGGAGCAGTTGTTCGGGCACATGCTGGGGCTGGATATCTCTTATTTTGACCAGCACCCGGTGGGGCGGCTGATCGCCCGGGTGGAAAGCGACACCGAGGCCATCCGGCGGCTGTTCACCTCCACCATGTTCACGGTGCTGGGCGCAGTGGTCAGCTTGGGGGGAATGATATTCATCATGATCAGGGTCAGCCCCCGGCTGTTTCTGGCGGTATCCACTTTGATCCCGGTGATAGCGCTGTTGACCGTCCTGTTCCAGAAGAAGGTCAGGCCGATGTTCTTGGTGGTCCGCAAAAAGTACGCCGAGATCGTGGCCTACCTCACCGAGATGGTCCAGGGCATGAGGGTGATTCAGGCCTTTTCCCGCGAGGAAGAGGTCAGGCAAAAGATGGCCCAGCTCAACCGGTCGTATATCAAGACCCTGCTGCCGGCCGACGTGATGACCATGGGCTTCTTCAGCCTGGTGGGGGTCTTTGAAATAACCGGGCTGGCCATCATCCTTTTGGTCGGCGGCAATATGGTGGCCAAAGGGCTTTTGACCATCGGGGCCATGGTGCTGTTTTTGGGATATCTTCGGCAGTTCTTCATGCCGGTCTACGCCTTCTCGGAGCAGGTGGGGGTCATGCAACGGGCCTTTGCCGGCGCCCAGCGGGTCTTCGAGATCATGGACCTCCAGCCCCGGGTGGTCAACGCCGCCGCCGGCTGCGGATGGACACAGTTCAATGATTCAATTAAATTCAAGGATGTGAACTTCTCCTATCTTACCCGGGCCGGAAAGGACGAGCCGGACTGGGTGCTACGCGACATCAATTTCACCATCAACAAGGGCGAGAAGATAGCCCTGGTGGGAGCCACCGGCGGCGGCAAAAGCTCCATCATCAACCTGATGCTCAGGTTCTACGACCCCCAGTCGGGCTGCATCACCATTGATGGGACCGATGTCCGGAAGATACCGGTGGACAAACTGCGCCGCCACTTTGGGCTGGTGCTCCAGGATGTATTCCTCTTCCCCGGAACGGTCAAGGAGAACCTGACTCTGGGTTCGGAGATGAGCCGGGAGCAGCTGGACCGGGCGGTAGAGATCCTGGGGCTGAAACGGATGCTGGACAAAATGCCCCACGGCCTGGAATCGGAGCTGGCCGAGCGGGGCGCCAACCTCTCCCAAGGTGAGAGGCAGCTGGTCTCCTTCGCCCGGGCTTTGGCCTTCGACCCCCAGATCCTGATATTGGACGAGGCCACCTCCTCGGTGGACCCGATGTCGGAAAGGCTGATCCAGGAAGGCATCAAGCGCCTGCTGGAAGGCCGGACAGCGGTGATCGTGGCCCATAGGCTTTCCACCATTCTGGACGCCGACAAGATAATGGTGATACACAAGGGCCGGATCGTGGAATCCGGCAGACATCAAGAATTATTGGAAATGAACGGTTTTTATGCCAAGTTATATCGAATCCAATTCGCCTAAAGACACCGGCAGCCTGAAGCTGATCTTCGGATGGCTTTACCGCTACTGGGGTGCTCACAAACTCAAACTGCTGCTGCTGCTGGTGATGACCCTGCTTCACACCGCTTTGGCCATCAGCTATCCCGTCTTTTTCAAGCTGGTGGTGGACGGCCTGCTCAGCAAGCTTCCCCTACAGCAGCTGAACCGCAACGTGCTGTTCCTTTTGCTGCTGGGAACGGGTGCGGCCGTAGTCAACTGGGTGCTGATGTCCACCCGGGGATGGACCAACATGAACATCGAGGCCGAGCTGCGGAACAGGATCTTTGCCAATCTCACCAGGCTGGGGCCCTCCACCCTGTCCGGACACCGGACCGGGGACGTGGTCACCAGGCTGACCGACGATCTGGCCGAAAAATTTTCCTGGTTCACCTGCTCCGGATTTTTCCGGGCGCTGCAGGGTCTGGCCCTGTTCAGCTTCATCCTGATAGTGATGTTCCGGATAAACGCCACCCTGGCACAGTTTGCCCTGCTTCCCGTGCCCATCGTGGCCTGGCTGTTTCTGTACAACGAAAAGACCTTCGAAAAACGGTTCCTCAAGCTTCAGAACGCCATCTCCACGGTCAATGATTTTCTGGAGGCCTGCTTCTCCGGCATCAGGGTGCTCAAGGTATACAACCGCCAGGATCACCAGAAACAGGGATTCGCCCGGGCCATGGACCGCCGGATAAAGGCCGAGGTCAGGACCATCCAGTCCGAGGCCCTGTTCAACTCCTCCAACATCCTGATCGACCAGCTGGGGGTTCTGGTGGTGCTGCTGGCAGGGGGCTGGCTGGTGGTCAAGGGAAGCCTGACCCTGGGAAGTTTCGTGGCCTTCTACACCTACAGCCTGATGATGATCGAACCTTTATGGAACATGGGCAACTTCTTCATTTCCGGCAAGCGGGCGGCGGTCTCTTACTCCCGGGTCCTTGAGCTGGAGACTGCTTTGCCTGAGGTCGGCGATCCGCCAGAGCCTAAGGATATATCCTTTGAACGTTCCCTGGATTTCGAGCAGGTATCCTTCAGCTACGGGAAGAACGGCAAATACCAGCTGCAGGATGTCAGCTTCCGGGTGGCCCGGGGGGAGAAGATAGCCCTGATGGGCGAGGTGGGCTGCGGCAAGACCACCCTGGTCCATATGCTGCTCCGCCTGCACGACCCGGCCTCCGGCGCGGTCAAAATTGACGGCGTCGACATCAGGGAATTCAATTTGTCAGAGCTTCGGAGCATCATCGGCTATGCCCCGCAGGAGGCCCTGCTGTTCTCCGACAGCATCTTGAACAACGTCATCTTCCACCGGGACAACGTGGACCAGGACCGGGCGGTCGAGGCCGGGCGCATTTCCCAGCTGGAGAAGGAGGTCAAAGGCTTCGCCCAGGGCTACGGCACCATGATCGGCCAGCGCGGCACCAGCCTCTCCGGCGGCCAGAAACAGCGGGCCTCCCTGGCCCGGGCCATCGTGGAAAGGATCGCCCTGGGGCATCCCAAGATACTGATCCTGGATGACATCACCTCGGCCCTGGACGCCACCACCGAAACCCTGGTCTGGCAGGAGCTGAATGAGAAGCTCCCCGGCGTCACCTGCTTCATCATCTCCCACCGGACCTCCACCATCGAACGGGCCGACCAGATACTGGTGCTTAAGGACGGAAAGATCGTGGAACAGGGCAGCCACCGGGAGCTACTGGCCAGGGATGGGTATTATGTGACGTTAAGGGAGAAAGAAAAGCTCGAAGAGAATGGCAATGGCAGCGCCCCAATTCTCTCAGCCAATTGAACAACCTTGACATCAGGGTACTAACTGGCAAAAATAAACGGCGCAGTTTAACTGCGCCGTTTATCAAATGAAAATCCCGAAAACACTATTTAACCAAAACCATCCTCCCGGTCGCAAAAGGTTTTCCATTAGCTTGAAAACGGAACATATAGACTCCATTGGGAAGCGCCTCTCCCTTCTCGTTCCTGCCGTTCCAGTTAACGGTGTTTTCCCCGGCATTCAGTTTTTTCGTCCAACTATATACCCTCCGGCCGCTCACGTCATAGATGGCAAATTCAGCGGCAGCCCCGGTTGTAAGAGAAAAGCGGATGGCGGTTGAATTCGAGAACGGATTGGGCTGGTTGGGACATATTTTGACACCCTTTGCCAGTTCCCTGTCATCTGCTCCGGCCTCCACTCCCAGGGCCGGGAAATAAGCCCGGCGGATCAGGGTGCTGTCCAGCACGAAGGGATTGGGCTTATTCTGCTGGTGAGCGGCTATCCTCCTAGTGCGGGTTATCTCCCGGGCATCGGCCGCGTCATTTACATGCCATGCATACAGCCCGTTCTTCTGTCCGGTCCACCAGGACAAGTTGGTGTCACCCAGCTGCCACATGGTCAGCACATAGTACATGGCCCGGGCAGTATTACCTTTTTGTATTTCCCTAGGTTCGAACCTGACGCTGGTCAACAGTTCGGCATACTGTTCAATGTTGGAGGCTGGGATGGTGGTGGTGATCACATTGTTGCGGTACCATTTGTTGGTTTGATTGTCGGGGATATCGCCAAAGGGAAGCGTTCCTCTGTCTCCGTTGACCTGGATCTCGGTGGGGAAAAGGTGGTGCAGGTCCGCCTTGGCGGTACTTGAAACCAGCATGCTCTGGGGCCAGGTGTGCTCGCAGTTGATGTCATGATCATAGGCCCAGGTGACGGGATCCTGCCCCGGCTGCATGTATATCTTGTAGCCGCTGTAAACGCACTCCAGGCTGTCATTCAGCTTGTCATAAGCCCCGTACATGCTGTCACGGCCAACATCATAACCCAGGTTGGTAGTGGATTTATAGGAAGCCACCAGCGAGTTTATCAACGTGATCCCTGTCTGCCCTGCAAATATCGTGGAATCCGGGGGCACGGTGCCGGCCCAGACAATGGAGACAAGTATCATGGAAATAATAATTGTAAAATATTGTTTTTTCATTGCATCCTCTTTGTTATCCTTTAATTATCAACCCATTTCCCCCGTTTGTCAAGTGCTGTTTGTATATTTTTACAAATTATGATAGAATTACTATTCTTAATAAGCCTGCCGCATTTTAAAACAACTGATAAATGATCCAGCTTTCCAACATATCGGTCTCCTTCGGCGAAAAGGTCCTCTTCAAAGACATCACCTGGAACATCGGGCTATCCGAGCGCATCGCCCTGGTGGGCCCCAACGGCGCCGGCAAGACCACCCTGTTCAAGATCGCCCTGGGGCTCCAGAGCCCCACTACCGGAGGGGTGGCCTCGGCCAAAAAGATGCGCACCGGCTACCTGCCCCAGCAGGAGGTGGTATTCAAGGGCCGGACGGTGCTGGAGGAGGCCTCCTCCGTCTTTGCCGACCGCCACGCCATGAGGGACGAGGCCGAGGAGCTGTCCCACCTGATGGCCGCCATGTCCCAGCACGACCCGGAACTGCCGGCGGTGATCGAGCGCTACGGCGAACTGCACCACCTGTTCGAGGGCCAGGACGGATACCAGCTGGAGAGCCGCACCAAATCGGTGCTCCAGGGGCTGGGCTTCTCCGAGGACGACTTCTCCCGCCCGGTGGAGACCTTTTCCGGGGGCTGGCAGATGCGGCTGGCCCTGGTCAAGCTGCTGCTGCAGGAGCCGTCCTATCTTTTTTTGGACGAGCCCACCAACCACCTGGACATCGAGTCCATGGAATACCTGGAAGGTTTTTTGAAAAGCTTCAAGGGGACTGCGGTGATGATCTCCCACGACCGTTATTTCATAGACCGCACGGTCAGGAAGATCTTTGAACTGGAGCACGGCCGGCTGGACATCTACCACGCCAACTATTCCGGATATCTGACCGAAAAGGAAAAGCGCCGGGAGCTGCTGATCAAACAGCAGGTGGAGCAGGACAAGGAGATCGAGCATTTAAAGGAATTCGTCTGCCGCTGGAAGGGCAACTACATCAAGCGGGCCATGGTCACCAGCCGGGAGAAGATGATTGAGAAACTTCAGCAGCAGCGGGTGGACCTTCCCTCCACCGTCAAAAGTTTCCGGCTGAACCTGCCCCAGCCCCCCTACTGCGGGCGCAACATGGTGACCCTCAAGGACGTCTCCAAGCATTACGGGGACAAACGCGTATTAAGCCATGTGGACCTGCTGGTGGAGAACGGCCGCAAGCTGGGCCTGGTGGGGTTGAACGGCGCCGGCAAATCCACTTTGCTGAAAATGCTGGCCCGGGTGGAACCCCCCACCTCCGGGGAGATGGTGGAATCGCCCCAGCTGCACCTGGCCTACTTTGCCCAGCACACCGCCGAGATGCTGGACGACAAGAAGACTGTCTACCAGCAGGTGGAGGACGTGATCCCGCTGGAGACCCCGGGCCGGATCCGCACCATTCTGGGGTCCTTTCTCTTCCCCGGCGACGATGTATACAAGAAGGTCTCGGTGCTGTCCGGCGGGGAAAAGTCCCGGCTGGCCCTGTGCTGCACCCTGCTTTTGCCTGCCAACCTTCTGATCATGGACGAGCCCACCAACCACCTGGACCTGAAGGGCAAGGAGATCCTGGAGCAGGCCCTGAAGGAATACCGGGGGGCCGTGGTGCTGGTGACCCACGACCGCTACCTGCTGGACCAGGTGGTGGACACCGTGGTGGAAGTGGCCGGCGGCCGGATCGGAATATTCCCCGGCAATTACACCGAGTATCTGGAGAAAAAAGAATCCCTGCTGGCCCAGGACGCTGCCACGGCCCCCCAGCCGGTCAAGGAAAAGGCTTCTGCCGCCAAACTTCCGCCGGACAGGCCTCTGTGGGAGGAATCAAAAAAACTAAGGTCCCAACAGGCGGCCGAGCAGCGGAAGCATAAAAAGACGGTGGCCGAGCTCGAGGAACGGATCCATTTGCTGGAAAAGAAGCAGAAATCCCTGGAGTCCGATCAGGGAGGGCTGGCCGATCCCGCCATTTACAAGGACGGCGCGAAGATGAAGGAACTGATGAACGATTTTGACAAGAACCGCAAGGAGCTTAAATATCTCTATGACCGCTGGGAACATTACAATGAAGAGAACACCTAAGGCCGGAACGTTCAGGCTTTTTACCAACGCCAGGATCCACTCACTTGGAGACAAGCGTACGGAAGAAGCTTTGGCTTGCCATGTGTTTACCGGAGCCATCCTGGCGGTGGGAAAATCCAAAGAACTGCTGGGCAGGTACAAGTCTCTGAAGCCGGAGATCATAGACCTTCAGGGAATGACCGTCCTGTCCGGCTTTACCGACTGCCACACCCATTTTTGCGGTTATTCTCTGATGCTGTCACGACCCAACCTGGACAGCGTCAGATCGCTGAAAGATTGTTTGAAAATTGTCTCCGGATACCTGAAAGGTAAACGGCCCGGCCAGTGGCTGTTGGGCACCGGCTGGAACAAGAACATCTGGGCCGAAGGCCGTCTGCCCCGTAAAAAAGACTTGGATGCCATATCGCCTTCCAACCCGGTATTCTTGTGGGGCAAGGACTGGCACACCGCCTGGATTAATTCGGCCGCCATTAAGGAACTGGGCCTGGACTCGGAGATCCCTGGGCTGCCCGGCGGTCTGGTGGAACGGGACAGGGATGGGCGTCCTTCCGGCATTGTCCGGGAGGAGGCCGCCAACCAATGTTACTTGCGGATCCCCAAGCCGTCGGAAAAAGAACAGCGGGAGGCTTTGGACCTGGGCCAAAAAGTTTTTGCCCAAATGGGCCTGACCGGTTTCCATACCATGGAGACCGGGGCCGAGTTCTCTCTTTTGCAGAAAGCGCACCAGGAGGGACAATTGCATTTGAGGGCCGTGGCCTACCTGCGGGAGGATTCCCTGACCGAGGCTGTCGGCCTGGGGTTAAGGTCCGGGTTCGGCGATGATTTCCTGAAGTTCGGCGGGCTTAAACTTTTCATTGACGGCTCCCTGGGTTCGCAGACCGCTTTGATGCTCAAACCATATTCGTCAGGAAATTCCTTTGGCCTGCAGGTGGCCGACTATGACCAACTGCTGTCCCTGGCAAAGACAGCCGCCCAGCACGGCATTGCCTGCGCCATTCACGCCATCGGGGACGCCGCCAACAAAATGGCCCTGGACATTTACCGGCAGACCAGAAATTTGGACAGGACTTTGCGCCACCGGATAGAACACTGCCAGTCGGTGGCAGCTTCTGACCTGATAAGATATAGGGAATTGGGCGTCATAGCTTCCGTCCAGCCCATCCACCTGCCTTCGGACATTGACCTGATCAAGAAATATTGGGTTGGCCGGGAGGCCTCCGCCTACCCCTTCGGATCTTTGGCCAAGGCAGGGACTACAATTGTTTTTGGCTCGGACGCTCCGATCGAAACCCCGGACCCTTTCAAAGCAATCCAGGCGGCAGTTACCAGGCAACGGGGAGATAATCCCGAATCTTTTTACCCCAAAGAAAGAATGAACATCAAGCAGGCGGTCCGGGCATATACGTCTGATGCCGCTTATGCTAGCGGGAGGGAAAAAGTTCTCGGGACTTTGGAGCCGGGCAAGCTGGCAGATTTCATCTGCCTGTCCGATGATTTGTTCCAAGTCAGAGCCGATGAGATAGGCCGGTTAAAAGTAAAGAGAACATTTATTGGTGGAAGAGAAATTTAAGATTAAAAAGCAAAGAGGCGGAGATTTGTAAAAACAAATCTCCGCCTCTTTGCTTATAGTGTAGCCTGGGTTGCCAGACGACGTGTCCGCCGTAGCAGAAACGAAGGCGGAGGCCGGCTTATATATTTCTTTTATAGCGTAGTCTGGTGGGCCCTCGGGGATTCGAACCCTGAACCAACGGATTATGAGTCCGCTGCTCTAACCGTTGAGCTAAGGGCCCACGTTATTGATATTCAACGCTTTACGACAACTACCGGTTTGGCCATTTTAGGCCTGGTGACTAAATAGTGACTATGGACTTCGCCAACACTCTTTTCCAGGGTAGCCACTGCCTGCAACTTGGTCTCTGGGGCGGCATGGGCATAGCGCATTGTCATCTTGATGTCCGCATGCCCGAGTAGTTCCTTGACCGTTACTATGTCCACCCCATTAGCTATCAGATGGCTGGCGAAGGTATGCCGCAGATCATGAAAACGACAACGTATTATACCAGATTTCCTAATTGCAGTCAACCACGCCGTTTGAATTTTACCAGCCGGGGCTTTGGTCCTTACGCAAGTGAAGACATACTCCTGGGTGGCCTTCTCTTTTAGCCCCTTCAGCACCTCTAATAAGACAGAGTTGATCGGAATCTTACGGACCCGGCCGCTCTTGCTGAACAGAATGGTTATGACCCTTTTTTCCAAGTCAACCTGGCCCCACTTCAGGCCCAATATCTCACCCTTTCTCATACCGGTGTGAAGTGCGGTCAATACTATGGGCCGGGAATAATCAGAACAGGCCGCCAACAACTTGGTAATTTCGTCCCTGGTAAGTATTCGCTCCTGAATATTATCCTCCCGGAATAGTTTTACCCCCTTCACAGGATTGACCGATGCATTGCCCCAAGCAATGGCTAAATTGAATTCTCGCTTGATCAAAACTATTTCGCGGTTAACCGTCCCCGGTTTTACATTAGCCAACCTTTTGATCTTGTAGTCTTCAATTGAATGGGTGGTTATATCACTCAGTTTCTTGGCTCCGAAGGCAGGTAACAGATGCTTCAACGAGGTATAATCCCTTAACCACGATCTCTTGTTGGCTTTTGCATACACCATGTAAATCTCTGAGAATTCTGCAAAGGTCATTGTGGACGGCTTCTTGATCTGATACCGACCTTGCAGGATCTCGGCCTTGCGGATGGCCAGAATATTCTCAGCTTCCCTTTTGTTGGTCCCGGCCACTTCCCGTCTTCGCACCCCTTGATAGTAATAGTCAATGACGTAGCGGCCCTTTTCGCGTCTGATGGACATAATCCCTCCTTTTAATAAAGTGCTGGTGACCGCTGCATAGTACAGCAGCCATCAGCGTTAATGATTGCCAGTTTTACCTGGCGATTATTGGTTCCACCTGTTGTTCTTCGATCCAGGACCTGATCGCCTCTGGTTTAAACATCGTCCTTGTACCCATCTTGACATACGGAATACGGTGCTGCGAAACCCATGAGCGGATGGTGTGGATGCTGAGTCCGGTTGCCTGAGATACCTGGGTAACATTCCAAAGTAGGGGCTTGTCATTAAACTCATTCATACTCAACTCCTCTGGGACGGGCCGAATTTTCACAGCCTGTCCCGGTATAATATTTATTTCGGCTGCCGAAGACCGAGTATTGTTTGTATGTTTTCTTTCCAACGTATCTGCGGGTCATCTTTCAGCCGTTGGTATATGACCTCAAGGTTGGCCTTGGAATGCCACACTTCAAGTTGTTTCACTCTGGCCTTGGTCTCCGGGTCTTTATGGCCATTGCAGGATACCCGTTGCATCATCATATTCCCTTTTCCAATCCAGATGACGTCAGACACATAAGGTTTGACCATCTGTAAAACACCATCCGGAGTTTCATCCAGCAAAGGTTCCGAAATGACGCTGGTCTTGAAACCCAAATCATGAGCAAGTTTTAGACATTTAACACGTTCTGGGATACCAGGGGCGTAGGGTTCCCAGAACTCTCGTACCTTGTCATCCACGGTGCCAATAGTGAATAAAAATGTCAGTTTGTCCTTATGCTCCGGGAAGGCCTCGCAGATTGCCCGGATGCATACCAGGTTGGGCTTGGAGATTACGGTCACCTTCGGATATACCGCCAAAAGTTTCCCGATAAAGAGTAGATGGGCTTCCAGGTGCTTGGGTGTTATGTCGTGCGTGTTGGGGTATATTACGGTATCCCCTTTCAGCTCTACCAACGCATTTAACTTTTCGCGATCTATTACTGTTACATCGAGGTCTGCCGGGTCAAATCCCCTGCCCCATACACAAAGGGACGTGTTAAAGCAGTAACGACATTTGTAATCGCAGCCATATTTGCTGATGTTCATTTTTACTTCAGCCAGCTCGTTAAAGCCGGTCAAACGTTTTTTCTTGCCGTAATTGATATTGGTCATGCTGGTCTCCATACATTAATATTTGTTATTTTTGTTGGGGCTGGCCCACGGGGATCTTTTCACCCCGCCGGCGTCGGTTAGGGTCAGTTTACATTATTCTTCGGGTTCACCTCCTCCAAGCCCCTCTATCAGCTTGTTGTATAATTCTGTTCTTAGCTCGGCTAGGCTGACCTCGGTACAGGTGTTCTGCCCGGCATACTTCTTCAGCTTTCTCAAAAAAGCCCGAATCTCCCATGCTTTATACCCCTGGCGGCGTAATTCCACCCGGACTGCGTTAATGCTGCCAAATTGCTTTAAAAGGTTAACCGCTCCTATGGCCTGTAACACCTCAAGCCTCTTCTTCTGCCCCATGAGCTGATCCAGATTGCCCTGTACTGGTGGCTCCACTTTCAGGCTATCGCTCAGCAGAACTTCCCTAATTCTAGCGATGTATTTAGCACGCATTAGTTCCCAACCTTCAATTATCTGCCCAAGGTTCTTTGTCCCTAAGACGGCTTCAACGGCATCATCGGTTTTCAACTCGTATTCATAGCGCAAGAGATGTTCCGGGAGCTCTTTTGCAATTTCCTCGGGCTGATCACCACGTTTATCGTAAATAATGTCTTTCCGCTGCGAATTGTAGAAGGTATAGCTGCCGTCATACACCGCCCTGGTCCTACGGGATATATCTAATAGCTCCAGCAGCGGCCGAAAAGCACTAAAGGGATATCTGGTAGCTGCATTGGCAAAAAGCTCAATATTTACCACCGTGGCTGTATTGAGATCGGAGACTAAACCAACCTCTGCCATACGCCGGGAAAGATTAGTGATATAGGCGCGCGCTTCAGCCTGGGTTACTGGCCATATATTGTGTCGCCCACCGGATTTCAGCATGGGTAGATTAAAGGTGACATAGATGTAGCCGTTGTAGCTTGTAACTGTGCAAAGACCTTCTTCCTTGTAATAAATGCTGCCAACTTGAACCCTGCTACCGTCAATATACCGAAGGGACATATAGGAACCGCCTGGCACATTACCCACAGTAGCCATGGGAATAATCCGTAGCTGGTTGTCGGGATCAATCAAGGGATTTACCAATCTTACTTTTAGCCTGTCTAACATGATTAGGACCTCCATAAAGTGATTAAAACTGTTGCGATATATTCTTACTATATAAGGTAGGAACCCCGTGCCTGGTTTTCATTTGCTGACCTCCTTTCTTTTTTAAAAATTATCCTTGACATATTACCCTGAAATATATTATAATTATATCTGTTGCATAGCCGATATCAAAAAAATATCCAAACAGAATTTGTCGCCTTGTCATTCCCTTGATGTATATTCATTATACCACAGATATATATCATTGTCAATACCCCCTAAAGGAGGAATATGTTGTTAAAGGACAGAATTAATGCTAGCCGGTTAAAGCTTGGCTTGACCCAAAAGGAACTGGCCAGTAAAGCTGCCATTACCCAGGCCACGATATCCAGGTTAGAAAGCGGCGATTTGGTACAGCTCCAGTCAAAATCACTTACGCGGTTGGCAAAGTCACTGAACGTATCCATAGATTACCTGGTTGGAGATTCTGACAAGATAAGCAACGAGATCATAATAAAAATTGACCCGGTGGCCGGTGCGCTTTTTGATATATACCAAAAGCTGGACAATGACCTAAGGAAAACTGTTCTGTTGCATGCAAAATTCCTTTTAGAAAATCAGCAGAAAAGGAAACCCGATAATATTCCACCCAGCAGCAAACCAAAAAAGGCATGAAAAAAAGAGGAGGCTAAAAACCTCCTCTTTTCTATTACAACCGTTAAACGGCACCTACAGATTTTAACAACACCCCCTCGATTTAACCCTATCACATATTACCAGAATATTATCAATCGCCAGCATTTTTAAAAAGATTGCAATTGGGCAAAGCCCGTCGTTTTTTCATTGGCAGATAGGGGTTTTGACGTGCTAGAACTATCCCTCTGTTAGCTTGCCATCAAGTATAAATATCGCTGTAACTATATGATATACAATGCAATAGACAAACAGCAAAATAGCATTCCGTCAAAAAGAGCTAGTCTGTACGCTAACCCTGGTTTTTGGGGCTGCTGAACCGGGGTATGCATCGATTTATTTGATTTCCAAGATTTTCCCTATGGGGCTGGCCCACTCCGGGGTAAACCTTATCAACGGCATATCTTCTATCTGTACAGAACCGGCAGGCTCGAGACCTTTTCCGATCACAAATTACTAATACACTATAGTCTGATGAAATTTTTCTGGTTTTTGGGTTTTGTAATATGCCTTTTTACCTATCTGGGTGGTACCTGCAGAGACTATGTTTGTCTATATGCCCTCAACTCAGGCCCGGTCCCTTTAATATTGGTGCAGCATCCGGGCATCTTTTCTCGAACTGATCCACTATCTTCAGCAGGTCCGGGGTCAGCCGCTTCCTGGCTTCCATTAATACCTGGATAGGAATATGCTTGTAAAAGGCCTGGGCAATCCCTCCGGTGATGCAGGCCAAGGTATCAGCATCCCCTCCCAGCGAAATCGCCTTGCGGATGGCGTCCTCGTAGTCTTTTGCCTCCAGGAAGGCTATTATGGACTCCGGCACCGTCCCTTGGCTGGTTATATCGTATTCGTAGGTCTTTCTAATATCGTCCAGCTTCCGATCCAGGTTGTAACTGAACTGTTTGGTGACATAATCCTTGATCTCCGGCTTGCTGCTTCCGGTCCTGGCCATAAATACAGCGGCGGCCGTGGCCTGTGCTCCTTTGATGCCCTCGGGGTGGTTATGGGTGACCTCGGCGCTGGCTTTGGCCTCCCTCAATACCTCTTTAATTGAATCGTGGAAGAAGCCAATAGGACTGACCCGCATGGCCGATCCATTGCCACAACTGTTATAAGGTTTGGGATCTGGTGAAATGGCCCAATGTGCAAAACCCCCGCCAAAACCGCAGTGAGGGTATCGATGGGCGTAATCCCTGAATGTCTTGACATAGTCCTTCTTGTTCAGCAGGCAGTCGGCCACAGCCACGGTAAGGACGGTATCATCGGTAAGCTCGGAATCCTGGCTGAATAAAGGGAAATCCAAGGTTTTAGTAGGGGTATATTCATAAACCGAGCCTATGATGTCTCCAGCTATGGCGCCGATCATGGTTTGGCTCCAGGTTGTGGGTGGGGGTGTGGGGTTAACCCTCTACAATTTTGATTTCTTCCTGGCTCAACCCATACAACTGGTACACCAACTCGTCTATCTCCCGCTCCATCGCTCTCGTGTCCGCCTCGGCACCCCGCTGCTTCGCCGTGAGTATGCGGTCAACCAGTTTGATGAAAGGTTTCTGCTCATCGAAAGCGATGTGTTTTATCGGAATTTCCGAGAGAGGCTTTTGGTAAAGCTCCAGCATTTCTCCTTTCCGTTTCCCTTTCAAATAGAGCCAAAGAAAATACAGCCGCGAATTTATCAGTGCCAAAACATATTTGAGCGAAACCGAGGGGTCTTTCGTGGTGATGTAATAGACATCTGCGCTTGCATACCAAGGAACGTCATTGAAGCAAAACGTGTTTTGGGGACTGCGTTGAGGCGAAACAATTTTCGGGCCATTAAACAGTTTTTCATCACGAGCATAGGAGATGCAGCAATACTTTCCTGCCTTCATGGCAGAAGCGATCATCACATAATCAATGTGCCCTTTGCCCCGAACAAAATCATCGTATTGCGGGAGCGTCACCTCGCCAGCACGGACATTCCTGTTTACCAAGAGTATCTTGAATTGCTCGAAATGCTTCTTTAGGTCTGGCAGATCGTCCTCATCGTGTTTGCTCGACCGATAAATAAGGTGAAAGGAATTGTCCACGGAACACCAATAGCGCCGGATGTCAGAATTCTTGAACCAAGGACGAATGTATTGGAGTTCCCTTTTTCCCAATCTTAACGCCCGCAGTTCAGCCTCAGTCAGAACAAATATTCCCGATCCCGGCGTTGCCTTGACCCCGAATCGAGATACGTGTTTTGGGCTAACTTTGTCTGCTCCCGTGACAATTCCCTGAAACACGCTGCAAAGTGTACCGAGCAACTTACCGTTTCGCGCCATTTTCTCCAAGATGGCCATTTTGGGGTCACGCACCGACCCACTGCTACCGACAAGCGTTATGTAGTGCTGTTCGCCGTGATACAGGTCGGGTTGCCCCACCTCCCGGTATTCAGTTTCGGAATCACGGCCTGAAACAATCGTATTCAGAACAGAAGACGTCGCAAATCCGACCCGTTTGGTGGTGGCCGTAAGCACGCTGGCGTCGGGGTCTTTGCCACGTTCAAACAAAGACACCATGTTATGCTGGCCAAGAGCAGATTCAAAGATGCGGAGTTCATTGAAGTTAATCAGGCTTCGAAAAGTGGCCCGTTCAAAGAGATCTTTTCTGAGCTTGTCGGCATACGTTGCCGTAATGAAATAATTGGTCGTGATGAAAGCAATTTGCGTTTGGCTGTGGCCTAAATCCAAGGCACGGTGGATGAAATAATAGAACAAGTCCATTCTTCGTTGATGGAATCTTTTCCCGAAATCTGTCCGCGCGATTTCCTGAAAGATTTCTTTGTTGCCCTTCTGCCCAACGTAGGGCGGGTTTGCCAGCAGCACATCGAATCCGTGCTTGGAGTGGAACACTTCGGAAAAATAGATCTCGAAATCAAAAATCTCCTTACCGTTTGTGAGTTCGTGGATCAATTCGCCGATTTTCTTCTTCAGTTTCTCCTTCTGTGCATGATCGGTTTCATCAAAAAATAGAGGCTTCAACTTTTCGAGCTGACGGAAGGCCTGATCGTTGAACAGCGTTTTCTCTACCCCCAGTAACGAATTTCCAGTTACGATCTTGTAATCAAGATTGGGCAGCGGTTTGATCTGCTTCACGTCCTCCTCGTCCACAACGAGCGAAAGCCAGAGACGGAGTTTGGCGATCTCTACTGCGCCGTGGTCAATGTCGACGCCATAAAGGCAGTTCTGAATAGCGTGGCGTTTGAAGTGGTAAGGCGTGCGGTCGTGAACATCGTTGAAGTAGGGAGTCAGTGAGCAACGCGCGCGGACAATCTCCGCCATCATGCCCACCGGATACGCGCCCGATCCAACGGCTGGATCGCAGACGGTAATGGTGAAAAGCTTTTCGTCAATCATTCGGGCGTTCTGTTCAATGCTCTTGGGCATTTTGATAGCAGACCGCGCCTCGACGGCTTCGTAATATGAGATTTGCTCTCCATGATGGATGAATATTTCGACATCCTTACGTGGGACGGTTTCCTTATCAGCATTAAGTGCGGTGTAGAGATAGTTGATAAGACTTACCCGGCACATGTAATGGACAATCTCGCGAGGTGTATAGAACGAGCCGAGGCCTTTACGGCGATTTTCCTCGATCAAGTTTTCAAAGACTTTGCCTAACATTTCCGGGTCGATGGCCACTTCCTTTTCCAACGGCTCTGCCTCGTTGACGGTGAAGTTGTAGCGGTCAAACACATCGAGGACACCCGTACCGATATCTCCGGCGTCGTTGTGCTGGGTATTGGTGAAAAGCTTATTGGGCAAGTTGATGTGGGTCTTGCGCCAGTCGTAATCGCAAATCGGCTCGAATAGGCCGCCGTTTAGGAAAGGGATGCGGCATTTATAATGTTTGCACAACGCCTCATGCCCACGATCGGTGGCCAGCGTATCGTAAAATAGTGGTTCGAGAATATCGTTGAAGATATTTATATTGGGTACCTGATCAGATGATTGATCCACTAGCCGTCGCAGGAAATCATGCGGGCCAGTGCCCCAATCCTTTCCCTTCGCCACACCAAGCCAGCCCTTCTTTTGCAGGAAATATAGGAACACAATCTGGCCCAGAAGCTTCTTGGCGAAGTCTACGGTGCTAACTTTCTTAGTCTTGAACTCCTTGCCGATCACGGGATCTTTGGCAGCGAGCTTCTGGAGCGCAGCCTCAATGTCGCCGAACAACGAGGCATATTGGTTGAAGAATTCCTTGGTGACGGCTTCAACGCTGAAAGAATCTTCAAGTTGGGCCAGCGTAGGATTTTTTTCGGTATCCTGGAGCAAGGCGAGAAAGCGGGTTTGAGCAGTATGGCAACTTTCGCCTTCGCCAACGATGTAGGAATAACGACGGGCAGGCGTCAGGCGCGTCTCGACGCCAACCTTGCCGGACTCTGTTTCGACGGCAGTATATTCCATCCTGACATAGGAGAAGCGCCATTGCCGTTCAGTAGGGGAGACAAACGCGACGAGGGCTGCATCCTTTTGGTCGCGTGTTTTAAGATGGTCGGCGACGAAGTTGCGGATTGCGGTTCGGGTGCGCTCAAGCTTGGATTTGTTGGTCAGGTGGACGATCA
Organism: bacterium UBP2_UBA5202; assembly: GCA_002412795.1. GTDB lineage: Bacteria > Edwardsbacteria > AC1 > AC1 > EtOH8 > UBA5202. The sequence continues at coordinate 40,650 of DHVS01000011.1, read as the reverse complement.
GCACGTCAAGCTTTTCATTATCGGGCGACGTGTAAGTGCCGAGACGCTCAAACCGGGAGACATGAGGTTTAAAGGCGTCCTTAACGTAGGTGGCGTTCCACTGCACCGCTTTGGTCTCGTCGAACTTGTTCAGCAAGTTACGCGTAAATTCGAGAAACTTTGTACGGTTGAACGGCTGGGGAAATGTTTCGGCAATGCGGGAACGGGCTTGTTGGGTGTTCATGGCTGTTTAACAAGATATGATGAAAGAATGACTTCACGAGGGGTGAGCGACTGGCTGGCGTGTGCTGCGGGGCTGGTCTGGAAATACTCGTTCTTGACGTCACGGCGCAGGACGGCAAGGACCTTGAGAGGTGGTAGATTTTCCGGCTTCTTCAAGGCGGCTGCGATCTTCTTGGCCGTAGCTTTCGGTAGCGAACCATCTTCCACGAGTCGAATAACTTTAACGACGAATTCCTCATCATCCTCGGTGAACTGCTGACAGCGACGGACGGCTTTATCCTTAAGACGTTTTAAGATATAGGCGTCATTCGGGCTACCGCGATGGGTGGCAGAAGTTTGTTCAGCATCGGCGGTGGTGGCGATGACAAAGGTAGCCTTGTTCTTATCGAGCAAATCGTAGAACTCGTGAGGGATGGATTGGCGAGGTTCTTTGGGATCGGTGGGCTTCAAGATTTTCGCGGCGGTCATGAAGTCCAGTTCGACGGTAGGTTGGTTACCGGACGTACCGAGGAAGAATTTGTCGAGCTTGCCTTGGCGGAAATAAGTGAGTAACGCCGGGGGATTCTGGACTGCCGGTTCATCCAACAAGACGCGAGTGGAGCGGGCTTTCTTGGGTAGGCGTTTGATGCGTTCGAACAAATCCGGTTGTTTGTCCCGAAGAGCGCGGATTTCGGTGAGAAACTTGAGTTCTGTTTCCTCCGCCTCGTCCTCGCCGGTTATTGTCTTTTTGGAATTCCACCGGGCGAACAAGTCGTGCGAGACGATTTCCTCGCCCTCGGTCAGCAGACGGGCATCCGCACCGAGCATTTGAATGAAAGCGTGGATTTTCGCCTCGGCGGCTTCGCGGAGCTTGATGAGGTCGTTGCCCTCATCAGTCGGGAAAAAGTTGTATGTGTGAATCTTGTCGAACTTCGTGTCCACACGGTTGACGCGACCCACGCGCTGGATGAGGCGGGTGGGATTCCATGGAATATCATAGTTGATGACAACGTTGGAACGGTGGAGATTCACGCCTTCGGCGAGTACTTCTGTGGCGACTAATATGCGGTAATCGTCCTTGGGCCGATACGCCTTGGCATCAAAGTTGGCGATAACATCCTCGCGGACGCTGTGAAGCGACTCGCCAGTATAAAGTAGGGTTTTGGGTTCGACCTCGTCGCGGATTTTACCGGCGAGATAGTCGGCGGTTTCCTTTGACTCGCTGAAAATAATGATCTTGCTGTCCTTGATATAGGGCGATTTCTTGAGGATGCCCCGGAACGATTCCCACTTGGGGTCGCGGGTAACTTTATTCCACTGGTTGCGAATGGATTTCAGCGCCTTCAAATCATTTTCTAGATCAGCGATAAACGTCGGCATAAAATCTTTAGCCGCCAGTTTCTCGGCCTTGTCTTCCTCTAACAGCCGGTCAATGCCCTCCTGATCGTCCGATTCTAGTAATTCAAAGATTTTTCCGATGTGTTTCTTGCTGATGAATACGTGGCCCTTCTGGAACTCTGCGATGACACGCTCGTAGGTATGGATGAAGCGCCCAAGCGTGGACAGGAACGCGGTGAAACTACTTTCGAGCCGCTTAACCGTTAGGATTTTCATGAACTTGGCGAGGTTGCGCTGGCTCTGAACATCCTGTTCATCGCGCTCCCCGTTGTAGTAGGCCAACGGAGTATAGCGGGCATATTTAAAGTCATGCGTCAGCGAACGGATCGTCTCATCGAAGACTTCGGCCTCGACCTTGTTGAACTTATAGAAAAGCGGTTCGGGATTGACGACCTCCGGGAACTTCAGTCCTTGTTTCTTTAAGTCTTCGCCGTAGTATCGCTCGATCTCGGTGCGGGTACGGCGGATCATCAAGAACTTGAGTATTTTCTCGCGGGTCTGCCGGGCATTCTCCTGTACCGTACGGAAATAGACCTCATGGTCGCGTTGGCGGTCTAGTCCTTCGAGCCGCCGCCGGAGCGAACCGAAGAAGGCTTCAAGATTGCGGACGTTGGGAATAGTACTATTTTTGCCAGGCTGGAACAGTTTGATCTGGCTCAGGATGTCCTGCGGTGTGTTGTTTAACGGTGTAGCCGAGACCAAAACGACGCGCTTACCACGGCATATCTGTGCGAGCATCTCATAGCTCTGTGTATCTTCGGTGCGGAAGCGGTGCGATTCGTCAATGAAGACGGTTGTGAACTTCTGAAGGTCGCGGTCCCGCAGGGAATCTAGCTTGCCGAGGGATTCGCACAAAAAGCCTCTGACACCAAATTCACGGAAGACATTCGGCCACGATCCAGGATTGTGCTCATCGAGCAGGTGCGGTGGGGCGATGACGAGACAAGGCTCGTTGAGGTGTTGGGCGAGCAAAGCAGACATGTAGGTTTTACCGAGACCGACCACGTCGGACAGAAACGCACCGCCGTATTCATCGAGCACTTTCCGTGCGTTCAACACGGCCTCTTCCTGGTATTTCAGTTTCTTGAAACCCGTGGGCACATACATATCCTCGATTTCGTCGGGCAAATTGAGTTCGCCACGGAAGTACTCGTAGAGGAACTTTAAATATAGTTCGTAGGGTGTGAATTGGGCGTATGGTGATTTGACTTCTATCGTCGTGACGTAATCCTCAGTCACGTCAACAGACTTGGCCCAAAGCTCGTTAAACTTCTGGATGGCGAAGTCATAATCGGAGCGGTTCTTTAACTCGACATTGAATTCCAAATTGTCTATCAAGCCTGCCTTAGTGAAATTGCTCGATCCGGTGATGACGCGGCCTTTATCGCGGTCACCCTCCTGGAATGTCATGATATAGAGCTTTGCATGAACCCGTTCTGACGGATAGGCACGGACCTCCAGCTTACCGGATTTAATCCAATCCACAAATTTCCGAACGCCATCCTCTATGTCAACGCTATCACCAGATCTCTGAAACTCACTTAGGATTTCAGCGGGCAGTTGCTGCCGGACGTATGCATGTGACTCAAGAACAAATTCCTGTTGAGCCTTCGCTGTCTGAATCAACTCGTAAATATCAGTATCGGTTTTAATACCGACGAGAATGCGTATTTTTTCAGTCTTGATGAGCGAAGGATATAGTTTATAAAACCCACTGATGAAGAAATAACCGACGAGGCAATCGAAATAACGTGTATCCTTACCTAGCAAGACATTAAAACGGTCACGTAGGTCTTTGCCGGATTCGTTGGTGATGAATGTAAGATCTAATGACATAATGGTTCAATATTATTGCGTTAAAGCTAATCCCGGTTGTTAATTTTGCCGTACTATTAAGAATACACCAAAAATAGGTAAATAAACAAGTGAAAACTTGAGACCAGCCCGCCTTTTTAAAACCCAATCTTGTACTACATAATTGAAATGTTTCTAAGTCGAAGGGTTGAGTTAAAACCGTCATTCCCTAACAACCGCAAACCTCCACGGGCTCACCCCGATTTTCTCCAATAGACTATAGCCCAGAGGAGAGACAAAAAGCCGGGCGGTTATGCTCGGCTTTATCTATTGAGTTGTTTTAAGAACACACTGCCGCCGAAAAATACTTTGTCGGTTGTAACTTATTCATCTTCTCTATCGCTAATATTTTCTGTTCTCAAATTACGGTTATAGCTAATCACTTTTTTCTTAATATCGCTGACAAACGGCCCCTGTGATCCGGTTGCAACATGCAACAATTCAAGCCACCTAATGGGATTTTGAGTTGCGGTAACTCTCTCGGGGCCTTGGGGTGTCCATGCCTCACTTTGTTGAAAATAATCCATAATCTTTTTGTCTGTAACATCTTCCTGAACTATAGCTTTTGAAAGGGGATCAAACACAAACCTCCCCACAAATTTGTTGTCGCTATTGGAAACGTCTACATAGTAAATCGGTTGAACATTTTTAATGCCTTTTAAGTCTTTATCAGTCGGAAAATACATCCAACGTATTTCAGAATAGAGGTTAGACGAAGTGCCGCAGTGGTATATTGCGTACCGCCAAGGATCAGTTTCGCCCTTATTTATCAAATAATAATCTATCTCCTTTAATGCAGCCTTAACCATCTTGTTGTTCTTTAAGCTTTTTTCCCCTTCAAGTATTTTTACAGTAAAATTCTGACCAACTGGTTTTCCTATAAGCGCCACTAAATGCCCATTCTGATCTTCCGATGAAGAAAAGTATTTAAGTTTGAAATGATCTTTAGAGGTATTCACTTCACCTAATGACCAGCTCCATTCTGGTCCCTTTGTTTTTCTTCTGGGAATCAATGATCTATTGGGTTTTCTTGAGTCCATTTTTATGCTTTGTGTCCTGTTTATTTCTGTTTCTATTTTAGATGAGGTCCACTTCTTATTTTTCATCATATGACGGAATAATACTCCATCAGCTGTTATTTCTAAAAATGAAAGATTACCGCCAAAGCACAACCCGGTATCAATATTGATCAATCCCGAATATAATGAAACATTTATTTCCTTGTTACCGGTCGGGGTATGGCCAAACACCTGCGGTATTTCATTCGCCTGGACAGATGGCGATATGAGGCTCCAATCCCCCCAGAAAATACCCCCTACTTTATCATTGCCACCGCGTTTAGGATCGACCCATAGCAAAGGATGACCCTCCAGCTCGCCCTTTTTTACCAAACTGACAAAACGGTCATTAATATAGCCGACTAGTTTCACCAGATCAACATCCTTTACGTTAGAGCCCATCTCTTTTAACAACAGTTTGCGAACTTCTGAACGAAGTCCGGCATGAGTGAAAAGCCAACAACCATCGGTATGCGCAGCCTTTATATCTCCCGATAAAACGTCTTTCTTAATTGCTCCAGCAACTTTCTCGGGATTTTTTATATCTTTTTTTGCTTCCCCATAGTCCCCCTGCAATAAATTCAACTCATGATTGCCGCATAATCTTACTACTGCCCCACCCTTTTTTAGGGCTTGTTTCTGAATTTGTTTTAGATAATTATAGCAATCTAGCGAGTCCGGTCCCCTATCAATCACGTCACCTATTTGAATAAATATATCTTCACTTCCAGCCCAATCACCTTTTTCAGTAATCAATCCCGCATGATTTAGAATAAGAATTAGAGATTCAAATTGTCCATGAACATCTCCAACAACAACAGTCCTTTTTGATTTCGGCATGATACCCCCCACTAATATATTTTTCTATCTCCATTAAAGACAAGTGATTAGAAATTTATCCCTCAATAACAAATATATATTATCACCCTACTATAGAATTGTCAAGAAATAATAGCATTAGATCTGGAATAAGTATAATCATTCGTTTCGTATTTCAAACCTCCAGTTTGAAAGCCCCTTACCATTCAATTGAAACCACTTTTCAATATCATGGTCGGCTTTTTTATACTGCCCCAATTTTAACCTAATCTCGGCCCGGTGCCAATGTGCAATACTATTATCGGGACAATGCCTTAATACTTTATTTACATCCCTAAGAGCCTCTTGCAAATGTCCGGCTTCGCTTAGTAAAGTTGCCCTGTTTCCCAATGCATCATATTCATGCGGAGCCACTTCAACCGCTTTATCATAATCAGCCAAAGCCTTCTTAAAGTTATGCCGGCACTGATAATAATAACCCCGATTAACATAATTTATTCTTTCCTTACCACCCAAACTAACAGCCTCATTAAGGCATCGCATGGCTTTTCTCCACTTGCCAGTTTCCGCATAAACCATTCCTAAATTTGACCATGCAGTATCATTTTTCGGATTTACCCGCAATGAATTAAGAAAATCTCTTTTAGCAGATTTAAAATCACCCAAGGCATTATAAGCCATACCCCGGTTATTGAACATCCTATAGTTTTTAGGCTCCGCTTTGATCACCTTTGAATAGTCGGCAATGGCCAAGGTCAGTTTGTCCATGTCAAAATATACCTCGGCCCGGGTCTTGTAGTTGTCGATGTCCTTTGGGTCAAGATCAATGGCACGGTCCAGGTCTATAACGGCCTGAACGTAATCCCCCAACTCGTGATAGCAGTAACCCCGGTTGTGATAGTGTTCAGATTTAGCGGGCTGCAGCTTCATCAATTTTTCCAACAGGGGGATTATAGCCCGGTATTTCTTCTGCTTGTATAGCGGGCGTATTTGAGCATCCACTTCTTTGATCGAATCAGGCTTTTTCATTTTGTCCTCCATTAAAAGGTTAATCGCAGTAAAGAATCACTTTTACTCGTTTTATCGATCTTGATTTGCACTTGGGACACATGGGTCCTATATCTTCATTTAACTACCCGCCGCACTTCAAACAAACTCCTATTTCCTTTGGGGTAGGCAAAGGAAGTGGCTTCGTCCCCATCATTTTATGCAAATACATTGGTGAATCCTCGTACGGTATAGCCTTGGTTTAGTCGCAAACCACGCAACGAAACAGCTCACTAAAAAGGTTCCCCCAACGCTGGCATTAAAGCTATGACCGCAAACGTTGCATTTGAATATCCCGGTGTGTCCCATATATACTCCTATATATCCTTGTTCAATTATGGACCGCATCCTTCTTCCAATTGTACAGCTTAAAATCACCCTCGCCCTGGTAGGCCTTATAGCCCTTCTGAGCGATCTTAAACGTTTCCCGGATGGCTTTATCGCTTAACTTTCCCCGCAGGAACCCCACCTCCCGGATAAGTCCATTGTAAAGCATCAACGAGAAAACGATGGTATCCCCAATGAACGGATCCCCGGCCGGGGCGATAAAATTAGCCACACCGCCATACCCATTTAGCACTCCCAGGAAATGGTTGTTGAAGGTCTCACAGCAGGTAGACACCAAAAGGTCGGCCTCCAGACAAGCCCTAACGATGGTATCTGGCCGGAATATCTCCTTTTCGCTCCTTCCCCGCTGACGGTAGATGGCGGAATAATCCAATTCAGTACCACTCTTTGGGCGGTACCGGCCATGGGCGGCTAAATGAACGATATTGAAGGCCTGGGTCTTCTCCCGCCTAAGCCAATCCTCCAAGTCCGTTTTAGAGTGAATGTGCTTCTTGCATTTCTTGAAGTTAAAGGCTTTGGAGGTGGAGAAAAATGTTTCTATCACATCACCCTCGCACTCAAACTCGTGTGCCGGGTCCGTTTCGTCTATGATCAGGTAATTGATCTTGCCCATTAATAGCCCTTCTATCAAAGTTAGTTAAATTCCAGTTTCTTCAGGCCTCGTTTCTTCATTTCCTTCAGCAATTTGTCCATATTAATATCTGAGCTTTTACCCCGGTAGACCGCCTTCTGACCTTTGACCACATAATCCCGGTCGAAGGCAGATTTTGGTTTAGCTTTAGATTTCTTTTTCATCTTCCCTCCAGAACAATCTTTTTAAAATTGCCGGTACTTGTTGCATTCGAATTACGCGGCCTTCATCGCCCCAAACAAGCGTTTTAACCAACAAAGGTAATAAGCCAACTCTAAATACCAACCGTGAAACCCGTAAATGAATATCTTCGTAGTAGGGTATGGTCAACCGGCATATAAAATGTGTCAAATCCTGTAAATCAAGGCCTTCAGGCTTGGTATGAGATCCTGGACAATAGGCTCCAGACTTCAATATTCGGCGCAAAAAGGCCATGCTCTTAAAACCCAGGTAATCCTCCAGGGGATATGCCCGCCAGTATTTCATGTTCTCGGTGCCTAATTTCTCGTGCCCTACGGCTGGGTATTCACCACCAGGCACAGCCCCTTCGGTAAGATGTTTCCCCGCCGTAGCCAGCCAATACTCCCCATAAAGTTCTCTAACGTCATCAATAAAATAAAAAGGCCAATCTTTTCTGCCCTCCGCCCCGCAACATCCGTTAAGTGCCTGCGAATGTTCTCTGCGGTGCACAATACGAAACTGTGAGCACTTACCATCCAAATCCAGCCACTCCACCCAGCCCTGGCTTGGATCGTTAATAGTATCGGTACAATGGTCGCATCTAAACTCTTTCAACGGGGATAACATGAGGGCTCCTTCCTTTTAGGTTTTTCCAAAGAATGACGTGATGTCAAACCAATACCGGCGGCGGGTTCCATCCTTCAAAACGACATCAATTAAATCGTAGGATTTGCCATCCGCTTGTCTCAATGCCTGTCTTTCCAAGGTCCAGCCTGACCCCGGTTTCCCCAGCAATTTAGCGATATAATCGTATTCTGAAGCGATATTATTGACGATTACAGCGGTATCCTGGCTAATGCCCGGCAAGCTTTCCCTTTTTTGGACAACCTTGGGCACCATCTTCTTCTTTTCCATGGCGTTACCCCTTATTTAAAGTTCTCTAATATTGTACCACCAAGGGGTGACAAAAACGGGCCCTGGATGTTACTCCAAAGCCCGGAAAGCCATTATTATTTAGTTATACCTGCGATCTTGATTCTACGGTCTTATTGCATTTTCAATCACGGATAAGTTGGTCATAATCTTTATAACATACAACTTACCTTTATAAAAAATCCAGCGGGTCGTTTTCTGTTTCAATTTCGGGGATTTTTGATGGTTGTGATCCCCTTACATTTTGCCCCATGCGACCGACGAAGATTTGCCCTGTGCTTTCCATCGGAAGCATCTTGTCGCGGATAACGTCAAGCATATCCTTTTTATCTGTCGAGATGAACACCCATTTGGTGGCTCTGGTAATGGCCACGAACAGCAGTTTGGATATCCGTTCTTGGCTTTGCCTAGTAAATTCGAAGGCCCTGGATGTAAGCCTCGGCATAAACACAGAATCAAATGTTAGGCCCTTGGCGCTATGGTAGGACATCAGCTTGGGGCGGCTGCTTCCGAAATCATGGGTGGGGATTTTACCCTTGGTCTTCCCCTTTTGAGGCACCTCGACCTCGATCCCGGCCTCCTTCAGGCCCTGGGCATATCCGAAGACCTGTTTGTTGATGGGGAACAAAATGGCTATGGAATCGTTCTTAAGCTGGCGCTCGCGGATCATCTGAAAGAGCTTTTCCTTCTCATCGGCATATGAATCTGCCAAGTACAGGAACGGCATTTGCCTTTCCACCTGTTCGGTCCTGGCTTGGTTTACGAAAGCATCCCTCTCTCCCTGTTCTGGAATCAGCACCGAGGCCAGACGCACCAGGTAGGGGCAGACCCTGAAAGCGTCTATCAGGCTGATGTTGCGCCTTTGTATTCCCAGTACGGAAAGTATGCTCTGTTCGTTGGAATCTGTGTCATAGATCTTCTGTTTGGAATCCAGGCAGACCGTCACATGCTTGGCGATCTTCGATAGCAGGTTGAAGACCCCTATATCCAAGTCCTGCCCCTCGTCCACCAGCACGAAGTCATAAAGGGGAAGTTTGACCTTACGGTTTTCGATCAAGGCAGCCACCGCCTGCCGTATTGCGGCAAAATCTGGCGTTTTGTGTGTAGCGTCCCAGGGAAGCGTCCGGCCGATGTGTTCCTCATAAAACAACCGGCACCAATGGTCGAAGGTAAGCACGCATTCGTCCGGCAGCCCCAAAAGCGGTAGGGCGGAGCGAATGTAATCCTTAAGTACATTGGTATAGACCAGCACCCTGAATTTTGCCGGAAATATCCTGTGCTTATCCTTGAGAAACCGTGCCCGGTACAAGAGGATCTGGGTCTTGCCGGAACCAGGGCCCCCAACTATTGCCCGGTTTTCCTCCGGTCCCAGCCTGATGGCCCGCAATTGCTCGGGGGTAAGCTCATTTTCGGGAACAAGCCAGCTCATCGCCGGACCAAGTCCCCGGAAAGGCCCGGTAGCATCCCATCGGCCCCTCCGGTCATATCACCCTTTTGGCCCCGGCGGCTCATTTCCTTTTTGGCCTTCTCCTGGTCGGAATCGCGTCCGGACATTTTGCAGGCTGTGATATACCAACCCAGCTCCCAGTCTGTCATGGCCGAAAATGGGCGGAACAATTCAAAGGCTTCCTTGATCGATTTTTCCGAACCCCGTTTGTCCCCGGTCTTTTCCTGCAGCATGGACTGCAGCGTCATGGTCGGACCGTCCGCTCCCTCCTCGACAGCCTCTTCGACTGTCTTCAGGGCCTCCTGGTTCTTGCCTCTCTCTTTCTGGCTCAAGGCCAGATTAAACAAGGATGCCGAGCCGCCTCCTTGGGCAGCGGATTCCCGGTAATATTTCTCCTCATGGGCGGTGTCACCTATATGCCCGCTATAAATACCCATCAGGTTCAGAATATTTGGATCGGGGCTGTCGCCCATCCTCAAGGCCCTCTGCAGATAGGAAATGGCCTTCTCGTACTGCTTGATCTTGGCATAGTTCTGGGCGATCTCCACTATCTTGCTGGGAATCAGTCTTTTGGGCACCGACCCGGTCCTCAGTTCCTCTTCGTCCTGCTGGATCAGGATCCTGGTCTTGTTGGGATTGACCACATTGGTCAGGGGATTCTGGATCTGGCCGTCGTATCCTTCACCCTCGGGGTCGCTTTCCAAACGCAGCTTAAAATCGAACACCTGGTTGCCGTCCAACCGGTAGCTCAATATAAGCCTGTCACCCTGGTTGACCGGGGCAGGAATGAACCAGGTCTGGCTGAAAAGGATGCGTACATCGTCCTTGGGCCCGGCGGTAATCTCCACCTTCATGGCCACTGGATCTTTAATTGATGTCGACGGCACCGTCAGCGCCTTGAATGTGTTCCATCCCTCGGCCGGGTAAGGCAGAGCGGCCCCCTTGGGTATGATCTCGACCGGACCCGAGGCTGTGCTGACATTTATGGGCTCCTGGGCTTTTACCTGGAACAGACCATGCCCATAGAGGGCCAGCGAAAGGGCGTGGCAGGCCGCCCCCTTGGCCACGGCCACCTGAATGGCATCGGGGTTGTCATGCTGAAAAATGGTTGCCTTGTCAAAGTATTTTCTGACCGCCGCCGACACCTGCGGGATAAGGCAGCTGCCGCCCACCAAAAGGCACAGGCCCACGTCCTTCGTCTCCAGCCCACAGCGGTCCAAGGCGTCCTGGATGGGGGCAAATATCGAGCAAGTCAGGAAGTATTCGGTCTCCCTGGCATAGAGCAGGTCAGAGTCCAGGAACGGGACCAGCAGGTCTTCAAACTGCTTGGCTGACAATGCCGGTGAACGCAGCTCCCATTTTTCATGGTTAAGATAACAGGTGTGGAGTCCTGGCTGGATCTTGATTACCGTTGTCTTGTCAGAAGATTTGTATTTGCCAAAACTAATAAGTGTCCTGATCTCATCGCAAAGTCCCATCTTGAGCGCTTCGGCCACCCCCAAGAGGGCCGGTTCCAGCTTGTTTTTTCGGTCCTCAAACCCGATATCGAAGCTGTTCAGGCGGTTCTGCTCGATCAGCTGGGGTATCAGCACCTGGTGAACAATGGCCCGGTCTATGTCCCCTCCGCCCAGGCGATGGTAGCGAGATACCGCCAGCGGGGAAATGCCTATCCGGCCCCCGAGGTCGGCCTGTTCCAGTTGGAATACGGCCACATCGCAAGTGCCGCCCCCGAAATCGAACACAACCAGGTTCTTTTTTCCGGTCAGATGCTCGGCCACCTTCTCCGGAAAAGCCACCAGATAGTCAAACAAGGCGGCAATGGGCTCGTCCAGCAGGTCGCCGTTGGCGATGGTGATTCCGGCTAGCTCGGCCGCCTTGACGGTGTCCTGGCGCTGGGAGATCTGGAACGAAGCCGGTACCGTGACCACCGTATGAGAAATTGGGATGCCTCCTTGCTGGGACGCCGCTCCGGCCAGGAACTTCAGGACATGGCCGCCGATCTCGGCCGCGGAACGATAACCCTGGGGCGCCCGGTGGTAGGTGCGGTCATTGCCCATGTCGTTCTTGCATTCCAGAAAAATGTCCTTGTAAGACTCCAGGCCCAGCTCGGCCGAGCGGGGGAACAGACGCTTGGCCCCCTCGCCGATGATAGCCTTGCTCTGGTGCAAGGCCACTGCGGACGGGATCAGTATATGAGTATAATCCCCGGCCATGGTTTCCTGGCTTACCTCCACGCATCGGGGCTTGACCTCACCGGGCTGGTCCGGGTCCCATATTATCTCGGCAATGGTGGAATTGGTTGTGCCCAGGTCGATGCCGATGACCCGCACCGGTTGGTCCGGGACTTTAAGAGTCTTCGGGCCGGATGCGACAAGGGCGTGGAACGCATCACTGATTTTTCTCATACTTATTCTTCCCTACTTTCAAAATACTGCCGATTGCATGGGCTTGTTCAATTGATTTGTCGTTCACATGGTTGTCAACAGGGTCAATCTCATAATCGTGGCCAGCGCCTCCACCAGGCCCCTGCCAGTCTTCGATCAAAGCATCCCTGGAGTACAAGTTGTTCCGGTTGTAATCAATCACCGGGTTGGTCTTGCTGTTATAGGCCTGCCTGGTCAATTCCAGCATGTTCTCCTTAAAAATTGAATCCCTGACAGCTACCGCAAAGAGCCGGTTGGACTCCTTAATCGGATCAGCGTCAATCGGCAGGCCGAACAACCTGGCCTCGGCCGGTTCGGAAACGAACATCCCGGTGTAAAACCCAGACAAACCATGACGCAACACATATTGGTCGGCATTGCACCAGATGCACACGCACTTCCTGCCCCGCAGCAGATGAGCCATGGACTCGTCAATTACCAGGCCTCCGTGTCCGATTAGTCCGGAGGGCAGGCCATGTCCCAGCATAACTATTCTGTCGTGGTCTGCTATCCTAGCAGCAAGCTCTTCTTTCTTAATTGGACCTCTTATGACCTCCCAGTTTTTGCCGGAATAGATATCAGTCAGAAAATCAGTGGTTGAGTCATTGGGGTGGATCACCAGCGTTCTCATGTTAATACTCCTTTCCCAGCCCGGCACGGCATATGTCCAGTAGTTTTAGTTTTTTGATACAGACAATTTTGGCATTCGATTGGTATGAATAATTAGCGATACATAAACTCATTATCGGACCCTGTTATTGTATTATAGAGGAGTGACAAAATCCAATCAGACCATATGTCGTTAGGTACTATCATTGCCAAAGCTGCCACTTGTATAAGTTAAATTAATCTATATCCATCATCCTATTAGTAAACTGCGGCAGTTCTCCAAGAGCGCCAAGCTGTTTGGGGACAAGAAATATATTTGAAGGGATCATCAACCGAACAAAATGTTCCTTAAGTATATTTATGGGAATATTTTTTACATCTCCATTTGGGCCAAGTTTGACTGGTTTTTTGTGGCACACTTGCCAACCTTTACTACTTAACATAATTCGTGGATTGCCAGTTTTAAATAGATTGTTTCTTCTCTCTTCTATAGACAACACCATAGCCACGGGGACATCTCGATCATTCACTTTATTAAATAATTCTTCAATAGTCATATGTCCGTATTCGTCAGCCATATTAAATACCCAATGTGCAGGTGTATTGTCAACAGGAACTAAATCCCTGCCCGTTTCATGTTTTATTACTGAACCTCTCCCAAGGTTAGGCCTTCTAATAAAAAGAGGCAGGGTTTCGTCGTTGGTCCAACTTTTAATAAGATTGTCCCAGTTTTTCGTGACCTCTTTATCTAATTTGGGCCTGATTGCAGAGGTTGCCCATTCATCGGCTAATTTATCAAGAACCTTTGTTATTGAATCTGGCAATATTCCGGGACATTCTCTAATCATAATTATTCCTTTTCGAATTCAACCAAGAAGTTCAACACGAGCTACTTCAATGGGTGATTTTTAGCCCAAGCATTTCATGGGCCGGTTGTTGATTATGGAAATTCAATCTGTTATAGAAAAAACGAAGATGCTGACAATATTTTTCTGTACTTTCATTGTCTTGCATCCAAATAGAAGGACATACAGGGCAGTAAACAGTAAACTCGCCTGTTTTTGGATATACCAACTCACTACCTTCGATAATTTTATGTACTTTCATAGTTTCTCCTCTATCTCTACTTATATATTTACCATGTTACCTTATTCAAGAATCAATTCCCTGGCGGCCTCCCGCTTATAGAAACCTATTCTTCCTCCGGAAAGACCATGATGTACAGGTCGTATGAAATTATGCATATTATCCAATCAGCCTTGGGCCAGCGGATCTTTACTTCCTTTTGCAGGGCCCGGCATTTGACCCAGGCATCCCATACGTCCTTCAGCCCGTTGTCCCTTATCACATACCAGCCATACAGGTCGGGTTCAAACCCGTGCTTTCTGGCCATGCAGTCCAACTCGGAACCGGCCGTCAGGTTGTAATATTTCGGCATGTCTTCATTCATGTTATAAGGATACATCTTAGCCCCGACAAAATCAAGCCTAAAAACACCCCACACCATCCGCGATTATACCTGAAACTATATCCTCCTGGGATGTGGGGGGATACAACCACAGATATCTTGATATATGTGCCGGCAAATACAAAAGACCGTTGCTGGATCAAACAACGGTCGTATCAGATAGACCACAGCCCGTAACCTGTAAGGTAGCCCCTGAAAGGGAACGTGGCAGGTCGGCCAGTTTATCAGCGACAGGCAATGGCAGATGCGGGCCTGGCCTACAAGAGCGTAGCAGGGTAGTTTGCATAATGCCGGTTATGTAAACCCTCCGGGCGTAGCGCTGGGGCAAGGCAAGGGACAAGGAACCATAATGCGCATTATGGGTCAGGCGGCGGAATAGCGACAGGTGGAACGAGCGACCTGGAGCTGGCCTGGAGCCGCCGTCTTTCCTGGTGGCTATACGGTGCCATGCCGAAACCCAGCGCCGCTACCCTGTAAGCGATCCAGGAATCTGCCTGTGCCTGGAGCTAAAAGATAAAGCAAAGGCACGGAATTGACTATTATGCCAACTACGTGCCTGAGCGTATAATGCCCGAAGTAGATTGAGAAGCGGAATGAAGGAGGTCGAAGGCTCTGGAATGCAGCGAACGAAGCCAACGAGGGCCACATTTAAAGGTCTGGCCCTGATGCCGTAGCCATCATTCTATAGGGCGGAGGCAGACGGTAATGACCGTAATTCCGTTATTTATTCTTGTCAGAATAATATACAACCACCAGCTTATTACTTATAGTAAAACCAAGTTCAATATATCCCTTGGGAATAAATAACTCCCCCGTTTTCCTACCTTCTCGCATTGCTATTTTAAGAGATTCATCGAGCGCCAGATTAAGCTTGGCAGCCTCCTCAAACGGCAATGAAAAAACCACTGAATCAGAATGAGTATGAATATTTGGTGGGAAGACTTTAGCATACCTGCTAACGCAAAAATGAGTTATCGGTTGCTTAGCCATTGGAATCTCCTTATTGATAAAAATGGTTGATAATAAAACAATCAATATGAAAAAAGAACCGCTAGATGCTGTAGCCATTATTATATAGGGCAGAGGCAGACGGCAGGGCTATGGGCACATATTTAAATATTTTTTATATACTGACAAAAATCCGGATAATATTCTATTTTATATTTCCTTGAAATATTCTTGCGCTGAAATATCGCCATCCATTTACTAATTGAAACAGCAGATGGGTCAATTATTGTTAATTTTGTTAACTGCATATTCTTGAATTTAGAAAATAATGACACAGCCAGGGTATCTGTTTCTGGAAGACTATAGCCTGAAATAACAATCTCTTTGCAATCATGTAAATATTCATAAGCACATGTCCATAAATATGTAAATATTGAAATATCTGTTACCGGCTTTACTGGTATTGGTGGAATGGTTAATGGTATACAATCGTCTTTGGGAGATATGCAGGTATAATCAATCCATATATCTTTAATATATCGGCTTGTTGAAGCATCATCTTTAATAGCGAAAGACTTTGTATTGGTTTTTGAAAGATCAATAAATATTTCACGAAAAGTATCTTTAGTGCAATACCAATTCACCGATCCATGTAACTTCAACAATAACGGATGACGATTATGCGTCACTCTTGGATTTTTTATATTCCTTCCAGATTTTATCTTGTAAAAATAGACATCTTGTGGTTTATATTTTGCAATCAAAGGAGCATCTACAATAGTATCATAATTAAAAGTAATTATCCGATTAGGGCACGCATCTACACTAACGTAATCAAAAAATTTCTGGATGAACAATTCTTCAGCTTTTTTGTTTTTAACTCGTATTTGTTTCAATATATATGATATGACGTATGTTACATCCTCTAAATACTCTAATGCGTTTCTTTGTTGAATGCCTTTGTGGGGTTGAATCGCCTCAAGAAAATGTAAATCTGCTATTTGTTGAGAGATTGCTTTTTCCAAACTCATTTTATTAAAATCAACATGATACAACCAATCCTCAAGAATCCTCTGTGAAGCTTCTTTGCTCCAACCACGTTTATTTTGCAAATCACATATTCGTTTTGGGAATTCAGCGTCTAACGGTGCTATCCAATTTTTGTTAGATTGACCAGCAGTTAGACTATACGATGAACCCGCCCCTAAAATAAATACTTTATCTAATAATTTTCTATCTTTATATCTCACGATTATCACTAACCTCCAAATATATAATCATTAAAGGCTCTGGCCAATACTTTTTGTCTTTCACAGATAAATTCATCATAATGTTTGACATTTAATAATTTCATATCTCTGGGAAAACACTGCGGCCACAGATCGTCTTTCTTGATAGACAATCTCTTAATATATTTAGTTGGTTCTTCATCAGATATGTCTAAATTACTATCTTTATTGATTAAAGCATAGTTTGCAAAAGTATTTATTTCGGAATATTTATAACCTCGTTTTAACAATAACGAACGAGGGAATATATGATGGACTTGAAGTTCTGCATTATGGCCAACAACAGAACCATCAAGAGGTGTGTGTGTAATCCAGTTTTTTGCATTTGTGTTACGCAATAATGATATATAGAGCGACATAACAGCACCAGTTCTACGACCAGACATTAAGCTATCAGGGTTTATTTTATAAAAATATCTTTTTGTTAATGCATATAATTTGTCAATAGAAGGTTCATTTTTTAAGCCTTTAAACAATCTATCTAACTCACTGTAAACTGAACCGCTGAATATTGCGTAGAAAGATGAAAGTAATAACCACTGCCTTGCCATCAAACGCTCTTGCGCATTAAATTTTTTCTTTGACATCAAATATATCAAAGGCATTAAGGCATTTATCGATGGGAGCCAGGCATCAGAATCCCAGCGGACAGTTCCAGTGATAAATTCTATTGCCCGATCAATGCCTAAAGAAGTTCTTTCCCAGGATTTTAATATTTGCGCTTCTGTGGACTTACACCATACTTCTTTAGCTTTCTTATGATCAACTTTATCAGTATGAACTGCAGATAAACACTGTATTAAAAATGTTTTAGTAAAATTAAAACCGTAGTGATTATAAATAGTAGTTGAAGCTTTTTGTATCTTTGTAGATATTAAATTTGGAACGGTTAAAGCTAGTTCGGCAGCCACAAGATCACTGCGCCTAAGATTTTTACCAGTTGAATTAAAACGAATAAATAACTCCGTAGCTTTTTTATAATCGTCTTCCTCGTGTTCAATAATACCAATTGAGCGGTCCATGATATCAGAAAGTTTGGCAATAGATGTAATTATTTTTTCTGCATCCCTATGGTAATCAAAATCATCTGCTTTTTTAAGATTTTCAATAACAACCAACGGCTTTAAGGTTCCCTCAAGAACTTCAGATACCGGGACAAACCATGGGCCACTATTCCACCGTGCGGCATAAGAAAAACGATTTGAATCCGGATCTCCGTCTAATTGGGGACGTAGAGAAAACATTAATGAATAATAGTCCTCTCCATCACGAACAAGTTGAATAGATGTAAGCCTTTGTTGGCCATCTAAAAGATAACCGTAGAAATTATCAATACGACGACCAGGAATCCTTTTAAGACTCCGTTTAAAACCTTTCTCTGCTACCGCCCGTTTTGCCTTCCAAACAAGCATATACCCTATCGGTAAGCCACGATATAAAGAATCAAATAATAATAATACATTTTTACGATCCCATATAAAATCGCGCTGAATTTCCGGTAGAACTAACTCGTCATTATTTACTAAGTCAAGTAATTGATGCAATTGCTTTGTTGTTGTGCCCATAAAAGCCCCCATTAATAAATTATTAAAATGAAATCATAAATTGTGTCAGAATGAAAACCCGAATGATATTTGTTTATGAACATGACTTCCGTATTTTTGCATCAAGATAATGCAATAATGTACGGACAGAATTAATTGCCAATATAGCTTCCGGTTCATCTAAAAGATCAGTGTTAGGATGAGCAACGCTGGCACGATTACGAACATTATTTATTGACTCTAATATTGCAGCGCTGGATCTTAATATACGGACTATGTCTGGATCATTAGGACCATTTAGTTTTAAACACGGATGATTATCCCTTAATAACCCAAATAGTTGAGTTAACCCAGCATCATATGCATATTCAATATTTTGATCTTCACATACAGCCTTAAGATAACCGTGAATTGCAGTATGAATACGATCTACCGCACTTATTGCACCATTAGAATGGAGAAGGTTTTCAGCATCTTTCAGTGCTCTTTCAACTGTAGCACTTGTAATTTTTGGTGTCAGTGTTTCAACCACTGTACCTCTATCGTTGGTATCTACATCAATGGAAATAAAGCGAATATAATGACTAAGTTCTTGAAAAGCTGCTGCGATATATTTAAACGATAAGTAATATGTGGGGTCCGACATACATTCGGACAGTTTTACATATTCCTCTACTGGTAATTTTGCATGAAGGACAAGAAAAGCATCTCCAAAAAAATTTGTGCCATTACTCAGCTCAAATTGATATAATTGAAGGGAAGCAGCAGCATTTTGTTGTTTACGAGCTAAAAGAAGCCTCGTAACTGCACTTTTTAATTTTAAAAGTTCTTCGTCAGATATTGGGGAATCTAGTAAAGAATACCCGGACGCACCACTCCCCTGGTAAAGGGTAATCATATATTATTCTTTCTTCGCCAATATTTAAATGAATCGTTATTTTAAAAAAGTAAACTTTGTGGGATCATCATCACACCGTGAAGAAATAGCAATATCCCTAGATTCTTTCAATTTCATATACAGCACATACATATTTTTCTTTTTTAAAGTACCAATGTACATTTTAGTGTTATGATCAAATACTTGCCCAGTATAAATATCCAATAAAAAACCATCTTCATAATTATGCGCATGAAAATCACTCGGGAAAATATCGTCAGGATCATTTTTATGATATCTCCAAATCTTACCATTACTTTTCAAAGTTGCTTCGCCTTTGACTGAAGTAACAGCAATAAGGATATCTTTGTCTTTAAGAATGGTATCTCTGTTTGCCTTGACACCATTTACAGTAATATAATAACCATTAAATTCATAGTCAAAAACTTTTTTTAAGACTTCTTGTACTTTGATTCCTTGGCGAAATCTAAATTTATGCGCAAATCCGATAGTTATAACAGATATTTCGATCATAGAATGATGGATGTAGGGTGATACGGATACGTCAATTTGAGAAGTCACAAATTACAACAATAATACAATTTAACCCCGACAAAAGCAAGCTAAATATCCATCTATTTTAGTCCTATTCCGTGCCCTTATTTTATTTATTTGAAAAGATCGCCCTTGGTCCTGGCAGCATCCCCCTACACCGGCCCCATAGCCCCAATTACTTGTTTTCTTCCTCGGAATAGTACCCATTAGCTCCGATCACCAGGTTGTCCAGTACCCGGATACCCAGTAGTTTACAAGCCTCTCTCAAAGTACCCCAAAGCTGCCTGTCCTCTGTTGATGGGGTGGGGTCTCCGCTGGGGTGGTTATGCACTGTCATAATGCTTGGTGCTCCTAATGCTACTACTCCCCTTAAAACAAGTGCAGGGACTATCCGGCAACTGTCCACCGCTCCCATGGCTGTCATTTCCTTCTTGACTATCCGGTTCTTGGTATTCAGATGCAAAACCCAGAAGATCTCCCGGTCGGCCATGGATTCCTCTTTCATGTACTCGTAGACTATCTCCGGTCGGCATATCTGACACTTGGTGATGGCCTCGGACACCTTTAAAAGCTCCAAGGGGTAGGTAGGATATCGTTTCATAGGTCTCCTTTCGGGCACAAAAAAAGAGCCACTCCGTTATTGGAATGGCTCTCTATGTGCTTTTGTTATTCTTCATGGCGGTCCTTGCAGTTGGGGCAGAACTTATCGGGGCAGTAGTATTCCTTTTCGCTGCCGGTAATGACCAGGATACAGGTATGGCTGCATAACGGACAGGGGGCCTTGATCTCCAGCCTTTCGGAATACTTTCTACGCTCCCTTTTATGTGTGATGGTTGCTGTGTGCATGGTTTCCCTCCTTATAAGTTGTAGTAGTCGCCCAGCCAAGTACAGGCGTTGTAATTGATCTCCCCGGGTTCGTTCATAATGTAGTTCGCTGCTTTCTGGGCCGCCGATGCCGCAAATATGATCAGCTTTTTGTCACCCTGTAGCCTCTTTAACCAATAATCAATGTAGGCAGCCTGGTTCTGTATGGTCATTGGTGCTATCCCGGCATAGGCACAAAGGAATGATGATCCCAGCTCTGCTATCAATTCCTCGTTGCTGTAGGCCTCCCTGAACTTTGCCTTGTCGTAGCTATTGTTCCTATCCAGCCTTTTCTGGTGGCCTGTGGAATGTACCGCCTCGTGCCATAACGTGCTGTAGTATTCCTCCGGGCTGTCAAACCACTCTCGGGCTGGCAATCCTATTTCGTCTTCTTTTCTATCGTAATAGGCTGCCCTGGCGTTAATAAGTCCCGGTTTGTTGGGCATATTGGCAAAAACCGCTTCGCAAGCCTCAACGGGGTTAATGTCATTTCCTAACTGCGGTATCTTATCTGCCGGAATGCCTGAACACTGCTCCAAGTTAAACACACAATAGTAGCGCATTAAAGGAACCTCGGTAATTTCCCCGTTTTGGCTATTGATGTGTTCAAGCAGTCGCCAATAGACCACCCGGCTGGCCTTGGATCCCGGTTTGACATTCCCGCCTAATTCCGTTATCTGATTGAACGTGGCATAGAAGGGACTGGCAAATTCAGATAAGGACAGGATCAACAGGTTAATGCCATGGTACTGCCGCTTCGATATAAGATTGCAGGGAAGATGTGATTTCCAAGGTTTTTGCCATGGGATAACGCCAGTTTCCAGCGCTGATATTATTTGTTCAGTTACAATCGCTGGTACATCGGGCTTGAATGGTTTGGTCCTCGTAGTCATGGGTTTCTCCTTTTGTTAGGTGTTAAATGGACCTGCCTGTTTGGTAGGCCCTTAGTGGCTGAGAACGTCCAGGATGTGTTCCGACCAACTGACAGCCAGATCGATGTCTCCGATGTCGTACGCCTCGTCCTGCGCCCTCTGGCATGCCTGGATGAAGTCCCATTGTTCCTTTGACATGGTATCCTCCTTGTTTTAAATGAAAAAAGGGCCCACCTGTTTGGTAGGCCCGGAAACACAAAAAAGCCCTACCAGCAATGTGCTAGTAGGGCTGCCATGTAATGGTTTGGGTTAGGTCTGTTCGGGCGGTTTCTCCTTTTGGTCCTCTGGGCGACGGCGGTAGACAATCGCCATGAGGTTCAACAACTGTGTTGCCTGACCCAAGGCCTCAGCATCAGAGATATCATGCCCATAGACCTTCCGATAGATAGCTTTGAATTTGTCCAATTGCTCCTTTGTAACCATATTCCCCTTTCTGCAAAATTAAATGAAAAAGCCCCCACCACAACTAAGGGATGGGGGCATTAACCGGGTTGATTTTACAGCATGAAGCAGCTGTTTTTTAGTGACCAAAAAGTGACTACTTCGGGTGCAAAACAGGCTTTTTCAGTGTTCACCGATACTAAGGCATACTTAGGCTAACTTTTTACCTTTTCCCAGATTACACGTTAACGCAAGTACTTACAATTTCAAGACTTTAGCTTTATGAGTCCGCTGCTCTAACCGTTGAGCTAAGGGCCCAGCCTGAAATAGTCTTTAATTATAGCAAAATTATAAGGCCCCCGTCAACTGCTATCGGAGCAAAAGCATTTTTTTGGTGCTTTTGACCCCTGCGGCTTCCAGTTTATAAACGTAAACACCGTTGCTTACCTTAAGACCTTTGTCATCCCGGCCGTCCCACTTTATATCGTAACTTCCGGTTGATTGGACGCTGTTGACCAGGATTTTCACTGTTTGTCCGGCAATGTTGTATATTTTAAGACTGACCAGCCCCGCCTTGGGCAATTGATACTTGATAATAGTTGTTTGTCTGAAAGGATTGGGCGAGTTCTGTAACAAACTGAGGGCCCTTACCTGTTCCCGGTCTCCTGGTTTTCCCTCCACTCCGGTGAACGGCTCGCCAAACTCCGCCATTACTTTCTGGATGGCTTCTTTTGCCTGATCCCTGTCCATATAGTACAGCGGGAAGCCGAAGAACACCGTCTTGCCCGAGTCCCGCACCGCGCAGGCCCTGCCCTCGTATGCGCTCCCGTTGTTCTTCATATCCATCACATAAATGGTGTCGGCCCCGGCCAGCGGGGTCAGGGCCTCGATATTTCGCATGACCTTGCCCCAGATGGTGGCCGGGTATTTCAAGGTATCAACTGAAACGTCCGGATATCCTTGCAACCCAGCAGCCATCCTGAAAGAATCCGTTGTTCCGGATAATTCGGCACGGGAGATTTTAAAATGATCATAGGCTATGTCCCCCGCGGAATAATTTGCGGGATAATTAGTAGTGTTATGAATATTGCTTGATGGTTTCCAGCCGGCAAACCAAAGCTTACCGCCGGCATCCAGATAAGTCTTCATATCATTTACTGCCCCCGGGGCCAGCAATCCGGCATAATCATCGGCAAACCAAACCACAGCTGAATAGGGTCCGAAGTCCCCCAGTATAGGCCTTTGAGAGGAGAACCCGTACTCATAAGGTTCGTAGTCATAGCCCGTCATTATGTAGTTATAGAAGCTGTCCTGCTGGGCGTCTCTTGGAAAGCTTCCTGTCGTCCAGTTGTTGGTCTCGTCCACCATAAGGATCCCCTGGTCCAGAGTGATCGGACGGCCATAGACCGAGTCCGATTGCAGGCTTTTGTTCCCGCCATTATCCCTGGCCTGCACCTTATAGTAGTACCGGCTGGCGCCGGAAAGCGGCTTGTCCAGAATTATGGTGTCCGCAGTATAGGACAGGCTGTCAAACGAGCCGGCATCGATTTTGCGGTAAACGATGTATCCCTCCAGATCAAGCTCCAGGTTGTTCTTCCAGTTAAGCGTTATCCCCGAGTCCACCGGTAGCGCAACCAGGCCGGAAGGGGGCAGGGGCGCCGACCTGGGCGTTCCGGTGGCTTCAGTCACCAACGGGCTCTCTTTGCCGTCGGTGTCAACCGCCGTCAGGCCAATGAAATAAAGACTATCTGCAGATAGGCCGCTGATAGTATCCGAAGTGCCTGAGACCTGCCTGGAGTCAGTGTAAAGGCCAGAAACTTTACCCCAATAGACCTTGTAGCCGGTAACATTGGCAGCCTGGTTCGGCTGCCACCGGACATAAAGCTGATCTCCTGTTCCCACATCTGTGACTTCCAGACCGCCAACCTTTTGGGGGTAATTGGCCAGGGTACCCAGCAGACCCATCCCGGCCTTGATGATGCTGGTGGCATATCGCATATTCATATAGGTGGTGCTGTCGTTGGTCTGATGGTAGACCGGACTGAACTCCAGCTCTTCACCGTAGGTCACAGGAAACCCCCTGGTATAATACTCCCAGCTGTCGCTGCCGCTGAGGTATACGCTGTTATACTCCGCCACCAGATTGGTATCGGCGGTCCTGCCGTACCAGGCGGCCATCTGGCCCAAAAGGTGGGCGTAGCTTTCGGAACCCGGGTATAGCTTGGAGACGAACAGGCTGTCGTTCCCGATGCTGCCTATCATATCGTAATTGAGCATGCATTGCACCTTCATGCCCTGGGCCAGCGCCTGGGCGGCGTGATGCCAGGAACCGTACAGCCCCCATTCCTCGCAGTCAAAGGCCACCAGCCGGACGGTGGCGTTCGGCGGGTTGGCGGCCAGTATCCTGGCCGCCTGAAGCACCGCGGTGGTTCCCGAGCCGTTGTCATCGGCCCCCGGGGCCCATGGATTGTAGGGCCAGACCGAGGTGTCGAAATGCCCGCCGACTATGTAGACCGATTCAGTATCCAGCGCTCCGGGAATAGTGGCTATCACGTTCCTGATTTTGTAAACTTCGCTGTTCCCAAAATAGTACTGGGTATAGTCGGTGAAATCCTGGTCCACGAATGAATCTATCACCACGTCAGTGATGCCGTAGCTTAAGAATTCGTCCCGGATCCACTCGGCTACCTGCTGGTGGTTGGGGGCGGCGGTGGACCGGGTGTTGAAGGCCTGAAGCGCTTCTATGTCGGCCCGGACCCCGGCGGTGTCTATCAGATGGGTCAGGGCGGCGATCATGGTATCCCTGGCCAGGCTTTTGCTGCTGACCGATGTTGTGGCCCGGATTGTCATCGGCTGGGGGGCAAATTCCCTGACGTTATAGTCTTTCCCGTTTTTGACTTCGGCATCCGTCAGCATAATGCCGTTCCCGGAATACAGCAAACTTGAGGAGGGACGCGAGCCGTTCCTTTTAAGGTGCACCCAGCGCAATCCTTCCGAAGAACCCCGGTAGACCAGGGAGGACCCCAGCACCGCCTTATCGTCATCTCCGGACAGTTGCTTGCCTACTAATGCCTGTTGTCCCGAAATATGGTATAAGGGCCAGCCCTGTGAACCGGCCAGGCGGTAAACATCTGTGCCCAAAGCAAATTTTACCAGATAAAGTTCCACCGGCGAAGCCAGCGCCACACCGGCCAAAACCGCCAGTAATGCCAAAGATGAGAGTAACAGATTCCTTGTCCTCATGATTTTCCTTTTATAATTATTTTGAATATTTGTTTCTGCCATTATTATACACTCCCTTTTACCCCAAGTCTACCCCCTGCCCATGGCCCTTAATTTTGCCACCCTCTCTTCAATGGGCGGGTGGGTGGAGAACAGGCTCATCAGGCTTTTGCCCGAAAGGGGATTGACGATGAACAGGTGGGACGAAGCCGGGTTGGCGTTCATCGGGGCCACCCGGACCCCGGACTGAAGCTTTTCCAGGGCGCTGGCCAGTCCCTGGGGCGAGCCGGCGATCAGGGCCCCGCCGGAGTCGGCCGAGTATTCCCGGGTGCGGGAGATCCACATCTTGATCAGCAGCGCTGCTATCGGCGCCAGGATCATCATCAGGATCATTCCCAGGCCCCCGCCGCCCCGGTCGCGGTCCCGGCCGCCATAGCCGCCGAACATGGCGGCGTAGCCCGCCATCCGGGCCATCATGGTGATGGCCCCGGCGATGGTAGCCACCACCGTGGCTATCAGGATGTCCCGGTGCTGGACGTGGGCCAGCTCGTGGGCGATCACCCCTTCCAGCTCCTGGCGGTTTAAAAGCTGCATGATGCCCTGGGTCACCGCCACCGCCGCGTGCTGTGGGTTGCGCCCGGTGGCAAAGGCGTTGGGCGAGGCCGAGGGGATGACGTAAACCTTGGGCATGGGCAGGGAGGCCCGGGTGGCCAGGGTCCTCACCATGTTGTAGAGTTCGGGGGCCTCGGCCTCGGTCACCGGCTGGGCCTTATAGCTCATTAAGGCGATCTTGTCCGAGAACCAGTAGGACACAAAGTTCAGTCCCCCGGCAAATAGCAGGGCCATGATCGCGCCCTGCTGGCCGCCAAAATAGCCGCCCAGTAATACTAAAAGCACCGTAAGCCCGGACATCAGGATGATGGTCTTGAGCATATTCATTTTATTTATTGCCTCATAATTGGCATTCAATAAAAACCAGAACATTATCCTGCCATAACTTTAAAGTGTTATTTATCGGCTCAGATTCCATGCCGGTTTCATCATAACTAAAATCCGGACTGTCGTCATAATACTTTTGAATTTGAGAGCCAGCGGCTTTGATCCGCAAGAGGCTGTATCCGCCGCCAAAATTAAGTTTAGACCCTGAAGAAAATATATGGGCCTGAATTTTAATTTTTCCTTCAACAAGATAACCACTACCGGTGGCATCCGTTGTTGACTGTTTCAGCCTGAGAATGTGGTCGTCAAAATCTTTTGCCTTTACGTACGGCAAATAATACCCTTTTAAATAAAGCACAAGGCCATTATTGGGGACGGTTTCAAATATTAAACCAGCCAGCAATTGGTTATAATCCGCTTTGTATTTGAGAACCTTGACCCCTTCATAATCCTCTGATTCCACCGATATTTTATACCCATAATAATATTCGTACCAACCTGAGATGCCAATGACATCATAATCATAATGGGTTGTTTGAAATCCAACTGTTGGCGTTATTTTTATCTGTTTATTTATCCAGAGAGGATAACCTGCTGTAAACCGTAAATCATAATTTGCACATTTTACATTAGATTTAGTCGCGCTATATACCCATATGGGGGGGGCAAAATATGATATATATATATAATCTGAATCCACCATAGCTTCCTTAGGGGTAGTAATTGTTTTTCCGAAAGCAAGCTCGAACAACATTCTATCTTTCTTGGTGATCCTGGCGTTTACAAAACCAGCTATCTCCATCTTATACCCGTCAGTGGGAAAAGCAAGTATACTGTGTCCATCGCCAGGATATACATCATATATTATGGGATATTGAATGTGGTATTCGGTATACCCAGATACTTTTTTTCCGGTGAAATTGACCGAATACCCCCATTTAGAGGCTGGTTTTTCCTTTGTTGCCAAGGACTGCCCGGCCGGGGCAGTTTGCACTATCGCCGATGCGTCCTGTGAAATATTTTGCTGGATTATAGGCTCAGTAATATTCGGAGAGGTCGGTTCTGTTTTTGTTATGGTGTCCTGCAAATTGATTTTCGGTTTTATAATCTCGGGGGCATTCTGAGAATCCGTTTTTGCTATTGAATTTGTGTTTTGAAAATTATTCCGTTGGGTTTGACCGTATTTTGAGTCTTGCGGCTCTGATCGTTTCATTCTATTCCGGGGGTTACCGCCTAGTTTATATTCTACAAAGGCAATAAAGCTGTTTTGTCTG
This sequence comes from bacterium UBP2_UBA5202, assembly GCA_002412795.1. Lineage (GTDB taxonomy): Bacteria > Edwardsbacteria > AC1 > AC1 > EtOH8 > UBA5202. The sequence continues at coordinate 13,409 of DHVS01000011.1, read as the reverse complement.
AGTTTCAAGGTATTATCAATTGGATCAAATTTATAATCGGTTTCTATTTCAGTTGTTGCCGGATCATCAGCATAAAATTTCTGTTGCTGGTTTCCGGTAGCCGTGATCCTGAGGATTCCATAACCGCCCCCGGCAGACCAGACAGAACCGTTTCTTGCCATATAGATCGGTATTCTTATCTTTCCTTCGATGGAATATCCGTTCCCTTTTGCTTCGGTATAAGCGTCTTTGAATCTCAGCAGATGGTCGTCATAATCTGATGCCTTTACCCAAGGGAAGTACATCGCTTGTAAAGAAAAATACACTCCCTTTTCATTCGTGGTCTTTACTTGAGCGCCGGTCACAATCCTGTTGTATGTTATCTCGTAATCCATGACATTCATTCCGGCATAATCTGCCGGATCCAAATCATACCGATACCCGTAAACATTGTACCACCCCGCCAAGTCCATAACATCAAATTTATTCTTACTGGTTTGGAAACCTATCATGGGAATTACGTCCAAAACTTTACCGGGGAAAATAGGATATCCTGCTGTAATGGAAATATCGTAGTTGCTGTAATTGACGGTTGACTGGGTTGCGCCGAGAACCCAGTTGCTGAAAGAGCCCAGACTACTAAGGTCTACGTAGTCGGAATCAACCATTGCTTCCTTGGGTTGGATTAGAACGGTACTGACGCCAAGTTCAAATATAAATGTTAGCTTCTTTGACAGTTTCAGCCTGCTATTGGCAAGTGCTTCAATCCTGTACCCGTCAACCGGAAAAGCCAATACGCTATGGCCGGTTACTGCATGGGGCACCCAGTCGGTACCATCCCATGAATACACGTAGGTTGGAAACTTGATATGATATTCGGTATATCCTGAAACCTTTTTCCCTTGGATTGATAAAGACAAATCAACTTTTTCACCCAAGCAGACACTTTTCTTTGGAGTGCTCACTGGCGCCACAGGAGCGTTCTCCGAGATTGGCGCTGGCTGCACTATACTTGTGGTGTCCTGCGAATAACCGGAGGAAATGACCATGGTCATGATCAAAAACACCAAAACTGCTACTGGCATCCTTTTCATTTCCCAATCTTTTATTGGTTTTTATTTAAAAGTTTTTCAATCGTGGCCTTCAGCTCCTCCAGATTCCCAGACTTGACTATGTAGGCGTCGGCCAGCCAGGAGGAGAAATCCGCCTTGTAGGCCGGATAAGCGGTGTTGATCACGATGGGGATCCTGGGGTCAAAATCCCGCATCCAGCGCAGGGCCTCCAGTCCACCCTCCTCGGCCGTCAGTTTCAGGTCCAGCACCACCAGCTCCGGTTTTTCCTTTTCAAAACACTGCCGGGCCTCTTCGGCCGAGGCGGCGGTGGTGATCTGGTGACCCATCGCCCCCAATTCCTTCTGATACAGCAGCCGGAGGCTCTGGTCGTCGTCCACTACCAGCAATTTACCCATGTGCTGATCCTTCCGTTTTTTTATTTGGTTTTATGCTGCCGTTTGATCGCCCGAAGGCAGGCGGATCAGGAACGTAGTCCCCCGGCCCTCGGCCGAGCTGACCGTGATGCTGCCCCGGTGGCCATCCACAATTTTTTTGCTGACCGCCAGCCCGATGCCCAGCCCACCCCGTTTGGTGGTGAACTTGGGCTCAAAGACATGCTCCAGTTCCTGGCGGGGAATGCCCGAGCCGGTGTCGGAAATGGAGATCGCCAGTTCGGAACCGGCGTTCAGCCGGGTCCCCACCGAAAGCCGGCCGCCCAGGGGCATGACGTGCAGAGCGTTCTTCAAAAGGTTCATCAGAACCTGGGGAAACTGGCGGCGGTCTATCCAGACCGGGGCCAGGCCTTCCCCCAGGGCCGTTTCCACCGTGATATTCTGGCGGTCGAATTCGGTCTTCAGCACGCCCAGGCAGCGGAGGACCACATCATTGATATTTTCGCTGACCAGTTCCGGCTCCCTGAACCGCGACAGTTCCAAAGTATCGGTCAGCACCCCCTCCAGCCGGTCGATCTCGGAGCTGATGATCTTAAGCTGTTGGTCGAACTGCGGGTCGTCGGGTTTTTCCCGGATCATGGAGTTGATGAAACCGCCTACGGAGACCATGGGGGTCCGGATCTCGTGGGCCAGCACCGCCGCCATCTCTCCCACCGCCGCCATCCGCTCGGCCTTCAAAAGTTTTTCCTGGCTGTGCTGCAGCTCCTTGACCTTGTCCTTTAAACTTTGATACAACCGGGCGTTCCGGATGAAGGCCGAGACCTGTCCGGCGAATATCTCCAGCAGGGTGACATCATCGGGACGGATCGGCATTTTGGTGACGGCATTGTCGGCTAAAATTATCCCCAATGCTTCCTGCTCGGCCACCAGCGGGGCCGCGATGAAGGAGTTGACCTTCAGCAGGCCGGCCAGCTCCCGGGCGCCGGGAAAAGAGGAAGCGTCGGTTACCAGCAGCGGTTTCTTTGATTCCAGCACTTGCACCAGGATGTGATCCCGGTTGCTCAGGGGAACCGACAGTTTTTTTACCAGCTGATTTACCGCCAGATTGCCCTGCACCTGCCGATGCGGGGTCAGGGCCATCTCCCGGAATGAACGGGGCGATTTCTGCAGCTCGTTCCAGATGTTGAAGGCCTCCTCGGCTCCGCCCGGCCCCACCGCCATCTTCCCGGTCAATGATCTCCGGTCGCCGTCCACCAGCAGCAGAAAGGCCCGGTTCAGGCTCAGGGCCTGGGCGGCCGTGACCCCGGTCAAAATGATGTGCTGCACCTGCTCCAGTTCCAGCGTGGTCTGCAGGGCCTTGGTCGCTTCGTTCAGGATGGCCAGTTCCCGCATCTTCTGGCTCAGCTGGCGGTTGCTGGCCGTCAGTTCGGCATGGACCCCGCCCATCTCCTCCAGCAGTTTTAAGACCGTTTCGGCCATCACCTGGTCGGTCAGGCGACGGCCGGTGCTGCGTTCCAGAGTTTTCTGAAAATGGGGGCAGTCCCGGCAGCACTGGTGCAGCCGCTCCCGGATGTCCCGGTTCTGCCCGTCTATGCAAACCCGGGCTTGGGAAAGCCAGCAGTAGTCTTCCTGATTCTGCTTGACCGGGCAGTCTTCCCGGCTGCACTGGACCTCCTCCCAGCATTTTTTGGTCATAACTCCCTCACTATCCGGCCGGCCGGCCCGCCCCCGCTGTCATCCAGTTCCTGGTGCCATCCGTTCTCCAGTCCCATCTCCTCCAGCCAGTCCAAAGCCTGGCGGTATTCTTCTTTGTTCAGGCGGCGGTCAAGCTCCGGAATGGATTTGGTCTGATGGGCGGGAAAATACTGGGCCATCAGGGAAAGGTGCAACGCCGGGGATATTTCATTAGACAAAAAGGTCAAGGCCTCCCTGGTTTGGGAAAGCCGGTTGGGCAGGACCAGGTGCCTGACGATCATCCCCCTTTGGGCTATCCCGTTTTGATCGGTCTGCAGCTCCCCCGTCTGGCGCCACATTTCCTTGAGGGCTGCGCGGCAGACCTCCGGGTAGTCCGGGGCCTGGGAATATTTTTTAGACTCTTCCGGATCGCAGTAACGGATGTCGGGCAGGTAAATGTCCACCACCCCGTCCATGAGTTTTAAGGAATTTAGGGAATCGTACCCGCTGGAGTTGTAGACCAACGGCAGGTTAAAGCCCTGCTCAATGGCTATAGGCAAAGCCAATAGTATCTGGGCCGTCATGTGCGAAGGAGTGACGAAATTGATGTTGTGGCAGCCCCGCTCCTGCAATTCCAGCATCATCCCGGCCAGGCGGTCAAAGGACACTTCCTGGCCCTGGCCCAGCTGGCTGATAGGCCAGTTTTGGCAGTAAACGCAGGCCATGTTGCAGTTGGCAAAGAAGATGGTGCCCGAGCCCTGGCTGCCCGAGATGGGGGGTTCTTCGCCCATATGGGCGTTATAGCTGGAAACAATGGGAAGGCGGCCGCTGCGGCAGAAACCCTTCTGGTTCCGGGCCCGGTCCGCTCCGCACTGCCGGGGGCACAGGCGGCAGGAGGACAGAAGTTCTTCGGCCTCCCGGCACTTTTCATCCAGCCTGCCGGAGCGCGATGATTTTAGGTATGATGGTTCAAATGCCATCGGATAATATACCCGTAAAAACAAATATTGTCAAGTTTAAAAAGTTCCCGGGGTATGACTATAATTCCGAAGGTTTTCGTTGGCAGTAATCATTCATCATCCCCCTCCAGCTTCATTCCAGCACCCTAGCAATTGAATCACATCGGCCTTGCTGGCGACTATCTTAAACGGATAGTACCCGTCTTTGTTCGCGGATTCCAGCCAAAGCATGTCATGTATGTGTTTTCTTTTTGGCATTTTCACTCTGATCCGATCACCCTTCCAATGTTTCAGCGGCGTTTACCCTGGCCATATCTTCAAGGATATCCTTTTCCCCAGGGCCGTCCCCCAGCTGCCGGGCCATTTTTAGATTGGACTGGTAGTGGGTCAAGGCTTCTTCTTTGCGGCCCATCCTTTCAAAACAAACAGCCAGGTTATAAAGGGCGATGTATTCCGAGTAAAGATTGCCCGCCTCACGGTGTATTTTTATTGATTGTCCATAAAAGTCGGCCGCTTCTTCATACCGTTCCCTGTCAAAGTGTACGTTGCCAATGTTTGCCAGAGAAAAAGCCACGTTCCATTTGTCCCCTTGGGTTTTGTAGTATTCGATCACCCTTGTAAAAGTATCGATGGCTTCCTCCGATCTTCCGGTGTGCATGCAAAGAATTCCCCGGTTACTCTGCATCAGCATTTCGGTCTGGCGGTCGCCCTTTTCAACCGCTTCCCTAATCAGCTCGTCCGTTATCCCTTCCCCTGTCTGGTATTTTTTTGTGGCCAGGGCCAGCCGGGCCAGTTTTAAAAGGCAAAGAGTTCTTCCCTGCTTGTCGCCTGCGGACCGGTATAATTCCAGCGCTTTGGAAATTTTATCCTCGGCCGCTTCAACCTTTCCAAGCTGGGCTTCCAGCATCCCCTGCCTTAAAAGGCAGCGGGCTTGTTCTTCGGGAATCATCTGTTTCAAGGCAAGCGAAAGGTCCTGTCCCAAGATTATTTCCAGATTTGCCCATTTCCCAGACAGGAAAAGCATCTCCGCTTTGCGTTCCCTGACCTGAAATGGATAGTACTCTCCGTTTGGAAGCAGTTTCCAATATTTATTGATTTTCCATTGGGCTCTCATTTTCCTTACATTCGTTTTTTTTTTACCAGCAATTCTGCCCGCATGACGGCTGGAAATTTACGCTATAATAAATCCACGAAGCTGGCCAGCACCTTCTTCCTTAAGCCCCCGGAAAAAACTATGGACAGCTTCATCTCCTCGCCCTCGCCCTCCACCTCCACCACCTTGCCCCGGCCCCAGACCGAATGCCGGACGGCCTGACCCTTGATGGTCTTTGTCTCCGGTAGGTCCTGGTCCATGTCCTCGGCCGGCGCCCGGGTGATCTCGGTCTTCCCTGCCCGGCCCTGGACCTCCAGCAGATCGCGGGGCAGTTCGGCCAGAAAGCGCGAGGGCACCGCCGGCATCAGCCCGCCGAAGCGGCGCCGGGAGGACGCCAGGCAGAGATGCAGGCTCTTCTTGGCCCGGGTGAGGGCCACATAGAAGAGCCGCCGCTCCTCTTCCAACTCCTGGCGGGATTCCACCGAGGCCGCGTGGGGCAGCAGCCCGTCCTCCAGCCCGGCGATGTAGACGTGGTCGAACTCCAGCCCCTTGGCGTTGTGCATGGTCATCAAAGTGACCGCCTGGGTCTGCGGGTCCCAGCGGTCGATGTCGGCTATCAGCGACACTTCGGCCAAAAAGGCGGGCAGGGACTTGTCCTCCGACCGTTCGCAGAAGTCGTTGGCCGCGGCCTCCAGCTCGCCCACGTTCTCGGCCCGGCTGTCGGCCTCCTCCGAGTCGGGGTACTGCCCCTGCAGGTGCTTAAGGTAAGAGGTCCTTTCCACCAGTTCCTTGATGACCTCCTCAGCGGTCTTGGTCAAGGCCATGGTTTTTAGTTCTTCCATGAACCCGTGAAAGGCTTTGGCGGCGGCCTTTATCCCCGGCCCCAGTCCCGGTACCTGGTCGGCCTGCTCCAACGCCCGGTAAAGGGTGGTCTTGCTTTCGGCGGCCCAGGCCTCGATCCGCATCAGGCTGGTATCGCCGATACCCCGGGGCGGCTCGTTGACTATCCGTTTCAGGTTGACGCCGTCGGCGGGGTTGGCCGCCACCTTAAGATAGGCCATCAGGTCCTTGACCTCCTTGCGCTCGTAGAATTTCACCCCGCCCACTATCAGGTAGGGCAGGGAATAGCGGCGGCAGGCGTCCTCCAAAGCCCGGCTCTGGGCGTTGGTGCGGTACAGCACCACCATGTCCTTAAGCGGGGCCTGGGCCGTGTTCGATTTGATGTTCAGGCAGATCTTGTCGGCCTCGTCCCGCTCGTCCCAGGCCTGCCACAGGGAGGCCTTGTCCCCGCAGGCATTCTCGGTCCAAAGGTTCTTGCCCTTGCGGCCCAGGTTGTTCTTGACCACCTGGTTGGCGCATTCCAGGATGGTCTTGGTGGAGCGGTAGTTCTGTTCCAGCCGGATCACCTTGGCCTCGGGGAAATCCTTCTCGAACTCCAGGATGTTGCGGATGTCGGCCCCCCGGAAGCCGTAGATGGACTGGTCGTCGTCGCCCACCACGCACAGCCGCCGGTTCTTGACGGAAAGAAGCTTGACCAGCAGGTACTGGGTATGGTTGGTGTCCTGGTATTCGTCCACCAGGATGTGCTTGAATTTTTCGGTGTATTCATCCAGGGTGCCGGGGTTCTCCTGGAACAGCCGCACCGCATTGACCAAAAGATCGTCGAAGTCCATGGCCTGGTTCCTCAGCAAAGCCTGCTGGTAGGCGGGATAGACCCGGGCCACTTCCTTTTCAAAAAAATCGTAGGCCGTCTTCTGGTATTCCTCCGGCCCTATAATCTGATCCTTGGCCCCGGAGATCCGGGAGATCACGGCCCGGGGAGAGACCCGGCGCTCGGGGATGGCCAGGTCGGCCATGATCTTTTTGATCAGCGACAGCTTGTCGGACTCGTCGTAAATGGTGAAGTCCCGGCCGTAGCCCAGCCGGAATCCCTCCCGGCGCAGGATCCGTCCGCAGACCGAATGGAAGGTCCCGATCCACAGGCCTTGGGCCGGCCGTTTTAAAAGGGCGGCCACCCGCTGTTTCATCTCCGATGCCGCCTTGTTGGTGAAGGTGACCGCCAGGATGTTCCAGGGGGCGCAGGCTCCGGTGCCGGTGATATAGGCCAGGCGGTGGGTCAGCACCCTGGTCTTGCCCGAGCCGGCCCCGGCCAATATCAGCACCGGGCCCTCCAGGTAGGTGACGGCCTCGCGCTGGGGGGGATTGAGATTGTTGAGCAGTTCCATCTGTTGTTATCAGAGTGAATGGATTTTTCGGGGGCCATTATAGGACGCTGATTCCCGCTGATTACGCAGCTTAAATTTACAAACTTGATTTTTATACGCAACCCGAGCAATGTAAATTTTATTCCTGTCTTCCTGGTTTCCTTATAGATGTATCCCCTTGGCGTCTTTACTTCTGCAGGCTGGCCAGCGGCACTTCCAGTATTATCTCCGCGCTGTAATCATCAAAGATCCTGGTGGACCTGACCCTGGCCCCCGGGATGTTGGCCGTCCCCCCTTGGGGCGAGATCCTGCCCAGGGCTATCCCCAGGTTCTTGTAGGCCGTCACCCGGGCCGCCCTCAGGGCCTGGGACTTGGTCATGCTTTCAAATCCCGGCATGTCTATCTTGGTCTTGCCCCTGCCCCTGCCCCGCACCAGCAGATAATCCCCCTCAATCCAGGCGTCGGGCGAGGTGATGACCTGTGAGGCCACGGCCTCGCTGGAGGAATAGATGATCTTGATCTGTTTGATCAGGAACCGGCCGTCGCCCAGGTACGGCACGCCGCCGTCGGCGTAGAACAGGATCCTCAGCTGGTTGTCCGGGCCTAGATAGTCCAGCCTTCCGTCGGAGGAGGTGGTGTAAAGATATTCGGGGTTTTTGCTGGTCCAGCTGCCGGTGCCGTTGGTGGCCTGCCACAGCCGCCAGTTGGGGGCCAGTTTCTGGTTGCGGTAGCTTGGGTCGTCGTAGACCGTACCGTAATTGTAAACATACATCTTCAGCCACTTGCCGCTCTGGTTGTCAAACGACAGTTCCATCTTCACCCGGTCGGCGGATGGGGGCAGCGGCACCGAATACTCGGCGGCGCCATAAGTGAAGGAGCCTGTCAACCGGGCGGACTGTCCGGCGGCCTTGGCATTGCGGGATGAGGCCTCCAGCCGGCTGCCGTCAATGGTTACCTCGGCGGCGGATGCCAGGATAGCGCTGGCCAACAGCGCGGCCAGGAATGAAGCGGTTTTTTTCATGTTCCCTCCCCTATGTTTTTTGGGCATTTCCTTTAACCTTGTATGATAACATCTTAAAATATGTCTGTCAATTGGTAAAAATAAAAAGACTGTGCTATTTTTAATATCTCCTTTTCCGGTTCGCCGGCATCTCTCCGGCCTTTCTTTTTCTCTTGACTTTGGCCGATAAATTGGTATGATTAGAAGTTATGAAGCTTTCCTTACTATCCCCCTATCTTTTGGACTCCGGGCTTCAGCCCCGCCAGATAGCGGAGTACAACCGCCAGATCCGCCAGGGCACGGCCTATGCCGAAAGACTGACCGCCCAGGAGCGGGCCCTGCTGGTCCGCCTCTTAAGCGAGGAGGAACAGGCTCCCGGCACCGCCCACGTCATCACCGAAAAGGTGCAGAACGAGGACAAGCCCGAAGCCCTTCCCTCCCTGCTGTTCGGGGTGCTGGCCCCGGACTGGGCCGGCCTGGCCGACGCCTGCCTGGGGACGGTGCACGAGGCCGGGCTGAACATCGCCTACACCCACGGCTTCATCCTGCGCCGGGCCTCCGCCCTCCGACCTGTCCGCCATAGCGACAGCGAAGGTGGGGGGAAAATGGCTACGGCCCACAGGCGGGAGAGCCAGAAGCTGGGGGTGATCCTGATGGAGGTGGAGGTCAGCCCCAACCTGACCAAGCAGTCTTTGGACCGGGCCCGGGGCAAGGTCCAGGAGCGGCTGGCCCGGATCGCGGCCGACGACGAGGCCAAGAAAACACTGCAGCGCCAGGAATCGCGGCGGCTCTACGCCTTCACCGCCGTCACCGACGCGCTGAAAAAGCAGGTCAACGAGCAGGATCTAAAGGAGATCATGGGCGACAACGGCGAGGCCATAAAATTCTTCGTGGCCCGCCAGGAGTCCTACATAAACCAACGGCCGCTGGAGGCCATCGCCCGCCAGGTGCTGGTCAACTTCCGGCTGAAGAGCCTCATCCGCCGGGGGCTTTCCTCCACCGAGGTTGATGTCGGACCGATCCCCTTCGGCTACAAGGACCTTACCGCCCTGACCATCATCACCAAGGAGAACTGGCTGACCTACGAACTGCTGCTGCGGCTGATAGACCAGGAACTTCCGGGGTACCGCCGCTACGACGACTACGCCTATTTCACCACCGACAAGCTGTCGGTCTATCATCTTGAGATCACAGGCCCGGACGACAAGCCCCTGGGCAATCAGGCCGCTAAAAGCCTTGAGACCAGGATCAAATCACCCCCCACTTCCCGGGAAGCCCTGGGTCCCACTCCAGGAGTGGAGCTGATCCGGCGCAAGATCGTCCCCCCCATGCTGGACGAGGAGCGGGAATTGAAGATCCCCCAGGGCTACATCCATCCCCACGCCCCGGACAATTTCAAGCTGATCGCGGTGGCCTCTGGGGCCGACGCCGGACAGGGTTTGAACCTGGTGGCCGCCCTCTCCGCAGTATCAGGACTTTCGGCGGCCATGCCCGACAAGCCCAGCCACTTAAGCCACAGCCAGAACGGAGTGGAGATCGTTCAGGAGATCTCCATCATCGACATCTGGATAGACCGCAAGACCCTGTTCCCGGCCGGAGGATTGTTCAATGATGAGGAGGTCTACACCAAGATCGAACAGGCGGTCCGGAACATTCCCGGCTTCGGACCCCGGCTCAGGATATTTGACCGCACCAGCCGGGCCCTGCGCCAGATGCGTCTGGCTGCGGTGGTGGAGCTGGCCCAAAAGGAGAACCTGCCGGTGCCGGAGATCAAGTCCCTGTTCTACAACCTGGGCGACAAATGCCTGCTTAACCCGGATATCCCTGACAGCGCGGTCTTCTCCCAGCTAAAACTCTGGCGGCAGATCCACCAGCCGGAGCCCGGTTTAAAAAAATTCAGCTACCGGCTTCAGAACCTTGAACTGACCTCGGACCAGGACCAGTATACCGCCCTGGCGGTGGCCCTGCCTACGGGCTCGGACCAGTTGGCCGGAATAATGGCCCTGGCCGGCGGCTACCAGGTGCTTTCGGTCTGCCGCAGCGACCTTTCCCGAGTCACCCTGCTGTTGTTCTCTCTTACCTGCCACGACCTGCCATTGAGCGAAAAGGAACAGGCGGCCCTGTCCGCCAAGCTGGACGGGCTGTCGGCATGAGGAACTTTCCCCGAGACCTTCCCCACTAAAAACACTAAAATATATTTTCAAGTTATTTTGCCGCCCCAGCGGCATCCCGCCACAGGCGGTGACGTGGTTTTCGTGGGAGATAAACATCTTCAAACAACTCTGTACTTTTGCTGTGCAACAAGCGATAACCTTTGATCTGTGGGAGACCCTGATAGCCGACTCCAGGGCTCTGGACAAAAAACGCGCGGTTTACCGGGTGAAACGGGCGCATCGCATCCTGCACCGGGCCGGCTTTGATGTGTCCCGGAAAGAGCTGGAACTGGCCCACCGGGAAGTCTGGGAGAGTTGCTGGGAAAAATGGGAGCGGGCCCGGGACATTTCTTTCGCTGACCAGGTAAATCTTTTCCTTAACCTGGCCCGGCCGGGACTGGTCAAGGCTCTCCAGCCCGCGGTTATAAGGGAGATCGGAGAGCATTACGCTAAGGCCGTGCTGCGGTACCCGCCCCGGATGATAAAAGGCGCCGACCTGGTTTTACGGGAATTGAGAAAAGAGGGATATACGCTCGGCCTGATCTGCAATACCGGCCGCACCCCGGGTTTTGTTTTGAGAAAACTGCTGACCAGATACCGTCTGCTGAAATATTTCGATGTGGCCCTGTTCTCGGACGAGACAATAGTCCGCAAGCCGGACCCCAAGATCTTCCGGCTGGCCTTAAAAGCCCTGAACTGCCCTCCCAGCCGGGCCCTGCATGTGGGGGATGATCTTAAGAACGATGTCCGGGGCGCTATGAAAGCAGGAATGCAGGCTGTCTGGATCGAGCAGACCGGGCAAAAGGCTCCGGCAGGGATCAAACGGATCAAAAGCGTGGCCGGGCTTCCCTGCCTGCGGGCCATAGCCCTTCGGCGGGCGCAGGCCCGGCACTTGAAATAAAAACCCGGCCGTTAAAGGCCGGGTTTTTTGACTTGGACTTTTGATTTCTGGCAAATCGGGTTGTCAAGCACCTAACTTGGGTAATAGGCTACCTAACCTTGGTTATAACCCTTGTAACCTTGGTAAGAACCATTCTCCCATAGGTAATAACCTCCCTGACCTGGGTTAGAACCCTGCCAACTTAGGTTAGAACCTTTCTAACCTGGGTTAGATCGTTTACAACCTTGGTTAGAACCCTTCTAACCTGGGTTAGAACCTTCCTAACCTTGGTTATAGCCCTTCTAACCTTAGTTACAACCCTTGTAACCAAGGTTTTTCTGTAAAAACCGCTATTTAGGGGCTTTTTTACTGCCTCTTAAGGCTACTTTGGACATGGATTCCCGCATTTTCTTGAATGTAATTGGGCACTGCAAAAACAACATTCGGATCGGCCTTATATTGTCGACAAAGTTCTAAAACATCGACTGTTTCCGCAAATTTAAGAAGCGTCATCTTAGAAATGTTTGGTAAACGTGGGCTTTCTTTTGGTATAAGCTTTTCATAATCAAGCATACCAAGATTTAAGCCTAAAAAATCCAAAGAAGCAATGTTAATGTTTGGACCTTTTTCTGGGAGGCTTGAAATATTTATTTTCAATTGTACGATTATTTCACCAGCCACCCAATCAGACGCTGCACAACAATAAGTAGCCAATATAAGTGTGCATATTGATGCAATAATATTCTTTTTCATTTTGCTCCCTTTTTATTTATAGATTAATGCTACTGCACCCAAACCCATAGGACCATGGGCAATTGCCCAGCCTGATGAAATGTTTATAAATTGTATACCCAAAATGTAATCAATGTTTGTCGAATACCAAGCTTTGCTCCATGTTTTGCCACCATCTGTCGTATGTAGCATAAAAGTTGTATCTGGCGAAGATCCCTTATTACCCGCCATCCAACCATAGGCTTCATTACAGAAAGAAATGGCGGTAACTGCCCCAAAGGTATCGCTCGGTTGATATTCCCAGCTTACGCCGCCATTAGAACTATGCCAGCCTTCTGTCCAAATATAACCTGGGGCTAACACTTCAATTTTATCGTATGGTGTTGCGCCGGTTGGTGCGGTAGTCTGTTGTAAAAACCAGTTTGCGTCCCCATTTGCAGTGGCATAAACTTTTGTTCTGCTTTTTGCCCAGCCCTGGTTAGCGTCTATGAATTTTACTGATACTATTGTGCTATCGGGTAGATCCACCTGTTTTGACCAAGTATTTCCGCCATCCATAGTTTTATAAACACTTCCATTATTAGCCCAACCTATTATCCACCCTCTATTGTTATCGATGAAATCCATTGCCCAAAAGGTTGTTATTGGACATGGTATGTCCGTCCAAGTTACCCCGCCATCGGTTGTTTTTTTAATGAGGTTTATACCGGCTGCAGCCCAACCATTTAGACCGTCAACAAAATCAACATTGTGAAAATAATTACCCTCCATCATTGTGGCGCCATATTGCATTGACCAGGTATAACCGCCATCAATAGTATGTATAATAAAACCTGGATAACCCATTACCTGATCACTGCCCACCGCCCAGCCTTCGTTCTCATTTATAAAACATAAATCTTCCAAACAACCATAATTCCAGGGTGACGCTAAGGGTATTTGCACTACTTCCCATTGCCGGGGGTGTAGTTTTATGTTTAATTCAATGCTGTCATTTGCAGCAACTGCAACTGCCACACCATTCGGCCTCCAGTCAATTTTTTCAGCATTTACAGTAAAGCTGCCGCCGCCCATGCCAACAAAACTGTAATTGCCAAGGCTGTCGGTAACTGTAATATAACCGCTTAAATTTAGGCTTACTGTTGCACCGGGCAACGGTTGGCCGGTCAAACTATCGGCAACTACGCCTTTAATGACGGTTTTGTCCAAAGGGGGCTGCACCGGTTGTCTTTTAGAACAACCGATGGCTATGACCAAAGCAAATAATAACTGGACTTTGGCAAAATCAGGC
>DHVS01000013.1 GCA_002412795.1 bacterium UBP2_UBA5202 | reverse complement strand
CAGAGACCACAGGGAATTGCAAGTTCAACAAAATATTGCATATTGTATATATAATTATTTATAAAATGTTTAAACCGTTAACGTTACTGAATGTGCAAATAATGCGCATAATCGTGAATATATTGCTGCTTTTAAGTCCCAAACAAAAAGCCTCCCTGGTCAAGGGAGGCTTTTTTGTCTGCTAAATTTATCTGAGTACCGTGATCTTTTTGGTGGCCTGGAAATCTCCCGAGATCAGCCGGTACAGGTAGATCCCATTGGAAACCTTTTGGCCCCGGTCGTCCCGGCCGTCCCAGGCAATGGTGTAATTGCCGGCCGGGCGGTTTTCGCTGACCAGGGTCTTCACCGTCTGCCCGGCGATGTTGTAGATCTTAAGGCTGGTGTTCCCCGGTTTTTTCAGGGCAAAGCTGATGCTGGTCTTACCGGAGCTGGGGTTCGGCATGCTCTGGGCCAGCAGGTAGGCCGCCGGGATCTCCCCGCCAAAACCGATGCTCATCGGGCCGTAGTAGGTGGTATTGCCGTTCACATCTATCTCGGCCAGCCGGTAAAAATACTCGCCCTTTTCGGTGACGGTGTTGTCGGCGTAGCTGTAATTCTTCGGCTGGGAGGTCGTTCCCCCGCCGTCAACCCTGCCCACGGTGACAAAGCCCTGTTCGGCGTTGTCCGACCGTTCTATCTCCCAGCGCAGGCAGTCCTGTTCGCTCTCGGTCCGCCAGGTCAGGTTCACCCCCTCGGTGGAGGCCGTCAGGTTCATCCCGGCAAAGGCCACCGCCAGGGCAGCATCGCCCCGGAAATTGGTGCTGGCGATGATGTCGCCTCCGGCGGTGATGCTGAATGGCTGAGGGCTGCGCACAATGGTTTGGGCGGTGACAGTGATGGTCATAGTACGGCTTCCCTTGGCGGCCGCCGGTAGCAACCACACCACCTCGTCGTTATTTATAGTGTCTGCCACTCCGCCAGTGGTGGACTTGCCGTTGGTACCGAATACATTGCCCAAGTATGTATTTCCGCTACCGTCTGAAACAGACAGGTTGAGATTGTTTACCGAAATGTCCATAGGGGACAGAGCTGAGGGATAATCAAAATAGCTAAGCACCACCTTGAAAGGATTCATGGTGTCGGTGGAGGTCCCGGTGGTTATGGTGTATGAAAAGCTCTGTCCGGAAGCGGTGAAACTCCGGGTATCATCAAGCCTAAGCTTGCGGGTATCGCCCGAGAAATAGAGAGCATCGTCCAATGTTACCGCTCCCCAGCCCTGGCCCTGGGTGGGAACGTTTTGCGTACCGTTGGCGGTGTTGCCTATAGCATCGTTGCTATATGCACCCGATGAATTTCTGGTAGAAAGGAGCATCAGTGCTTTTACAAGGGTTGCTGGCGGGTTGGAGATAGCGTCCCCGGCAACTTTAGTTCCTGTTTTCCACCAGCCCTCGGTCAGGTATTGGCGCACCAGCGCCGCCAGCCCGGCAGTGGCCGGGGTGGACATTGAGGTTCCGCCCATATAGGTTATTCCGGCATTGTTGGTGGTCAGGCTGCCGTCGGAATCAACCGACCATATGCTGTAAGAACCGCAGGCGACCAGATGGGGTCTGAGCATTTTTTCCTTTGTCGGGCCGTGTGAGGAAAAGAAAGAGATTGTATTTAATGGTTTATTTGTGGTCATTCCAGGGTTGCTCCAAGCATCGCCCCCGTAGTCCTGACCCTGGAATCCGGATATTGCCGAACCTACGCAAACGATGTTCTTACCAGTTGCCGGGGTATTGACAGAATCATTAGATAGGTTTGAATTGCCGGCCGAACGGAACATCAGATAATTTTGATGTTGCCAGGCCACGGTGTCCAACTGTTCGCAGTTGGCAGTATAGTAGGAATAGCCGCCGGCCGATTGCCCCCAGGACGAGGAAGATATCCGGGCCCCGGCGTTGTATCCCCAGCGGTAGATGTCGGCATAGTTAGTGGGCAGCACCAATCCGTCCGAAGTGTTGCCGATATCGGTAAAAGCTATTTTGGCCAAAGGAGCCATCCCCATGGCCCGGGCCAATACCGTATCAGAAAGGGCGCCCGAGTGGGTGCTGCCCATGCTGTCGCCGGCCACCGAGCCGGTGGTGTGGGAACCATGCCCGGAGGAGGTAAGGTCAAAGGTGTCGGCGTGGACGTTGTAGCCCACAATCTTGCGGTGCCCGTTGTAGGCAATGTTATATACCGTGTCCTTGTTCTTGTCGTACTGCGGCTTCAATCCGCCCGGATCGCGGAAATAAATGTTATCCCAGTCCATCCCGGTGTCGTCCACGTGCACTATCTGCCCCTGGCCATATATGCCCCGGCGATAAAGCGGCATTTTAAGAGAATCATCTGCCGATTTGATGCGGAGCTTGGCATACCATGCGTAAGTGCCTGTTTTCATTCCTGTGGTATCACGGCTTTGATTGATCCATCGTGTCCAGGCGTTGTGCAGTTCCACCGGGAACTTGCGCTCCACCCAGCGCACCTCGGGGTAGTTGGCCAAGGCCTTGCTTATTTCAACCGCCTGGTCGGCCGGGATGGAAACCTGGAACATCCGGCCTTCCTGGTCCTCGTTGAGGAAAACGGACCCGGCCTTGGCCGCCAGCAGCCGCTCCCGCACCGGGACCCGGTCGGCCACCTCAAAGGTCAGCACGTTCAGTTCTATCCGGCCCTGTTCTTCCTTGGGGTGCGACTTCTGCGGCTCCAGCAGATCGGGGCTGACCCGGAAGGCCGGCTGGAAATAGCCCACGAAACCGGCCAGGCCGGTCCGCTCCAGTTCCGCTTTGGCCTCAAGGTTCATTTTCACCACGTGGGCGTTGCTGGGAAGGTAATCGAACACCCTGCCCCCGGCCCGCTCCACCGCCGAGCGCAGGTTGTCGTCCGGATTGCGGTCAAACTGGACAATGTAGTAGGCCTGCTCTCCGGACTTGACCGCTTCACTGCGCTCCAGACCCAGGTTCTTGTATGAAGGCATCCCGCTGCGGGTGGAGAAAGCTCCTATCCGCATCTTGATGACGCTGGGATCGCTGGCCAAAGCCTGGGAAACGGCCAATACCAGGATGAATATTGCCGACAATGCTCGTTTCATTGGTTGATGTCCTCTATGATAATTTTGGTAAATGACTTAAACAGACCGGGGAACCTGCCCACTAAAAACACGAAAGGGCACTAAATATTTATTTACTTTTTACCGGGGAACCTGCCCACTAAAAACACGAAAGGGCACTAAATATTTATTTACCTTTTACCGGGGAACCTGCCCACTAAAAACACGAAAGAGCACTAAATATTTATTCCATTGTTTAGTGTAAAATGATTATTCAATCTGCTCAGGGAAGTCAATTGTGTGTGAACCTCGTATTGAGTAGCAGTATGATTTTTGCCTAAAAACATCTTTTCTCTAACTCATCCCCTCTGTCCCCTTCTCTTGGATAAATTAGGGCTATCTTGGAGTAAGAGTTAAAATGGTAACAGTTG
>DHVS01000039.1 GCA_002412795.1 bacterium UBP2_UBA5202 | reverse complement strand
TATTGATTTTGCCAAAGTTCAGTAAGTAAGAATAACTTGAATAAAGAAAAGATATTGCTTTGGCTCAGAGAAAATGGGGCTGGGTGCGATTGCGAAGTCATGCTAAATGTCGCAGAGAACTGGAGTGAAATAGTTGGTTATGAAGGTATAGATGATAATGATATTAATTGCACTAATGTTTCAAGGTACAAAAAACCTTGGTGGAAAATTTGGTGATAATGTTAGTACATTTTATTGGTTTTAGTAATAAATATTAATTGTTAGATGGTTATATTAGTACTATAGAAAGAAATATAAAATGACAGAGCTAAAAAACAAAATCGTTTTTATCACCGGTGCCTCCAGCGGAATAGGTCAGGCCTCTGCGGTGGAATTTGCCAAACTGGGCGCCAGGCTGATCCTGGCCGCCCGGCGCAAAGACCGTCTGGATCAACTGGCCGCCCGTCTGATCAAAGAATACAAGATCGAAGTGCTAACCACATCTCTGGATGTCAGGGACCAGAAGGCGGTACAGAAGGCAGTGGAAGGACTGCCGGCAGCGTGGGCCAACATCGATATTCTACTGAACAACGCCGGTCTGTCCCGGGGGCTGGAGAAGATCCAGGAAGGGATTATCCAGAACTGGGAGGAGATGATAGACACCAACGTCAAGGGCCTGCTCTATGTCACCCGGGCGGTGATGCCGGGCATGGTGCAGAGGAACTCCGGCCACATCGTTAACATCGGTTCCATCGCCGGGCACGAGGTCTATCCGGCCGGCAACGTCTACAACGCTACCAAGCACGCGGTCAAGGCCCTGAACAAGGCTATGCGGATGGACGCCTTTGGCACCAATATCCGGGTGACCAGCGTCGATCCCGGCTTCGCCGAGACCGAGTTCTCGGTGGTCCGCTTCCACGGCGACCAGCAGCGGGCTGACAAGGTCTACCAGGGCATGACGCCCCTAAGGCCGGAGGACATCGCCGAGGCGGTGGTCTGGGCCTGCTCCCGTCCGGCCCACGTCAACATCGAGGACATCATCATCATGCCCACCGACCAGGCGGCGGTCAGCATGGTGAACAGGAAACAGTAAGATTTGACAGCAGAAAACATTTCTGCTATAATTACAAAATAATTCTCCGATCCCGTTATCCTAACGCAGAGATGCCACGGATCACGGGACGGTTTCGCCCTTAAAAGGCGGACAAGGGTAGGGCCGGAAACGGTTTTGCCTCCCGTATTTGGAAAGGAGAGGTTGGTCTTTTATTCCCGCATTCCCAAGAGTGCGGGATACCGCCCATCCTTTTCTCCGGGGATGGGCGTTTGTTATTTAAGATCAACCAACATAAACCATAAACATATCTGGAGAAACAATGAAGAGGTTCACCACCCTGGCGCTTTCCCTGCTTCTGGTACTTTCCCTGCTGGCTCCGGCGGCCATGGCCAAGGACAAGCCCAAGCTGGTCCTGGCCACCACCACCAGCACCATGGATTCGGGACTGCTGGACTTTCTGGTTCCCATCTTTGAAAAGGAGAACGGCTGCAAGGTGCAGATCATAGCGGTGGGCACCGGCGCCGCCATCCGCTACGGCAAGGACGGCAACGCCGACATCGTGATGGTCCACGACCCTGCGGCCGAAGAAGTGGTGGTCAAGGAAGGCTTTTTCGTGGAACGGAAATACCTGATGTACAATGATTTTGTGATCGTCGGCCCGGCCGAGGACCCGGCCGGCATCAAGGGCCTTGCCTCGGCCACCGAAGCGCTGAAGAAGATAGAGGCTTCGCAGGCAACCTTCGTCTCCCGGGCCGACCAGTCCGGCACACACAAGAAAGAACAGCGGCTGTGGGAAGTGGCCGGCGTCAAGCCCAAGGGCTCCTGGTACCTGGAGGCCGGCGCCGGGATGGAAGCCATCCTGCGCATCGCCAACGAAAAGCGGGCTTACAGTCTGACCGACCGCGGCACCTACCTGGCCCACCAGAAGGAATATGACCTGCCGATCCTGAACGAGGGGGACAAGGAACTGTTCAACCCCTACCACATCATGCTGGTGGCCCCGGCCAAGTACCCGTTCGTCAACTATTCCCTGGCCAAGAAGTTCTCGGACTTCCTGACCTCGGAGCGCGGCCAGAAACTGATCGCCGAGTACGGCGTGGACAAGTACGGCCAGCCCCTGTTCTACCCGACTTCTGGGAAGTAGATGGCAAAGCGTATCTTTTTGATGTAATTGCCAAAAAACCTAACAAAATGAGAATATGAAGAAATTACTATTCATTGCAGCGCTGCTAGTCTCAGCGAACATCGCCTTCGCCTTTGACGTCAAGACTGACGCCAAGCAGGCCTACCCCACCTTCAAGATCAACGGCTGGCTTAAGATAACTTATCAGGATACTGTTTATCACGATATCTTGGTTACCTATCCCTCGGGTTTTGAGATCAAGGATGCCGCTCTGCAGATAAACGGTAATGCCTGGCAGGATGTATCTTATATGATTTATATCCAAAGCAACCGTAAAAATAAAGTCAACGACAAGAGCGAAACTCCAGTAACGACAGGGGAAACGGTTTTTTCACCCAGAATGGTGGGCGCCTACGTGGACTGGAAAGTCAAGGGGTGGGCCAACCTTCGAATCGGACAGTTTAAAAAACCGATAGGTCTGGAGCAGTGGACTTCCCCGGTAAATTACGATTTTATAAATACAGCGCAGCTTACCGGCAAATTCGTTGACAATTCATATGACCAGGGAATAATGTTGTTTGGCAAGAAAAATGATATTTCTTATTGGCTGGCTTTTTATAACGGTTCGCCCTACGACTACAAGGATAAAAACTGGGCCAAGGATGTTGTCGCCCGAGCCGTGTATGCCCCGCTGGCCGGGCTGACCTTCGGAGGTTATACGGAATACGGCACGGCGGACGGGATTGGACCTTCCAAATATCGGAGAAGAGGAGGTCTGGAAATTAATTACGAACACTGCAAGTACTTTGTCCGCAGCGAGTATATGATAGGTCTGGACGATAAGCGCCTGACAGTCGACTCGGTGCTAGTGGGAACCGTCTGGGTAAAAAAGTCCGGCCTGGATGCGATCCTGATGCGCGGTGCATACCTGACGGCGGGTTACGTACCCATGTCCAAACTGAAGGTCAATGTCCGCGGCGATATGTACCGCGAAAACTGTTCCTGGGACCTGGTTACCGACGGGATCACCGCCTGGTGGGGCAAGCAGGAAAGCCGGGTTGTCATATGCAACCTGGGTGCCGATTATTTTCTGAATCCCAATACCAAGGTTACCTTGAACTATGACGTCAAGTTGGAAGACATGGCGCTTCGTCCGGTCAAGAACAACATTCTTTCGGCCCAGCTGCAGGTGAAATTCTAAGCAAAAAACCAGGCACCGTCATTCTGAGCCGGACATCGTGCCTGACAGACCGAAGAATATTCCGGGTAAAAAGCAGATCCTTCGTTTTGCCGCCGCATCTTGCCGGCTCAGGATGACATTTGCACCATGGAATCAAGATAGGAGCGCATTTCCAAGGCGCTCCTATTGTTTTTAAATCAATCTTTTGCTATTATTATATCATGTTCAATCTAATCCAAAGCCTGCAGCAGGCCCTGGGCCTGCTGCTTAAATTCGACCCCGAGATCTGGCAGATAGTGTTTTTGTCCCTGCAGGTCTCGTTTGCCTCTTCGCTGATCGCCGTGGTTTTGGCCGTCCCGCTGTCCCTGGCCATTACCCAGAACGAATTCAGGGGCAAGAGGATCGTCATCGGGACGGTCAACAGTTTCATCGCCGTCCCCGCGGTGGTGATAGGGCTGGTCTGCTACCTGCTGTTATCCCGCTCGGGGCCGCTGGGTTTCTGGCGCCTGCTGTATACGCCCTCGGCCATCATCATCGCCCAGACCCTGCTGATCATCCCGCTGATGACGGGCCTTTGCATCTCGGCCCTGCAGTCTTTGGGGCACCGGGTGAAGGAGACCATGATCACCCTGGGGGCCGGCCGGTGGCGCCTGATCCTGGGAATAATGCGTGAGGTCCGCTTTGCCCTGGCCGCGGCCTTCATCACCGGTTTCTCCCGGGTGCTGGGCGAGACCGGCATGACCATGATGGTGGGCGGCAACATCAAGGGCGACACCCGGGTGATGACCACCGCCATCGCGCTGGAGACCATCAAGGGTAACTTTGAGCTGGGGATCGCGCTGGGACTGGTGCTTTTGATAGTGGCCATCGGGATCAACATCATCCTTCAGGCTGTGCAGGGGAGGGCCGGAAGATGAAGATAGTGGCCCAGAACATAGCCAAGAGTTTTGACGGCCAGGCGGTGCTCAAGGACGTCTCCCTGACCATTGATGCCACGGGCATATACGCCCTGGTGGGCCCCAACGGCTCCGGCAAGACCACTTTGATGCGGATCCTGGCCCTGCTGGAGAAAAGCGACGGCGGAACCCTTAAATACAAGACCCGGGGCAGCGAGGGATATGATGCGGTGGTCTATTCGCCGGGCATCAGAAAGAAGATGGGCCTGATCCACAACCCGGCGGTGATGCTGTCCGGCACGGTGCGCTACAACCTGGAGTACGGCCTGCGGGTGAGGGGCGTGTCCCAATCCGAGCGGAGAAGAAGGTCGGATCAGGCGCTGGAGTCCCTGTCCTTACGGGGTTTTGGGAAACGCGAGGCCAGGACCCTGTCGGCCGGGGAGATACAGCGGGTGGCGCTGGGGCGGGTGCTGGTGCTGGACCCGGAGGTGGTTTTTCTGGACGAGCCCACCGCCAACCTGGATCCCTTGAGCGCCAAGCTGATAGAAAAGACCATTTTGGAACTGGCCTCCCGGGGAAAGAAAGTGGTTTTGGCCACCCACAACATTTGGCAGGTGGAACGGATCGCTAACCGGGTCTGGTTTCTTAACGACGGTGTGATCTCCATCTCCGGCACTGCCCAGGACGTTCTGCACAAGGGCGATCAGGCCTTCTGGGGGAAGTTCTTGGGCCGGGACAATATGTACATTGGCAAAATTGGAAAATTGGAAAATAGGAAACTGTTCAAGGTGGACAGGGTGTCGTTTGAAGTGGTAACCGAACTGGAAGGCCAGGTCATGGCCAGTCTTAATCCTACGGAGATAATATTGTCCAGCCAGAAGCTGGTCAGCAGCGCCCGCAATGTGCTGGAGGGAGTTGTTACCGAGGCCGTTTCCGAGGGTGGGTTGTACAAGGTCACGTTGGACGTGGGCGTGGCGTTGGACGTGGCCATTACCAAGGCCTCGTGGGACGAGATGGGTTTGCATAAGGGCAGCAGGGTGTACGCGGTGTTCAAGGCCAGTTCTGTAAGAATTTGGAAAGAGGAGAACGGGGAATAGGGAATAGATTATTGGGATTGGATCATTGTAGGGGCGAGGTGTGCCTCGCCCAGGGAATGGTTGATGGGGATTTGATAATAGACATTTGGTGTAACAAAAAGGAAACGAATGATCTCATTCCACGAAGCGCGCAGCAAAATGCTGGAGGGCATAAAACCATTGCCCCCAGAAAAATGCCGTCTGGAGGACCTCTTGGGCCGGGTACTGGCCCAGGATGTCACTGCCTCGTTTGACATCCCGCCCAGGGACAACTCGGCCATGGACGGCTTTGCCGTCATCGCCTCCGATGTGGCCGGGGCCTCGGAACAAAGTCCTGTGACCCTGCAGGTCATCGAAGACGTTTCGGCTGGCCAGGTGGCCGCCAAGTCCTTGAAACCGGGGCAGGCCATCAGGATAATGACCGGGGCGCAGATCCCGGAGGGGGCGGACGCCGTAGTTCCAGTGGAACTGACAGAAGGCAAATTGCAAAATGAAAAATGCAAAATACTTCAAGCGGTCAAGCAGGGGGCCAATGTCCGCAGGCAGGGAGAGGATGTTACAACCGGACAGTTGCTGATAACCAAGGGAACAAGATTGCGGCCGCAGGAAGTGGGGCTGATCGCTTCCTTGGGCTTGACCGAAGTGTTGGTCTTCAAACAGCCGGTGGCGGGGATCATCTCCAGCGGCAACGAGGTGGCCGCGCCGGGCCAGCCGCTGAAGCCCGGTCAGATCTACGACGCCAACCGTTTCAGTATCGGCGGGCAGGTGAAAGAGGCCGGGGCCTTGGTCAGGGATTACGGCATCATCGCCGACGACCTGGATAGGATCAAGGAAACCCTGAACCAGGCGACCCGGGAGTGCGATGTGGTCATCACCTCGGGCGGGGTCTCGGTGGGCGACTACGACCTGATGAAACAGGCTTTGTCCGAGTTGGGGCAGATGAACTTTTGGCAGGTCAAGCAGAAGCCGGGAAAACCGATGGCCTATGGGCATATCAACGGCAAGCCGGTGGTGGGGCTGCCGGGCAACCCGGTGTCCTCGACGGTGATCTGTGACCAGTATGTCCGGCCGTTGTTGCTGGCTATGCAGGGAGCAACTAATATTTTCAGGGAACAGGTGACAGCCTACTGCGACCAGGGGATAAGGAAACAGGCAGGCAGAACGGAGTTCCTTCGCGCTAAAGTAAAATGGCAGGATGGGGCGTACCATGCGGTGCTGACCGGACCGCAGGGGTCGGGCATTCTGACCTCCATGGTCCAGGCCGACGGGCTGATGATACTGCCGGAGGAGTGCGAGGGAGTAAAACCGGGGGATGTGGTGCAGGTGGAACTATTTTGTCACGAATGAAAAAATATCAATACGGAGATAGATTTATGGAACCAAATTCAGTAAATCGTCAAATGATCAATAAAAATATTGCATATTATCTCATGCCAGCAATAGCTATATTGATCTTAGTTGGTTGCACATCACGAGCACCAAAGACGCAAAGTAACGATAAAGTAACTACACAAACACTAGAAAAAGAAAGCAATGTTAAAACAGCCATAACTGAAGAAAATGGTGATAATGATACTTTGGTAGTTAAAGGGAAAAGCGTAGTGTTTTTTTCAATAACCAATTTGGAATACGATTCCCTCTTGAAGAACGACGCAAAAGCAAATGAAATGGATGAAGTCTTGAGTGATTTTTATCATTATTCAAATATATTGGTTGATACTTTGAATAAAACCGGGATCAAATGCAGTATTTCATCAAAACCAATTTACAAAATTGTAAATGACAATGGTGGGGTTACTATATTTTCTAAAACTGGCAAAGAACAAATAGTAGGGGCAATAATGACTGATGGGAAGCAGAACCCGAAATATCATTTTGGTGTTGCTACCGACGTAGATTATTTTAGTATAATAAGCGATTATTTCAACAAGAAATAGGAACGATTGTGAATCCAATAATCTCTTTCGTCGGACATTCCAACTCTGGCAAGACCACTCTGATCGAACAGATCGTCCGCATCCTCAGCCGCAAGGGCTACCGGGTAGGGGTGCTTAAGCACACCCACGGCGCCATCAAGGCCGACCAGCGCGGGACCGACACCGACCGCTTCCGGCTGGCCGGGGCCGGGATCTCGTCCATCACCGACGACAAGATGCTGGTGCGGTTCGAAAAAGCCGCAGGCAAAAGCCCCAAGGACATCGTCCTGGCCCTGAGCAAGGAGCTTGACCTGCTGATTGTCGAAGGCTACAAGAAGGAGTATTTCCCCAAGGCCCTTTTTTCGGATGAACTTTCATCCGTCAATCTTAAAGGCATCATCGCCACCATCGGCAAAAAGACCCCGCCGGACGGCAATGTCAGGCATTTCAACCCTTCAAAGCCGAACGATATCGCCCGCTGGCTGGAGCAGACCTTCATTCTTCCGGCCCGGCAGGACAGGGTCATTCAGATATTCATCGACGGCAAATCATTGCCCATGAAACCATTCGTCAGACAAATGATCAAAGAGACCCTGGCCGGGATGCTGAAGAGCCTGAAAGGCGGGCGGGGCCGTAAGACCCAGATATTGATTGACTTTAGCTCCAAAATGTAGTATGCTTATAGCCCTAATTGTATTCAGGAGACCAAGATGAAAAAAACATTGCTTTTTGCCGCACTGGCGGCATTGATCTTGGGCTGCGCCAAAAAGGAACAGCCCAAACCCGCGGCGGCCCCGGTCCCGGCAAAACCCGCATCCGTGGCTTTTGTGTGCTTTGTCAAGGGCGATGTCCAAAAGCTCATCAGCGGGACCTGGATGCCGGCCGTGCTGGGTGATTCGCTGTATGCCGGAGACTGCCTGAATATCACCGACAAGGCGGAACTTGAACTTAATGATGCCCAGGGCAAATTGGTGAAACTGCTGGGCCCCCAGACCGATGAAGTGACCACCCTGCTGCAAAAGGCGGCCACGGCCCCGGAAGCAAAACAGGAAAGCAAGGTTTTAAAAAACCTGAAGAAGATCGAAGGCAAGAAGGAAGCCCTGACCGAGCAGACGCCCACCGCCGTGGCCGGGATCCGGGGAACGCAGAAACGCCAGCCGGTGCCGGATACGACAGCTTCTGACACCACGAAATAGGCTATACCCGGAAGTATCCAGTATTCAGTATTCGCAGACGAGAGATAAAACAAAATAATATACCAACCCAAGGAGTAAACATGAAAAAGGGCATTCACCCCAAGTACGAGGCCACCACCATCACCTGCAGCTGCGGCAATGTCATCAACACCCGTTCCACTTCCAAGGACATCCACGTGGAAATCTGCTCCAGCTGTCATCCTTTCTACACCGGAAAAGAGAAGCTGCTGGATGCCGCCGGTCGGGTGGAACAGTTCCGCAAGCGCTATGCCAAGAAGGAAGGCGCCGAGGCCAAGCCCAAGGCCGCAGCCAAGGCCGAACCGAAACCCAAAGCCGAAGCCAAGCCCAAGGCCGCAGCCAAAGCCTAAGGAACGGTTCTTTAGAACATCATAGAAAAGCAGGGAACATGGCGAGTTTCACCGAAAGAAACTCGCTATTTGCTTAGTTGAACATTGGATAGTCCTTTCCGGGGGTTAGACAGGATTTACATGATTTATATGATTCGATTATTTTTTTTAGTGTTCTAAAGAAATCCTGTTAATCCTGTCTGCCCATGGTATGAAATTGTAGTTGAGTAATTCTGAAGAACTAACAAGGGAGCTACATTGAACATCCACGAGAGCATCATCAAGAAGATCGCCGAGGACGAGCGGGTTCCCTGGGAACAGATCAAAGAAGGCTTGGAACAGGGCACCATCGTGATCCCCATGAACAAGAACCGCCGGTTGCTTAAGCCCTGCGCGGTGGGAAAGGGGCTCAGGACCAAGGTCAACGCCAACATCGGGACCTCGCAGGACACGGCCGAGCTGTCCATTGAACTGGAGAAGCTGAAGGCCGCGGTGGGGGCCGGGGCCGACGCCATCATGGACCTTTCCACTGGCGGCGACATCGACGCGGTGCGGCGGGAGATCCTGCTGCAATGCCCGGTGCCGCTGGGGACCGTGCCCATCTACCAGGCCGCCATCGAGGCGGTGGGGAATAAGAAATCCCTGGTGGAGATGACCGTGGACGAGATATTCTCGGTGATTGAGCGCCAGGCCAAGGACGGGGTGGACTTTCTGACCGTCCACTGCGGCATCACATCGGAATCAGTCAAGCGCCTTAAGCAGGAGGGCCGGGTGGCCAGCGTGGTCAGC
Source organism: bacterium UBP2_UBA5202 (assembly GCA_002412795.1). Classification (GTDB taxonomy): domain Bacteria; phylum Edwardsbacteria; class AC1; order AC1; family EtOH8; genus UBA5202. The sequence continues at coordinate 32,703 of DHVS01000039.1, read as the reverse complement.
CGGGGCGGAGCCTTTACTATCGAATGGATGTCATACAACAAGGCCGAGAACCCCCTCTACCAGTATTACGACCGTCTTTTGGATATCTGCAAAGAGCATAATGTCACTTTGAGCCTGGGCGACGGTTTCCGGCCCGGCTGTCTGGCCGACGCCACCGACAGGGCCCAGATACAGGAACTCATTACCCTGGGCGAACTGGTGGACCGGGCCCGGGCCGCCGGGGTCCAGGCCATGGTGGAGGGGCCGGGCCACGTGCCGATAGACCAGATAGAGACCAACGTCAAGATACAAAAGGAACTGTGCAAGGGCGCTCCGTTCTATGTGCTGGGCCCGCTGGTCACCGACATCGCGCCGGGCTACGACCACATCACCGCGGCCATCGGCGGGGCCTGGGCAGCCTACTTTGGGGCGGACTTCCTTTGCTATGTGACCCCCAGCGAGCACCTGAAACTGCCGGACATAGACGACGTCCGCGAAGGGGTGATAGTCCTGCGGATCGCGGCCCACGCCGCCGACATCGCCAAGGGCGTGCCGGGGGCCAAGGAATGGGACCTGAAGATGTCCCAGGCCCGCAAGGCGCTGGATTGGGAAAAGCAGATAGAGCTGTCCATCAACCCGCCCCACGCCCGGCAGGTATACGAGTCGGCGCCCAAGCGGGAGAGCGGGGCCTGCACCATGTGCGGGGATTATTGTTCCATGAAGAAGATGAACGAGGTAGAGAATAAGAAGTAATATCCGCCACAGAGACACTGAGACACGGAGGATTTTTATTCTTAGATAAGTTATAAGACAACATGAAGCAAATACAATTAGTCGAGCCCTCGCCTTATTACAAAGATCAATATATTGATTTCATGGAGGATTGGAAATCAACCGGCGAGCAGCTTGTCCCTTTCGTTTTAGCCATGGACTATTCCAACTTCCAAGAGTATATCCAAAAACTTAAAAATTACAGCCTGGGAATAGGGCTTCCGGATGGGTTTGTACCTCACTCAACATTTTGGCTGATATCGAATGACAAAATAATCGGCGTTTCCAATTTACGCCATTCGCTGACTGATAAATTGCTGAAAGCGGATGGAAATATCGGATACGGAATACGGCCGTCTGAAAGGGAAAAGGGTTACGCGACCATACTGCTTCAATTGACGTTAGACAAAGCACGAGACATTGGCCTTTCAAAAGTATTGTTGACCTGTGACAAAGATAATATCGGTTCTGTTAAGACCATATTGAATAACGGTGGAATTTTGGACAGCGAGGAAGTGATGGAAGGCAAACCGCTTCATAGATATTGGATAAAACTGTAAAAGTTCAAAGAATTTTATCTAATATTATGTTTATTAATAAACAATCGATAGCTAAGAATACCAAAGCATTTAGAAGTTTTGCCGATGTTGACTTGAAAAGTTACTTGGGAACCTCAAGACTGATCGGCTTTGGCGAGAATCCCCACGGGATTAGAGAATATTACCCGATAGTTCGGGATTTGGTGCAAGACAACCTCGTGCGGGGGTGCAAAGTTCTGGTATTGTTGGAAAATGAGTACTGGCTTAATCACGTCCTGGATGATTTCGTTCATGGGAGGTCCGATGAATTCACAAGACATACGTTTTACGATCCCAGCATCAGCGCTTTGTACGGCGCAGGATTACGTCAGTTTTATACCGATCTGCAAGAATTAAACAGAAGCTTTCCCGAAAAGTTGACCTGTCGTCATATTGATTATTTCATGAATCCACTGAATCAAGAACGGTCCGATATTGTGAAATCGGTCGATCCCGTCAAATTGGCATCAAGCGATGACATCAGGCAGCTACAGAAAGATAAAAATTATCAGCAATTTGCTGAAGCCCGGGAGCAGTTTATTTTTCAGGAAGCGATTGAAGCCCAGCAGGAAATTCAACCGGATGTGACCATATTACTAATGGGAAGTTTCCACGTAGGTAAACAGGGCGGGTTTCCGTTTGGCGATGTCTTCGTGAAATCAGTCATGGCAAGGCTTGCAGAATTCATGAATTCGAAACCAGTCAGTATCCGGTTTTCTGTGCTTACTGGGGAATATGCAAAGGTAGAACTCCGGAATAACATGCTTATAAAGGTGCCGTTGAATTGTGAAGAATGGAGGCAAGAGGGCATTCAGATTGAGTTCCAGAAGGTCATTTGTGAACTGTCGGGGGATGCTTTCATTACTGACTTATCAAATATTAACATGCCGGAGGGACTGGCTATATCTTACAAGGACTGGGTTGCCAATCATGATTATATGATAACATTGCGTTATGCCAGTCCTGACAATTAGCTGAAACATTGAAGAATGCCGAAAAAGAAAAAAGAACATATCACCGAACATACCGAGGCGAGGGAAGAAGCGCAGCCCCTCGCCTTTATAGCAGTTGACCTGGAGACCACCGGCCTTAACCGGGAGCGGGACGAGATCATCGAGATCGGGGCCGTTAGGTTCCAGGACGGCCTGCCGGGCGAGACCTTCAAGGCCCTGGTCAATCCCCAGCGGGACCTGTCGCCGTTCATCAAGCGCCTGACCGGCATCACCCAGGACGAGGTGGACAGCGCGCCGGTGCTGTCCGAGACCCTGCCCAAATTCCTGGAGTTCATCGGGGACTCGGCCCTGGTGTTCCACAACAGCCGGTTCGACCTGTCGTTCCTGCGGAACGGGGCCGAGGTCAACAACACCGCCTGGGACACCCTGACCCTTTCCCGCTGTCTGCTGCCCCAGAACAAGAGCCACAGCAAGGACAACCTCTGCAAATATTTTAGGATAGAGACCGGGCATTCCCACCGGGCCTACGACGACGCTTTGGCCACCGGCCACCTCTTTGTCCGATTGCACCAGATGCTGCCGGGGCTGGAGCTTTCGTTATTGGAAAAGATGTCGCACCTGGCCCTGCCGGGACACCGGGAGCTGATAGCCAAGGCCAGGGCGGAGTCCCGGGAAGGCCCGCTGGTCATTGCCGAACCCCGGGCCGGATACGGGGAAGAGCCGGAGCCCAGGAACGAAAAGATCTCAAACGACCTCAAGCAGGTTTGGGGCAGGGATGGGAAATTAGCCGGGATACTTAATGAAAATTACGAAGAGCGCCCGGAGCAGGAGAAGATGGCCCTGGCGGTGATGGACGCTTTGGAGGACGAGCACCTGCTGCTGGCCGAGGCCGGCACCGGCACCGGCAAAAGCCTGGCCTACCTGATCCCGGCGGTGATCTGGTCCCGCCAGACCAGCCAAAGAGTGATAATCTCCACCCACACCAAGAATCTTCAGGAACAGCTTTTTTACAAGGACATCCCGCTGCTGCGAAAGGCCATCGGGCACTTTGAGGCCGCCCTGCTCAAAGGCCGCAGCAACTATCTATGCCTGCGGCGGTGGCAGGAGGTCAGTTTTCACCCCGAACTTTTCCTGAACCCGGAGGAACGGGAGGAGGCCCTGATCCTTCTGCCCTGGTCGCAAAAGACCAAGACCGGGGACATCGCCGAGCACGGCGGGTTCAACCCGGCTCGGGCCCCCGGCCTGTGGGGCAAGGTCTGCTCCGATGTGATGAACTGCCAGAACAACCACTGCCCGCTGTTCAATAAATGCTTCCTGCGGATGGCCCGGCGCCGGGCCGAGGAGTCGCAGATAGTGGTGGTCAACCATTCGCTGCTGTTCTCCGACCTGTCGTCCCAGAACCGGATCTTGCCGGAATACCAGCGCCTGGTGATAGACGAGGCCCACAACATCGAGCGGGTGGCCACCGATCTCTTGGGCTTCGGCTTCAGCCGCTGGGACCTGAGCCGGCTGATGCAGGGCCTGTATGCCAAGCGGCCTTCCGAAAGCGGCCTGCTGATGCTGGTCTCCCGCTGGATCCAAAAGTCCAAAGCCGACAATACCCTGTCCCAGGCCCTGCAGCGCACCGCGCTGGACCTGGCCGGGCAGACGCTGGAGACCGGCAAGGCCGGGGAAAAGTTTTTGGCCTTCAAGTTCAACCTGGGGGACGTTAAAAAACTGCAGGAGAAAAAGCGCTACCTGTCCGGCGATTCCTTCCAGCAGCAGATACTGAGCGAAGGGCAGGGGCTGGTGGACATGCTGCTGGACCTGTCCTCCCGGCTGGATAATTTCAAGGAGGCCCTGGGGAATTTTCCCTCGGACCAGAAGCAGGAAAAGGAGCTGTTCCTGGAGGAGCTGGGCAAGCGGGCCCTGGAATGCCGGACCCTGGCCAACACCCTGGGCCGGCTGCTTTCGGCCGACGACCGGGGCTACGTCTTCTGGGCCGAGCCCGGCGGCAACTACAACGGGCTGCGCTTAGTGGCCGGCCCGCTGGAGGTGGGCGCGGTGCTCAATGAACAATTGTACCCCGAGCTCAAGACCGCCGTCTTTACCTCGGCCACCCTGACGGTGGAGGGCAGCTTCGATTTCTTCAAAAGCCGGGTGGGGCTGATGTCCCTGGACCAGGAGATGCTGGTGCAGCTGCTTCTGGCCTCGCCCTTTGATTTTAAAAAACAGGCGGCTCTGCTGGTTCCCCAGTATCTGCCCTCGCCCAAGACCCCGCAGTTCAACCAGAGTTTCATAGACCTTTTGCACCTGGTGCTGGCCCGCCACCAGACCGGGGGACTGGTGCTGTTCACATCGTTCGATCTTTTAAACCGCAGTTACCAAAGCCTGCTGGAATCCGGCCGGGCCAACATTCTGGCCCAGGGCATTGACGGCCACCCGTCGCAGCTGATAGAACAGTCCCTGAGCAACCGGGAGACTGTGATCTTCGGCACCAACAGTTTCTGGGAGGGAGTGGACCTGCCGGGCCAGGCTTTGGAACTGCTGGTGATCTCCAAACTGCCGTTCTCCGTTCCCAGCGATCCATTGGTGGAGGCCCGCTGCCAGGTGATCGAGCAGAACGGCAACAGTTCCTTCCACCAGTACCTGCTGCCCGAGGCGGTAATCCGTTTCCGCCAGGGGTTCGGGCGGCTGATCCGCAACAAGACCGACAAGGGGCTGGTGATTGTGGCCGACAGCCGGATCATCAACACCGAATACGGCAAGACCTTCATCCGGTCGCTGCCGGCCCTGCCGGTGATATCATGCCGCAGCCAGGAGGAACTGGTGGGGAATGTGCTGATCTGAAATTGGGTAATGGATAACAGGAACAATTCATGGAACATTTAAAAGCGGCTGGAGTCAGCCGCTTTTTCATATTTGAACCGTTATAACTCAACTGGCGTAAACCCGATAAAATAAAAACGCATTCTGCATTGACACATTTAAGGTTTGTATGTTAGAATTCAAAGTTTATAATTAATTCTCAGTTATTCCGGCTAAATTGTTCACCCATCAACCAACAGAGGAGAGTCTATGAACCTTTTAGGACTGGCCAGACACGGGCTCAACAACTTTGAGCAGATTTCGATAGTCTGCGTTCTGATCACGGCCGTGATCAGCCTGGTTTACGCCTGGCTGCTTAGGAACAATGTAATGGCCAAGGACAAGGGCTCGGCCAAGATGCAGGAGGTCTGGAACGCCATCCGGGTCGGCGCCGACGGCTACCTGAAACAGCAGTTAAAGACCATCCTGCCGGCCATCGGCCTGCTGGCGATGGCCCTCTTCTTAAGCGTTTACGTGATCCCGCCCAGCCGGGAGGCCATAGCCGAGTTCGGCGTTGAAAACGCCCGGAACGTGGTGGCCGTCGGCCGGACCATAGCCTTCATCATGGGAGCCACTTTTTCCTTGATAGTGGGACAGCTGGGGATGAGGATGGCCATCCAGGCCAACGTCCGTGCGGCGGCCGCCGCCCAGAGGGGCTTCAATGAAGCGCTGTCAATCTCCTATTACGCCGGCACCGTCACCGGGATGCTGACCGACGGGCTGGGCCTTTTGGGCGGCACCTTGATCTTCGTGGTCTTCGGCACCGCCTCTCCGGACGCCCTTCTGGGCTTTGGCCTGGGCGGCACCCTGCTGGCCCTGTTCATGCGGGTGGGCGGGGGCATCTACACCAAGGCCGCCGACGTGGGGGCCGACCTGGTGGGCAAGGTGGAAAAGGACATTCCCGAGGACGATCCCCGCAATGCAGCGGTGATAGCCGACCTGGTGGGCGACAATGTGGGCGACTGCGCCGGCATGGCGGCCGACATCTTCGAGAGCTACGAAGTGACCATCGTCTCGGCCCTGATCCTGGGGCTGACCCTGGTGGCCCTGGATCCCACCCACAGCCTTAAGTGGATAGTCTATCCACTGATCATCCGGGGCATCGGCGTCATCAGCTCCATCCTGGGGACCTTTGCCGTTCCCATCTGGGAAAAATTCCCCATCAAGTTCCTTAGGGCCCACGATGCCGAGGAGGCCATGTTCCGGTCCTACGAGGTCTCCAGCATCAACACCGTGGCCTTTTCCTTCTGGGTGGCCATCGCCTATGCCGGCGACTGGCGACTGGCCATGCTGACCACCATCGGGGTGGCCCTGGCCGTGGTCTTCAACCCCCTGACCTCTTATTTTACCTCCACCCGCAAGGCCCCGGTGAAGGAGATCGTCAAGGCCACCAAGACCGGCCCGGCCACCACCATTCTCTCCGGACTTTCGGTGGGCATGGAATCCAGCGTCTGGGCGCTGGTGGTCATCGCCGTCAGCTTCATCTTTGCCCTGGCTCTTTATCAGGGTGAGCCGGCCATCTTCGTGCTTTACGGCGTGGCCATGATCGGCATCGGGATGCTGTCCCATACCGGCAACAACGTGGCCATGGATTCCTTCGGGCCCATCTCCGACAACGCCAACGGCATCGGGGAAATGGCCTGGCACGATATGCACGACGAAAACACCAAAAAGGCCCGCCAGGTAATGGCCGACCTGGATGCGGTGGGCAACACCACCAAGGCCATCACCAAGGGGGTGGCCATAGCCTCGGCCGTGATCGCGGCCGTCAGCCTGTTCGCCGCTTTCATCACCGATGTGGGGCTGGTCCAGGAAAGACTGGGTATAGCCAATGTCCTGAGCGGCATAGATATTTCCAAAACCAAGGTTTTCGTAGGGTTCCTTTTAGGCGGGGCCCTGCCCTGGCTGTTCAGCTCTCTGTCCATCAGGGCGGTAACCCGGGCGGCCGCCCAGATCGTGGAAGAGGTGCGCCGCCAGTTCCGGATTCCGGGCATTATGGAGGGAACGGTCAAGCCCGATTACGCCAGGGTGGTGGGCATCTCCACCGCTTCGGCCCAAAAAGAGCTGATTCCCCTGGCCACCATCTCCGTGGTGCTGCCCATTTTGGTGGGAATGATCCTGCAGGTGGAGGCCCTGGGCGGGTTTCTGGCCGGGGTCATCCTTTCCGGCATGATGCTGGCGGTGTTCATGTCCAACGCCGGCGGGGCCTGGGACAATGCCAAGAAATCCATCGAGGACGAGCCGCGGGACCTGGCGGCCAATACCGGCAAGGGCTCGGAGCGCCACAAGGCCGGGGTGGTGGGCGACACCGTGGGCGACCCGCTTAAGGACACGGCCGGCCCGGCCCTTAATCCGATGATCAAGGTGGTCAACATCGTCAGCCTGATAGCGGCTCCTATCATCGTCAAATACCAGCAGCTGGGCGTCTGGGGCTGGACGGTGGTGGCCTTGCTCGCGGCCGCAATGATCTGGGGCGTGGCCTCCAGCAAGAAGGCGATGCCTGATCTCTGAGCTGACATTTTCAGGGATGGTCCCTACCAAAGAGAATATGATCTGCAAAAGCCGTTCCGCAAAATGCGGAATGGCTTTTGCGCTTTTAACCCCACCCATTTCCCTCCCCTCGAGGGAGGGATGCCGTAAGGCAGGGAGAGGTTAAATTCACTCATTTTAAGCTTCTGGACAAGGCATTTTTCTCTTGACTAATAACCGATTTTCAAGTAAAATTAAAGACTATTAATATCAAATCACGATATTTTGTAACTTAAGTCCTATCATTATGTTATAAATCGATAAAATAGCCCGCTGGCACACCGGTCAGACGGGCTGTTTTTGGATAGGGATATTTACCGCCGCAACCGCGGTACCACCGTTTTTCCGAAAATAATTATCCCAGACCATAAACTAATTAACTGGAGAAAAGAATGAAAAAGGACCTGATCTCAGTAGCCGATTTCAGCAAACAGGAGATGGACCAGTTGTTTGACCTGGCGGCCAAGATAAAAAAGCAGACCAGAAACGGCCGCTCCCCCAAACTTTTGGCCGACCGGACCCTGGCCATGATATTCGAAAAGCCCAGCCTGCGCACCAGGGTCACCTTTGAGACCGGGATGACCCAGCTGGGAGGCCATGGGATCTATCTGGACATGCAGCTGGGCAAGCGCGAGTCAACTCCGGACATCGCCCGCAACCTGTGCCGCTGGGTGGACCTGATCATGGCCCGGACCTTTGCCCACAAGAGCGTCACCGACTTGGCCGAAAACTCCACCGTGCCGGTGATCAACGGGCTGTCCGACCTGGAGCACCCCTGCCAGGCCTATGCCGACTTTTTGACCATTCTGGAATACAAAAAGAAATTCAAGGGCCTTAAACTGGCCTATATCGGCGACGGCAACAATGTCTGCAATTCCCTGCTTTTGGCGGCCGGAGCGCTGGGCATGAACATGGCGGTGGGTTGCCCCCAGGGCTACGATCCCGACAAGGGCATCCTGAGCCGGGCCCAGGAAATGGCCGCCAGGAACAAATGCACCATCGAAATAGTGCGCGACCCCCGGGAGGCGGTCAAGAACGCCGACGCCATCTACACCGACGTCTGGGCCTCGATGGGACAGGAATCGGAAAAAGAGCTCCGGGCCAGGATCTTCGCCCCCTACCAGGTCAACAAGTCCCTGGTGGACGCAGCCAAGCGCGACGTGATCATCCTGCACTGCCTGCCGGCCCACCGCGGCGACGAGATCACCGATGAAGTGCTGGACGGCCAGCACTCGGTGGTGCTGGACCAGGCCGAGAATCGGCTCCACGCCCAGAAGGCCATCATGGTCACGCTGTACAAATACTGGGCCAAGAACCGCAAATCCAAAAAGAAATAATTTAACAGCGTTATCGTGCCACCCCGAAAACCTTGGGGTGGCATAATAACAGGGAAAGGAAGGTCTATTATGATGGGATCATGCGGAACGGCGTTCTGGGCGGTCTATGGATTTGTCATGCTGATTGTGCTGGCCGTGGCCCTGGTCTGGACCTATTTCAGCATCAAATTCTTCAAAAAGGCCGCCGAGTATTACCAGAGCGAGCTGGACAACAAGACCAAGAAGGATAACCAGATGCTGGAGCTGTTGGCCAAATTCGACCAGCTGGTGGATGTGCTCAAGGTCAAGTAACAACCAACGAACATAGAATGCTGAACATTGAATACCGAAGTTGTGCGATTCCTGATGTATTCAAGATTCAATCTCCAAACTTCAGTATTCGGGCAAAATGAACTTTTACAAAATGTCCGGGACCGGCAACGACTTTGTGCTGCTGGACAACCGGAAGAACATTATCGGGGAAGGACTCCCTAAACTGGTCGCCAAGCTCTGCCACCGCCGCAACGGGGTGGGGGCGGACGGGGTATTATTGCTGGAAACTTCCTCCAATGCCGATTTCAGGATGCGCTACCTTAACGCCGATGGGGGCGAGGTCAGTTTCTGCGGCAACGGGGGCAGATGCATAGCCTGGTTCGCCCATAACATAGGGGCGGTACCGGACAAGATGAAATTCGAGGCCGGGGACGGCCTGCACAGGGCAGAGGTTTTTGGCAACCGGGTCAAGCTTTCGATGAAGGATCCTGCGGACTTCCGGCTTAACTTCGTCCTGGACCTTGGCTCCAAGGGCTATGCGGCTTCCTTCGCCGATACCGGAGTGCCCCACGTGGTCATCCCGGTGATGGAGCTGCAGGATTTTCCGGTGGTGGAGACCGGACGCAAGGTCAGTCACCATGAGCTGTTTGAACCGGCCGGGACCAACGCCAATTTCATCGAGCTGACGGACCAGCACCATCTCAGCATCCGGACCTACGAGCGCGGAGTGGAGGACGAGACACTGGCCTGCGGCACCGGGTCCACCGCGGCCGCGGTTATCTCCGGCCTCCAGGGCCGGGCAGTCTCTCCGGTGGAATGCCTGACCCACGGGGGCGAGACCCTGACCGTGCATTTCAGGAAAGAAGAGGACCGGATCACCGAAGTATTTTTGGAGGGAGCGGTCCGATTGGTGTTCAAAGGGGACTGGCTGGAAGCCGCCGGATAAATATCTAAGCACTAAGTTCTAAATCCTAAACAAATACAAATGGACCAAATCATAATGCTCTAAACTGTTTAAGATTTGGTGAGTGTATTGATTGGAATTTGTTTAGAGTTTCGATATTGGGATTTAGAAATTGACCAAGATAAATCATATTTTAATTGCTAGTATTTTAGGATGGAGGTGTTATGCCCAAATGGTATAAAGGCGAGGGGTTGACCTTTGACGACGTGCTGCTGGTTCCCCAGCATTCCCAGGTGCTGCCCCAAGAAGCCGATCTGACCACCAGGTTCTCCCGGCGGATCAAGCTAAACATCCCGCTGGCCTCATCGGCCATGGACACGGTGACCGAGCACCAGATGGCCATCGCCCTGGCCCGCCACGGCGGCCTGGGGGTGATCCACAAGAACCTGCCCATCCACGAGCAGGCCCAGGAAGTGGAGCGGGTCAAGCGCTCCGAAAGCGGGATGATCTCCAAGCCCATAGCTTTGACCCCGGAACACCGGCTGATGGACGCGGTGAGGCTGATGAAGGAATACTCCATCTCGGGCATCCCCATCGCCGACAAGGACGGAAGGCTGGTGGGAATCATCACCAACCGGGACATCATCTTTGAAAGCGACCTCAGCCAGAAGATCGCGCTGACCATGACATGCGAAAAACTGATCACCGCGCCCCTGGGCACCTCCATAGAAGAAGCCAGCAGAATGCTGCGCCAGCACAAGCTGGAAAAACTTCCCATCGTGGACAAGAAGGGGATGCTGCGGGGCCTGTTCACTTTGAAGGACGTGATGAAGCGCAATAATTTTCCCAACGCCTGCAAGGACAGCCAGGGGCGCCTAAGGGCCGCTGCCGCCATCGGCGTCTCCGGGGACTTCCTGGAACGGGCCGAGGGGCTGGTCTCGGCCGGGGTTGACGCTTTGGTGATAGACACCGCCCACGGGCATTCCCAGGGGGTGCTGAACGCGGTGAAAAAGGTGCGGGATAAATTCAAGAACACCGACATAGTGGCCGGCAACGTGGCCACCCCCGAAGCCACCCGGGCCCTGATCAAGCTGGGGGTGGACGCCGTCAAGGTCGGCATCGGGCCGGGCTCCATCTGCACCACCAGGATCGTGGCCGGAGTGGGCGTGCCCCAGCTGACCGCGGTGATGGACTGCGCGGCGGTGGCCCGCAAGGCCAAGGTGCCGGTGATCGCCGACGGCGGCATCAAGTACTCCGGCGACGTGGTCAAGGCCCTGGCGGCCGGGGCCGACTGCGTGATGATCGGCAACCTGTTCGCCGGGGTGGAGGAAAGCCCGGGCGAGACAATCTTATTGGCCGGCCGCAGCTACAAGGTCTACCGGGGCATGGGCTCGCTGGGAGCCATGCGCAAGGGCAGCGCCGACCGCTATTTCCAAGAGGGCGGGGGAGCCGAGGGCAAGAAGTTCGTGCCCGAGGGGATCGAGGGCCGGGTGCCCTACAAGGGCTCGCTGGCCGACGCGGTCTACCAGCTGATGGGCGGCCTGCGCAGCGGCATGGGGTACTGCGGGGCGGCCAGTCTCAGGGAACTCCAGCTGAAGGCCACTTTCGTCAAGATCACCAATGCGGGTTTAAGGGAGAGCCACGTGCACGATGTGGTGATCACCAAGGAAGCGCCGAATTACGAAGTTGACCGTGGCTAATAACAAACTAAAAAGGATAAAGTAATGATACTAAAAATTATCAAATATAATGAACACCCTAAAAAAGATGGTGAATGGGTGTTAGAAGAATTTCCACTTGGTAAAATCAATTTAATTGTTGGTAAAAACGCTACTGGTAAATCAAGGACAATTAGATTGCTCGGTAATTTCGCAAAATTAATTGCTGGTGAAATGAAATTCAATTATAGTTCAGGATATTATGACGTTTTGTATAGTGATGACGATAATAAAATTGAATATATTTTAAACTACGAAGATGCAAAAATATTCCGTGAAGAATTGATGATTAATGATGAGATGCTTTTAAAAAGGGGTAGAGGTGGTATAGGTAAGATTAAGGCTGTAAAGTTAGAAGAACAAATAGATTTCCAATTACCAGAGAATCAACTAGCATGTGTATCCAGGCGAGATGAAATACAACACCCGTTTTTTGAAAAATTGTACACATGGGGCAATACTACATTTACTTGTGATTTTAGTGCAGATACAGGCCGTACTGCAAAACTATCTGCAAAAAAAGAAGCGCATGTCTTGTTTGATATAAAAGACCAAAGATTTATCATTGATATATTTCAAGAAGGTATTAATAAACACAAGAAACCCTTTGAGAAAGCAATTATTGCTGACATGCACACAGTGGGTTATAATATTGAGAAAGCATATACAACAGTCATCCCCGCTACACCAAATATATTATTGCCGCAGTTTAAAGATATTCAAGCCCTGGAAGTAATAGCAGTAAAAGAAAGTGAAATTAAGAAAAATATTCTACAGGGTGAAATGTCAAGCGGCATGTCCCGTGCCTTTTCTTTAATTATACAGATGAATTACTTGATAATGGAGGAGAAAGTAAAACTTATTTTAATTGATGATATTGGTGAAGGGCTTGATTATGAAAGGTCTGTTGCATTAATAAAACTTATTATTGATAAAGTTGAAAAAAATAATATTCAATTGGTAATGACAACGAATGATAGGCATGTGATGAATGCAGTGCCTATTGAGTACTGGTCTGTATTGCAAAGAGATGGTTCAAACGCTCAAAGGTGTAAAATATTTAATTATATAAATTCAAAGAAGATATTTGATGAATTTAAGTACACTGGTTTAACAAATTTTGATTTTTTCAAGACGGACTTTTATTTAAAGGGCCTTGAAGAAAAATGAAAAAGATAGCCATATTTGTCGAGGGCCAAACAGAGCAAATATTTGTAGAAAAGTTATTAACTGAAATTGCCCATGAACACAATATCACGATTAGCGTTGAGAGGAAAACAAACAAAAACGAATTTACTGTATTAAAAGGTTTTGAACCAAATGAAGACAAGAGGTATTATGTGTTAATTAAAGACTGTAGAGGTGGTGGTTTGGTATCATGTGTGAGGTCAGACATACTTGAAGCATATGATAGAATGATAATTGAGAATTATGAAAATATAATTGGATTACGTGATCTGTATCCTATACCTATTGCAGAAACACAAAAATTTGAAGATACCATAAATGATGGCTTGCCTGAAAAAGTAAAATTATGTTTTGCAATTAGAGAAATTGAAGCTTGGTTCATAGCGGAATATAAACATTTTAGTAAAATTGACAATCGGTTAACTAATGAAATTATAAATCAAAACAGAGGTTATGATGTTGAAACTATTGATGTGGAAGGAATAGAATCTCCTGCGATAGAGCTACACAATATCTACAAATTAGTAGGTAAATCGTATGAAAAAACAAAAAATAAAGCTGAGCGGACTGTCAACGCAATCGCGTATGATGATTTATACCTTAGCACGGTAGGCCGGGTAAAAAGACTAAAACAATTTGTATCAACCATTGATGAAATTTTACGTTAAGTAATGCAGTTGAAGATAAATAAAAAATCCCCGGTAACCCAACCATTAACTTTTAGGAGGTACCATCATGGCCACGCGAATTGGGACAAGCTTTGCTGACCTGATCAATTTCTTGGAGGCATCTATGGGCGGGCTTAAAAGTTCCACCGGCGATGCGGTGCAGAAAAGGTACGCCACCGACATTGCCAAAATTCTACCCGTGCTGCGCAAGCTAGACGACCGGCAGGAGAAGGCTAAGGCCGAGCTGCATACCGTTTCCAAGGAACTAAAGCTTAAGGATAAAGAAGCCAGGACCATTGGAGCCAAGATGGTAAGCTATCTGGAGTCGGTTTACGGCAAGTCCGGGCCGGAATTACAGAGATACGGCTTCTCCCGGCGGCAACAAGGCGGCGGGCGGAAGAAGAAAACCGCCTAAAAAACGGCTTTTGGACACTAAAAAACCCTGATATTTAACATTTTGACAACAATTGTAGGTAAACGGGGCTATTTTGCAGGCTAAAACGGCGGGATTGCAGTCAATATCGTCAAGATTGGCTGCAATCTCGCCAAGGTTGCAAGCAAAGTAGCCGAGATTGCAAGCAAAATAGCCTGGATTGCAAGCAAAGTAGCCGGGATTGCAAGCAAAGTAGTCAAGATTGCAAGCAAAATAGCCAAGATTGCAAGCAAAGTAGGCAAGATTGCAAGCAAAATTGGTTAAAATGATAGCAAAACGATCAAAATTAATGAAAAATTTGTTAGTTTTGCAGAGTTTCAGAATTTACAGCACCCTTTGGCTTCAAATATAAGGAGTCTTAAACTAAAATGGCAAAAACACGAAACCCTCTTGAAGCGCATACGAGAAGCCAAATAGATAGACGTTTACTCAATTTAGGTTGGGTAATAAATCAAAGAGATACTCGTTGTAATGTTTTTCAAGAACAAGCAAAAACAGAAGAACAAAACAAACTATTTAAAAGAGGGCGACCCGATTATGTGCTCTATGAAACAGGGACAAATATACCGGTAGCAGTTATTGAAGCAAAAAAACCGGGTGAAGATTTGGATAAGGCTATGTCGCAAGCAATTGAATGTTATGCAAAACCTATTCAAGCACCACTTGCCTTTGCCTTTAATGACACCTTTGTAATAGCAAAACATATACTACAAAGCAGACCATTAAAGATAGACGGTGAGGAGTTACAAGATTTTGTTGATCAAATAACGGCGTTGCGTTTTATTCATGAAGGGGCTGAAATATTATCGGCACCCAAAGGGATTAATTTTACACGTGAAGAACTTACAGATATTTTTAAAAGTGTAAATAAATTGTTAAGAAAGGAAGGTTTGCGTGATGGTTATGAACGATTTTCTGCTTTTGCCGAAATATTATTTTTAAAATTAATTGATGAATTTGAGAAATTACGCGATCATAAAGGCGAAGATAGAAAATTTGAAGATCGTTATTTGTGGACTAACTTTGTAAATAAATTCAAAAATGATGACCAAGCGCTACTTGATTTTATTAGTGATTCTGTGTGGAAAAAATTAAAACTGGAATATGGTGATATTTTTAACACGCCATTCAGTATAAAAAAGGCAGGCACGTTAAAGCCTATAATAGAACTGATTAATCCCATCAATTTAACTGCAACAGACACCGATGTTAAGGGTGATGCCTTCGAATATTTTTTGAAAACAGTAACCAATGGCAACAAAGATTTAGGCGAATATTTTACGCCCAGACATATTGTTAGGACTGTAGTAAATATGGTAAAGCCCACTTATGGAGAAACCATATATGACCCGTTCTGCGGCACAGGTGGTTTTCTTTTAGAGGCATTTAAATACCTGACGTTACGTATAGATACAAGTAAAACAGCAAATCTAAATTGGATTAAAACAAAAGCTTTACATGGAAGAGAAATTACGTCTACGGCACGAATAACGCGCATGAACATGATATTGTTTGGTGATGGGCATACAAATGTTAAACAGATGGACAGTTTAGAAAAACCTATAAATGAAAATGAACAATTTGATATAATATTGTCGAATATACCCTATTCACAAGAAACAGAATTCGGTCATTTGTACCCAATACCAACAGAAAATGCAGATTCAATATGTATGCAACATATATGGCAAGCTTTAAAGCCGGGTGGTAGGGCTGCTGTTATTGTTCCGGAAAGTTTTTTATATGAAGACGGTGTAATCGGCAAAACAAGGGAAATGATTGTTAAACACTCAGAAAAATTGACAGTTGTTTCCTTACCAAGGGGTGTGTTTATGCCCTATACACCAACAAAAACAAATATTGTTTATTTTAAAAAAGGTGGTAATTTTAAGCATGTTAACCATTTTGTCATTCACAATGATGGTTTTGAATTAAATACTAAACGAAAGCCAATAACTGGTGAAAGCGATATTAAGGTGTTATTGAGCAATATAGATGCGCCATTGATCATAAAAGGGCAAGCAAACATTGTTGATCGGCAAGATATAGAGAATAGCGGGAATTGGAACCTGCGACCGTTTTACTATATGGAAGATATACCAAATATAAAGGGTGAAACTATAAGCTTAGATGAAAATATTATTGAGGAAGTTATTACTAAAATAAATCCGACCGAAGAACCGGACAAGGAATGGTGCATTGTGGAAGTGTCACAAAATGGTATATTTTTAGGGGATACAATAAAAGGGTGTGAATTTACACAGTGCTATAAAATAGTTAGGGCAGGAGATATTGTATATAATCCATATCGGGTTAATATCGGTAGTATAGGTGTTGTCCCAAAGCATTTAGATGGTGCTTTGGCTAGCCCAGCTTATGTTGTTATACGTTTAAAAACAAGAAATATAACGCCTACATATATTGTATCAATACTTAAGCACTCAAGATATATGCGGGTAATTATGAATTATTCAATTTCATCTGCTAGGGCAAGTTTACCGTATAGTGAACTTACACGCATAAAAATACCAAAACCTCAAAATAGTCAATTGTATGATTTGACTATGTTGGAAAAGAAAATGAACACACAAATTAACAAATATAATGAGGTAGCGGACACAATTAGTAAATATGCAACAAATAAAATAAAGGGTTAAATATCGTTTTATAAAACAGTCGACCATTCGGTTTACTTTACCTATCATTTCATTATCGTATTTAAATGCAAAAACACAAGCTTCTCAGTTACTGCGGGCTCTATTGCGGGGGCTGCAAGAACTACCAGGAAAACTCAGGCGAATACCAATGCCAGGGCTGCCGGGTGGAGGACAAATTAGTCTCCGACTGCCCCACTAAAGCCTGCGCGGCGGGCAAAAACCTTCTGCATTGCGGTCAGTGCGCCGATTTCCCCTGTGCCACTTTGGAGAAATTTTACAAAGACGGGATTAAACACCATGCCCTGGCCTTCGTCAACATCCAGCGACTAAATAATCTCGGAGCCGAGGAATGGCTTAAGGAACAGATAAAAGAACACACCTGCCCGTGCGGCAAAAAGCTGTTATGGGAAGCCCGGCAATGCTGCATGACCACAACTGATCCAAGTTAGGGCAATTACGCCCAACCCAACCGTAGGCAAGCGGGCAATAAAATGCATTGGTTGTTATATGCCGCTGATGATCAAAATATTGCTGTGCCTAATTTCATTGACCGGCTGCGGCACCGCAATTAAACCGGGGCTCAATAAAATCAAAGATAATCATAACGTTGAAATGCAGAACGTCCCCGTAATCCTCCCAGCCTCCCTGGAAAAACGCAGAGATGAATTTGAGCGCGCTCTGGCCGCTGCTCAGAGAAGAATTATTGCGGTTGCAGCGGATAACGGCTGGTCCCATTTAGTTTTGGAAAATTTTGCCGACAGCTTTGTGGTCTTCGACCGCAAAGAGTCGTTTGATGCGGCTATTTTAAAAAGCGCAGGCCTGGATCCGGCCGCCAAACTGCCCAGCGCCTATTCGGCGGCTTTGGAAAACAGAATATTAATGGCCGTAACGCCGGAACTCTTTTTGAAAAACTATCCTGAAGGGAAAGAAGCTGATTATTATGAGAAACTGCTGACCCATGAAATGGCTCACCGGCTGCATATCAGGATACTGAACGGCGATGAGGAGGCGATGGGTCCGGTTTGGTTTTTTGAGGGGTTTGCGATATATGCAGCCGGCCAATTGAAGATCGAGGGTTTCGATCTAAGCGCCGGGGAGATATGGGAAACAGTGGAAAACACGGAGCGGGTTGATTATAAAAAATACGGCTGCATATTCAGGCATTTTCTAAAGAAAGCGCCGTTAAAGACTTTGGTGGATAAAGCGGGCGATAAGGATTTTGCATCATGGCTCCGTATTTTGGAGGACAGTTAGGCGGCCACAACATAGCAACGGCCCGATTTAAATTAAAGTTGCCGGGCACCATTAAACAGCAGGGGGAATAGACCATGATCAATCTGATAATCTGCGGGGCGGCCGGCCGGATGGGCCAGGCCGTCTGCGAGGCGGCCAGGGACTCCAAGGACTTTGCCATCGCCGCCGCGGTGGAGGGCCGCGGACACCCCCTGTTGGGAAAACAGCTGTGCGAAAAGACCCCGGCTGTGGTTGATGACCTGCTGCTGGTGCTGCAATCGGGAGATGTGATCATTGACTTCAGCACCCCGGAGGCCACGGCCGCCAACGCCGCCAAGGCCTCGGTGATGAAGAAACCGATGGTGATCGGCACCACCGGTTTGGACCAAAAGCACAGGGACATGTTCTCCGAGATGGCCAAGGACATTCCGATGGTGGTTTCCTCCAACATGTCCATCGGGGTCAACCTGCTTTACAAGCTGGCCTATGCCGCGGCCAAGAAACTTCCCAAGACCTTTGACGCCGACATCTCCGAGACCCATCACCGCAACAAGAAGGACGCGCCCAGCGGCACCGCGGTCAGGATACTGGAAGAGGTCCAAAGGGCCAGGGGCGGCAAGCCGGTCTACCTGCGGCAGGATTCGGATCAGGCCCGCGGAGACGACGAGATCGGAATGGTATCTCTCCGGTCCGGGGACATTGTGGGCGAGCACAGCGTTATATTCGCCGGGCCGGGCGAAAGGCTGGAACTTATACACCGGGCCCACAGCCGGCGGGTTTTTGCCGAAGGAGCGCTGCTGGCGGCAAAATTCGCGGTCAAGGCCAAACCGGGGCTGTATGACATGCAGGACGTGCTGGGGCTTTAAGCTAAAGAATGAAAAATAGAAAATGCAAAATTCAAAATAATTAAGGGGATATTTAGTAATGAGCAATATGATTGCCGTGTTTGTTCTTCTTTTAGCGGCGGGGCTTTCGCTATTTGGCTGCCAGCAGGGGGACCCTAATCCGTTCTTCAACAAAGGCGTGGCCTATTTCCAGCAGGGGGACACGGTCAAGGCGGTAGCCGAGTTCAACCAGGCCGTCAAGGTCAAACGCAACTTTGCCCCCGGATACTACAACCTCGGTATCTGCAATTTTAAACCCGGCGCTTATGCCCAGGCTAATCAGTATTTTTTTAAGGCGGTTAAATACGATCCGGCATATGTATCTGCCTATTACAGCCTGAGCATGGCGTATGTGGCGATGGATTCCCTGCCCAAGGCCAAAGAGGTGTTATACCTCGGTTTGAAACGTAATCCCAATGCTTCGGTGCTTCATTACAATCTGGGGTACATATTTTTGCTGAGGGGGCAGGCCGATTCAGCCCGCTGGGCCTTTAAAAGGGTCACAGAACTTGACCCTCAAAACTCGGATGGCTTTTTTAACCTGGCATACTCTTCAGTGGACCC
The DNA here is from genome assembly GCA_002412795.1 of bacterium UBP2_UBA5202. Classification (GTDB taxonomy): domain Bacteria; phylum Edwardsbacteria; class AC1; order AC1; family EtOH8; genus UBA5202. The sequence goes on along the minus strand of DHVS01000039.1, from coordinate 13,208 downwards.
CAAGTATTATGATGAAGCTATTTCGGCATTGCGTAAAGCCGTTGAGATCGATACTATGAACATGCAAGCTTATTATTTGTTGGGGACGAAACTGCTTGTTAATAGAACCCCGACCCCGGCAGAAATGAAAGAAGGGATATATGCACTGGAAAGGTATTTGAAAAACACTAAAGTTGTAGATATGAAGGTTGAGACCAATATCCAGATAGCCAATGATGCCTTGGCCAAGGTGAAGAAATAATGAACTTTAAATTTGCCCAAAGGCTTACGAAGATCCCGCCCTACCTTTTTGCCGGGCTGAACAGGAAGAAGGCCGAACTTAAGGCCAAGGGCACCGACATCATCGATTTCGGGGTGGGGGACCCCGACCTGCCCACGCCGCCGCATATCATCAAGGCCTTGACTGAGCAGGCGGCCGATCCCGAAAATCACCGCTATCCCTCATATGAAGGGTTGCCGTCGTTCCGCCAGGCCGTGTCTGCTTGGTATGGAAAGCGGTTCGGGGTGAAACTTTCGCCCGAGGACCAGATTGCCTGCCTGATGGGCGCCAAGGACGGCCTGGCCCATGCGGCCTGGGCCCTGTTCGGGCCGGGAGACAAGGTGCTGTGCCCCGATCCGGCCTATCCGGTCTACGCCGTCCAGACCATGCTGGCCGGGGCCGAGCCGGTGTACTTTCCGCTTTTGCCCGAGAACTCGTTCCTGCCGGACATAGACAAGCTCCCGGTGCAGGGCATCAAGGCAATCTTCCTGTGCTATCCCAACAATCCCACCGCGGCGGTGGCCGATCTCAAATTCTACCAAAAGCTGGTGGCTTGGGCCATAAAACACAACATCATGATCCTGAACGACGGCATCTATTCCGAGATAGCCTTCGACGGACTGTTGCCTCCCAGCATCCTCCAGGTCCCGGGGGCGGAAGAGGTGGCCCTGGAATTTCACTCCCTTTCCAAAAGCTACAACATGACCGGCTGGCGGGTAGGGATGGCGGCGGGCAACCAGAAGATACTGCAGGCCCTGATGCAGATCAAGACCAACTCCGATTCCGGGGTTTTTCAGGCGGTGCAGTATGCCGCCATCGCGGCCCTGGAGGGTTCGCAGGACTGCATCAAAGATAACTGCCGGGTCTACCAGGAACGGCGGGACGTGCTGGCCGCCGGCCTGAAAAAACTGGGGCTGGAGTTCCAACTGCCCCAGGCCACGTTCTACCTGTGGCTCAAGACCCCCAAGAAATACGATTCCCTGCAATTCACCGATCTCCTGCTGGAGAAGGCCGGGGTGATGGTGGTCCCGGGGGTGGGCTTCGGCAAGAACGGCGAAGGCTTCGTGCGCATGGCGCTGACCATCCCCAAGGAGAGAATGACTGAGGCGGTGGAGCGAATCGAAAAGGTTCTTTAATACACCACTTCAAAATGTAAATTGCAAATTGTAAATTGTGGGTTTTAAGATGAGTTTTCCAAAAGATGATTTGTCAGAACGTTTATTGAATTTCGCCGCCGAAATAATCAAATTAATGGGACCCTTGGCTAAGTCGGTAGTCGGGTTTCATATTTCAAAGCAATTGATGAGGGCTTCAACCTCGGCCGGAGCAAATTATGAGGAATGCTGCGGAGCGGAGAGTAAGAATGATTTTATACATAAGATGCAGATCGTGCTGAAGGAATTGAAAGAATCTTTATACTGGCTGCGTCTTATTCGCAGGGCTCAGTTGCTTCCCGATTCACAAACGGAATATCTGCTGAATGAAGCAACCGAATTAGTTAAAATAATTGCCAAATCAGTTATGACTGCAAAACACGGCAGAACAGTTAAAATTTGATATTTGCATTTTGAATTTTACAATTTGAAATAATAATATAGTGCCAATAGTCATCCAAAAATACGGCGGCAGTTCCGTGGCCAACGCCCGGCGCATCAAGAACGTGGCCCGGCGGATCGTCAAGACCGCCAAAAGCGGTCACCAGGTCGTGGTAGTCGTCTCGGCCATGGCCGACACCACCGACGAACTGCTGACCCTGGCCGGACAGATTACCGCCAATCCTCCCCGCCGGGAGCTGGACATGCTTCTGACGGCAGGAGAGCGGATCTCCATGTCTCTTCTGTCTATGGCCATTCATGATCTGGGCGGGCAGGCCATCTCCTTTACCGGCTCCCAAGTGGGGATCATCACCGATTCCAGCCACAACCGGGCCCGGATACTGGAGATTAAGGCCGATAGGCTCAGGGAATCGCTCAAGGCCGGCAAGATAGCCATTGTGGCCGGTTTCCAGGGTGTCAGCCTGGCCAAAGAGATCACCACTTTGGGCCGGGGCGGTTCGGACACCACGGCGGTGGCCCTGGCGGTGACGCTGGGCGCCAGGTCATGTCAGATATACAGTGATGTGGAAGGTGTCTACAGCGCCGATCCCCGGATCGTCAGGCAGGCCAAAAAACTTCCCATCATCTCGTTCGATGAAATGGAGGAGATGGCGGCCTTCGGCGCCCAGGTTTTGCACGTGCGGGCGGTGGAGCTGGCCTCCAAATACGGAATGTCCATTGACTGCCGCAGCAGTTTTACCAACCATCCGGGAACAATAGTAGGCAAAGGAAGCAAAATGGAACGGGTGACAGTAAGATCGATAGTCCACGATAAAAGCCTGGCCATGGTCACGGTCAAACTGCCGGCCGCCCGCAGCAGCGCCATGCCCCAGTTGTTGACCAGGATGGCCGAAGCCGGGATCCAGGTCAAGTCGTTCTTTCACGGACAGGCCCAGGAAGGAAAATTAAGCCTGTTCTTCATCCTGGATGAAGCCGACCTGTCCGGGGCCAAAGCGGTGATAGAAAAAAGCACCAAAACCTCCGGCCCTGTGCAATACCGGATAAACCGCGACATCGGAGCGGTGTCTTTGATTGGCAGCGGGGTGGGGGGCGAGACGGCCATTCTCTCCAGGATGCTGAAAACGCTGGCCGGAAAGAAGGTCCACGTCCAGGCCATGGCCACCAGCCACACCCGGATCAGCTGCTTCGTCCTGCGCCGGGACCTGGAAAAGGCCCTGCTGGCCCTGCACCTGGCTTTCATAGGATAATACACTTTTGGAACTAACCACGGAATCACTGAAATGCCAGAAAACACGGAGAATTACCGGTTAAATATTTGGTTTGCAGTGTTTTGCCTTCTTTTAAATCCGTGTTTCCGTGCCTGCACGCTGTAGCTCGGAGTTTACACCGATGAAAGAGGTGGCGCGCAAGCGTGGTAAAAGTAAATCAGTCTATTTTCACCAATAATTGGAGGACCAGATGATTTGTCCCATCCGATTTATCCGCAAGCCCGAAGAAGCAGAATGCATCAGGGAAAAATGCTCGTTCTGGCTGGAACAGGAAGAACTGGCCGGCGGGGACAAGGAGCCGGATCGTTTTTATGCAGTCATAGGCGGGCCGGCCAAAGAGACCAAAGAACACAAGGAGCACAAAAGCATCGGCCACTGCGCCGTGTTGGCCATTGCCCAAACCCTGACCAAACCGAAACTATGATCCGAAAAAAGGTAAATATCGGTTTGGTGGGAGCCACCGGACTGGTGGGGCAGTGCATCCTTCGGGTCCTGGCCGAGCGCCGCTTCCCGGCCGGAAACATCAAGCTCTGGGCCTCGGCCAGGTCGGCCGGAAAAAAAGTACAATACGGGCGGAAGGTCTGCCGGGTGAACGAGATCGATCCGGATGAATTTCCCGGATGCGATCTGATCTTTTTTGCCGGCACCGAAGGCGAGAAGGGGGCCAGCCGGATATTTTCCGAAGCCGCCATCAGGGCCGGGGCGGTGGTGATAGACAACGGCTCGGATTACCGGATGGACCAGGGTGTCCCGCTGGTGGTGCCGGAGGTCAATCCCGGAGATGCCTTTAAACACAAGGGATTGATAGCCAATCCCAACTGCTCCACCATTCAGATGGCGGTGGCCCTTAATCTGATCCATCGGAAACTCGGCCTCAAGCGGATAGTGGTTTCCACCTATCAGGCGGTGTCCGGCGCGGGGAGGCAGGGAACTCAAACTCTTGAATCTGAAATAAAAGATCAATCCTTCGGCAAAGCTCAGGGCAAGAAAACAAGGACAAAAAAAATAATCTTTCCCCGGCAGATCGCCCAAAACGTCATTCCCCAGATTTCAGATTTCTCCGAGCTGGGTTTCAGCGGGGAAGAATGGAAGATGGTCAAGGAGACCCAGAAGATATTCCATGACAAGAAGCTGGCCGTCAACGCCACCACGGTGCGGGTGCCGGTGGATACCGGGCATTCGGAGTCGGTCTACTTTGAGACCAGGGAAAAGGCCGGGCTGGGAGTGGTAGAAAAACTGCTGGCCAAGAGCCCGGGGGTGGTCTTTTCCAAGAACTCCTATCACACCCCGCTGGAAATTGCGGGGAAGGACGAGGTTTTCGTCAGCCGCCTGCGGCCCGATCCCTTTGATCCCCAGGCCTTCGTGATGTGGGTGGCGGCCGACAACCTGCGCAAGGGGGCGGCCACCAATGCGGTGCAGATAGCGGAATTGCTGCTGAAATAATGCGGCCGACCGTAGAAATATTCAAAAGACAATGGGGGACGCTAGTTCCCCTGGCTTTACTGGCGGTTCACTGCACCATTATAATCTGCGCCATGCCTCACGATCCGGTGAAGGATGAGCGCCTGTTCTTCCCGGCGGCCCAGCAATTCAAGTCATATCCGGTCATTCCCAGCCTGGACCAACTGCGGTCTTATCCCGCCCGGCAGCCGCCGCTTTCATTCTGGGTCTCGGGCCTGCTGTTGCGGCTGCGGGGATCCCTAACCGTATTGCGGCTGTTCAATGCCCTGCTGGTCTGCGGTTGCCTGCTACTGCTGGGCCGGGCTGTCTCCCGTTTGACTGAAAGACACATGGCATACGGGACAATGCTGTGGTCTCTGTATGCCCTTAATCCCTATATCCACCTGACGGCCACCCATTATTACACAGATCCCCTGTACCTGTTCCTGGCCATGCTGCCGGTCACGATGGCCCCGCCCGGGAGATATGTGTTCCTTTCCGGAGCGGCTTTGTGGCTGGTCCCGTTGGTCCGCCAATATGGGGTCATTTTCCCAGCGGGCAATTTCCTTAATGAAGCAAGAGGTTATTTCCGGCGGCGCCAGATCAAACCGGTACTATTATCATTGCTGCCCCTGACCGGCCTGGCCGGCTTCATTCTTCTGTGGAAAGGACTGCTGCCGGTGGACCCAACCAACGATGTCATGGGCGAATTCCGCAGGGTCCACGGATACCTGAATCCCTATATCCCGGCCTACCTGATTTCGGCCATAGGGTTTTACCTAAGTCCGGCCTGGATACTCTTTCTCCGGAAAGCGCCTGGCCTGAAAACAAAACTGTACGGCGGGGCGGCGGCGGTACTGCTGTATGCTTTATTTCCGGCCCGGCCCAATCCTTTCTTTGCCGGAAGGGTCCCGGCCATAAACCAGCTCGGCCTTTATCACGGGACGATGATATCAGCCTTTGGGCCGGCGGTCAGCCATGTTGCTTTGGCGCTTTTCGCCGGGCTGGGCGGGGCCGGGCTGGCGGTACTGATCGCAGGCAGGAACAGGGTCCCTGCGGTGATGAAAACATGGACGGTTCTCTTTCTGGTTGTCAGTCTGCTGAATTTTTCCGCCTGGGACAAGTACCTGTTGGACATCATTCCAATAATGCTGGTCTCTTTGGCTTATGCTGACGGACAGCAGTCGGACGCAAACCCAACCTAGCGTATAAAGGAGGAAAGCTATGAACGTCTGGCAGAATATTATTGGGATATATCACCGGCCGGCGGAGGTCTTTGAGCAGCTTAAGCCCAAGACGCTGTGGTGGGTCCCGCTGATAATTGTTCTGGTTGTATCGGCGGCGGCCGTCCTGGTCTCCCGGCCCATCGTGATGCCGGAAATAATGGCCCAGATAGCCCAAAACCCGGACATACCGCCGGAAAATCTTGCCCAGATCCAGGAGAGGATCCAAAACCCGCTGTTCAGCCTGCTGAATGTCTTCCTGGGCCTGCCGCTGGCCTGGCTGGCGGTGGGGCTGGTCTTCTGGGGCGTGTTCTCCATGCTGGGGGGCAAAAGCACTTTTGTTAAGATGTTCGCGGCCACGGTCTGGGCCTGGATGGTAAGCATCCCTGGCAGCCTGGTCAAGGTGCCGCTGATGTTCGTCATGGAAACAGCCAAAGTGCATACTTCGCTGGCCCTGATCCTGCAGCCGGAGATGGAGGAAACTTTTTTCTTCCGGCTTTTATCCCAGGTGGATATATTTGCCATCTGGACTTTGTTTGTGATGGCCATAGGGTATTCGGCATTCACCGGGATCAAGCAAAAGAAGTCGCTGTGGGCGGTGTTTATCACCTGGGCGGTGTGGATACTGGTCTTAAGCCTCGTAAAGGGAATGACCAAGATGGCTGGGTAACCACTATCTACAACGTATTAATATGGAATTAGTTAGTGGTTATATTTAAAGTAATACATCATTTATCTAATCAGTCAATTATAATCTACTCTATCAGGCTTTGGGTCTTCCAAGGCCTGATCGCTTTTTAGGGGGTTGACTTTACGCCTGACTGGGTTTATCATCCACTATTGTCTTGAACCGAAAATTATGCAAGAGGGAATATGCCAGTCTCCAAAAAACCGCATACCGTTGTCACCGGCATCTACCGCCCGGAGAAAAAAGGCCGGGTGGTGTTGCCGGTCTACAGTTCCCGGATTCCGGCCGGGTTCCCCTCGCCGGCCGACGATTTTGTGGAGAAGAAGCTGGACCTGAACGAGCACCTGATCAAGAACCCGGCCGCCACCTTCATCGTCAAGGTCTCGGGCAATTCCATGACCGGGGCCGGCATCCATTCCGGAGACCATCTGCTGGTGGACCGTTCGCTGGAGCCGGGCGACAGGAAGATAGTGGTGGCGGCCCTGGACGGAGAACTGACGGTGAAAAGGCTCCGCCAAAGGAACGGAAAGATGTACCTAGCCTCGGAGAACCCGGATTACCCTGAGGTGAAGCTGGACGGTCTGGCCGACCTGAAGATCTGGGGGGTGGTCACTTTTGTCATCCATAAGGTGTAGTATCTATCTGCCACAAAACGCACAAAAGACACATAGGGCATTTAATCCTTTTACCACAGAAACACCGAAATCCAGAAAACACGGAATCAGTCACACTAATTCATCCTTTCCAACATTCTTATGCCCGTTATAAAACAAATATTCGCCCTGGCGGACTGCAACAGCTTTTACACCTCCTGTGAGAAGGTATTCAAGCCTTCTTTGGATGGCCGGCCGGTGATAGTGCTGTCCAACAACGACGGCTGCGTCATCGCCCGGACCGCCGAGGCCAAGGCCTTGGGCATCTCCGGGTTCGAGCCGGTCTTCAAATACCGGGAGATCATAGACAAGAACAACGTGGCGGTGTTCTCGGCCAACTTCACCCTTTACGGCGACCTCTCCAGCCGGGTGATGGCCACCCTGCGCCAATTCACGCCGGAGATGGAGATCTATTCCATCGACGAGGCCTTTCTGTCGCTGTCCGGGATGAACATCGACCGGGAAAAATATTGCCGGAACATCCGTAACGTGGTAAAACAGTGGACCGGCATACCGGTCTCCATCGGCATCGGCCCCACCAAGACCCTGGCCAAGCTGGCCAACCGTTTCGCCAAGAAGGACCCCGCCCTTGACGGAGTGATGGACCTGACGGACCATTCCCGGCTGGACGGTTTTCTGGAAAAGACCGAGGTCAAGGACATCTGGGGGGTGGGCCGGAAGCACTCAAAGTTCCTGAACCGGCACGGGATCCAAAACGCTCTGCAACTCAGCCAAGCCGATGACAACTGGGTCAGGAAGCACCTGACCGTGACGGGACTGCGCACGGTGGAGGAACTGCGGGGCCATCCCTGCATTCAGGGGGACGAGGCTCCGCCGCCCAAGCAGTGCATCATGACCTCCCGCTCCTTTGGCCGGGACATCCACGCCAAGGAGGACCTGGAGCAGGCCGCGGCCGAGTTCACCGCCATGTGCGCCGAAAAGCTGAGAAAACAGAGGTCAAAGGCCTCACTGCTGACGTTGTTCATAGCCAGCAACAGCTTTCGGGACGAGCCCCAGTACTCCAACTCCGTCACTTTGAGCCTGTCCGAACCCACCGATTACACCCCCCGCCTGCTGGAGCTGACCCGCCGGGGGCTGAAGAGCATCTTCAAGCCCGGCTATTCCTACAAGCGGGCCGGGGTGATGTTGTCAGGGATCGGCCCCGGGAATACCGTCCAGCTGGACCTGCTGGGGTCCTGCCGGGAGAGCCCGGGGGAATACCGGATCATGCAGGCGGTGGACGCCGTCAACGCCAGGACGGGCCGGGGCTCCCTAAAATACGCCGCCGCCGGCACCGACCGGCCCTGGAGGATGAACCAGGGGAAGCTGTCGCCCCGCTATACCACAAACTGGCCGGACGTCCCGGTGGTGCGGGCCTGAAAATCTGGGATACTGGAATTGCCCACTAAAGACACTAAGACTCACTAAATATTAAAATATGATTTCGTGGTATTCCGTGTTTTTCGTGGGAAGGGAAACCTGGTTGTTTGGCGGGTAGGGTGAGGGTCTTTTTTGTTGACTTTTGGGCGGGTTGAATATACAATTACGATAATATTTATGGGGAGAATGTGATGGAACGGGTATGCATCAGGGATATCAGGTCTGATAGTTTCACGGGAAAAGAAGTGATAGATTTTTACGCCCTGCGCAAGATAGAGCTGAAGACCAAGGAGTCCGACGGCAAGGCCTACCTTAACCTGGAGCTGGGGGACGCCACCGGCCGGATCGATGCCGTGCTTTGGAACGAGGCCGAGAAGGCTTACAAGGAAGTGTCCCAGGGCGATGTGGTCCAGGTCAAGGGACTGGCCGGGAAATACAAGGACAACCCCCAGCTGCGGCTGGATGCCATCCGCCGGGCCGGCGCGGAAGAATACCGGCTGGAGCATTTCATGGCCGGATCGGAAAGATCCAAGGCGGAACTGGAGGCCGGGATCAGGGCGGAGATGTCCTCGGTCAAAAACCCGATGCTGGCCAAACTTCTGAAAACATTTTTTGACGACCCGATTTTCCTGGAGAAGTTCCTGGCGGCCCCGGCCGCCAAGCTGTGGCACCACGCCCACCTGGGCGGACTGGCCGAGCACACTTTGGGCGTCTGCCGTCTGGCCCGGGCCGCGCTCAATAACTATCAGTTGCTGGACGCCGACCTGCTGTTGACCGGCTGTCTGCTGCACGACATGGGCAAGATGCGGGAGTTCGCCGTCACCACCTTCATAGACTACTCCGACGACGGGCGGCTGGTGGGGCACGTGGTGCTGGGCGATCAGATGCTGATGGAGCGGATCCCCAAGGTCAAGGACTTTCCCAAGGAACTGGAGAAACGGCTGCGCCACATGATCCTGGCCCATCACGGCGAGAAGGAGAAGGGCAGTCCGGTTGTGCCTTCCACCCTGGAGGCCCTGATCGTCCACCACTGCGATTACATGGATTCCCACGCCGCGGCCTTTACCCGGATCATCAAACGGGAGGGTCTGCAGAACAAACGGTGGAGCGATTATGTCAATCTGATAGACCGCTATATCTACCTGGCCAAGAGCGAGGCCCAGTCGGGCGGGGAACGGGAGAGCGAGCTGAAGTTGTTTTAAAGATAACCCCATGGTAAATTACCAGACAGGATTAATTTCATAATATACAGCATCTGAAGTCCCCAGTTTATTGTTAAATCCTGTTAATCCTGTCTGGTTAGAAATAACATTGTGCTGTCACCTCTTGCCAAAACCCAACAATTATGATATCATTATTTTTTAAACGGCTAATAAACAGAAAACATAAAAGGAGAGACCCATGGAAGACCTGAAACTGGCTAAACAACTGGTAAAAAGCCTGGAAATGGCCATGAAATATGAGCGTATGGCCCAGGAACGCTATTCCCGCGAGGCCATTTATTCCTACGATTACGACGTAAAATCACTGTTCAAGGCCCTGGTCTCCGAGGAACTGAAGCACGAGCGGATGCTCAATGCCAAGAAATCGGCGATCATGAAGGACATCGCCCGGCTGGAAAAAGCAAACAAAACCAAAGCCAAAAAATAAAAGAAAGGAAACACGAAAATGCCCGGAAAACTTCCCAAGATAGACACTGATGCCTGCATCGGCTGCGGAGCCTGCGTGGGCGCCTGCCCGGTCAGCGTTTTGGACATGGACGGCGACAAGGCCAAACTGGTCAAGCCCGAGGCCTGCACCAGCTGCGGAGCCTGCGTGGATGCCTGCCCGGTTTCCTGCATAGTCATGGAGTAACATCCCGGAAATAAACCATAAACCGTTTCAGGGGTTAAAATGAAAAAATATATGATACTGCTCCCGGCCCTGATCCTGGCCATGGCGGCCGGGGCCGGCGCCATGACCATCAACGGCGGGGCGGCCTGGTTCAATCCCTCCGGGGTGGAGGGAAGCGGCGGAGTGCTGTTCTCCCTGGGAGCCGGGCAGAGAGTGGATCAAATGGTGATGGCCAATGTCCAGATAGACTTCATGAACAAGAAATTCACCAAGGAGATCACGACGGACTCCGTTACGACAAGTACGGTAAGCACGACCACACGTTTGGTCGCCTACGAACATTCGGTAAAATATTTTCCGATCACTGCTGGCGTAGTAATAACATTGCCGGTGGGTATTTTTATCAACCCTTATGTCGAAGGGCGTGTAGGTTTTGGCATAGCAAATGTATCCTACAGTTATAATGAGAGCCTATACACGATTGCTGAGAGTGAACAGCCTGAGAGTGGCATCTACAGCGGATTTGGTTGGCGGATTGGCGCCGGCGGCAGGCTTAAGCTAGGATCTCGCAGCGCACTAACAGCGGGAGTTTCCTATAATGGGAATACCTGCTCGCGCAGCGCAGGTAACGATATGTTCACCGATCTTAAGATGTCAGGCATTGGGTTGGGAGCAGCCCTGGAACTTAGCGGATTCTAGCTTTTGCTTATCAGTAATTAAAAAGCCCCCCGCCTGCGGCGGGGGGCTTTTTGTTACCCGGTCTGGATCAACTGGTGGGCATCGGGGAAATGGAATTTTAGGTTGTGGTCCAGAAGGGCCTGTTCATCAGTTGATAAAACCTTTTGCATTGTCTCCAGGGCCAGCTGCTTGGCCGGGGCCACCAACCGGGCATCGGCTGTCAGGTCGGCTATCTTTAAGGCCGGCAGGCCGTGCTGGCGGGTGCCCCAGAGTTCGCCGGGGCCCCTGATCTTAAGGTCTTCTTCCGCGATCTTGAATCCGTCCGAGGTACTCTGCATTATGCTCAAACGGGCCTGGGCCTCCGGGGTTGATTTCGTGCCGGACATCAGGATGCAGTACGACTTGTGCCGGCCCCGGCCCACCCGGCCCCGCAGCTGGTGCAGCTGGGACAGACCGAAGCGCTCGGCGTGCTCGATCACCATCACCGTGGCATTGGGCACATCGATGCCCACTTCTATCACCGTGGTGGCCACCAGCAACTGAATGGCGCCCCGGCGGAAATCCTCCATCACCTGCTGGCGCTCATCAAAGGCCAGCTGGCCGTGGATCAGGCCGGTCTTGAAATCCTTGAAAACATCGTCGCTCAGGTGCCGGTGCATCTTGATAGCGGCCTTGAGATCTGTTTTCTCCGATTCCTCGATGATGGGATAGATCACATAGATCTGCCGTCCGGTTTTCATCTGGTCGCTCAGGAAGGCGTAGACCCTGACCCGGTTGGCTTCCGATGTTGCTTTGGTTACTATTGGCTGGCGGCCGGGGGGCAGTTCGTCTATCACCGAGATGTCCAGGTCTCCGTAGGCGGTCATGGCCAGGGTGCGGGGGATGGGGGTGGCGGTCATCACCAGCAGGTGGGGATCTTTTCCCTTGGCCCTGATCTTGGCCCGCTGGGCCACCCCGAACCGGTGCTGCTCGTCGATGACGGCCAGGGCCAGGGCCTTGAAGTTCACCTGTTCCTGGATCAAGGCATGGGTGCCTATGGCCAGCAGTATCTCGCCCGATCCCAGTTTGCGATGGATCTCCTTTTTTTCAGCCGGCGGGGTTTTGCTGGTCAGCAGGGCGGAAGAAATGGACAGTTTGTCCAGCCAGGGCTTGATCCCGGCATAATGCTGCTCGGCCAGGATCTCGGTAGGCGCCATCAAGGCGGTCTGCAGGTTTTGGCCGGCCGCCTGGATAATGGCAGCAAAGGCCACCAGGGTCTTGCCTGAGCCGACATCGCCCTGGAGCAGACGGTGCATGGGCTTGGCCTGGGAAAGGTCTCCGGTTATCTCCCGCATCACCCGTTCCTGGGCGGCCGTGGGAGTGAATGGTATCACAGATTCGAAACTCCGGCGCCAATCAGATGAGACAACGGGGACGGCCCGGGCCAATCCGGAAAAGTTCTTCCGGCGCTGCAAAAGCAGGATCTGCAGGTAATACAATTCCTCGAAGGCCAGGCGCTCCCGGGCTTTTTGGGCGAACTGGGCGCTTTGGGGAAAATGTATCTCCTGGACGGCATTCTTCAGCGGCATCAGTCCGCGGTTCTGGATCACGGCTTCGGGCAGGGATTCAGAGATATCGGATAAATGACCCTCCATGGCGGCCTTGAGCACGGCCCTGATCTGCCGGGCCGAAAGCCCGGTGGTAGAGGGATGCAGGGGGACGATACGCCCGGTGTGGATCAACTCGGCGTCCTCGTCGTCAATGACCTCGTATTCGGGGTTCAGAAAGGCCAGTCCCCGGTCGTATTTGGCGGAACCGCTCAGGACCACTGTCTGTCCGATCTCAAACCTGTCCTTAAGGTAGGGCTGGTTGAACCATTTGACCGGCAAAAAACCTGATTCATCGTTTATCATCAGGTTGAAGATGGTAAAGCCCCGCCGGGCGTAATTGACGCTTTTACCGGAGACCTTTCCTATCACCGTGACATCCTGGCCGGGATGGAGGTCGGCGATCTTGGTGAAAATGCTGCGGTCAATATAACGGCGGGGGGCATGATAGAAAAGGTCGCGCACCGTGAAGATGCCCAGCTTGTGGAACAGCTCGGCCCGCTTGGGACCGACCCCTTTTATGTATTGGATCTCGGTCAAAAATTGATCTTTGTAAAATGACTGTTTAGTTTACTCGGAAAAAGCATAAAAAATACGGCTAATCTGGTAACATCCCATATTTAACTTGCAATTCCCTGTGGTCT
>DHVS01000033.1 GCA_002412795.1 bacterium UBP2_UBA5202 | reverse complement strand
GCACCTATCCCCTGCCCGAGGCCCAACTGGACCGCTTCATGTTCAACACCCTGGTGGACTACCCCTCTGCCGAGGAAGAAGAGCAGATCGTAAAAAGCACCACCTCGGCCTACCAGGCCAGCATCAAGCCGGTGCTGTCGGCGGCGGAGATCGTGGCCCTGCAGCAGCTGGTGCGCCGGGTGCCGGTGGCCGACAGCGTGGTGGAGTTCGCGGTCAGCCTTAGCCGCCGCACCCGCCCCAAGGCGGCGGAGTCGCCGGATTTTGTAAAAGAGTATGTGGCCTGGGGGGCCGGCCCCCGCGCCTCGCAGTATCTGATCCTGGGCGCCAAGGCCAGGGCCATTCTGGAGGGCCGGCTGGCCCCGGGGATCGAGGATGTGAGGGCTTTGGCCCTGCCGGTGCTTAGGCACAGGATCATCACCAACTTCAACGCCGAGGCCGCCGGGGTGGATTCGGTGGAGGTCATCCACCGCCTGCTGGGGTGACGCTGCTCGCTAAATACACGAAAAGTTCCAATTTAGGACGCAGATTAACGCGGATTTTATTGATACGGCTTAAGAATATCAGCGATATCTGCGTGTATCAGCGTCCCAGTTTTTAGTCGATAGTAAATCATTTTGTGTCTTGGTGTCTTTGTGGCAAAGAAAATATACTTTAGAATGGAGAGAAAATGAAAACGTTAGTCGTCTTTTACAGCCGCACCGGGTTCACCAAAAAGGTCTGCCTGGAGCTGGCGGTCAAACTGCAGGCCGAGGTGGAGGAGATCATAGACACCAAGAGCCGCAAGGGGCCCATCGGCTGGCTGAACGCCGGGCGGGACGCTTCCCGCAAGCTGTCCACCCTGATCGCCCAGACCCAAAAGGACCCCGCCCAATACGACCTGGTGGTGCTGGGCACGCCGGTCTGGGCTTGGACCCTGACCCCAGCCATTCGAGCCTACCTGGAGCAGAACCGTGCCAAGATCAAGAAGGCCGCCTTCTTCTGCACCATGGGCGGCTCCGGGGATGCGGGAACATTCCAGGGCATGGAGGAACTGCTGAGACAAAAGCCGGCGGCCGTTTTGGCGCTTAAGACCAAGCAGGTGGCCGGAAGCCAGTACGCGGCGGAGCTGGATAAGTTCGCGGAGCAGATCGCCAAGAGCTGACCCTTCGAAATTATTAATTAATAATTTGTAATTCAGTTTACTATGCCGGCACAAGAAGGTTCCAGGCGGGCCTGGGTGGTCTCGGTGGACATGGGCTACGGCCACCAGCGGGCCGCCTACCCCCTTAACGAGATCGCCAACGAGCGGATCATCACCGCCAACAACGACCAGATCATCTCCTTTAAGGAGAAGAACATCTGGGAGTGGAGCCGGATCGGCTACGAGACGGTCTCCCGGCTTAAGTCCATCCCCGGCATCGGGCCCTTTATCTTCGGTCTGTACGACAGGCTGCAGGCCATCGCCCCCTTCTACCCCTTTAAGGTGGATTACCGGCCCACCGCCACGGTGCGGAGGACCAAGAAGTTGATAGAGAAGTGGGGCCTGTGTTCCAGCCTGATCGATTACGTTAAAAAGGAGAGCCTGCCCTTCATCGCCACCCACTTCATCCCGGCCCTGGCCGCCGACTACCTGGGGATGCAGCGGGTCTACTGCGTCATCACCGACACCGACATGAACCGGGTCTGGGTCAGCAAGAACCCGGCCGAGTCCCGGATCAACTACCTGACCCCCTCCCGCCACGCCTCCATGCGGCTGCGGCAGTACGGGGTGCCCGAGGACCGGATAACCCTGACCGGCTTCCCCCTGCCCCGGGAGAACATCGGGGGGCGGGAACAAACCATTCTGAAGAAGGACCTGCTGGAGCGCCTGCCGGTGCTGGACCCCAACAACCGGTTCATCTCGGCCTACCGCGAGACCATCAAAAAATACCTGGGCGATGTCAGGGAGAAGAGCAAGCGCCCGGTGACCCTGTGCTACATGGTGGGCGGGGCCGGGGCCCAGACCGAGATCGGCATCACCATCGTCAGGTCGCTCAAGAAGAAGATCGAGCAGGGCAAGGTCCGGGTGATGCTGGTGGCCGGGACCCGACTGGACGTGGCCAGTTACTTTAAGCAGGAGCTTGGCGCCATGAACTGCGACTGCGAGGGCCGCTCCGGGGTCAAGGTGGTCTACGGCCTGGACAAGCGGGCCTACTTCGCGGCTTTCAACAAGGAGCTGCACGAGGTAGACATAATCTGGACCAAGCCCTCGGAGATGTCCTTTTACACCGCGCTGGGACTGCCCATCATCATCGCCCCGCCGGTGGGGGCCCACGAGAAATTCAACCGGGAATGGCTGGAACACATCGGCTCTGGCTTTCTGCAGGAGGACCCCCGCTACGTGGACCACTGGCTGTTCTACGTGCTGGAGAGCGGGCGCTACGCCGAGGCCGCCTGGCACGGGTTCATGAACGCGCCCAGCCTGGGGACGTACAATATCGAGGATGTTGTGTTTGGAAAATAACAATTTATGCGCACTTATTGCGTAAACCCAACCGCCATGGCGCAGTACGTGCAATAGTTGCGTAAACCCACTATTCAGTAAATTTGAACAATGAACTTGATGGGCGGCGGCAAGAAAAAAGGGTCAAATCAATCAGCCCTTTCAAGACATAAAACGGCAGCGCAGAAACGAGGCCATAGCATTTTGGGTCAGGGTGCACAAATTAATGGAAATGCTATGGAAAGGTATTTGAAAGAAGGTTGTTTTAGGAAAGCAGCAACATCTCAACTATAAGGAAATCTGATGCCCTATCAAGCGATTATTAATATAATTCTCATATTTGGCGCCGCTATTGCAGTAATTGTCGTCAGCAAGAAATTGAAAATGGCCCCCGCTATCGGGTTTATCCTTACCGGCCTGATCTGGTCTGCTGTTGCCCCGACAGCACTGAAGTCAAATGACGAATTGAAACTCCTCAGCGAGTTTGGAATTGTCTTTCTGCTGTTCATGGTTGGCCTTGAGTTTTCTCCCTCGAAAGTGGGCCGCCTTGTTCGCTCCATGTTTGTCGGCGGATCGGTTCAGGCCATACTGACGATAAGCGTGACCTTGGGATTTGCTCTGATGGGGCTTATCTCTTTTGTTCAGGCCATTCTTTTCGGATTTATAATCATTCAGAGCAGCACGGCAATTGCCTTGAAAATCTATCAAGACCGTGGTGAAATCGACAGCCCGCATGCGGAAACTTCTATTGGTATCTCGCTGTTCCAGGACATTTCGACAGTTCTTTTGTTGATTTTAATTCCATTTCTCGGTGCAAATTTAACAGCCGCAGGCAACAGTGCCTTCATTGTGGCGGGGCGCGGCTTTTTGATTCTTGCCGCCTGCGCAGCGATAGCCTATTATTTTCTTCCGGTTATCCTGCGCTGGGTAGTTCTCACGGGCATTCGTGAATTGGTTGTGCTCCTCGCATTATTTTTTTGTCTTGGATTTGCGACACTTTCGCAGGCTTTAGGATTCTCAATGGCCCTGGGGGCTTTTATGTGCGGCCTGCTTCTGAATCGCAGCGAATATCATCCCCAGATTATTGCGGAAACGGCTTCGTTCCGGGATGTTTTCCTGAGCCTGTTTTTCATTTCAATTGGATTGGGTTATAATTGGCAATTTGCAGTTGAGCATTTTCTGCCGGTAGTCCTTCTTACCGTAGCGGTCATGTCAGCGAAAACGGTTATCTTGTTCATCTCAACCCGATTGGTTGGATTTCCATTCAGGACTTCCCTGCTTGCAGGAGTAGGAATATCGAATATAGGTGAATTTGGGTTCATCATCATGATTGCAGCGCTGCCTTATGGACTAATTACAGATTATCAATATCAGATGCTTGGAAACGCTGCGATATATTCTATGCTGCTCACGCCATTTTTAATCGTTGGCATTTCCAAATTGACATTACGGTTTGGGGCGAAATCATTAACGGAAAAAAAAGAGGAGACACCTTCAAAACCAGACCCAAAGATTGTCATAGCTGGTTACGGGCTGGCAGGACAACATCTTTCTCAAGTGCTCAAGTATTCAGGAATTCCCTACAAAATCATAGAAGTTAACGGCAGAGTTGCATCGCGTGCGCTTTCCCAGGGAGAACCCATTCTTTATGGTGACGCTTCACGGTGGGATATACTTGTACGCAGCGGCATTGGATCGGCTCAAATCCTTGTTTTGCTGATTTCTGACCCGGCAGCGACAAAGATCTGTATGGGAATGGCAAAACGGATTAATCGGCACGCTGCCATTATCTGTCGAACGAGACGCATGGACCAGATTGGTTCTCTTCTCAAAGCGGGGGCGGACCAGGTCATCTCAGAAGAATTTGAAACGTCAATTGAGCTTTTCACCCAGGTTTTGGATCGTCTACATGTTCCTCGAAATGTCATTCGATCCCAAACTAAATTGTTACGACAGGATGGTTACGAAATGCTTCGTGTTCCATCTCCCAGTAAGGGAATTTCAGGCAGATTGGCAGAAATTCTTGCTGAAGGGACAACAGATGTTTTTCAGGTAATGGAGGATCATTTTGCCGTTGACAAAACGTTAGTCGATTTGGAAGTACGGAAAATGACCGGTTCAAGCGTTATCATTGCAGTCCGGGGAAACAAAACAATGACAAACCCGCCTCCCGATCTGGTTATTCAAACCGGGGATTCACTCGTCCTGGTAGGGAGCCATTCGCAGATCGAGTCTGCATTTGATTATTTAGAAAACGGGCAACCTGTTTGATTCTGGAAAAATTGGGCAAAAGACTCCCTTCGTTAAAAAGGACGGAATGCAATAGGGCAATATTTGCCAAACTTTGGCAAACATTACCTTTAGGTCACCCTTCGCCTTAGTTTACCAGGAGCATGGCGAAGGGCTCAGGACAATTTGTTGAGCGGGGCTAATTTGCTTGGCTTATCGAAACACCCCTCAATATGCAAGGCCTGACGTGCCCTCGGGATGACAGTTATCCCTTTTTTAGTGATGATATTGAAAATTAATTGAGGGACTTGTTGCCAGTCATCTTTAATAGCTGCCAACCAAGATTCCCCGGCAATCCATATTTTAAAAAATAAAAGGTATGCTCATCGCCTTCATTAAAAAAATTAAAGGCTGAAAACATACAGATTACAGCTAACAGCAATAAGGACACAGATGCCCGACCACGAAAAAAACAACTCCTACCCCGTCACCCGCCAGGGCCTGGACAAGAATTCCATCAAGCGCTCCTTCGGCGACAACCTGACCTTTGGCCTGGCCAAGGATCAGTACTCGGCCACCGAACGGGACTACTTCACCAGCCTGGCCCTGACCGTGCGGGAGCGGCTGGTGGAGCGCTGGATCAAGACCCAGCAGGCCTACTACCACAGCGACACCAAGCGGGTCTACTACCTTTCGCTGGAATTTTTGATCGGCCGGCTGCTGGGCAACAACCTGCTCAATCTTCAGATGGACGAGGCGGCCCACGACGCCATGGCCGACCTGGGCCTGGACATGGAAAAACTGGAGGATTTTGAGTGGGATGCCGGGCTGGGCAACGGGGGTCTGGGCCGGTTGGCCGCCTGCTTTCTGGACTCCATGGCCACTCTGGAACTGCCGGCCTACGGCTACGGCATCCGCTACGAGTACGGGATATTCTTCCAGAAGATACTGGCCGGACAGCAGGTGGAGACCCCCGACAACTGGCTGCGCTACGGCAACCCCTGGGAACTGCCCCGGCCGGAATACCTTTACCCGGTCAAGTTCTACGGCCGGGTGGAGCAGACGGTGCGGGCCGACGGCCGCCCCCGCTTTGAATGGAAGGACGGCCAGGATGTGCTGGCCATGGCCTATGACGTGCCGGTGCCGGGCTTCGGCAACCAGACCGTCAATACCCTAAGACTCTGGTCGGCCAAGTCCACCCGGGAGTTCGACCTCAACTACTTCAACAGCGGCGACTACGTGGCGGCGGTGGAGCAGAAGAACCAGAACGAAAACATCACCCGGGTGCTGTACCCCAGCGACAACGTCTATCAGGGCCGGGAGCTTAGGCTGAAGCAGGAATACTTCTTCGTCACCGCCACTTTGCAGGACGCCATCCGGCGCTACAAGAAGACCCATCCCGGCTTCGGGGACTTCGCCCAAAAGACCGCCTTCCAGCTGAACGACACCCACCCGGCCATCGCCATCCCCGAGATGATGCGCCTGCTGATGGACGAAGAGGGCCTGGAGTGGGACGCGGCCTGGGGCCTTACCAATCAGGTTTTCGCCTACACCAATCATACCGTGATGCCCGAGGCCCTGGAGCACTGGCCCGTTTCCCTGATGGCCCATCTGCTGCCCCGCCACATGCAGATCATCGGGGAGATCAACCGCCGCTTTCTGGAGGCGGTGGCCAAAAAATATCCCGGAGACCAGTCCAGACTCAAAGTCATGTCCATCATCGGCGAAGGCTCCGATCCCCAGGTAAAGATGGCCCATCTGGCCATCGTGGGCAGCCATTCGGTGAACGGGGTGGCCGAACTGCATACCAGCATCCTTAAGGAAAAGGTCTTTCCCGAATTCAACGGCTTCTTTCCGGGGAAATTCAACAACAAGACCAACGGCATCACCCCCCGGCGCTGGCTCAACACCTGCAACCGGGACCTGGCCGGACTGATCACCAAGAAGATAGGCAACGGCTGGGTAAAGGACCTGAGCCAACTGAAGAAGCTGGAACCCTTTGCCGAGGACGTGCTGTTCCGGGAAAAGTGGCAGGTGGTCAAGCGCTCCAACAAGATCCGGCTGGCCGAGTACATCCGCCGCCACAACGGGATCGAGGTTCCGGTGGATTCGCTGTTCGACTGCCAGGTCAAAAGGATGCACGAGTACAAGCGGCAGCTATTGAACATCCTGGGCGTGATCGCCCGGTACAATGAGATCAAGGAAAATCCCAACGGCAGTCACGTCAAGCGGACCGTGATATTTGCCGGCAAGGCCGCCCCCAGCTACGCCACGGCCAAGCTGGTGATCCGGCTGATAAACGCGGTGGCCGAGAAGGTGAACCACGACCCGGAAGTGGGCCAGAACCTGAAGGTGGTCTTTTTGGCCAATTACGGGGTCAGCCTGGCCGAGCTGATCATCCCGGCCGCCGACCTCTCCCAGCAGATCTCCACCGCCGGGATGGAGGCCTCCGGCACCGGCAATATGAAGTTCGCCCTGAACGGCGCCCTGACCATCGGCACTTTGGACGGGGCCAACGTGGAGATCATGGAGGAAGTGGGGACGGACAACATTTTCATCTTCGGCCTCAAAGCGGACCAGGTATTGGAACTCCGGCAGCAGGGTTACGACCCCAAAAAGCATTACGATTCCCAGCCCCGCCTCAAAAAAGTGCTGGACCTGATGGCCGGCGGGCATTTCTCCCCGGAGGAGCCCGGATTGTTCCGGCCCTTGGTGGACCACCTGCTGAACCAGGGCGACCATTACATGCTGCTGGCCGATTTCGCCGACTACCTGCGCTGCCAGCGCGAGGTGGACCAGACCTTTTTACAGCCCGATCTCTGGCTCAAGAGATCCATCTACAACGTGGCCCGGATGGGCAAGTTCTCCAGCGACCGCTCCATCGCCCAGTATGCCAGTGAGATCTGGAAGGTGGATCCGGTGAAGGTGACAGAATGAAACATTGCAACCATTCAGGCCCTTTTTACCTATATTAGCCACATAAAGCACATAATTCACAAAATGTGTTTCTCGAAAAGACGGTTTACCTTACTTTGTCAAAGAATACCACTATCTCTTTCTTGTCTTTTTTGTGCCCTCTGTGCCATTTGTGGCTGAATAGTTACAGAATATTTTTCTCACGCAATTAACCGCCGGACCCCGTTCTTTTGGAATCCGGCGCTTTGAACCATAAATTATAAGGAGCCCTTATGCCCAAACAGGAACTGCAATGGAACCTGAACGACATCATCGCCCGGGGCAAGTTTGACGATTTCGCCCGGTCTTTCGAGAAGAACGTCCTGAAACTGGGGGACTATTTCAAGGCCCTTTCCCCGGCCATGTCCGAAGAAAGCTTCCGCCGGATGATGTCCTTCACCGAAAAACTCAAGGAGGACGCCAACCGGCTGGGCTCCTACGGTTCGCTCTGGATGTCGGTGGACATCAATTCCCAGGATGCCATGCTTTACAAATCCCGGGCCCAGGACCTGATGGTCAGCCACACCCAGGCCCTGATCCCCATCACCCAGTGGCTGATGGGCAAGCCGGTGGAGGGCCTGCGCCGGCTGGATGACGCCAACGCCCAAAGGCTTTTCCAAGCGGTGCCGGACCTGAAATATGTTTTGTCCTACCAGCGCCGGGGAGCGGTCCATACCCTGGATCAAGATGTGGAAAAAGTGATGGCCCGCAAGAAGGTCACCGGAGCCGACCCCCTGAACGAGCTTTACAACTTGGTCAGCGACGGCTTTGAATACCGCTTTAAGCCCCAGGGGAAAAAAGAAAAAGTATTCAAGACCCAGAGCCAGGTCCGGGCCTACTTTTACAGCTCCGACCAGGCCGAACGCCAGGCCGCCTACCAGGCGCTTTTTAAGCCATATCAGGACAACATCTCCAAGTTCTATGTCATTTACCAAGCCCTGGCCAAGGATTGGGATCAGGATGCTAAAGACAGGAATTTTGTGTCTCCGATGGCCATGCGCAATTTTTACAACCAGGTTCCGGATAAGGCCATCGAAACCCTGCTGAAGGTCAGCGCCGACAATTCCGGGATATATCAGGAGTATTTCCGGCTTAAGGCCCGGCTGCTGGGGGTTAAAAAACTTCGGCGCTACGACATCTACGCCCCGCTGGAAAAACAAAAGGCTTCCCTGCCCTTTGACCGGGCCAAGGCCCTGGTCCTGGAAACCTTCAAGGAATTTTCGCCCGGGCTGGCCCGGAATGCCCGGCAGATCTTTGAGGCCGGCCACATCGACACCCATCCCCGGACCGGCAAGGAGGCCGGCGCCTTCTGCGCCATGATCACCCCCAAGACAACCCCCTACATCCTGCTGAACTATTCCGGCGACAACTCCTCGGTGATGACCATGGCCCACGAGCTGGGGCACGGTGCTCATAACCTTTACGCCTCGGCCCATTCGGCCTCGTCGGCCGAGACCACCCTGCCCCTGGCCGAGACCGCCTCCACCACCGCCGAGATGCTGATGTTCGAGCGTCTGCTGTCCCAGACCAGGTCCGACCGGGAAAAGCGGGCCATGCTGCTGGAAAAGATAGGGGACTCTTACGCCACTGTGATGCGCCAGGCCTATTTCGTCAAATTCGAGATGGCCGCCCACCAAATGCTGCTACAGGGCGCCAAGGAGAGCCAGCTGTCGGACCTGTATTTGAAGATGCTCAAGGAGCAATTCGGATCTTCGCTGGATGTGGCCGACGAGTTCCGGTACGAGTGGGCCTACATCGCTCATATCTTCAAGACCCCCTTCTATTGCTACGCCTACAACTTCGGAGAGCTGCTGTCCATGGCCCTTTACGCCCGCTACAAGAAGGAAGGCCGTTCCTTCGTACCCAAGATCGAGAATATCCTGTCCTACGGCGGTTCGCAAAGTCCGGAGCTGATCCTGAAACAGGTTGGCATAGACATGTGCTCGGCCTCCTTCTGGCAGGGCAGTTATGACGTGGTCAGAGGCTGGCTGGAAGAATTGAAAAGGTTGAGCAAATAGCAACTTCCTGAAACGAAAAGAGGCCCTTCCGCATAATACGGGAGGGCCTCTTTTCTGTCAATTTGGACTTTGGCAAATTTACTGAACCTGCCGATCCTGTCACCCTGAGGTTTCTTCCTTGCATTACAAAGCCTGCCCTGAGTTAGGCAGGATAGTATTGCAGGCTCCGGGTTGAAGGGCAGACAATGTCATCTTTCAATTTGTCAGGCAGGCAATGCATCTCAAGATGACAGTATTCCTGTTTTACCTGAGTTCAGATCAATTTTAAATCGTCAGCCCAGCGCTTCTCAAAACAAGTACCAGGCCCTCCGCATCCTGCTGGTCAAAGGCCCCCAACTCCCGGCTGTCCAGATCCAGCACCGCCCGGCAGCTGCCGTCCGGCTCGATCACCGGGACCACGATCTCGGACAGGTTGGCCGGATCGCAGATGATGTGCTTGTCGCCCAAGGCGTAGACGTCCCTCACGATCTGAGCGGTCTTATCCCTCATCCCTTTTCCGCAGACGCCCTGCAGGCCGATGGGGGAACAGGCCGCCCGGGGCTGGCGGCAGACCAGTTCCATGGCATCCTGCCCTGGCAGCAGCCGGTAAAACCCCACCCAGTCCAGCCCCTTGTCCTTAAGGCCTTCCCAGAGAACATCCGTGGCCAGTTTCATTCTATCATCGCTTCCCGTGGCCGGGCTCACTTTGCCTTGGATGATCTCCGCCATCCCGGTATAATCGCGTTTGACATTCTTGGCCGAGATCGTTTCTATCAGTTCCTTGACCTTCTTTTCAATGTCGTCCCGGACGCAGCGGAAGAACTCCACCGGCTGTCCCTTGGGATCGGGCAGTTTCCACTCCACCTGCTGGATGGTGGGAAAGACTGGACAGACATCCTGACAGCCCATGGTTACCAGATAATCCACCCTTTTAACCGGAAGATCATTGAATCCCTTGGGGCGGGCGCCGGAGATATCCATGCCCTTTTCCCTGATCACGGTTACGGCCAGTGGATTTACCGAATCCGAAGGGCTGGAGCCGGCGCTGTGGGCTTCGATCACCCCGCCCCCCAACTGCCGGGCAAAGGCTTCGGCCATCTGGCTGCGGCAGGAATTCTCGGTGCAGAGGAATAAGACTGTTTTCATAGATGCGTCTTGTTAATGTCCTGTTGAAATGTTTATTTGATGTTTGATTGTCGCACGATAATTTGCCGGATGGACTCACAGGGTGAACTTCTCTCCCAAAAACTTCTCCCGGGCCCCGGAGTGGTCCACTATCTCCCGGGGGGTGCCGGCGGCAAACACTTTCCCTTCGTAGATCACATAGGCCCGGTCGGTGATCTCCAGGGTCTCCCGCACGTTGTGGTCGGTGATCAGCACCCCGATCCCCCGGTCCTTTAGCTTGACCACCACCTGCTGGATGTCGGCCCGGGCTATGGGATCGATCCCGGTGAAGGGTTCGTCCAAAAGCAGAAAGGAGGGGTTGGTGACCAGGGCCCGGGTCACCTCCACCCGCCTCCGCTCGCCGCCGGAGATGGCATAAGCCTTCTTCTTGGCCAGATGCTCTATGTTGAGTTCACTCAGCAGTGATTTCAATCTTTCCTGGCGCTGTTCCTTGTTCATCGGCATCATCTCCAGGATGGCCAGAATGTTGTCCTCCACCGACAATTTTCTAAAGACCGAAGCCTCCTGGGTAAGGTACCCCAGCCCCAGCCGGGCCCTTTGGTACATGGGCAGCCCGGTGATCTCGGTTTGGGCCAGCATCACTTTGCCGGAGTCCGGTTTCAGCAGCCCGGTGATGATGTTGAAGGTGGTGGTCTTGCCGGCCCCGTTGGGTCCCAGCAGGCCGACCACCTCGCCCTGCTTTACTTCCAGGGAGATCCCGTTCACCGCCCGGTGCTTTTTGTAGCTTTTAAAGATATCCTCGGTCTTCAGTGTCTGCCTTGCATTTATCTGGTCCACAGTGTTCCGTCCTTTAACTCCAGTGTGCGTTGCGCCCTTTGGGCTATTTCCTGGTTGTGAGTGACGATCACCAGCGCTATGCCGGTGTTTTGATTGAGCTCCCATAAAAGCTGGGCCACGTTCTGGCCGGTGGCCCGGTCCAGGTTACCGGTGGGCTCGTCGGCCAGCAGCACCAGGGGCCGGGCGACCACGGCCCGGGCTATGGCCACCCGCTGCTGTTCTCCGCCCGAAAGTTCGTTGGGCTTGTGTTCGGCCCGGTCCTCTAGGCCCAGGCCGCCAAGGATCTTCCGGCTGGTTTCTTCAGCTTGAGCCAGGGACTGGCCCCGCACCAGCAGCGGCATGGCCACATTCTCCCAGGCGCAGAACTCCGGCAACAGGTGGTGGAACTGGAAAACAAAGCCCATGCTGGCATTCCTCAGCGAGGCCAGTTCACGGTCCGAAAGACTTGAGGTCTCCCGGCCTTCGATGATAATCTGACCGGCGGTGGGCCGGTCCAGGCAGCCCAGGATCTGCAGCAGGGTTGATTTGCCGGAACCTGAGGCCCCGGTGATGGCTATGGTCTCCCCATTTCCGATGGACAGGGTGAGTCCGGACAAGACCCTAAGGGCCCCTTTGGGGGCTTTGAATGTTCTGCCGACATTTACGGCCTCTATGACTGCGGGCATTTATTTTTTCCCTTTGACTAATAATACGAACAGCAGCACCGCCAGTAGGGCGGCTCCCGCTCCGAATAGAAATGCGGCCCGGAATCCGAAGACCTGCCACAACAGTCCGGCGGCGGCGCTGGCGGCAAAGGTGGCCAATCCGACGGACATATGGTACACCCCCATCCCGGTGGCCCGCAGCTCTTCCGGCACCAGCTTGGAGGCATAGGCCTTTCCCACTCCGTCGGTGAAGGCGGTGTAGAAACCGTAGACCGCGAACAAGACCCAGACCATGGCCGGGTGATGGTTAAAGGCGAATCCCAGATAAACCAGGCCGAACAACAGCAATCCGAAAGTATAGACCTTTCTGGAGCCGAACCGGTCAGCCAGCATTCCGGCCGGGTAGGATCCCAGGGAATAGGTCAGATTATAAAGCACGTAAGCCAGAATGACCATCACCACGGCATTTGAGGTCCCGGAGAAAAGATCCCTGGCCCTGATGATCAGAAAGACATCCGACGAATTGCCTATGGCAAAGATCAGGTTAATGAAGATGAAGATCTTGAAATCCCGGTTGAACGACTTCCAGCCGAACCGGGGCTTTTTATAACGGGCGGTAAATGGCTTCTCCTTTACCAGGAACAGCACCGCCACCCCCAGCGCGGCGGGAATGAAGGCCCAGAGAAAAACCTGGCGGTAGGCCAAAGACTGGGCGGCCGGATCGGAGGAGTTCATTTTGCTCATGAAGAACAGTGCTGCCAGCGGTCCCAGCACCGCTCCCAGCGAATCCATGGCCCGGTGCAGGCCAAATGCCTTGCCCCTCTGCGATTCCGGGGTGTAATCGGCTATCAGGGCATCCCGGGACGAGGTCCTTAAGCCCTTTCCGGTGCGGTCCAAAATGCGCATCGCCAGCACGAAAGGCCAGCCCAGTAAATGGGCGAAGGCCAGCAGCGGCTTGGAAAAGGCCGACAGCGAATACCCCCCGATCACGAACGGCCTTCTCTTCCCGGCCTGGTCTGACCACCAGCCGGAAAATATTTTCAAAATATTGGAAACGCTCTCGGCCAGGCCTTCTATCAGCCCCAGGGCGGCCATCGGCGCGCCCAGCACCGAAGTAATGAATATCGGCACGATCGGATAGAGCATCTCCGAAGAGATGTCCGTCAGCAGGCTGACCCAGCCCAGCCGGATGACATTGGGGGATAGCCTGGGTTTATCGGCGTTTGCCATTAATCGCTTCCTGATATCTGTTATCGTTTGACTGTTGTACGGTTTAGTAGGCCCCGCCCCCCAGGATCACCGCCGGCAGGGTTTTTATGAGGATCTCCGTATCCAGTACCGGGGAGCTGTGCTCCAGGTAATAAATATCCAGCAGCACCATCTCCTCAAAGGACAATTCGCTGCGACCCGAGATCTGCCAAAGGCCGGTCATGCCCTGGGGGCCTTCCAGGCGCCTTTTGTGCCACTCTTTGTACTGGGCAACTTCTGTCGGAAGCGGCGGCCGGGGACCGACCAGGCTCATCTCGCCCAGAAAGACGTTGATCAGCTGGGGAAGTTCATCCAGGCTCAAGCGCCGCAGCCAGCGCCCCACCGGGGTGATCCGGGGGTCGTTACGGATCTTGAATATCGGGCCGTCAGCTTCGTTCTGATCCATCAGCCTCTGCTTGTTCTTTTCGGACCCCTGGAACATGGTGCGGAATTTGAACAGCTTGAATTCGCGGCCCGCCTCCCCCAGCCGGATCTGCCGGAAGAAGACCGGTCCCGGTGAATCGAGCTTTATTAAAACTGCCGACAACCCGAACACCGGGGAGAGGAACAGCAGACCCAGGCCGGAACCCAGGATATCGACCGTCCGTTTAAAGGCCCGGTAGGATCTTTGGTAAAGGGGGTATTGTGGCCGGAACAGGGATATCCCTGCCATGTCATAAATGCCGGCCACCCGGGCCAGCAGGTCAGTGCGGTGGGACACTATCCGCACCTCTATGTTCTGGCTGTGGCAATATTGCAGGATATGGCTGTAATCGGCAAGGTGGCGGGAGAGGTCAGGGATGAATATTTCCTCCACCTGCTGTTGGGAAATTATCCGCTGGCATTCGGTATAGAGTCCCAGGGCCTTTACCCCGCAGTAGCCGAAGTTTAGATCCCTGGGGTTTTCCACCAAAAAACCCACGATCCTGTACCCCAGGGCATGATTGATTATCAAATGATCCAGGATCGCCTTGGCGGAACGGCCGCTTCCCACGATCGCAGCATTTTTTACCCCCCAGCCTTTTTGCATCCGGCCGAAATTCAGATTGAACAACAACAGCCGGCTGATGGCCATAAATGCAGGGGTAATGATAAAATACAGGACGATGTAACCCCTGGAATAGTGATACCCCTTGAATAAAAAGACGATGGTTATCAGCGCGGTCAGACTGTAGAGGGCCGCCTTTAAGAGGTCCAGCACCTGTTCCGATCGCGGTTGTTTTCCCACCCGGCGATAGCTGCCGATCAGGGCCAGCCAGAACACATAGGCCAGCAGGACCCACAATTTCAACTCGGGCACCGAGGCCCGGGCCTCCTTGGCAAACGGCAGCAGGTCAAACCAGATCCACTGGGTCAGGCTGGCTGAAAGCCAGGCTGCCAGGCAGTCGGTCAGCAGAGCCAGGGCCGGAAATACCTCCCCCCAGTTTTTTCTCACATTCATGGCTTCCCCTCCCGGTACTTTGCGTATTCAATATCCACTATATTTTTTAGCTGCCTGATAAAATTCTCCTGGTTGAAACTCAGGGCATGTTTTCTTATCTGTTCCCGGTCAAACTGTGTTTTTTCAAAACGGCTTATGGCTTCTATCAAAGACTCCACTATTTGCCGGTCAAAAAATATCCCGGTTTTGCCCTCCACCACCGTCTCCAGGGCGCCGCCCCGCCGGTAAGCTATCACCGGTTTGCCGCAGCACTGGGCCTCCAGCGGAGTCAGCCCGAAATCCTCCAGGGTGGGGAATATCAGGGCCCGGCAGTTCTGGTAATAATCCAGCAACTGACGGTCGGAAACCTTGCCGGTAAACCGGACGTTGGGCAGGGCCATATTTTTCAAGCGTTTCATCTCCGAACCGTCTCCCACCACCACCAAAGAACGGCCGGTCAGATTGAAGGCCTGCACAGCCAGGTCCACCCTCTTATAGGGCTTAAGCCGGGAGACCACCAGGTAATAGTCGCTGCCGCCCCCGTCGTTTTGGGGCCGGAAGAATTCAGTGTCCACCGCCGGATGCAGCACCAAAGAGTCCCGCCGGTAGTATTTGAATATCCTTTTTTGGATTTCAGTTGAAATGGCTATGATCCGGTCGGGGCGTTGGGCACTCATCACATCCCAGCGCCGGATGCCGCTGAGCATCAATTTCAGGAACCATCTTAAGGGCCATGGGTATTCCTTGAGGGTCTGGTGGTACCAGTCCCAGACAAAACGCATCGGACTATAAAGATAACACAGATGCCAGGTGCGGGAATCGGTGATGGCCCCCTTGGCCCAGGCGCTGGAGCTGGATATCAGGATGTCATATCCTGTAAAATCAAAACTTTCCACCGCCATCGGATAAAAACCCAGGTACTCCCGGAACTGTCCCCAGGGAGAGCCGGGCAGGTTTTGGACGAAAGATGTTTTGGCATTGTCAAGGTTTAGGTGGTCCTCCAGCAGCCTGTCCCCCTTCTGCCGGACCAGGGTGTAAAGGTCGGCCCGGGGATAAATCTTCAGCAGCATCTCCAGCACCCTTTCCGCCCCTCCGTACTGGGTAAGGTAATCGTGGACGATGGCGACCTTCGGTTCCTTCATCTCCGACTGGACAGCTGAATGCTCCGTTTCCGGCTGGGGCCAGAATTTCCAGCCATATTTTTGAAAATAGCTGACCATGCTGTTCAGGTGCACCCGGAACAAGCGGTTCAGAGGATTGGCGCTCTGGCGGTGGAAGCGATGATGGGCAAAAATCCGGCTGTTATACAATACTTTCCACCCGGCCATATGGATCCGGCGGCAGATGTCCACGTCGTCAAAATACAAAAAGAACCTCTCGTCAAAACCGCCGACCTGTTCCAGCGCCTCGCGCCGGAAAAACATGAAAGAGCCTTGGAACCAGTCCGTCTCAAAATCTTGGCGGTAGTCACGGTGGAGCATCTCATGGCGGTCGGCGATGACGTGCAGGCCTTTGTTTTTAAAGGGGAACCTCCTGGCCCAGATATCGACCAGGGTGGGAAAGGTCCGGCAATTGTGCTGAATTCCGCTGTCGTCCCAGTTCATCAAACAGCAGGTGCTGGCGCCGCACTCGGGGTGGCCTTCCATGAACGCAACCATGTCCCGAACGGTGTTTTTCTCGAATTTCAGGTCGGCGTTCAGCACCAGCACATAGGTGCCCCGGGCCCGCCTGATGTTGAGGTTATGGTTGGCCCCGTATCCCCGCCTGTTCCGGTTTAGGCAGATCTTAACCCCGGGATAATGCTGCAGGAAATGTTCTGCCGACCCGTCGCGGGAACCGTTGTCCGCCAAAAGGATCTCGTGATCGATCCCGGTCAACGATTCTTCCAGCGACGGCATAAGTATCTTGAGGTGCCTGAGTTCGTTCGAAGAGATCAGGGAGATCGACACCAGCGGTGGTTTATTTTTATTTTTTGGGGGCATAGGATCTGAAGGTTTTTTGATATTTCTGCCGAAGATATTGATCCGGGATGCTTCCGCTTAACGTTCTATGCTTTCATCCCGCCAGTTCTCTCCAGGATCGGGGCATATTTCGTTCCACTTCAATGTTGCCGAATTTAACGCTTTGCCTGATGCCGGCGATCTTGGCCCAGCCGACCATCCTGTCAATGCCTTCTTCCAGGGAAACATTGTGCATCAGATCTCCGAATACGGCTTTGGCTTTATCGTGGGAGGAAAAAGCATGTACCACTTCTTTACGGGCTTCCAGCCTTGTTATTTCTGGCCGGCTGCCCATGGCCCGGGCCACCGTTTCGGCCAGGTGTAGCACCGAATAGGGGGTATCGGCCCCGATGTTGAAAACCTGGTTGTAGGCCTGGGTCCGCTCGATCGACCGGGCCAAGACGGGGGCCACATCCCCGATATATGAAAACGCCCGGGTCTGCCGGCCGTCGCCGAAGATCGTCATCGGTTTTTGCTGCATTATCTGGTTTATGAAGATGCCTATCACGTTGCGGTAGCGGTCTCCCAGGTTCTGCCTTTCCCCGTAAACATTGTGGGGGCGGAACACGATGTAATTCAAGCCGAACATCTCGTGGCTTTCCCTAAGGTCCATCTCCACCGCATACTTGGCAATGCCGTAGGGGTCTTCCGGCTGCGGCACCATGTCTTCGGTCATCGGGACCTGGTTGGGGCCGTATACCGCTATGGAAGAGGTGAAGACAAAGCATTTGACCGTCCCGGCATTGACCGCGGCATTGATCAGGTTGACGCTGCCGATCAGGTTATTGGTGTAATTGAACCTTTTGATGAAATGGCTTAAGCCTTCGGCCGCATAAGCCGCTAGGTGGAACACGTACTCGAACCCGTGTTCCTGAAACAGACTGTCCACCAGGCCGTGATCGGTGATCGATCCCTGCCGGAAGACCATCCCGGCGGGGTTGTTTTCCCAAAAACCCCCGGAAAGGTCGTCCAGTCCCACCACCGTATGGCCTATTGACAGCAGGGCTTCGGCCAAATGCGAACCGATAAAACCGGAACACCCGGTAACCAGTATTTTTGACATGGGTTTCTTTCTCTTTACGTGGTTTATTTAGGGACCAGGATCAGGTGCTGAGCAGATAATATACCGTCCAGCCTGCTTTCCGGAAGCGGGAACACCACTCAAAGTCATTTCCTTTTTTGCCGGCCTTTTCATCCAGCAGCGACAGCCCCCGGAGGTTGCGGCGGACCATCATGCAATTCTCCAGGAACAGGTCCTTCTCGCCAAGGCCGCTCCCCGGAAGGATAAATGGTTTTTTATCATCGAAAACCATCCCTGCTATTCCGGCTTTTTCCGTTTGTTCCAAAAATCCGTGCAATCTATCAAACTGCCCGAAAATAGAGTCCGGTTTCAGGGGGACCATCGCCAAATATTTTGATTCCGTCATTTTAAGCACCTGGTTCACGGCCCGCAGATATCCTTTTGGCTTTCTATTGGATATCCATGCAACCTCGGGCCTCTCCGTTTTTAAATATTCAAGGGTTCCATCCTGGCTGGCTTCATCCACCACCAACACCTTAAAGGGCATTGCAGGTGGGTTACGATAAATGTTCTCCAGGCATTTTGTCAAAAGATATTTTTGGTTTCTGCAAACCAACAGCAGTACGATCTCCGCCGTTACTTCCTTCCGGCCAAAGTTGCTGGCATAACGTTCATCCAGTTTCCAATCATATTTATGAAAAAGCTTTAAGTAGCTTTTTACATGCCGCAGATAGGAGCGGACCTTGATCTGGTTGGTTCCCTGCTGGCCGTAATGGAATATCCTGGCATCGGGCACAAAATAACGCTTCCAGCCGTGTTCCTGCAGCCGGTAACTGATGTCAATGTCCTCGCAATAGATGAAAAACCTCTCGTCAAAAAGCCCCGCCTGCTCAAGAGCCTGGCGCCGGAAGATGATGTTCCCGCCGTAAACCCAGTCCACCTCCGTCTCTGAATCCAGCACCACGTCAGACATCTCGTAATAGCGGACCTGGGCGGACGGGGGAATTATATTTTTCAAAAATGACCCGCGGTAAAACACCGGCCAGATCGAGGGGGGGAACCTCCGGCGCGAATATTGACGGACTCCGTCCGGAGAAAGCAATTTGGCCCCGGCGGCCCCGGCCTGGGGATACTGATCCATGAACCGGACCATAGTGCTGAAAGTGTCCTCGGTGATATAAGTGTCGCTGTCCAGCGAGAAGAGATACCGGCCCCGGCCCATTCCCAGCCCTTTGTTCTGGGCGGCGGCAAAACCCAGATTCCGGCGGTTAGCAATCACCTTGACCCAGGGAAAATCAGCGGCCAGCATTTCCACTGTGCCGTCGCGGGAACCGTTGTCCACCACTATCACCTGATAGCTGATTCCCCTGGTATGGGCCCGGATAGACTCCAGGCACAGCCCCAGCAGCCGTTTGACATTGTAACTGACGATGGAGATGCTCAGGTCTGTTGTTTTGTCTTCGGGATAAAGCATCGGGGCAGCCTTATGTTATTTGGCGGGCGGTGGTTATTTTATAATTCTGGGACAGCAGCAGGGAGATCATTTTATTCAGGACGTCCGGACGGTTGCCGCTGGAGATCAGCCAGTCGTGCAGGTTCAGGGTAAAAAAGTTGGGAGCCCGCAAGAGCTGCTGATGCCAGGCATTGACCGCATAATCCACGTCCCGGGCCGGCGACGGCTGCAGGGGAGAAACCAGCCCCAGAAGCTCCCCGTCCATGGAAGAGGTCAGGGGCAGTTCCTTTAAACCCTGTTTGATCTGGTAGGGAACCTTGGGGAAATTCCTTTCCTGCCAGCTGGCCCACAGTCCGGCCATTCTCTGCCCCGCCCGGATCTCGGGCCGGGCCGCCGGCGAGAAGAACCGTTCCCGGAAGAACAGGTGCCGGTGGCTGACCCAAAGGTACCCCTTTCTGTTCAGCCATTCCAGCAGCCTTTGGTCATAATCCAGCCAGGGGGCCCGGAAACCATAAGGGCTGTGCCCCAGGGTCTGGCTGTATGCCTGGTGGCTGCGGGCCAGCACCTTTTCCAGCCACTGGTCATCTAGCATCCTCAGGTTTTCGTGCTTCCAGCCGTGCAGGGCGATCTCGTGCCCCTGTTTTTCCAATTCCACAAAAAGCCGGGGATGCAGTTCCAGCAGCTTGCCGCAGGTGTTGAATACCGCCGTGACCTTGTACCTGTGCAGCACCTTGGAGATCTGGCTGATCCCCTCCCCAAAATCCAGGTACTCCCGCCAGGGGCCTTCCAGCCCGGATTCGGTATCGATGAATATTATGGCATTTTTTCCGGTCACTTCTTCTCCCGCCAGGCGGTTATCAGGTTGTGGGCCAGCTTGCCCGCCTTCTTCATAAAATAGCTTGCATCCTTCAATCCGATGCCTCCGGATCGCAGCATCAGCCGGGCCCGGAGCAGAGAACCATGGGCCTTCATATCGGCCATCTCCTGGTGGCTGACCCCCGGAAGGTTAAGGATAAAGGAAGTATCCTTGAGCCAGGCATCCCAGTTACCCGAAAGTTCCGGCGGTATCAAATTATGGCGCAGGGCCATGTCATACAGCTGGCTGCCGGGATAAGGGGTGGTGATGGACCATCCCAGATAATCCAGCAGTTTCCGGTCGACTAGGCCCCTGGCAAAGTTCAGGGTGTTCCGGGTCATGCCGGCATCCTCGTATCTTAGCACGCCTTGCTCCTCCCAGACATTGAACAGCATGAAGAAAGCATGGACCTTCAAGCCGTGTTTCTTTAGCAGCCGGCAGGCCTGTTCGGCCTGTGGCAGGGTTATCCCCTTGCAGATCCCCTTCAGGGCTTCGGGATTGCCGCTCTCTATTCCCAAACCCGCGCACCAGCAGCCTGACCGGGCCATCAATTCCACCAGTTCATCGTCCAGCGGCACCGCCCGCACCAGGGTCATCCAGTCGACATCCAGTTTCCGGGAGATCAATTCGCGGCAGACGTCCTTGGCGTTGGCCATGTGGTTGTTGAACTCGTCGCCGTTGTCAAACACCTCCCGGATGCCGTACTCTTTTTTCAGATGTTCGATCTCGTCGGCGATGTTTTTAGGGCTGCGGACCCTGATCTTGGGAGTAGAGGTCTCCCAAACCTTTTTGGAGCAGAAGGTGCAGTTGGCCGGGCAGCCCCGGGACATTATCATCAGCGTCTGGGGCTTGGTTTTGTAAAGGTAATACCCGGAATATTCCTTCATGTCCACCAGGTCCCGGGCCGGAAAGGGAATGTCGTCCAGATTTTGGATAAAACGGCGGGGCTTAGTGTTTTCTATGCCTGTTTCCCCCCGGTAGTAAACCCCGTCTACCTGCTCCCAGGGAAAAGCGGCCAGCCGTTTCCCGCTTTCGTAAAGCGAAACTATGTGCCGCAGGGTCTCCTCTCCCTCGCCGTAGACCACCGCATCGGCCAGACTTTTGTTCAAACAATCCTCCGGCAGGGCGGTAGCGTGGGGCCCACCCATCAGCACCATCACCCCGGGATCCCCGGTCTTTATCCTGGTGGCCAGACGCAAGGCGCTGGAGGCGGTGGGGGTAAAGGAGGATATCCCCACCACATCGGCTCCGAAGTCCTTAATGGCTTGGATAGTTTTCTGATAACCCTGCCGCAGGCCGTCAACCACAGAGATCTCGGTGCGGGGAAGATGTTTCCTGACATAGGCTGCCAGATAAAGGATCCCCAGGGGCGGGTTGATCTGCTCCCCCAATTCGCCGAACTGGGGCGGGGTCTCCGGCGGGGCAAATACCAGCTGCAGTTTCATGCTCTTGATTCCCTGAATGTTTTGATGGTTTCCTGATAAGCCCGGTTCAACTGTCCGGCTGACTTTTCCCAGCTGAAATTATTCCGGATCAGCAGCCTGGCATTCCCTCCCAGCCGGCCGGCCAAAGCCGGATCATTCAGGCAGTCCGCCACCGCTTCCGCAAACTGCCGGGGATCATCCCGGATCAGCATCTCCCGCCCATCCACCGCCCCGATGCCCTCGGCCCCGATGCTGGTGGCCACCACCGGCTTTCCCATGGACATGGCTTCCAGAATCTTTAATTTGGTGCCGCTGCCCATTCTTAAGGGTGCCACCACTACCCTGCATTTTTGCATATATTCAGCCAGATTGGGCACCCATCCGGTCACTTCCAGCCCCGGTTCTTTGCGCTGGCGAAGCCAGGCGGGAGGCTGGTTCCCCACGATATAGAATCTGGCGCTGGGCTGCCTGATCTTCACCTGGGGCCAGACTTCCGACAACATCCACTTGACCGCATCCTGGTTGCCGAAAAACTTGAACGTCCCCACAAATATTATTGACGGCTCGGTGACCTCTTTTCCACCGGAGGCAAAATATCCGGCATCCACCCCGTTGATGGCCACATACACCGGCTTCTTCACCCCGACCTGCTCGATCATCTCCTTGTCTTCATGGGAGACCTCGATGCAGCTGTCAAAACTGTTGCAGATCCCGACCTCGAAGGGCTTGATCCGTCTGGCCTCCAGCCGGGCCGCCAGCTTTTTAACGGGGTTTTTCTCCACTTGGGCCAGCCTCTCCAGAATCAGGTATTCCACCCCCTGTTCTCCGATCACCTTGGGATACAGCTTGGAAGCCTGGGCGCGGAGCAGGCAATCGGCCATGTGGAAATGCTCCACGTGGATCAGGTCCGGCTGCCAGCCGGCAGTCTCCCGATCGATGGCCTGCACCAGCGCCTGGTTCCGCCCGTTGATGACATGCATGAATGGTTTTCCGGTGGTCAGGTAAGCGGCCAGGTTCCCGGGAGAAAATACCGGCGGCCGGGGTATGGTGGTCAGACTAACGCAATATTTTTTCAATTCAGATTCCTGCTCCCGGGTAACCGGCTCCCGGTTGTAAGCCAGCAGGTGAATCTGGTTGGAACTGGACAGGTGCTTGATGGTATTAAAGACCCTGGTATGTCCGCCTGAGATCAGGGGATAAGGCAGGTAAGGGCAGATGAATAGTATCTTCATTTTTTTTCGGCCACCGCTATCCACCAGAAGGGAAATCTGCGTATTACCGGTATATATTCGATGATCCGGTCAAGCCGGGTCAGCAATTCCGTTTCCCACTGCCGGATGGATATCTTTTCCCTCTTCCCCGGGGGCAATAGCCGGAAAAACGCTTCGGTGGCCTGATAAAGGGCCCCGGTAAGATAAAATTTCGGTTTGATGACGGTCGGCCTGGCCCCGCAGTCGTTGATGAAGCCGGCTATTTCCCGATGGCTAAAACCCCGGTTGGCTTCGTCGCCCACCGACTGCTGGCCAAGTTGCCCGGCCCTGATGCCCATGATTTGCGCCATCGGCCGGATCACCTTGTAAAACCAGGAAGCCGGTTCGGAAGCCAGGATCAGCTTGCCTCCGGGCTTAAGACAGCGGCGGATGCCTGCCGCCACCGCTTTTTGGTCCGGTATCTGATGGAGTGCGGCGCAGATGTAAACGGCATCAAAAGTATCCGGGGCGAATGGTATGTCTTC
Source organism: bacterium UBP2_UBA5202 (assembly GCA_002412795.1). GTDB lineage: Bacteria > Edwardsbacteria > AC1 > AC1 > EtOH8 > UBA5202. The sequence continues at coordinate 27,083 of DHVS01000033.1, read as the reverse complement.
GGCGTCGATGGCCGCCACCGCCCAGCTTCCGTCGATATTTGATTCCTGGATCTTTTTCCCGGCCACCGCGGCCGAAGCCGGAGCCAGGTCGCTTTCCAGCACGCTGTGTCCTTCCCTTAGCAGTTCCAGGCCGTGCCGTCCGTCGCCCCCACCCAAAGAAAGGATCAGGCTTTGTTTTTTTAGATGGCCAAACGGCATCCGGTACAGGTCGCGGTCATAGGCGGTGGGCCGGTAAAAGTTGCGGCACAGGCTGGCCAGACTGGGGGCTTTTGCCTCCTGGCCGTAAAAGTCGGCTTCGCTTTGCTTAAAACTGTCGGGCGAATTCCAGAAAACTGGTATCCCTTCTTTCACCTTGAAATGCTGGCCGCATTGGTGGCAGGCATAGCCGTTTTCTGCCGGGATCAGTTTTTCCCGGCATTTTGTGCAGATCAGACTGCTCTCCAGTATTTCCGGCAGTTTATTTCCCAGCCAATGAGTCATAGACCCTTTGCACTCCGCCTATATAGTTTTCTGCGCTGAATTTTAGTCCCACCTCGCTTTTAGCCAGGCGGGTCATCTTGTTGGTCTTTTCGGGGTCGGTTGTGATCTCCACACATTTATCGGCCAGCTGCCGGCTGTCGCCGGGGTCAAAAAGCAGCCCGGTCTTGTTGTTTTCTATTATCTCCAAAGTGCCGCCGGAAGCCGTGGCCACCACCGGTATGCCAAGCATCATGGCCTCCACCGTCACCCTCCCAAACGGCTCCTTTTGGGAGGGCACCGCCAGCACGTCAAAACAGGACATAATTTCCAGGGCATCGTCGCGCCAGCCGAAGAATTTTACACTGCCGGCTATTCCCATTTCCCTCGCGGTTGTTTTCAGTCTTTCCGGATATTGCTCCTCCCCGGGCATGGCCCCGCCGACAATCCAGAGCCTGGCACCAGGCAGCACATTCAGAATATGGGAAAATCCCATAAAAAGAGTTTCCAGCCCCTTGGCCGGATGAAGACGGCCCGAATAACCTATCAAGGGAGCATTGGCCGGGCATTCATTTTCGGCCCGGACATTGCCGGGCGCTTTATCTGCCTGTATTTTGGGTGGCTCCACATAATTATAGACCACCGAGACTTTCCCGCCGGGATCCTTTCCGTACACTTGGGCCACCGATTTTGAATTTACGATTATCCGGTCGGACAGCCTGTAAGCCCAGCCGATTAGTGCTCCGCGCCAGATCCCGGCCGGCAGAAAATCGCGGGTATGGAACACCAGACGAGCCCCGGCCTGGCGGGCAGCCCTTCCGCCCATAATGGCGGCTTTCAGTGAATTGGCATGGACTATTTCAATGCCCTTGCCGGATATTATCTCCCGGATATTCGAAATTCCTGTTCCCAGTTTTATCAATCCCCGGATCCAATCAACCGGGTTTAATGTCCGCCGGATGCCGGAGAAAGAATACTCAAAGACGGGGAACCCCTGCTCCCGGGCCTGGTTTATCAACTCGCCCGGCTGGGCTAAAAGGTATACCTGGTGGCTGGCTTTATCCCGCAGTCCCTGCATCAGGGTAAGCATGCTTTTTTCCCCGCCGCCCAGAAAGCCCATATGGTTGATGAACAGGATATTCATCCCAATATCTCGCGTTCCCAGATGCTCCAGAACATCAGAGCATAAATCTGAAAAGATCGGTCATGCTTTTGGGCCAAGTGTTGTTTCAGATAGTCTTCAACCGCCATCGGATTGATCCACTTTTCCCGGACCATCCGGCTGTCCATTATTGCTTGGCGGGCGAATTCGCCCAGCGGCCCCCGGAACCATCGGGCCAGGGGCAGGTCAAACCCCTGCTTGGGCCTTTTCAGTATCTCCGGCGGCAGCAGCTCACCGGCGATCTGCCTCAGCAGATATTTTGAGGTGCCGTTTTTAAAGCGAAGGCTGCCGGAAGCCTGCCAGGCCAGGGTCAGCAGATTATTGTCCAAGAACGGGACCCTGGCTTCCAGCGAATGGGCCATGGTGATCTTGTCCATCTTGGTCAAAAGGTCATCGGGCAGCCAGTACGAGGTATCGGCATACTGGAGCTGGTCTATCGGCACCAGGTCACTCAGTTCCTTGAATAACTCCTCCGGCCGCTTGGGATAAGGTTGGCTGGCCGTCAGGTCTTTAAGTGCCGGACCGGCCAGGGCCTGCCGCTCTTTTAAATTGAACAGCGCAATGTTCTCCAGGTAGGCCGTGGACAATTTGGGCCCGGTCAGTAATTTTAAGCTGCGGTGGCGGTAAAAATCAAACCCCATAATATCCACCAGCCAAGCCGGCCCAGGGCCCAGGCTGGACAATGGCTTTAAGCGGCGGCTGCGTTCCAGGGCCCACCAGTAACGGCGGTATCCGGCAAAGGTCTCATCGGCGCCTTCCCCGGTCAAAACCACCTTGACCTGTTGGGCCGCCATTTGGGACAGAAAGTATCCGGGAATGGCGGCCGGATCGGCTATCGGCTCCTCCAATGCCCGGGCGATATCGGACACATGCCGTTGAACATCGGCAGCGCCGATCTGCACCTGAAAGTTCTCCAGCCCCCAGTGATCCGCCACCTGCCTGGCATAGGGCAGTTCGTCAAACAAGGGATCCCCCTCAAAACCGGCCGTAAAGGTTTTTGGCCGGGCTCCCAGTTTGACCATGGCCCCCACCACGATGGAGGAATCCAGGCCTCCGGACAAAAAGGCCGCCACCGGCACATCGCTCATCAAATGGGAGCCGATGGATTTCATGAGTTGCTGGGACAGCAGCTCCCTGGCTTCTGCCTCCTGCATCCGGGGCAGGCGGGCCGGGATGCTCCAGTATCTTTTGATTGAAATGCCCTTGAGATCGGACAAAAGAAAATGGCCGGGCTCCAGCTTTTTTACTCCATTGATTGCCGTATCCGACGCCGGCACATACCGCAACGCCAGAAAATCGCTGAAGGCCGAAAGGGAGATCTCCTTTTTGACCGAGGGGTCTGTCATGATCGAGGCCAGGGAAGAGCCGAATATCAGGCGCTTCCCATTATCATGGTAATAAAGCGGTTTGATCCCGGTGCGGTCCCGGGCCAGCATCAGCCTTCGTTTTTCGGAGTCCCACAGGGCAAAGGCGAACATGCCTTCCAGTTTTGACAGCAGCTCCGGGCCATGCTCCTGATAAAGATGCAGCACCGCCTCGGCATCGCTGGCGGTCTTGAATATATGCCCCCGGTTTAGAAGCTCTTTTTTCAGCTGCGGATAATTATAGATCTCCCCGTTTAAAACCAGCCACAGGGTGCCGGTTTCGTCCCTCAGCGGCTGGTGGCCGCCGGACAGGTCCACGATGGACAAACGGCGGAAACCCAGGCCCAGGCCTGCCTGAAAATACGTTCCCGCATCATCCGGCCCGCGCGAGCGCATGGCTTCCATCATTCCCGTTATCGCCACCTGATCAACCGGTCGGCCTGGCTCCGCGTAATTATATATGCCGCAGATTCCGCACATCAGTTGCTGTCGATTATTTTTCGGTAAACCATAAGTGTTTCCTCGGCCGTTCTTTTCCAGGCAAAGGCCTTTGCCCTTAAAAGACCTTTGGTTATAAGATCCTGCCGGAGAGTGCTGTCGTTCAAAACCTTTTCCACGCCCCGGGCTATGTCCTTTGGGTCCTCGGGATCAACATATAAAACCGCCTCTCCCGCCACCTCGGGAATGGAGCCCCGGCGGGAAGTGACCACCGGGACCCCGCAGGCCATGGCCTCCAGTAAGGGCATCCCAAATCCCTCATAAAGCGAGGGCATCAACAGAACCGAGGCCTGGCGGTATACTTCAGGAAGTTTTTCCCTTTCCACAAATCCCAGATACCGGACGGATGAAGCCAGGCCCTCTTTTTCAATGTGGTTTTGCTGCTCCCCGGTGTAGGGCTTTCCCGCCTTGAGCAATGTGATATCTTTGCCGGCTTTTTTCGGCAAAAGAGAGAAAGAGCGAAGGATGTTCATGGTGTTCTTGTAGGGCTCGGCCGTGGCGCCGACCTGAAGCACATATTTTGTCTCATTTGGCCTCAGGTGATCCGGGGCGGCAGGCCCGGGGCAGAACATCTCATCCACGCCCAAAAATACCACAGTTATTTTTTTTTCTGAAATACCCAGAAGCTTCATCAGGGCTGTTTTGGTGGCTCCCGAGTCGGCTATGATGTGCCGGGCTTTATTAAGATAAGAAACGCTGTGCCGGAAGGAGGCCAGGGAAAGTTTTCCCCCCAACGATTTAGCATACCCCTTCACCATCATCGGCATCAAATCGTGACAGGTGATTATTGTTCTCTCCGGTGGCAGTTTTGCCAGCAGGTGGCCATAAGAGTGGTCCAATATGTGGTAAATGTCCGCCAGCGGCGGCTGGAGGAGTGAAGGACAGCGGAGGTGTCTTTCCCAATAGGTCATAACCGCTGACAGATATTTGTTGCCGGGAAGGCCTCTTCGGCCCGGCCACCTGTACCGGCTGGTTTCAATGCCTGTGATCTTCCCCAAACCGCCGGCCAGCCCCGCCTCGTATATCTCCATGCTGTGGAACAGTTCGAAGGGAGGGTCTCCGATCAGGCAAGCCGTCATCTTTCTTGATTCGGTCATCGTCTCTTCCCGGCCGCTTCCGAACAGACTTCTCTGATGATGCCGTAAAGTTTCCGTACTATCACTCCGTCGCTGTAGTTCTCCAGCACCCTTTTCCTCCCCCGAAGGCCCAACTGCTCCCTGAGATCTGGGTCGCCATGCAGGGTCTGGAGATGCCTGGCCAGTTGGGAGTCCTCGCCGGCCCTGAATATCAGGCCGCCGTCTCCGGTCAGTTCCGGGATGGCCCCGCAGTCAGAACCTATCACCGGCACCTGGCAGGCCATGGCCTCTATGACCACGTGGCCGAACTGCTCCTTCCAGCCCGGACCGGGAATGGACGGCAGGACGAAGACGTCAAAACAGTTCATGTATTCCGCCAATTGGTCATGTTTGATTATCCCCGGCCAGAGGATCTTCTTTTGCACTCCCAGCTGTCCGGCCAATTCCATGGCCTCCTTTTTGGCCGGGCCTTCCCCCACCGCCAGTACCGTAAAATTGAAATCCAGGGCGGCGGCGGCCCGAACCAGGGTCAATATCCCTTTCTCCGCTGTCATCCGGGCAATGAAACCGATCACAAACCTCTTGTCCAGCCCCATTTTATTCCGCAGGGCCGAGGGGTGAAATCTTCGGAACTGTTTTTCATCCAGCCCGAATTGGGGATTGATGTAACCGGCCCTGCTGAATCCCAGTTTCCGCAGGGTTTCCAGAGCCTCGCCGGTCCCGCCCACGGCGGCATCCAAATTACGGATATTCCACCAGGCCAGCAGCCGCTTGTAACAGGTGAATTTAACCTTCAGGTTCTCCCAGGTAAGCAATATTATCTTTGCCCGGAACAGCTTGGCAAGCCAGATCGCCTGAAAGGCCGACAAGGACTGGGGCTCCTCCTCCAGGTAAACGACGTCCGGCCGCTCCCGGAGAAAGGCCCTGAACAGCTGCAGCCAGTCAAAGAAATAAGCATAAAGGTGGTTGTGCCAGAAAACCCTTAAGGGGTAAAGGCGGAAATCCGGGGCTGGCGGGTGATGCAGCGGTATGTCCCGCCCCATATCCCGCCATTTTTCCGGGGCCGCCAGGGCCACCGAGATCCCGGGCATTTCGGCCAGCCGCTGCACTTTCTGCTGGTTGATGTCCACCACATAACTGTGTGATATCACCATTACCTTCACTTTGCCAGCCGCCCCTTTATCAGCAGGTCCATCCTGTCCGGCCGGCTTTCCATCATCCTCCGCAGCCCTTCCTCCAGCGGCTGGGGCTCCAGCCCCAGGACGGAGGCCATCTTTAAAGTATTAAAGGACGTATTGGCGGGGCGGGGCGCGATTTTCTTAAAAGATTCGTTCTTCACCGGTTCTATCAGGCCGGGGTCGTGCCCGAATACCTTGGCCGCCGTCAGCCCCAGCTGGTACCGGTTGACCACATCTTTTCCCGCCAGGTTAAACTCCCCGGCCATCCGCTTTTCCAGACAGCCCCAGATGGCCTGGGCGCAGACCTCGGCCGACAGGGGATTTTCGGAAACGTCGTCCACCAGCTTGACGGGTTTTCCCGCTTTTAGATTCTCCAGCACCCAGACCACGAAATCCTTGCGGCTCCAGGGACGGCTCCAGCCGTACATCAGGATCGGCCGGACGATGGTCCAATCAAGGCCGCTTTTTCTTACCAGGTTATCGCTCTCTTTTTTCTGCTGTCCGTAAATGTTGACCGGTTCCATCGGGCTCTCCTCTCCGTAGGGCGGGGCGTCGCCCCCGTAAACGGCATTGGTGGAGAGGTGTATCAGCCGGATGTTCCCGGCCCGGCAGGCTGAAATGATGTTTCCGGTGCCGGTCACATTGTTAGAATAACCCTGTTCCTGGTTTTTCTGGCAGAAATCCACATTGGCCGCTCCCGCAGTATGGATGACCGCCTCCGGCTTTATTTCCCGGAACAAACCGTCCACGGCCGAGGCATCGGTTATGTCCAGCCAAGCAAAACCGCACCCTTCGGACCGGGGAAGGTTACTATGGTAGGTGGCGGTTATCTGGAACCGGGCCGGGGCTGTTTCAACCAGGTACCCGCCCAGGATGCCGGACCCGCCGGTTATGATTATTTTCATGCGCTCCTGTCCAACTGGATTGATTTCAAATGGTTTCTTCCAGGTATTTCTGGTCACCCAACTGGCCGCCGGGGATTGCTGCCTTTTGATAAACCAGCTGGTGATATTTCTTGGCCATCATGGCGGTGATAAACCAAAAATACAGGTCTGCGGCGGGAAAGCAGGCCGGTACCAGGAAGAAAGATGAGACCACCAGGTCTCCGACGGCAAAGGCTGAAAAACCCAGGCCCAGGCTTCGCCAGAAAGCATCCGGCGCCAGCTTGAAAACATAGAGCGATATTTTGATCACCGATATCATCAGCCAGAGATAAACCAGCAGGCCCGCCACCCCCAGCTCTATGGTAACGCTGGCCAGCCAGCTTTCGGTGGATCCCCCCATCAGCAGGCGGCTGGAAAGGCGGCCTCCGGTCTGCCGGACAAAGGCCTCGCCTCCCAGGGATGATCCCACCCCATAGCCGATGATGTTCTCCATGACGTTTATGACATTGGTCTTAAAATAAAGCTCCTTGCGGATCTGGTAGCTCTCGTCATCCCGGGAAAAGGTCATCCCGGCCCTTTCCTTGACATAGGGGGGTGAATACTGCAATACGGCGAACAACACCAGCGCCATTATGAAAATATAACGGTATTTTTTTACTATGACCAGGATGGCGGTAAAGGAGACCAGGGCCATAACCCACATCGACCGGTAGAGGGTGTTGGCCAGCATGAAGATCATCAATCCGATGCAGATGGAATACACCACCTTGGCGACAACGCTGCTGCTGGCAGTAAATAGGCTGAACAGGATTAGCATCTGCAGTATCAGGTTGGCGGCAAAATATTCCGGCCCAGCATAGGTGGAGAAGACCCTCAAATAATCGCCGGCCTGGATATTGGGGCCCGCTTTGGCCAAACCTAAATCCCTTAATTGGTCTATTCCTATTGTCCACTGCCAAAAACCGTAAACCACCGTCAGCATGGCCGCCAAAACCATCACAAACAGGGCGGTTTTAAGGCGGCGGTCGGTGATCTTTTCGGTCAGCATCACATAAAAAAGAGGCACATAGGTGATGTACATCCGAAGCCCGAACAGGCTTTGCATCGGGTCACCGGTCCTTAAAAACTGAACTATCAGGATAAAAAGAAATATTCCCAGCGGCAACAGCACCGGGTTTTGGGGAAGCTTTACCCTTTTCAAAAAGATGTCATCCAGCAGCCAGGAAATTGAGATGATGACCACTATGACTTCTTTTATCAGCATTACCGACTGGGGAACTTCCATCACAAAACGGACGAAACCGTAAAACGGCGCCAGGGCTATCAGGATCAGCGCCCCCCACCAGCGGCTGAACAAGCAGATCCCCACCACTGCCATCCCCAACAATATGACAGACAGCTTAAGGGGAGTGGCGCTGGCCATGGGGCCGATTATTAAACTTAACAATGCGAACACTCCGGCGGCTAGTAGAACTTTTATGTTTTTTAAAAAATCAAACATTTTTTACGGCGACAACCAGCAGACCCTGCCCCTGGTTTCCCTGATGCCGGACATCCCAGGCGGCCAGCGCCATAAACAGCGGATAAAACAACAACCACAGAGGATACAGCCGGCTTTTCCACAGGATCTCGTCCAGTTCCACCCCGGCCGCCCCCATCCGGTCAAAAGTATTCCGGCTGGCGATCACTTTCAGCCCCCGGGATTCCAGCAGCTCTGTCATTTCCTTCAGGTCATAGCCCTCCCGGCAGTGGGGGTCGTCGCCCCCATGAGTACGTTTGATGAACCAGAACTTTTGGTTTTTTTGGGGGACATGCAGTATCAGACGACCGCCCGGCGCCAGCCAGCGGGCAAAATTATTGAAGGCCGTATCGTGGTTGACAATGTGCTCCAGCACATCCACACAGCAGATCAGATTGAAGGTTTGGCCCGGTTCATATTTCGTCAGGTCCTGCCGGGAAACTTCTATGGACCTCATTCCCATGGAAAGGGCCGTTTCCTGAAACTTCTTTGCCAGGGCCGGGTCGTCATCCACCGAAGTTACCACGGCCCGGGGAAACTTCTCGGCCAGCATCAGACTGTAAAATCCCAGTCCGCATCCCGCGTCCAGTATCCGCCGGATGCTTCCGGCATCCAGCCCCTTCAGGGCCCGGCTGACGTTCCAAAACCTGATCCAGTCCGATATCCTGGGTCCCCCCAGAAAGCCGTACACCAGCCTTTTGATGGGATTTTTATGAAGATGAAAATGGTATCTGCCGTACATGTTATGTCGCCGTTCCTATGGATTTATAGATTTCGTTAACCTGCCGGGCGGTTTGGTCCCAGCTGAACCTGGCGGCCTGCGCCAATCCAAGGGGAATTATCTTTTCCCTCAGTTCCCTGAGGCAGGCTTTTTTTAAACCCCCGGCGATCGAGGCGGGATCGGCGGGATCGACATATATTGCCGCCGCCCCCATCACTTCCGGCAGCGATCCCCGGTCGGAGATGACGGCCGGACAGCCGCAGGCCGCCGCCTCCAGCGGCGTCAGTCCAAACCCCTCGTACCAGGAAGGGTGCACCAGGGCCTGGGCACCGCGGTAAACGGCCGCCAGGTCTTTCTGGCCGATGAATCCCGGCATGATTGTTTTTTCCGACAATCCGGACTCCGACAGCCCCTGCTGCAGCTGGGTTTTTTCCCGGGCCGAGAATCCCAGTTCTCCCGCCACCACCAGATGATATTCCGGATGTTCCCGGGAGAACAGGGCGAACCCCCTTACCAGGTTATCCATGTTCTTGCTGGCCTGGATCCCGCCGACATGCAGAAAATACGGCGTCCTTATTCCGTATCCCTCCAGCGTCATCCTGTCATCGCTCCGGGGTTCGGGTGAAAGGCTTTCATCCTTGCCGCAGTAGACAGTGGACACCCGTTCCGGCCTGGCCTGGCAGTATTTTAGGACATCGGTCCGGGAGGCTTCGGAATCGGTAATGATAAAATCGGCCCGGCCCAGCCTTTTGGTCTGGTAATTCCAGACTTTAATGGCACTCTTAGCCTTGAACACCAGCTGTGGGTAGCGACTGATGGCCAGGTCATGAACCGTGACCGCCACTGCGGAGCCCGTACCCATCTGGATGAAGGCATCCTGGCTGAGGTAATGGAGAACATCTATCTTGTGTTTTTTCAGGACCGGGGGCAGAACCGCCCGGTCAAAGACCATTCCCCGATAAAGCCGGCCGAAGGCCGAGTTGGCCACCCTGAACTGCGGAGCCATGGGAACCCCGATGACCGTGGTCTTGGGCAGTATTTTGGCTATCTGTTCCTGGGCCGTGTCGCAGATCAGAAAATACCTGTCGCCGGTAAAGTCCTCGCTCAGCCTTTTTATCAGGTGGTAGGAATATGAGCCTATCCCCATCAGCATTTCCGGATTGGCCCGGTGGGCTATCACCATGGAGAGGTAGCGGGCGTCAAAGGCAATGTTCATTTACTGCTTCAATTTCTTAAATACTATCTGAATGCCCGAGGCCAGGCTGCCCAGCAGTCTGGTCCTGCCTTTTTGCTGATAACATATCATCTGATGGCCCCTTTCCTGAATCCATCTCTTGATGTCGACAGGGTTGCACCACCAGCTGGCATCCATATCCCCTATTTCCGGCCGGTTATAATCAGGGGTCCTGAAGTTAAACCGGCAGGTCGGGGACATATTTTTACGGCAGAGCAGCCCCAGATTTTTTACGGCCGTTAGCCCCAGGGAAGCGGCTGTTTTGCCAAAGGGTGAATCAAAAGGTATTCCCTGGCGCCGGTAAAGCCGACGGTAACAGAATATTGCCTTGAGGGGGTGGATTGGCGACAACAAATTAGGGCTATGGACCAGCACCAGCCCCCCGGGGGCCGTAACCCTGGCCATTTCCGACAATGCCTGACCGGGGTTCGGCACATGCTCCAAATAATCACAGGAGACCACGGCGTCGAAGGCTCCGTCCTCAAAAGGCAGGCAACCGCCGTCCCCACAGGCAATTTTCCCCAGGCCGGATATTCCGCCGGCGTACAGGTCACAGCCAACCGTATCGTACCCGTTTTGCCGGAGCAGTTTAACCGTTTGTCCGGCCCCGCAGCCTACATCAAGGATTTTGGCCGCCTTCGGGATATAGGAGCGGACAAAGGATATGTGTTCGTTAAAAGATGCGTCATCTTTTAACTGCAGATTGTTTTGGTATGTTTTGGCATCCTTATAAAAGCTGCAATTAACCATCTGGGCAAATATTTAAGGTTGGTTTATTTCTGCCGGCCGGCTTCAGTACGACCTTACAGTATCGGCTCGACATCTATGAAATGGCACTTGCGGCAGAAGTCCGGGGTGATGTTCTTCTTCCAAAGCACCCGGAAATCCCGGAACTTTTTTCCGTTGAGCACCGCCATCACCCCGCCGTCAAACACGTTGCCGAAGTTGAGTTCCTTGGGAAAGGGCTTGGCGCAGCAGGGCGTGACAAATCCGTTCCAGCAGATGTAGAAATAGCCGAAGGGGAAAAAGCACTTCTGAAAACCGTTCTGGCCCTTATAATCCCAGCTGGTGACCTCCACCTCCGGATATCTTCCAACTGTTTCCTTAAATTTCCGGTAAACCTCCATGAACTCCGGGCTATGGTAGAATTGATAGTACCCGGCGTCGGTGTCGGTGACCGAACTGAGGTTGTAGGTGGTGTGGTAAAATCCCCGGACTCCCTTGTCCCGGCAGTAGGGCACCATCTCCGGCAGCTGCCGGTAGTTCTCTTTGGTCACCACCATGTCCAGGGAAAGCGCGGTCTCGGTGCCCCGGCAAAGACCGGCCAGTTCGGTTACATTCCGGTCAAAGACCCTGAAATCGGCCCCCCGCCGTATCTTTTCGTAAGTCTCGCCCAGCCCGTCAATGGAGATGTGGAAGATGTCAATCTTGCCGACCACTTTTTTTGCCAGCCCGATGAAATCCGGCAGCATGGCGTTGGTGGACAGGGTGATGATGATCCCCTTGTTTCTGGCCTTGATGTGGTCGACTATCTGTTCCATTTCCGGGAATAGGAAGGTCTCGCCCATTCCGGTCAGTCCGATGGAATCCAGGTACGGCCACAGTTCATCCACCACTTTTTTTGCCTGGTCCAGGGTCATGTATCCCTTGTCCATCTGTTTTCCGTAGGCATACTCCCGGGGGCAGGTGGTGCAGTGAAGATTGCAGTGGTTGTTCAGCTCCAGCATTATGGTGGAGGGATAAGCCACCCGGGTGGACCCGGCCAGCTTTAAAACGAAATGGCGCAGCTTGTTAAAAAAATATAAAAACAGGTGTTTGCCCCGGGGCAGGTTTTTAAGTCTTTTTACCGCTTTCTTCAGCTTGGTCTTGTTCATCTGTCACTTTCTGCCTTCTGTTTTTTGCCAAACACAAAATAATATATCCCGAATATCTCAGCCAAAAAGGTTCCGTCCAGTTTTCTGAAAATGGGGTGGGTAAGGCGGCTGGCAATTTTTTCCAAACCAACCAAAAAGCGATTTCCCCTCAAAAATGGCCATCTGGGCCAGTAAATGCCGGCTGGGAAAACTCCTGCCCTTTTAGACCTGCATCTGACGCGAGTTGCAGGTTGTCTTTCCTCCGGAAAGGCATTTCAAACAATGAAATTGCTCTATATAACCTTCAACAAATTCTTTGCGCCCATCCCGTTTGATCTGATGGTTGCCCCTGCAAATATTAGGGTTCTCTCTTTGTTCCCGCTGCAGCATACCAACTATGACCTTTGCCATATTTTGTTCATTCAAAGGATCAAAATAATTAATGGCTATTTTAAAATGCTCCATTTGCTCTCTTACTGGAGGAATATCTGATCCTGCAACTTGTTTTCCTATCGAAAGAGCTTCCAATATCGGCAAACCGCAGCTGCTTTCATATAAAGTCGGTGAGACAACTGATACACACCGCTGGTAAAGCATTTCCATATGTTGGCGGTTAACCAACCCTGTAAATACCACTTTGTTCCCGAGATCAAGGCTTTGAATCACCTGTTTGAACTTTCTGTGATGATCTTCTGATCCCCATGAGGTGAACACCAGTTGCGGGCATTTATTCCCCATCTGCTGCCTTACCAGTGCCCACGCTCGGATCAGTCTGAGATGATTTTTATGTGAGGTCCCCTGAGACATCGGACTGAAAACAAACGGTTCCCTTACCCCCAGTTGCTTCTGTATGGCACCGACCTCCTGTTTGTCGTAGAGTTGTTTGAGGTTATTGCTTTTCGGTAGCGGCATATATATGACTTTTATCTTCTCTGGGGCGATACCAAAATGTTTGACAATAGCATCCTTTTGGAATTGAGAATGCGCTACTACAGCCTGTACTTTACCGGCGAATGGTTTGAACCGGTTCCAAAAATTATCAATCATCTTCGGATATGGCTTCCATTCGTCGGGGAATACTGCTGGATGCAGGTCGTGAATGGTCAGCAAAGCCGGAGCTTTAATCGTACCCGGTTTATAAAGGGCCGGCCAGCGGTTCTGGCTGATGGCGAAATGGGGCACCCAGACCGCGTCATACGGGCCCAGGCTCTTCCATGTTTCCTCCAGATTGCCGAACTGTTTTTTCAGGAAACTGGCCGGTGATATTTCCGCCAAGAGGTTGAATAACCTGTCCCGCCCCCGAAAAACAGGCAATAGGCGGAGCAATGCGCCCCTCCAGCCAAGCCGGTCGCAAAAAACAACCTTAACGTTTGGATATCGTTCAAGATCGGCGGCATCGCTGAAGTACGACATTGCCATGATGGTGAACTGCCATTCGGGCATGGCTTGGGAAAAAAGGCTTACCGAGTCCAGCAGAAAGTTTGCCAAACCTGCTCCGTTTTCAATTGGCTCGGCGGCCACAACGATTTTCATTTTATTCTTCCTACATTTTTTTTGCCAAGCCGGTGCAGTCCGGTGATCTGTCCTAAAATAACATATTTATTTTGTTCCTGGCGGGATACGGCTTCATTTGTTTCCCCAAACAGGACTGATTTGGCGGCTGTTTTTAAGCACCACCATAGGCGTATCCCCATGGTTAAAACAAAACCCAAGAAGCATATGACCGGGCCGTAATGTTTATACATGAACCACAGCAGGCTTATTTGTGTTTCTTTTATGCCGCTGCCGGGTATCTGTTTTTCACTTTGCCCCTGGTAATGCACAACTTTTAGGTCTGGCAGATAAAACACCTCCCAACCATGCTGGATTAAGCGATAACACCAGTCAGCTTCTTCGAATATCAGAAAGAAGTTTTCATCCATCAAACCTATTGCGCTCATGGCCTTCTCCCTGACAATCATGCAGGCACCCATGATGCTGGCCACCTTAATCGGATTCTTTGAGTTTTTATCATCCGGACGGTCTTTTTTCAGCCCGTGGTGTACGAGTATCATTTCCAAGCCCGGGGGATAAAGACTGTAGCTGTCCTGAATTGCCCCATTGGGGAACACAAGTTTGGGGCCGGCCGCCCCGGCATTGGGGTACGATTCCATAAAATCCACCAAGGCCTGCAATAGGTCGGGTAAAATTACAGTATCGGGATTTAAAAGCAGCACATATGGCGCTTTGCTTATCTTAATGGCCTGGTTATTGGCTGCTGCAAAACCGGGGTTATCACGGTTGCGGATAAGCCTGGTCTGCGGGTATTTCCCGGCAACTGCTTCCGCACTTCCATCGTCCGAGTTATTGTCCACCACCGTGACCTCAAAACCAAAGTTGGTGACTGAAGAATAAACTGTCCGAAGGCACTCCAGCAGGAGGTCTCTGGTATTCCAGCTGACTATGCAAACCGTAAGCTTGGGGGCCATCATCTAACCCCCAGCATGTTGCGGCAGGCTATGAATACCTCTTCGGCACTTATCGCCTCCATGCATTGCCTTGATTGTTTTGTGCATTTCATTTCCCAGACCGACCGGCCGCAGGGGGTCAGTTTCCAGCATTTTTCGCATACATCCGGTTTGACCAGCACAGATGATTTTGACCCGGGCAAGGGTCCCCAATAACGGCAGGTGGCGGGGTTGAAAAGGGCCACTACCGGCACATTAAAAGCCTGGGCTGCGTGGACGGCGGCGGTGTCCACCGTAAGCACGAGCTGGCTGGCCGCTATCAGTGAGAGATACTCGCGCAGGGATGTTTGGCCCGCCAACTGATGGTGCGGAGCCTTCATCATCGCTGACACTTCCCGTGCCAAATGGCTTTCCTCTGGCGCCGCGGTGATTATCACCGATGCTTTAACCTCGTTGATCAACCGATCGGCCACCAGGGCAAAGCGTGAGGGGAGCCATTGTTTATTGGGGTCAAGCGTGGTCGGGTTCAAGATCAGCACCGGGGACTTCCCGCCCAGGGATTCTATTTTTTCCTTGCCCCACGATTTTTCCTGTTCCGAAAGGGCGATCCTGTATTTGCGGTCTGGGAGGTCAGGCTTCAACCCAAATACTTTTGAAGGCTTGAGGTATACGTCCACCGCATGCAGGTATTCATATTCTATCTCATGGGTAGGGCAGGCCGCATGGTATCCGCACCGTTTAAAGGACACCCGGCAGGGAGACCCGCTGCCTACTGCCAACAGTTCTCGGCCCCAGTCAGAAAATCCGTTGCTGAGGTCTATGGTCGCATCGTATCGCTTTTCCCGCAGCTTTCCCACTAAATTCAGATAATCATTCATACGGCTTTTGGGCTTAAAGATAAATATCGAGCCGACGTCTGGCGAGCAGTTTAATACCTCTGCTCCCACCTGGCTAGTAACCACATCAACAACAGCTCCCGTCAGTTTGCTTTTCAATAAATGCAATAGCGGGGTAATGGCGACCGTATCCCCCACCCTCATATTGTGCAAAACCAGGATTTTTTTGGCGTGTACTGATTTGCTGTGCTTGTTGAACAACGAATACAGGAAATTGGCCACAGAAAACCATCCCACCCATAAGGCCCATAACATGCTATCCGCACCATACCGCAGCCAGTATTTTAGCTTACCAAACATCATATCATTTTGTCGCCATGATCTCTAAACACAGCCCCGGATAGTTTTCCAGCAATCTCGACTCAACGTAGGCTGTCCGTGCCAATAAATCAATCACTTTATTGGCTATGCTTGACAAAATGCCCACGCGATTTCTGTCAATAAAGTAGGGAATAATGTCGGATATTTGGCCAATAATATGGAAAGAATATATCTGGGCCGTAATTGAAAACCTGGTTTGTCTCACCATTGTTACTACCTCATTTAACCTGAAATCCTGAATGTGTCCATGGAGTTTTTTGATATTAGCCGGGAAAAGCGCGTGAATCGTACCCGGCTGCCCCTCGCAGGGAACGAACAAAAACAGTGTTCCTCCTCGTTTCAGCACCCGGTATGCTTCCTTTATCATTTCAGCCGGCCTAGTCACATGTTCCAGCACATCATGTATAATCACCGTGTCAAAATATCCACTTGCATAGGACAGGCTGCAGCCATCGCAGACAGCAAAGCTTATCTCGGGAAACAAATCCTTTCCCTTAAGTGATGCCGGAATGTAGATATCACAGGCAACGGCGCTGGCTGTTGGCAGATGTTGTTTGATTAATCCAATGGTACTTCCAGCTCCCGCACCTATCTCCAGCGCGTTAAATGTTTCCTCCCTGTGTTTCAATTTAAGGCTTTTAACGGTACGTTGGAACCATAGCATATTTACGGTCTGGTAAATAAGCTCGTGCTTTATGGCTCCTGCCGGGCCTTCATTTTCGTATATATTATCGTTCATTACCTTTATTCTTTTTAGCTACTATGACAAACTGAAAGGCAAACATGGTTTTCCAACATTTAGTGATGAACTCCCGTAACTTTTGAACTATCGGAACTCCAGCAATGTGCAATCCGCCTAATGGCAGGTCTATCCCCGCTGTGCTGCCAACCGAATCAATGACATAACCTGCTTGGGCCAGCAGTTGTGAAAGGGTTTTAAGAGTGAAAAATTTAATATGGCTTTCGTCCTCCAGGACGGGAGCGCAACTGCTGTCGAATTTGCCCAATAGCAGGTTCCAACGGACTTTATAATTGGCTATATTGGGCACAGAAAAGATGATTCGTCCGTCGTCTTTAAGATGCTCCCTGACCATTTCCAGGGCGTGCTTAGGATGCTGGAGGTGTTCTAACACGTCGGCCAGGATTATAAGATCAAAATATTTTGGGGGGAAAGGCATTTGGATTTCTTTATCTATATCCAATACCAATGCCTGCTTTATTCTGGAACTGGCCTCTGCGACGGCCTCGGGATTTATATCTAATCCGTAAACCGTATGCCCCATCTTATGCAATTCTGCACCGGTGGCCCCGGCACCGCACCCGACATCAAGAATATTTAGGGCTGTACCCCGAACTTCCCTGATGACGTGCCAGATGGGGCCGCGGCCGTATATGTTCATTGTTTGGTTCAAATGCTTTTCTGCTTATAGTTTTGTTTGTTTTTCTATTTATCCAGGGATTCAGCTATCAGTTTGGAGAACTTCTCTGCTCCCAGTGAGTTTAAGTGGTGTCCGTCCCGGAAGCAATTGTCGGGCATTTCAATGCCTTGGTAATCTAAAATAACCACCTTGCTGCTGTCTATCGAGCCCAAGATGCTATGAAATTTACGAATGAATTTATCCGGAATCTTATCTGCAAACCGGAAATTGACCGGAGTGCCGACCAATACGATTTTGATCTCGCGATCATGGCAAAGCCTAATGATCTCTTTAAGATATGGCTCCTGCCAAATTGAATAACCCTGTAGTCCTCCCCGAGTTTCGTAGTAGCGCACTTTTATCCCATCGTCTATAGAATATTCATCAAGCTTTGAAATGTCGCTTTTGATGAAGCCCCCCCATAGCCAGTAATCAGAATAACTACGGGCATTCACTATTGCATTAAACTCGTGGGTGATTGCCCTGAGCGAGGTCAGGAATTCCAGTGGGTGCTGTTTTACCACGAACAGTTTGCCGGTAAAATCCAGAATCAATAAATGCTGAGGTAACATCGTAGCTATTAGTTTGTCAAAGGATGTCGTGAACGTTTGATATGAGATGCCCAAGATCACCAGCTTGATTCCGGGGTTACGGGGCAATAGATATTTGAGCTTTTGATGGGTGTAAAAATAATGCTCATTGCCTTGGGCAATGTTCATGGAGCTTTGAATTATACTGTCGTTCAGGGCGGTTTGGGGCTGGGAGTCCCCGCAGATCAGGGTCGTGATGCCCGGCCGGATATTCAAGGAATCCATTTTCAACTTGTAACTCCAGGCCAGGCCCGCGATCACTAAAAGCATGATCCCAAAATATAACGCTATTTTTTTTAAAAAACGCCGCATATGCATCAGAATTTGAAATAGATAAACTTCTGGGGGCTGCCTGAAAATATAATTGTCGCCACGGTAAGCAGAACATATGCCGTCCAGCGGACAGGCTGGGGAATATTGCCCCCGCTAAAATCCATTCCGTGCTGCCGGTTTCGTTGGAGCCATTCCACGATTACCAGAATGGTTATCCCCAATGGCACCTTTTTCTTTATCAATAACAGGCTGGGGGTGTCGAACAACGTCCAGGTAAATATCTCCCGTAGGTAAGAAATAGCAGCAGATATGTTTTCTGCCCTGAATATTATCCAAGCCAAGACCACCAACAAAAAAGTTGTAGATATTTTAATAAAATCGAAGGCTGGGTGCCACCAGGAGTATCGGTTGAGCCTGGTTTTCAGTTTTAGCTTTTTTTTCTTAAATATCTGGGGCGTCAGCATCAATCCGTGCATCATTCCCCAGACCACATATGTAAGATTGGCCCCATGCCATAGGCCGCAGATCAAGAAAGTAAAATTAGTGGCTATAATTCCTATTATTCTGTCTACTCGGATCCCCAAGTAACTTTCCCTGTTAAACTTCCGGGCCAGGGAATAGGACATAGGCAGGAAAAGATAATCCCGCAGCCAAGTGGAAAGAGAGATATGCCAACGCTGCCAGAATTCCGCAATATTCTTGGAAAAATATGGATTGGCAAAATTACGCATCAGGTCTATACCAAACAACCTTGCCGTGCCAATGGCAATGTCTGAATAACCGGAAAAATCAGCATAGATCTGAACGGCAAATAACACCCCCCCCAACAATAGTGTGCTGCCGTTTGAGTATCCCTGCTCTGCAAATATCGCGTTAACCGGGACTGCGCAGGAATCAGCGACTACCATTTTTTTGAATAAACCCCATAATATTTGCCTTAAGCCATCGGCAGCCTTATCGTAATCAAATTCGCGTTTTTTCAGGAATTGTGGAAGGCATGTGGTAGCCCTTTCGATGGGTCCGGATAACAATTTCGGGAAAAATGTTATGTAGGCAAAAAATGCCACGAAATCCTCAACCGGCTTGATCTTCCCTCGAGAAACGTCAATGGTGTAGCTCATGGTCTGCAGAGTATAATAACTTATAGCCAAGGGAAGAAACAGGTTTAAGGTGTGAACCTGAAAACTGATACCTACCGAAGCCAGCAAGATGTTGAGGCTACCAGCGAAAAAATCAAAATATTTGAAGAATCCAAGTATCGCCAGATTTAAAAAAATACTCGCGAACAATATCAGTTTACGGGTTCTAGCACCAACAATATTTCCCAGCAGCCGCCCAGCGGTATAGTCCCCACCACTGTTAATTGCGACCAGCAAAAGGAACCTCCAGTCCCACCATCCATAGAAAACACAGCTGGCAAACAGTAAAAAGATGTTCTGCCACTGGGCATCTCTTTTGAAAACAAACCAATACAAAAGGAATACTGCTGGCAGAAATAAGGCAAATATTAAAGTATCGAACTGCATTTAATAACTTATCATCTTCAACGTGCTTATTACAAAATCAGTATTACTATCATTCTAAAAACCAACGCCTTTTTTTTGCCGCCATTTTTTTGCCAACCAATAATCTAACGCTAACCCGAAATAACCGTATTTTAAACGCAATCCCGAAATATAGGATAGGATTTTTCTTATCACGGCCAAGAGGCCTTGAACGTCCTTATTGTCCCGCTGATAATAAGGAATGATAAAAGACCTCACCACATCAACCTTGTTTTTAAAACTGTCTCTAATCCAAGGGGTGGTGATATTTGCCAGTTCATAGTTGCTCCAATCTTCCAACCTTTGCGGCGGATGCAAACCCAGTTCCAAACTGCGCCGATAAAGCGGTGAACCGGGATAGGGGGTATAGAGAAATATTTTTATATCATGCCGTTTGTTTATTTTTAAGATACCATATATCAACCGGATGGTATCCTTAAATTCCTTTTCCGGGCCCGTCTTTTCATTGCCCGGCGGCAGTCCCGTCATAAATGAAAAACTGATTTCAATCCTGTGTTTTCTACTGGATTCGGCCACCTTTAAGATATCTTCTACGGTACACTTTTTATCCACCATTTCCAACATGTCTTGGGAACCGGACTCTGCCCCAACCAGAATAGAGCGACAGCCTGAGGCGTAAAGCAAGTCCCACATGCCAGAATCAAAGCCAGCCAAAAAATTGATGGTTGCGTTGGCATTGTGCCAGGTAACTTTCAGTTTTTCATTTATGACGCCCCGGCAGATCGCTTCCACCCTTTTCCGGTCAACAAAAAAATTGCTGTCCACCAGGTTGATGGAATTCAGTTCATATCGTTTTGCCAGAAACTTCCACTCGCTAACCACTCGTTCGGCGTCCAACCCGGACCAGCGTCTGCCCATTACCAGCGGCTCAGCACAAAAAGTGCATCCGTTCGGACAACCCTGGCTGGATGAATATTCCATCATTCGTCCCTGCCCGTTCAGGGCGCGGTAACGTAATATTGGTTCAACATCCGCTAAATGGTATGGCATGGCGGGATAATTATTGACATTTTCAAATTGGCGCACTGGTGAGAGGACCGCTTGCCCATTGGCTTTATACCCAATGCCCAAAACTGCCGAAACGTCTTTTTTGCCCGCCTCCCAGATTTTAACCAGTTCATATAGTGCCCTTTCACCCTGCCCCCGGACGACAATATCCACTGCCTGGTTTTCAACAGTTTCCCTGGGCAGTATTGCGCCATGCCAGCCGCCCCAAACTATTGGTAAATCGGGGTACTTTTCTCTTACCGCTCTGCTGACCGCCAGCCCTCCTCTTATCTGAAAGCCGGTCATGGCAGAAATCCCCAGGCAAACAGATTCGCTGCATGCCTCTATGGTGTTTTCAATATAACCACTGTCCGTTGATCCGTTGATGACGCCAATTTGATACCCTTCGGCCGCCAACAATGCACTGGCCCCCAATAATGACAAAGGCAGTTGTGGCTCAGGCTTTAAAGCAAAGGGTGGGTTGACTAATACAATTTTTTTCATCGCGTTTTGATTCTTAATTCTGTTTCACGGCAACAAACTTTAATCTGGCTCCGTATCCAAATATATTTGAAAGCAGGTAAAACGTCCGGCCCAGTAGTCGCAGGAATGGCAAAAGCCGGCTGTCCTGGCCGTATTTTTTTTCCAGGGATGCATCCCAGCTGTGTGTGATCTTCAAGAATTCCATTCTTTCCAGCTTCAACCCTGAACCTTCTAAAACAGACCTAAGAGATTCCGGGGAGAAGTGGTACAGGTGATAAGGTATTTCCAATGGCTGCCAATCTTTGCCAAAGAGCAAAGCCTCCCAACTTACTATATTGGGTACGCTGCCGGAAAATTTGCCTCCCGGTTTTAAAATTCGGCGCACCTCGCTTAAAAATTGCTTCAGGTCGGGTATGTGCTCCAGCACCTCCCAGGCGGTTATCAGATCAAAATAATTTTCATGGTAGCCGGCAGTTTCAAGATCGCTTTCCTTAACATTCAGGTTCAGCTCTCGGGCAATTTCCACGGCTTCGCGATTAAGTTCTATGCCACAGCTGTCCCATCCCTTCCCTGACATCCAATACACAAAGCCCCCGCTGCCACAACCAATATCCAAATGCTTTCCATTTTTTACATAAGTTATGATTCTTTTCCCATACACAACATCGTCTTTAACCAGTCCCTTGACCGCCAATCCTATCATCTTCTGGCAGATATTTGATTTAAAGTCTTCATTTTGTTTGCCATATCCATAGTAATGGTCGATCACTGCTGCTTTCAGCCAACGTTTTACCCTTTTTTTAAAAGAGGTTGCCTGATCATCTTGGGGAATGTGGAATTTCTGATACGAATAATACCCTTTGTCCGAATACAGTCGAGCCAGCAGTTCCGGCCGCGGTTTTGGGCTGGTAAAAACCAGCCTGCAGTTTGGACAGCGGTCCAGATGAAATACCTGTCCGTCATCCGGCACCGGAATTTCGTAATTGCGATACCTCTTGATATTGTTGTTTGCGCAATTCGGGCAAGTTAGCATGTTTGCCCCCTGGTCTTGTTGTATATGTCTCTTAAACGGTCAATATCCAGAACTTTTATGAGCACCCCCAGGGCCAACCAGGCAATAATGTAGACCCCGGCTCTTGCCATGATGTTTGCGGCCGGAAACAACAGCATTGGGATTGTCACTACTATGCTTAGAATGAGCTGTTTTATCGTGTTCAGCCAGACAGGGCTTAAACCATACCATTTCTTCATCATTATAAAAAGCGGCACCACTGCTAACACTTCGCTCAAAACAGAACTTGCAGCGCAGATTTCAAAGCCCAGCAAGGGAATTCCAAAATAATTAATTATCACATTTATCGCCATTACCGGAAAATATAAATATAAAAGCGCGTTCATTTTGTGGCCGGCAATAAGAATATTTACCGCCATTGCATTCCAGCTGTTCAGCAGCACCACCCATATCAGCACCGCCAGCGCCAACGACCCTTCCATATAAAGCGGTCCCGAAACCAGCCGGATCAGTTCGGCAGCGTTAAACCCCACAAAAATTGAAGCCGGGATAAGGAACAATCCGATGATCTCAAAGGAAACCCGGAACAGCCGGCGGACCTTCTCCGGCTCGCTGTTGAGATACTGGGAAAAAACCGGCAGGTGCGATATCAGCAGGCCGGTAATGACCAACAGTCCCCACTCCACGTATTTGTAGGCAGCGCTGTAAAGGCCAAGGGACATGGGATCTGAAAGCTTGGAGAGCAGCAACACGTCGGAACGAAACACCAAGCCCCCCACAAACACCAGCATACCCATCGGCGCTGACTGCCGGAGCAGATATAACAGCATTCTCCTGTCCGGCCGGTAATCAGGCCTCTCCCATTTGTGAACCAGTATCCAGTAAACCGTCGAACTCAGAACAGCAACAATAATATTACTCCATAAAATAACCGGCAAACCCTTCTTAAGCCAGATCATCAACAATACCGTACCGAAAGTAACGAATTTGACTGAAATATTTATTATCACGGCGTACCACATTTTCAACCTTGCATGAAATACTGCTCCTACCGATACCGGAAAGGAAAAGAACATGGCCAACAGGCCCAGCACCAGCAGGAAAAGGATGTCCTTCTGATATCCCATCAGCCAGGTGGCTCCCAGTCCCAGGACAAACGCCAGCAGGTATAAAGCGGCCTTCAGCAGTATAAAATTGCCGATTATCTTTGACGATTCCGCCGGCCGCTGGTTGATCTCCCGCACCAGAATTATCTGCCCGCCCAGTTCTGCCAGCCCCCCGACTATTCCCACAAAAACCATCACCAGACTGTAGGATCCGAAGGTTTCCGGGCCCAGGTAGCGCATGGTCAGTATCATGGAGACCGCCCCCAGCAGGTATGAGGCTCCCTGTCCGGCCAGGTTGACTGCGGTGTTGAGGGCTATCTTACGGGTCAGGCTCATTGTGTATCGTTCATCTTTTCAGCCGCCTGTTTCAATATTAATTGCCTCTTGTCCGGTTGTTATTTTATCACCACCATCTTCTGGGTCTCCCTGCATCCGGCGGCCTTAAGCTGGTAAAGATATACTCCGGCTGAAGCTTTACGGCCCTGATCGTTCTTTCCGTCCCATTGGACGCTGTAGGACCCGGCCGGCTGCCATTGGTTTACCACTGTCCTTACTTTTTGACCCAGTAAATTATACACCCCCAACTCTACCGGACCGGGTTGTGTTAGGGCGTACTTGGCCGTTACCAGCCCTGAAGAAGGATTTGGGTATAGTGAAAACCCCAGAGGTTTGCCGGGAGGAGGAGGAGGAGGAGGCTGGTTCTGATTGGTGCTCAGCATCATGGCAGCCTGCCAGTAATACTGATCGGGATCTGTTGCCAGACCGCGTTTTACTATGATGGCGCCGGTTTCCACCCTTATCCGAAGGGGGGTGCAGGTGATAGATTCGAAGCCCCCGGCGTAGCTGGCGGTCACCACCGTGGTGCTCTCGGCCACCCCGGTAACCAAAATGGTATCAAACAGGTTTCCGCTGCCGAAGGTCCTTAAACCGCACAAAGCTGTTTTGACTGTTTCCACCTCGGCCTTATGGCCCTTAAGTCCCCACCAGTAGAACATGGAGCTGTCATCGGGAAAACCGGACTGGGAACCTCTGTAAATAGACGTTATGGCCGGCTTGTTAGCCGAGTCTTGAAGCGTGCGGATTATCTTCCCCCGGTGAAAATCCTCAATATACAATGCCGTGCCGGTGTTGTTATTGTCTATATATAACCCGTAGCCGGTGGACATAAAGTTGTTTTCTAATCTGATGGCAGAGCCCGAGCCCCCCTGGTCGATGTATATTCCCACCGAGCTATCTGACGCATTGTATAGACCCAAACCTATGCCGCAGGCGCTGATCTCGGCAATTTTCATCAGCTCAGATATTTGGCTGCGCGGTGAGGAGTAACCCATTCCCGACAACCGTAACAGATGGGCGTTGGTGTTCAGCGGAACATACGCATCCAGTTGCACTAAAACATGGTCCGGGTTGTATTCCTGTAAATTAATTCCAAAGACACCGGTGGCTGTCGGTCCGTGGGTCATCAGGATGCCATCTCCGTACAAATCAACCTGTGCCCAATATGGATCTCCCGGGTTGTTGATGCCATAAATATTGCTCAGATAAGGTAATTTTACCGCCCCGGTGACATAGTTTCCCAGCACCAAACTATCTGGGAACCACTTCATTCCAAAGGCTGTGTCCGGCACGTCCTTCCGGAAATAGCTGGTCCAGGGGTTGCCCCCCAGGCTGTCGGCGTTAAGGGCCAGGGCTGCTGTGGAAAAGACTGCCAGCCCTATCAGGGTAAAAAATAAATGCCTCATTTTCAGCTCCCTTTTGTTCCGGCCGGATATCACCTGGTCAGAACTAATTTCTTGGTTATATTGGTTTCTTCCGTTTTTAATTCATAAATATAGACCCCCGAAGAGACGCCATGTCCCTGCTGGTTCCTTCCGTCCCACTGCACTTTGTAGCTGCCGGCCGGCTGGGGCTGTTCCACCAGGACCTTCACCTTTTGCCCCAGCATGTTATATACCGCAAGGCTGACCTTCCCGGCCCGGGCGGTTTGATAGGATATTGTCGCCTTCCGGGCGGCCGGGTTGGGATAGCTCTGCATAAGTTTTACATCCGGGGCCGGCGGGGTGGGTATTTCGGGGGGAAATTCCATTCCGCTGGGCGGGACTTCGGGCTGGATCTGGGCGGGATCTACCACTTTCTCGGCCCGCCAGTAATAACAGCCGGGGTCGGTTAACGCCCGGCGCTGGACGTAGATCGTATCCTTGCCCGCCCAGGCCTGCAGACCGTTCCAACTGGAAGCCAGGGTGTCCCTTCCGTAGCTGACCGTGACCACTGTGGTGCTACCTACTACTCCTGGCACGATAATTGTATCGCATAGATTTAAACCACCATTACTGAAAAGGCGCCGCCCGCATAATGCTGTTTTGACCGTTTCAACTTCGGCCTTGACCCCGTAAAAACCTTTTCTTGCTCTAAAACTGTCCGCAAGGACACCCCAGCGATATATGAAAGCGCTATCTGTATAGCTGCCCCCATCTCCAGTTATGATGGCAAAGGGATATGAGGCGTTGCCTTGCATATACCCTTTGATTGGTATCCCTCTGCCACCGCCTGCGTAGTCTTGCATAAAATATGCGCCAACCGAACTTGAAACAGAGGCAAAATTGCTCTCAAAGTATGCGCCAACAGCAGCGGCAGTTATATCATAATACGTCCCCCAGGAGTTATTACCAATATAAAAACCCTGCCCGTGAACGTTGTGTCCTAATTCGCCATATCTCGTAAGGTCGGTATAGGTTCCATCGTTGTTGTTTTTACCATTACCTGTTATAAACAAAAGAGATGCCTGGCTGGATGGATCTAAATTACCGGCGGACAGATGTATTGCCTTTGCCCTGTCGTCTGCCAAAAAGATTTCAATAGCAGCTTGTCCCGCACTATCACTCACGCCATGCAACCGCCCTGCGCCACGAAATATAAGTGATGCGGAAAGGGTGTCACGGACATCGGACCGCAGGAAGGATGCACCGGGGTGTGCGACACCGCCAACAGTTAGGCTTTCAGCACGGCCGGTACCAACGACGGGCGTGTTCAAAATAGTATATTGCGAATACTCCAACTTCCCGGTTACAAGATTCCAACATAACGGGTAAACAAAATTAGGGTTTTCTGCTGCAAATGGAGCCCCAGAAAACCACAACTCTCCCAAAATCGTATCAGCCACATCGCTCCGCAGGTATGATGTCCAGGGGTTTGAACCCAGACTGTCGGCATCCAACGCCCAAGCCGTTGGAAAAAGAACGGCAAGAATTATCAGGGTCAATAATGGGTTTCTCATTTTCGTTCCCCTTTGTTATGACCACAGATCACCTGGTCAGAACTAATTTCTTGGTTATATTAGTTTCTTCCGTTTTTAATTCATAAATATAGACCCCCGAAGAGACGCCATGGCCCTGCTGGTTCCTGCCGTCCCACTGCACTTTGTAGCTGCCGGCCGGCTGGGGCTGGTCCACCAGGACCTTCACCTTTTGCCCCAGCATGTTATATACCGCAAGGCTTACCTGTCCGGCCCGGGCGGTTTGATAGGATATTGTCGCCTTCTGGGCGGCCGGGTTGGGATAGCTCTGCTCCAGCTTTGGCGCTAAAGTATTTGCCGTCGGTCGGTCTAATGGCTGTCCGGCCCCGGAAGAGTAGGGATCGGCCTGTATTTGTGTCCCTGAAACAACCTTTTCCGCCCGCCAGTAATAATTATTGGGGTCGGCGGCGGAAAAACGCCGGACATAGATGGTATCCCTGCCTACCCAGGCCTGAATTCCGTTCTGACTGGTGGCCAAGGCGTCCTTTCCGAAGGTGGCGGTTATCACCGTGGTGCTTTCGGCCACCCCCCAGGCCAGGATGGTGTCGCACAGGTTCTTCTGCTGGTTGCCAAAATATCTGCGTCCCGACAATGCAGTACGAATGGTATCTATTGCGGCCGTCTTGCTCTTTAACCCCCAGGGGTACAGCATGGCGCTGTCCCGGAAGGTCGGCCCATACTTGTAGCCCACCGTGATGGCCGCGCTCCGGGAATTTATCGATTTGATCATGGCCCCGGACGGTGCCGG
>DHVS01000022.1 GCA_002412795.1 bacterium UBP2_UBA5202 | reverse complement strand
TTACACAAAATACTTGACAGACCCAGATGACCATGCGCTATTCACATCTTTCACAGGAACACGTAAGGGAGGCCATCAACCGGATCGGGTTCACCAAAGATGGCACAAATATGGCACAAGCTACCATACCACCCAAAAACCACTCACGTAAGTCTTTGCAATCCAACAAGCGGGTGTAGCACAACGGTTAGTGCTCCTGCCTTCCAAGCAGGATACGACGGTTCAATTCCGTTCACCCGCTCCATTTTTTAAGGCGTTCTGATGACCCCAACAAGGGTTGCTAGGGCGCCTTTACCTTTTTATCTAACCAAGCCCCAAAAACAACCATAAATACGGGTTTTATTTGATTGCAAAACTCAATCCGCTATGATAAAATCAACGTAAGGAGCAAGTCTTTAGCCACAAAAAGCACAGAGCACACATAATTAACCCGTTTAACGTTATTACGTAATAACGCTATTACGTTTTTGTGGTTTATGTGCCATCTGCGGCTAATCCTGGGTAATATTATACAAGTATTATGCATAACTCCAATTTACATAAAATATTGCCTCTGGTGCAGAGGCCGGGACGTTACACCGATAACGAACTGAATTCCGTCCACAAAAACTGGGATCAGGCGCAGGTAAAGATCGCCCTGGCCTATCCCGACCTTTATGAGATCGGGATGTCCGGATTGGGGCTGGCCATTCTGTATTCGGTGGTCAACCGGCTGCCGCAGGCATTGGCCGACCGCAGCTACCTGCCCTGGCCGGACATGGAAGAGGCCATGCGCAGGCAGGGGATCCCGCTGTTCGGATGGGAGACCCGGCGCGAGCTTAAGGAATTCGACGTCCTGGGAATCACCCTGCAGACCGAGCTGTGCTATGCCGGGGTGCTGAACCTGCTGGACCTGGCCGGCCTGCCGCTGTATTCTGACCAGCGACAAGAGGAACATCCCCTGGTGATCGGGGGCGGCTCCTGCTGCGCCAATCCGGCGCCGCTGTCCAAATTCTTCGATGCCTTCGTGATCGGAGACGGCGAGGAGGCCATCGTGGACATCTGCGGGCAGCTGCAGGAAGCCAAGGCGAAAAACGAAAGCAGAAGGCAGAAAATCGAAAGATTGGCCGGGATCCCGGGTGTCTATGTTCCCGTGATCCACGATGGCTCACAAACCAGGATCAGGGCCAGGCACATCTCCTCATTTGACATCAAAGACGCCGCCCACCCGCCGCTGGTGCCGCTGGTGGAGGTGACCCACGACCGGCTGACGGTGGAGATCGCCCGGGGCTGCACCCGGGGCTGCCGTTTCTGCCAGGCCGGGATGGTCTACCGCCCACGGCTGGTGAGGTCCGAAGACGAAGTGGTGAAGCTGGCCAAGGACGGCATCGCCAAAAGCGGATGGGACGAGGTCTCGCTGCTCTCTCTTTCCTCCGGGGATTACCCGGATCTCCCGGGGCTGCTGAATAAACTGAACGGATGTTTCTCCAATTCCAAAGTGGCCATCTCCCTGCCGTCATTGAGGCTTGATTCCTTTGACGGTGAGATGATAGAGGCCCTGAAAAAGGTAAAGAAGACCGGCCTGACCTTCGCTCCCGAGGCCGGCAGCCAGCGTCTGAGGGATGTGATCAACAAGGGGATCAGCAAAGAAGAATTGCTGCGGGTGATAGCTCTGGCCAAAAAAGAGGGCTGGATGCAGGTTAAACTGTATTTCATGATCGGACTGCCCACCGAGACCGAAGAGGACCTCAAGGAACTTTGCGACTTCTGCCACCAGGCCTCAAAACTGGGGGTCAACCTGAAGGTGGCGGTCTCGCCCTTTGTGCCCAAAGCCCAGACCCCGTTCCAGTGGGAGGCCCAGGACAGCTGGGAGACACTGTGCCGGAAGATAGACCTTCTATCCCGGGGCCTCAAGTCCCACAAGGTCCAGATGAAATGGCACGACCTGCGATCCTCCAAACTTGAAGGACTGCTGGCCCGGGGCGGCAGCGAAACGGCGGCCCTGATAGAAAAGGCCTGGCAGAAGGGTGCCAGGCTGGACCAGTGGAGCGAGCATTTTGTCTGGGGCCGGTGGGAAGAGGCGATGCAGGAACTGGGCCTTGACCTTAACGAACTGTGCCGGGCCAGGACCGCCGAGGAAACATTGCCCTGGGATAATATAGATTACGGGGTCTCCAAGAAATTCCTGCTGCAGGAAAAGCAGAAAGCCTATCAGGAACAGATCACCTCTGACTGCCGGGAGCAGGGATGCCTCGGCTGCGGGGCGGACTGCGGGACGGACTGCGGGACGCAATCAGCAATTAACAATGAACAATTACCAAAGAACAAAGAACCATTAACGGTAAACGTCAAACGGGAAACGGCAAGTGTTAAACAGTTGGCAGACGGTTTCGGGCGCAGCGCCAAGAAGATGGCCGGGCCGGCCCCGCTGGCCAGGACCAAGTTCCGCCTGCGCTATGCCAAGGGCCCCGAGCTTCGCTTCATCTCGCACCTGGACCTGATGCGGGCCTGGCTGAGGGCAGTCAGCAGGGCGGAGCTGCCGGTGGCCTTTTCCCAGGGATTTTCCCCGCATCCCAAAATAGCTTTCGGCCCGCCGCTGGCTTTGGGACTGACCACCAGCGCCGACTACATGGACATCCAGCTGGACCGGCCTCTGTCCGATGACATCGGTCTGCTGCTCAACCCCCACCTGCCGCCGGGGTTGAATGTGCTGGAGTCCAAGCCGATCTTCGGCAACGCCAAGTCCATCACCGAACTGTGCGACGCCGCTGAATACAGGATCATCAGCGATTCGGACTTCGATCCTCAAGCCGCTGTCCAAAAGGCCAAAGAGATACTGGACGGCAAAAAGCCCTGGCTTGTCAACGTCCTGCGCAAGGACCAGCACAAGGAACTGGACCTGGCCCCGCAGATACTGGACATCTCGGCCGAGGCCGGTTCCCTTAAGATCAAAATGCGGCTGGTGGAGGGCGGGGTCAAGCTGAACGAGGCGCTGGCGGTGATATTGGAACTGCCGGAGGGGAAGATCAAGCAGCTGCTGATAGAACGGGTGGGGATGTATCATATCACGCCCCGGGAGATGCTGAACCCCATGCGCTTTGTTTAGGGTTGGGCACCGACCTAACCCCCATCCCCTTCCCGATGCGGGAAGGGGTGAAGTGATTGAATCCGGGAAATCATGTTAATCCTGTCAAAAAATCTACAGATATAGTTACAAATTGCGGAACATCAAACTTTTTCTTGAATACGACGGCACGGCCTTTGCCGGATGGCAGGTCCAGCCGGAGCAGCGCACGGTGCAGGGGGTGCTGGAGTCGGCCCTGTCCCAGATGACCGGGGAGAAGGTGTCGCTGACAGGTTCGGGCCGCACCGATGCCGGGGTCCATGCTTCGGGGCAGGTGGCCAATTTCAAGACGGAAACGGACATCCCGCTAAAAGCCTTCAACGAGGGTTTGAACGCAGTACTTCCAAAAGATATAGCGGTGCTCAAGGCCGAAGAAACGGATCCTGAATTTCATTCCCGGTTCGGCGCAAAAAGCAGATTATACAGATATCAGATAATCACCCGGCGTTCGCCCCTGCTGGAGCGCTATGCCTGGAGGATCATCTATCCGCTGAACCGGGAGGTCCTGCCTGAGCTGTGCAATGTAATACTGGGCAAACACGATTTCACCGCCTTTGCATCGGCCCAGGCCGAAGTCGACAACTTCAACGTGAGCGTGACCCGGGCTGGCTGGAAGGACTACGGGGGCGTGCTCAGCTTTGAGATCCTGGCCGACCGCTTTCTGCACAACATGGTCCGGATCATCGTAGGGACCATGATGGACACAGCCCGGGGGCACCTTAAGCCGGAGGATATGAAGAGAATACTGGAGTCCAGGGACCGGACCCTGGCTGGCAAGACCGCCCCGGCCTGCGGGCTGTGCCTGGTAAAGGTGGAGTACTGATCCCAGAAAACACGATCCGCAGATTTCACATATTTAATTAATAAAGCATAAGTCTAAACATGCGTAAAATAACATTGTGCCTGCTGGTTGCGACCTTGGCGATCCCGATGTCAACCCAAGCCCAAAAGCTGACCCTTTCGGTAATGGATCTAAACGTAACCAGCGGGCTGGCGCCTAACGAAGTGATGATGCTTACCGATAAACTATTGAACGAATTTGTGAATTATGGTTTCTACAAGGTGGTGGAACGTTCCAAGCGGGACGAGATATTAAAAGAACAGGGGTTTCAGCAAAGCGGGGCCTGCGACCAGGGGGCTTGTTTGGTGGAGGCCGGACAACTTTTGGGGGTGCAGAAGATGGTGGGCGGAACGATCGGCAGACTGGGCACGGTATACGCGGTGGAACTGAGGATCATGGACGTGAAGACCGGGGAGATTGACAAGGCGTTCTCGCGCCAATATACCGGGGATGTATCCAATTTGCTGAATGCCATGCGGGAAGCAGCCACGGTATTCTCTGGCGGTGGGGCGGGAACACCACCGGCCCAGGCCGCCGCAAAACCGCAGGGGCTGGAACTAACCTACCTGGCAACAAATAGTCAGGGTTACCGGGAGTACCGCAATGAAAAGGACGGCTCAACACTCATCGAAGTGCCGGCCGGCGCATTCACCATGGGCAGCAATCGTGGAGACAAGAATGAACGGCCGGTCCACATAGTGACCCTCGACCGGTACTACATTAGCAAATTTGAGATAACGGTGGGTCAGTTTATGGCCTTCTCCAATGCTACTGGATATTCAATACGGGGTCTTTTTCGCAAGCAGCCGGACATAAATCAAGCCAATTATCCAATAAAACAATTACAGTGGATAGACGCTAAGGCTTATTGCGACTGGGCGGGTTTGCGACTGCCTTCCGAGGCAGAGTGGGAGAAAGCAGCCAGGGGCACGGATAGCCGGGAATATCCCTGGGGCAACGAGTGGGATCCCCTGAAATGCAACGGTGGTGGAAGCAGCGACGGGTATGATGGGACTGCGCCGGTGGGCAGTTTTGCGGCGGGCATAAGCCCTTACGGTTGTTACGATATGGCCGGTAACGTTTGGGAGTGGTGCAATGATTTGTATGATGGGGATTATTATGCTAGATCACAACCAAGCAATCCGACCGGCCCGGTGGCTGGTAAACACCACGTGATGCGCGGTGGCGGCTGGGACAGGTCAACAGAAGGCATCTGCCGGTCAGCTCGGCGTTATCGCCCCACGCCCGCCGGATGGTACGGCGCCCTAGGCATTCGACCCGCCAAGTAAAATTATCCTAAACAATCATGTTAATCCTGTCTTTACATTACTGAACTTTGGCAAAATCAAT
>DHVS01000006.1 GCA_002412795.1 bacterium UBP2_UBA5202 | reverse complement strand
CTCTGCCGCAGGGTTCTTAATTTGAATATAGTATATTGATTTATCCTAATGCGCCGGTTCCTTTCAAGGAGTGTCCGGGCTGTAAAAGGGAACGATTTCGTCCTGGTAAAGCCACAGGCTGTCCTCGTTCTGGTACCAGTCGCCTTTCCTGGTTATCAGCTGGATACGGTCATTGTCCAGTTCGTCCTTGTACAGGACGGTCTCTAGGGTGGAGTCGCTTTTGACAGGCAGGGAATAAAGGTGAAGGCTGTCTCCGGTAAGCCGGGCGTAATTGAACTCCGGTTCGGCAGTTTTTCCGGTGTCCGCTGGGGCCAAGGGCGCTGGCTGGACAACGGTCTGCTCGGCTGGCACCGGCCGTTCACCGGCCTGGTATATCCGGTGCTGCCGCCAGATGAAAAATGCCAGAGCCACAAAGAACAGCCCAAAGGCCGCAATTACGATGATGGTTTTTTTCATATCATATAAGGAATAATATTTTAAAACAACTGCCGTTGTTATGACCGCCCCACTTCGTATGTCAATCAAGTACACTTTCTCGGTGCACCGCCTCGTTCCCCCTCCTGGTAGGAGGGGGAGGTTAGCCCCCTTCCCTTGCGGGGAAGGGGCAGGGGTTAGGTCATTTCTTTTTATACTTCATCTTCATCCCCAGCAGGATGAAATTCAGCACCAAGGTTACGCTGTTGGCCAGGATGATCGGCCACTCGCGGATGATTATACCATAAAACAGCCAGAATATCAGCCCCAGGGTGAACAACAGCATGAACAGCAGGTTGAAGTCCTCGGCCCGCTTGGTCTGGTAGGTCTTGATGACCTGGGGCAGGAAGCTGACGGTGGTAAGCAGTCCGGCCAAGAAGCCGATGGTTTTGATGAGCATGGATTCCTTTATCCGCAGATTTTACAGGTTGACTGAATTGTGGTTCCTTCAAAAACGTAGACCATTACCAATATGTTCTTTTCTTTTTGTACCGCCCCTTCGTTTGTAAGGTAAATAGCCATCTCAGGGCAGGCGCCAGCAAAGAACCAAAAGAAAAAGCTCGTCGCTTAAAACTCTCCTGGCCACGCTTACGCTAAAGCTTCAGCGGGCCCGCGTTGCGCTTCTCGTCTCCGGCGGGCTTGTCTGAACTCGGGCTTTGGCCAAGCCCTCAAACATGCAGACAAGCTATTAACCGCCGTCAACTGCGATGCTCGCTGATCGTTTTAACGCGACATACCGGGGTTGGTACCGGGGTGTTCTACCAGCTTTCTGAGCTAATTGGGGTAAACATTAAAATAATCTGCGTTTATCTGCGTAATAGTTCGGCTAACGCTCACTACAACGTCTGCGGATGAAATGGTGACTTAGTGCTTTTCTATGTACTCGTCCAATTCCTGGTGCCACTGGTCGGGCTCGAAGGTTCCGGGCAATGTCTCCTGGCCGAACAGCAGGTCTATCAGGTAGCGCGGGCGTTTGCCGCCGATGTGCATGGATTTGATGCAGGATATACAGTAGACCGCCACGTCCTCCGCCGGCATCTCGCCTGCCCGCTTGGCCATCTGCTCCTTAACCTGTTCCACCGGGATGGCCCCGTAAAAACTGTCGCCGCAGCAGGTGCTCTTGGTTCCGGTGTGCTTGGGTTCTGCCAGTTCAATGTTCATCTTATTCAGCAGGGTCCGGACGGCTTTGTGCACCCGCTGCTGGTCCCGGGTGGGGCAGGCGTCCAATATGGACATCCGCTGACCTTTATAGTCGGGGAAGGGGAAGGTGTTGCTTTGGGCCAGGATCTCCCACAGCGAGACGGTGGTGCTGTTAGCATAATCGTTGCGGAACCGCTTGTCGCAGCCGGGGCAGATGTTGATGACCTCGGTCTTAACCAGCAACTGCGGGTCGTGATGACAACAGACCATCAGCATGTCCATTGGGCCCAGGCTTTGGTTAAGCAGGGCATGCAGTCTTTGGGCGGATTCCGGCTTGTACAGCATCAGTCCGCAGCCGGGGGCGAAGACTTGTTTTGTTTTGTTTGAGGGGGTGGAGGGCATGGAGGATTTTGGTGGAGGTCTATAATTCAGCGATACCGTAAATGGTATCGCTGCAAATCATCCCGCCAAAGGCGGATCTTCGACAAGGCTTTTACCAAAGCCTGCTTTAGTCAGTCTTGCCAAGACTATTTGTGATAAGAGAAAATAATTTCTGCTCTGCGGTTTTGAGTAATTCAACCTTGCCGTGTTTGTAATCAAGAAATGGCTTGTAAAAACGGATCATTCGTGGAAAGCTTTTACCTCTAAGCACAATTGCCATCGGGTTGTATTCTTTATCGCCACCCCATTCACGGGCAATACGAACTTCAATCGGTGGTTTAGTGCCCCATTTTGAACGATCAGAATAATCAACAATGACCGCTAACTTAGAAAGCTTTGGTATCCAGTTTGTTTCAATATATTCCTGCCAATTGGGACTTCTGGAATAAACTAAAACTAAAACCTTACCTTTCTCTCCGTATTCGCGGCTGAATCTGTAGGTTAGCCAACCTCGATATAATAATTTATAGACAGCAGTCAGCAGCATAACGACGATAAGGATTGGCAACCATACTGGCATGGTGATGAATAGTAAAAATGCTACCACCGCGCTTGTAAGTCTGTTGATAATCTGCATGATTGATTAGTCTTCAGCTATCGCTATGAATGTATGTAAATATTAGTTGGATTACTTCACTTGCCGAGCATAAGGCTCATCTCGTAATGACGTTTCCAGTTCCGTAGAATAAGCCCCTTTGTGCCTTTGTGGCTTTGTGGCAGGGTAGCCTAACCCAGTTTCTCCCCGCATTCCGGGCAGAACTTGCTCCCCACCGCTATCGGCTTACCGCACTTGGGGCAGGGCGCCATCGCCGGTGCAGCCGCCGCCAGAGTTCCCCCGCAGTTACTGCAGAACTTGGCCCCGGCCATGTTCGGGGTCTGGCATTTGGGGCAGGGCAGGGCCTGGCCTGAGGCCATGGCCTGTTGCAGCATTCCCGGCAGCATCATTCCCATTCCCAGACCCGCGCCCAGGCCCATGCCGGCCCCGGCGTTGCCGCTTTCGTTCTTGGCCGCGTCGCCCATGGCGTTGGCCGCCTTGTATTTCAGATAAGTGTTCATGTCGCCCAGGGCCGCGATGCCGGTGCGCTCGTCTATCTTGGCGGAAACTTCCTCCGGCGGGGTGATGGCGTTGATGTAGACGTCAACCGCTTCCAGACCGTACTTGCCGAAATCCTCCTGCAGTCTGGATTTCAACCCCGTGCCCAGCTCGTCGTAATGCCGGGCCACCTGGAAGATGGACTTGTAGGTGTCTCCCAAAAAGTCGGTCAGCCGGGAGACCACGATGGTCTTCAGGAAATTGTCTATCTGCTCGGTGGTATAAAGCCCCTGGGTGCCCACCAGCTTGTTGACGAACAGCTGGGGATCCTTGATCCGGACCGAGTAGATGCCGTGGGAGCGCAGCCGGATCATCTTCAGCTCCTCGTCGGCGAAGGGGATGGGCTCCGAAGTTCCCCACTTGAGGTCGGTGAAGACCTTGGTGCTGACGAAACAGACCTCCACCCTGAAGGGGCTCTTGCCGTCGAAGACTGTTTTGATCACATTGATCAACAGCGGGATGTTCATGGTGGTCAGCGTATGCCGGCCGGGGCCGAACACGTCCAGGGCCTTGCCGTCCCTGAAGAACACCGCCTGCTGGCTTTCCCGCACCACCAGTTGGGAGCCGATCTTCGTTTCGCCCGAGCCGTCCTCGGGAACCCGGTGAACCATCTGGTTGCCGGTATTGTCCAGAAATTCTATGACTTCCATTATCTTGGCCATCGTTGCTCCTTTGCAAGGTGGTAAATGATGTAAATGTGGTAAAGGTTAAAATGATTATACGGCTTTGGTCTCCGAGATCGCCTCGTGGCGGGCGTTAAGCGTGGCGTCAAAGGCCTGGAGGTCGGCCAGCAGGGAGGCCAGGGAGGCCTGGTCGGGCGTCAGGGTGTTGACCTTGTTCCGGATGGCGGTGATGGCCACGGCCAGGTCCTGGTCAAATTTGTAGAGGGCGTCCAGCTGGGGTTCCATGATCTTCTGGCTGTCAAAGAACCCGGCGTAGCCGTAGTCGGCCAGTTTCAGGCGGTCAATCACCTTCTCCAAGAGCTTGGTGACGGAACCGGAGGAATTGAGCAGGTCCAGCGCCTCGGGCTTTTGGCTGAGGCTACTGACGAAAGAGTCGAAGGCCGTCTTGCTTTCCTCCAGCTTTCCGGCCAGGTGGATTCTCAAGAGCTTGTCGGTGTTGCGGCGGGATTCCTTTTCGGCGTAGCCGGTGTAACCGGGCACCCACCGGATCATCTTCTCGATGAAACTGCGGATCTTGTCGCTGGCGTCGGGCATGTCTGTCTCCTTGTATTCTTGTTTGCTGATTATTTCCCACTAAAACCACGAAAAAACGCGAAAACTTTTTTAATTCACAACGGGCGATCGGCCAATCGCCCCTACAATATTGTTATACCCTTTGTGTCTTTGTGCCTTTGTGGCGAAAGAAGCCCCGGGTACTAAACATAAAAATTATCATATTTACACCGCATTGTCAATTGAAATCGGACGCTATTTTCCGACCCTTCGGCAACAAAGGTTGAATGCCATTCTCCGGGCAGCGTTTTCTGCGGTAAGCAACCAATTATGGTATTGACAAAAACGGCGGAAAGCTTTAAGATACATATGGTTTTACTGAATTCCGGAACTCAACCCCTTGAACCCCTTCTTATATGGTAACGGGAGC